>NZ_CP047146.1:0-600000 GCF_009834125.1 Streptomyces sp. GS7
GTGTGGCCACGCGTACTCGATCATCTCCTCCGGGCCGAGGCCGACGGCCTCAAGCCGAAGGACCAGGACTGGCTCAAGCGCACCCAGCCGCTGGCGCTGGTCGCCGACACCGCACTGCTCGCCGTGCCCAACGAATTCGCCAAGGGCGTCCTCGAAGGCCGGCTGGCGCCGCTGATCGGGGAGGCGCTCAGCCATGAGTGCGGCCGGCCGATCCGGATCGCGATCACCGTCGACGACTCCTCCGAGGAGCCCCCGGCCCAGCAGCCCGCGCCGCAGCAGCCACAGCACCCGCAGACGCAGCAGCACCAGCACGACGCGTACGACGGCTACGACGGGCGGCACGAGACCCGGCACGGCTACGGGCGCCAAGGCGACGACCTGCCCTCGGTGCGTCCCGCGTATCCCGATTACCCGCAGCCCCGGCACGAGCCCGGGACCTGGCCCCAGCACTCCGCCGTCGACGCGGTCGGCCCGCGCGAGGAGTACGGCTGGCAGCAGCAGCACCTCAGCGGCTACCCCGACCGCGACCCGTCCGCGGAGCAGTGGCGCGAGCCGTACGCCTCCCCGCAGCCGCCGCACCTCCAGCACCCACAGCACCCACAGCATCAGCAGCCGAACGACTACCGCGCGCAGGCGCCCGACCGCAGCGGGCCGCCGCGGCACGGCGAGGGCCCGCGCTCCCCTTATGACCAGCAGCGCCGCGATCACTCCGAAATCCCGCCGCACGGCCCCAACGGCCGGCCGGGCGGCCCCGGCGGCACACTGCCCGCGCCCAGTGGCGCGCCCGGTCCGCTCGCCGCGCAGCCCGCGCCGGCGACCGGTCCCGGGGAGCCGACCGCGCGGCTGAACCCCAAGTACCTCTTCGACACCTTCGTCATCGGTGCCTCCAACCGCTTCGCGCACGCCGCGGCGGTCGCGGTCGCCGAGGCGCCGGCCAAGGCGTACAACCCGCTGTTCATCTACGGGGAGTCGGGGCTGGGCAAGACCCACCTGCTGCACGCCATCGGGCACTACGCGCGGAGTCTGTATCCCGGCACCCGGGTGCGGTACGTGAGCTCGGAGGAGTTCACCAACGAGTTCATCAACTCCATCCGCGACGGCAAGGCGGACGCGTTCCGCAAGCGCTACCGGGACATGGACATCCTGCTCGTCGACGACATCCAGTTCCTGGCGAGCAAGGAGTCGACGCAGGAGGAGTTCTTCCACACCTTCAACACGCTGCACAACGCGAACAAGCAGATCGTGCTCTCCAGCGACCGGCCGCCCAAGCAGCTGGTCACCCTTGAGGACCGGCTGCGCAACCGCTTCGAGTGGGGTCTGATCACCGACGTCCAGCCGCCGGAGCTGGAGACCCGGATCGCGATCCTGCGCAAGAAGGCTGTGCAGGAGCAGCTGAACGCGCCGCCGGAGGTGCTGGAGTTCATCGCGTCCCGGATCTCGCGCAACATCCGCGAGCTGGAGGGCGCGCTGATCCGGGTCACCGCGTTCGCGTCGCTGAACCGGCAGCCGGTGGACCTGGGGCTCACCGAGATCGTGCTGAAGGACCTGATCCCCGGCGGCGAGGACGCCGCGCCGGAGATCACCGCGACGGCGATCATGGCGTCGACCGCCGACTACTTCGGGCTGACCATCGACGACCTGTGCGGATCCTCGCGCAGCCGGGTGCTGGTGACGGCCCGCCAGATCGCGATGTACCTGTGCCGGGAGCTGACCGACCTCTCGCTGCCAAAGATCGGCGCCCAGTTCGGCGGGCGCGACCACACGACCGTGATGCACGCCGACCGCAAGATCCGCGCGCTGATGGCCGAGCGGCGCTCCATCTACAACCAGGTCACCGAGCTGACCAACCGCATCAAGAACGGCTGACGGGCGGCGCTCGCCGCCGGCTGCCACAGGCGCGCCAGGGCGCTCCGGGACCGGCTCCCGGAGCGCCCTTCGCCGTACGGGAGACAGCGGTGCGCCGGGACGCCGGCGGCCGCTGTACGGGAGCGCCGTGCCGCGGGTGCTCGGGCGGTCGCAAGCCGCTGTGAGGTCCCGGTGAGCTCCTGATGAAGCCCGCCCCGAGGGTTCCGGGCCGCTTTCCGGGACTGTCCGGCACGGTCCGCCGCCGTCCCAAACCTGTGGAGCGCACCGTCTCTGTTCGATTCCCGGCCCGGTCACGGCCTCTCTCCACAGATTGGGCAAGAATCTTCCGTCCACACCCTGGGGAGAGGAAAGTTATCCCTGTGGGATCCACAGGCCGGTGTTCTGACGGGCCATCGGACAAGGTCAGCGGCGTGTGGAATTGTGGCCAACCGTGATCCACAGGTTGTGGACAGAGATCTCGTCCACAGGGCTGGGGTCGGCTTGTCCACCGGCAACCCACAGGTCAGCCGCGGTTGTCCCCAGTGATCCCCGGCTTCTCCACACCCCTGTCCACTGTTCGGCAACGCGACACCCCGCCTCACCGCGCCGAGTGAAAGCGGTCACACCAAGGTGGTGGGTTGGGCTGTGGGGAACGTGGGTAAACCTGGGGACGGCACTGGGGAGAAGTAGCCCTGCCCTGTGCATCGGGTGTGCAGAACTTCGGGCGGTCCACAGAAGAGGCCGCTTATCCACGGCTGCCACCCACAGGAGCAGTGGACAAAAAATCCGCGTTGACCTGCGCAAAGGCAGTTGTCCACGGTTTCCACAGGCCCTACTACTACGACCACGGATATCTACCGGGGAATTCGCTCGGAAACGGGGCCTGTGCACAACTCGCCTCCGGAGCGCCCGGCACCGGTCGAGCCGACTTGACCCCGAGCCGCACCGAGTGTCGGTGGCGTGCGTCAGACTGGTCTCCGGCAACTCAGCCGACGACGAAGAGCCAGCAGGGCGAGAGCCAGCAACAGCAGGAGGCGGTTTCCGGTGAAGATCCGGGTGGAGCGCGATGTACTCGCGGAGGCAGTGGCTTGGGCGGCCAAGAGCCTCCCGGCCCGTCCGCCGGTGCCCGTCCTCGCGGGCCTGCTGCTGAAGGCGGAGGACGGCGCGCTGAGCCTCTCCGGCTTCGACTACGAGGTCTCGGCGCGGGTCTCGGTGGAGGCCGAGGTGGAAGAAGAGGGCACGGTCCTCGTCTCCGGCCGGCTGCTCGCCGACATCTGCCGGGCCCTGCCCAACCGCCCGGTGGAGATTTCCACCGACGGTGTACGGGTGACCGTGGTCTGCGGCTCCTCGCGCTTCACCCTCCACACCCTGCCTGTGGAGGAGTACCCGTCGCTGCCCGCGATGCCCACCGCCACCGGCACGGTTCCCGGAGAGGTCTTCGCCGCTGCCGCCGCCCAGGTCGCCATCGCCGCCGGCCGCGACGACACGCTTCCGGTGCTCACCGGCGTCCGGATCGAGATCGAGGGCGACACGGTCACCCTGGCCTCCACCGACCGCTACCGCTTCGCGGTGCGCGAGTTCCTGTGGAAGCCGGAGAGCCCGGACGCCTCCGCGGTCGCGCTGGTGCCCGCCAAGACGCTGCTGGACACCGCCAAGTCCCTGAGCAGCGGCGACACCGTCACCCTGGCGCTGTCCGGCTCCGGGCAGGGCGAGGGCCTGATCGGTTTCGAGGGCGCCGGGCGGCGGACCACGACCCGCCTGCTGGAAGGCGACCTGCCGAAGTACCGGACGCTTTTCCCGACCGAGTTCAACTCGGTCGCGGTGATCGAGACCGCCCCGTTCGTCGAGGCCGTCAAGCGTGTGGCGCTGGTCGCCGAGCGGAACACCCCGGTGCGGCTGAGCTTCGAGCAGGGCGTGCTGATCCTGGAGGCCGGCTCCAGCGACGATGCACAGGCTGTGGAGCGGGTGGACGCCGACCTGGACGGCGACGACATCTCGATCGCCTTCAACCCGGGCTTCCTCCTGGAGGGCTTGTCGGCCATCGACTCCCCTGTGGCGCAGCTGTCGTTCACGACGTCGACCAAGCCCGCGCTGCTGAGCGGGCGCCCGGCCAAGGACGCCGAGGCGGACGACGCGTACAAGTACCTGATCATGCCCGTCCGGCTCTCGGGCTGACCCGTGCGGCGCCGCTCGTCAGGGCCCTTCTGCCGACTGGCTGACAGGCCCTGATGAGCGGCTGAGCCCACAGCTGTGCACGGGGCCGCGGGCGTAGGCTCGGACTCAGGTACGACAGCAACGACTACGTGCAAAGAGGGTCTCTGATGGAGCTCGGTCTCGTCGGTCTCGGCAAGATGGGCGGCAATATGCGCGAGCGCATTCGCCGCGCCGGCCACACCGTCATCGGATACGACCGCAACCCCGACCTGGCCGATGTGGACAGCCTCAAGGAGCTTGTGGACAAGCTCAAGGGCCCGCGGGTGGTCTGGGTCATGGTTCCGGCCGGTGCCGCCACCCAGGCGACGATCGATGAGCTGGCGGAGCTGCTCTCGCCCGGCGACATCGTCGTGGACGGCGGCAACTCCCGCTGGACCGACGACGAGAAGCACGCCGAGGAGCTGGCCGCCAAGGGCATCGGCTTCGTGGACTGCGGTGTCTCCGGCGGCGTCTGGGGCCTGGAGAACGGCTACGCCCTGATGTACGGCGGCGACAAGGAGAACGTCGCCAAGGTGCAGCCGATCTTCGACGCCCTCAAGCCCGAGGGAGAATTCGGCTCCGTCCACGCCGGCAAGGTGGGCGCGGGCCACTTCGCGAAGATGGTCCACAACGGCATCGAGTACGCGATGATGCAGGCGTACGCCGAGGGCTGGGAGCTGCTGGAGGCGGTCGACTCGGTCACCGACGTGCGGGAGATCTTCCGCTCCTGGCAGGAGGGCACGGTCATCCGCTCCTGGCTGCTGGACCTGGCCGTCAACGCCCTCGACGAGGACGAGCACCTGGACAAGCTCCGCGGTTATGCAGAGGACTCCGGTGAGGGCCGCTGGACCGTGGAGGCAGCCATCGACAACGCCGTACCGCTGCCCGCGATCACGGCGTCGCTGTTCGCGCGCTTCTCGTCCCGGCAGGACGACTCCCCGCAGATGAAGATGATCGCCGCGCTGCGCAACCAGTTCGGTGGCCACGCGGTCGAGAGCAAGAAGTAAGCAGCAACCAGCTCAGCAGCCGGGGGAGGTCGGCGCGTAGCTATGCACGTATCGCATCTGTCGCTCGCCGACTTCCGCTCGTACGCCCGGGTCGAGGTCCCGCTCGACCCGGGCGTCACGGCTTTTGTCGGCCCCAACGGGCAGGGCAAGACGAATCTCGTCGAGGCGGTCGGCTATCTGGCCACGCTCGGCAGCCACCGGGTCGCGTCGGATGCGCCGCTGGTGCGGATGGGCGCGGACCGGGCGATCATCCGGGCCGCGGTCGTCCAGGGCGAGCGGCAGCAGCTGGTGGAGCTGGAGCTCAATCCGGGCAGGGCGAACCGCGCCCGGATCAACAGATCGTCGCAGGTCAGGCCGCGCGATGTGCTGGGGATCGTACAGACGGTGCTGTTCGCGCCGGAGGATCTGGCGCTGGTCAAGGGCGACCCGGGCGAGCGCCGGCGGTTCCTCGACGAGCTGATCACCGCCCGTTCGCCGCGGATGGCGGGGGTGCGTTCCGACTACGACCGCGTCCTCAAGCAGCGCAACACCCTGCTGAAGACGGCGGCGCTGGCCCGTCGGCACGGTGGCCGGCAGATGGACCTGTCGACGCTGGACGTCTGGGACCAGCATCTGGCCCGCGCGGGGGCCGAACTGCTCGCGCAGCGGCTCGACTTGATCGCCACGCTGCGCCCGCTGGCGGACAAGGCGTACGAGCAACTGGCGCCGGGCGGCGGGCCGCTGGGGCTGGAGTACCGCGGTTCCGCGGGCGAGGCGATGGCAGCCGCGGCGAACCGCGAAGAGCTGTACGGCGTGCTGCTGGCAGCGCTGGGCGAGGCCCGCAAGAGCGAGATCGAGCGCGGTGTGACCCTGGTCGGGCCGCACCGCGACGATCTGCTGCTGAAGCTGGGGCAGTTGCCGGCGAAGGGCTATGCCAGCCACGGCGAGTCCTGGTCGTACGCGCTGGCGCTGCGCCTGGCGTCGTACGAGCTGCTGCGGGCCGAGGGCAATGAGCCGGTGCTCGTTCTCGACGATGTCTTCGCCGAGCTGGACGCGCGGCGAAGGGAGCGGCTGGCGGAGTTGGTCGCGCCGGGCGAGCAGGTGCTGGTGACGGCGGCGGTGGACGACGATGTGCCGGGGGTGCTGATCGGGGCGCGTTACGCGGTGTCCGACGGCGCCGTGGAGAAGGTGGACCGGTGACCGAACCGCAGCCGGAGCGCCCCAGGACTCCTGAGCTGTCAGGTGTGGATCTGGCTCGTCAGGCGCTGGTCGCCGCCAAGGAGCAGGCCCGCGCCCGGGGCGCCGCGGCGCAGCAGAAGAAGCAGGCCCGGCGCGGCGGGCTGCGTTCGGGTGCGCGGGCGGACGGCCGCGATCCACTGTCGCTGGGTGCGGCGATCAACCGGCTGATCACCGAGCGCGGCTGGGAGACCCCGGCGGCGGTCGGCGGGGTGATGGGCCGTTGGCCGCAACTGGTGGGGCCCGAGGTGGCGCAGCACTGCGAGCCGCAGAGGTACGACGAAGACGCCCGCGTGCTGACCGTGCAGTGCGATTCGACGGCCTGGGCGACGCAGCTGCGGCTGCTGGCGCCGCAGCTGGTGGCCCGGCTGAATCAGGACCTGGGCCATGGCACGGTCAAGATGATCAAGGTGCTGGGGCCAGGCGGCCCCGCCCGCCGGTACGGGGCGCTGCGGGCGCCCGGCAGCAAGGGCCCCGGCGACACCTATGGCTAGATCCCGGCGCGAGGAGATCCCGGCGCGAGGTGGGGGCGGTGTTTCACGTGAAACACCGCCCCCACCTCGCTGTCCGGGCCGTTTCACGTGAAACGGATCGGGCGGCGGGACGGGGCGTAGGGCGCTTGTAAACACGTGTGACGCATGAGACTCCGTAAACGGTAGCCGGCGGTTGACATCCCGAAGCGCTGAGTGCCCGTTTGAGCGTCCTGGGGCCCCTTCTCGCATATGGGGAGTCGGCGGACGTCAGTTCAGGGCGGCACATGACGACTCAGGCGCCTGCAAACCCCCATGAGTGTCCGCGCTACCGGTAGACTGGTAGACAATCCCGCCCACTCGCGGAACATGTCGAACGACGAGCCGCTCCCGCCTGTCTTCCCAGGGGTCCTCCCCGCAGGTGCGGAAGGGCTCGTGCTGTGCCAGAAAGGGCGCTTCGTGGCCGACTCCGGCGACCTCAACGAGAACAACATGGCTTCTACCGAAGAAGGGGTTCCCGCAGGTGCCGTGGGCGACTCCTCGGTGGAGAAGTCGTACGACGCCAGCGCGATCACCGTCCTTGAGGGCCTGGACGCGGTTCGCA
This sequence comes from Streptomyces sp. GS7, assembly GCF_009834125.1. Lineage (NCBI taxonomy): Bacteria > Bacillati > Actinomycetota > Actinomycetes > Kitasatosporales > Streptomycetaceae > Streptomyces > Streptomyces sp. GS7. The sequence goes on from NZ_CP047146.1 coordinate 7,335, forward strand.
AGCGCCCCGGCATGTACATCGGCTCGACGGGCGAACGCGGTCTGCACCACCTCGTGTACGAGGTCGTGGACAACTCGGTCGACGAGGCGCTGGCCGGGCATGCGGACACCATCGACGTGACGATCCTGGCCGACGGCGGTGTCCGCGTCGTCGACAACGGCCGCGGTATCCCCGTCGACATCGTGCCGTCCGAGAACAAGCCGGCCGTCGAGGTCGTGCTGACGGTGCTGCACGCCGGCGGCAAGTTCGGCGGCGGCGGCTACGCGGTCTCCGGTGGTCTGCACGGCGTGGGTGTCTCCGTCGTGAACGCGCTGTCCTCGCGGGTCGCCGTCGACGTCCGCCGGGACGGCTACCGCTGGGCGCAGGACTACAAGCTCGGTGTGCCGACCGCGCCGCTGGCCAAGCACGAGGCCACCGAGGAGTCCGGCACCTCGGTCACGTTCTGGGCCGACGGCGACATCTTCGAGACGACCGAGTACAGCTTCGAGACGCTGTCCCGGCGCTTCCAGGAGATGGCGTTCCTCAACAAGGGTCTGACGATCGCGCTGAAGGACGAGCGCACGGACCACGTCGACGAGGACGGCAACCCGCTCTCGGTCCGGTACCACTACGAGGGCGGCATCGTCGACTTCGTGAAGTACCTGAACTCGCGCAAGGGCGAGCTGGTGCACCCGAGCGTGATCGGGGTGGACGCCGAGGACAAGGAGCGGATGCTCTCGGTCGAGATCGCGATGCAGTGGAACACCCAGTACAGCGAGGGTGTCTACAGCTTCGCCAACACCATCCACACCCACGAGGGCGGCACCCACGAAGAGGGCTTCCGCGCCGCGCTGACGGGTCTGATCAACCGTTACGCCCGCGACAAGAAGCTGCTGCGCGAGAAGGACGACAACCTCACGGGTGAGGACATCCGCGAGGGTCTGACGGCGATCATCTCGGTCAAGCTCGGCGAGCCGCAGTTCGAGGGCCAGACCAAGACCAAGCTGGGCAACACCGAGGCCAAGACCTTCGTCCAGAAGGTCGTGCACGAGCACCTCACCGACTGGCTGGACCGCAACCCCAACGAGGCCGCGGACATCATCCGCAAGGGCATCCAGGCGGCGACGGCGCGGGTCGCGGCCCGCAAGGCGCGCGATCTGACCCGCCGCAAGGGGCTGCTGGAGACGGCGTCGCTGCCCGGAAAGCTGAGCGACTGCCAGTCCAACGACCCGACGAAGTGCGAGATCTTCATCGTCGAGGGTGACTCCGCCGGCGGTTCGGCCAAGTCCGGCCGCAACCCGGAGTACCAGGCGATCCTCCCGATCCGCGGCAAGATCCTCAACGTCGAGAAGGCCCGGGTCGACAAGATCCTCCAGAACAACGAGGTCCAGGCGCTGATCTCGGCCTTCGGCACCGGAGTCCACGAGGACTTCGACATCGAGAAGCTCCGCTACCACAAGATCATTCTGATGGCGGACGCCGATGTCGACGGCCAGCACATCAACACCCTGCTGCTCACCTTCCTGTTCCGCTTCATGCGTCCGCTGGTCGAGGCCGGGCACGTCTACCTCTCGCGCCCGCCGCTGTACAAGATCAAGTGGGGCCGCGACGACTTCGAGTACGCCTACTCAGACCGCGAGCGGGACGCGCTGATCGAGCTCGGCAAGCAGAACGGCAAGCGGATCCGCGAGGACTCCATCCAGCGGTTCAAGGGTCTCGGCGAGATGAACGCCGAGGAGCTGCGCATCACGACCATGGACACCGACCACCGTGTCCTCGGCCAGGTCTCGCTGGACGACGCGGCCCGCGCGGACGACCTGTTCTCCGTGCTGATGGGTGAGGACGTCGAGGCACGCCGCTCCTTCATCCAGCGCAACGCCAAGGACGTCCGCTTCCTCGACATCTGAGCCCTGTCGGCCCGAACAACAGCCGCAGCTCGAAAGGACTTTGAACCACCATGGCCGACGAGAACCCCCCTGTGACCCCTGACGGCGTGACCGCCGAGGGCGCGCCCGCCACCATCGAAGGCGTCGGGATGCGCGTCGAGCCCGTCGGGCTCGAAACGGAGATGCAGCGCTCGTACCTCGACTACGCGATGTCCGTCATCGTGTCGCGTGCGCTGCCCGACGTCCGCGACGGCCTCAAGCCGGTGCACCGCCGCGTGCTCTACGCGATGTACGACGGCGGCTACCGCCCCGAGAAGGGCTTCTACAAGTGCGCCCGCGTCGTCGGCGACGTCATGGGTACGTACCACCCGCACGGCGACACCTCCATCTACGACGCGCTGGTCCGCCTCGCGCAGCCGTGGTCGATGCGGATGCCGCTGGTCGACTCCAACGGCAACTTCGGCTCCCCGGGCAACGACCCGGCCGCGGCCATGCGGTACACCGAGTGCAAGATGAAGCAGCTGTCGATGGAGATGCTCCGGGACATCGACGAGGAGACCGTCGACTTCCAGGACAACTACGACGGCCGCAACCAGGAGCCGACGGTCCTGCCGTCCCGCTTCCCCAACCTGCTGATCAACGGCTCGGCCGGTATCGCCGTCGGTATGGCCACCAACATCCCGCCGCACAACCTCCGTGAGGTCGCGGACGGCGCGCAGTGGGCGCTGGCCCACCCCGAGGCGTCCAGCGAGGAGCTGCTGGACGCGCTGATCGAGCGGGTCAAGGGCCCGGACTTCCCCACCGGCGCGCTGGTGGTGGGCCGCAAGGGCATCGAGGAGGCGTACCGCACCGGCCGCGGCTCGATCACGATGCGCGCGGTGGTGGCGGTCGAGGAGATCCAGAACCGCCAGTGCCTGGTGGTCACCGAGCTGCCCTACCAGGTCAACCCGGACAACCTCGCACAGAAGATCGCCGACCTGGTCAAGGACGGCAAGATCGGCGGCATCGCGGACGTCCGCGACGAGACCTCCTCCCGTACCGGCCAGCGGCTGGTCATCGTCCTCAAGCGGGACGCGGTCGCCAAGGTCGTCCTCAACAACCTCTACAAGCACACCGATCTGCAGACCAACTTCGGCGCGAACATGCTCGCACTGGTCGACGGGGTGCCGCGCACGCTCTCCCTGGACGCGTTCATCCGCAACTGGGTCACGCACCAGATCGAGGTCATCGTCCGCCGGACGAAGTTCCGGCTGCGCAAGGCCGAGGAGCGGGCGCACATCCTGCGCGGTCTGCTCAAGGCGCTGGACGCCATCGACGAGGTCATCGCGCTGATCCGGCGCAGCGACACGGTCGAGACCGCCCGCGAGGGCCTGATGGGCCTGCTGGCCATCGACGAGATCCAGGCGAACGCGATCCTGGAGATGCAGCTGCGCCGGCTGGCCGCCCTGGAGCGCCAGAAGATCACCGCCGAGCACGACGAGCTCCAGCGCAAGATCAGCGAGTACAACGCGATCCTGGCCTCCCCGGAGCGCCAGCGCCAGATCATCAGCGAGGAACTGGCCGCGATCGTCGAGAAGTTCGGCGACGACCGGCGCAGCATGCTGGTGCCCTTCGAGGGCGACATGTCCATCGAGGACCTGATCGCCGAAGAGGACATCGTCGTCACGATCTCCCGTGGCGGCTATGTGAAGCGGACGAAGACCGACGACTACCGTTCGCAGAAGCGCGGCGGCAAGGGCGTACGGGGCACCAAGCTCAAGGAAGACGACATCGTCGACCACTTCTTCGTCTCCACCACCCACCACTGGCTGCTGTTCTTCACCAACAAGGGCCGGGTCTACCGCGCCAAGGCGTACGAACTCCCGGACGCCGGGCGGGACGCGCGGGGCCAGCACGTGGCCAATCTGCTGGCCTTCCAGCCGGACGAGCAGATCGCGCAGATCCTGGCGATCCGCGACTACGAGGCGGCGCCGTACCTGGTCCTCGCCACGAAGGCCGGCCTGGTCAAGAAGACCCCGCTCAAGGACTACGACTCGCCCCGCTCCGGCGGCGTGATCGCGATCAACCTCCGCGAGCGGGAGGACGGCACGGACGACGAGCTGATCGGCGCCGAGCTGGTCTCGGACACCGACGACCTGCTGCTGATCAGCAAGAAGGCGCAGTCGATCCGGTTCACCGCGACCGACGAGGCGCTGCGCCCGATGGGCCGGGCCACCTCGGGTGTGAAGGGCATGAGCTTCCGCGAGGGCGACGAGCTGCTCTCGATGAACGTGGTCCGGGACGGTACGTTCGTCTTCACCGCGACCGACGGCGGCTACGCCAAGCGCACCGGGGTCGACGAGTACCGCGTCCAGGGGCGCGGCGGCCTGGGGATCAAGGCCGCCAAGATCGTCGAGGACCGGGGTTCGCTGGTCGGCGCGTTGGTCGTCGAGGAGTCGGACGAGATCCTCGCGATCACGCTCGGCGGTGGCGTGATCCGGACACGGGTCAACGAGGTCCGGGAGACCGGCCGTGACACCATGGGCGTCCAACTGATCAACCTGGGCAAGCGCGATGCCGTCGTCGGCATCGCACGGAACGCCGAGGCCGGCCGGGAAGCCGAGGAGGTCGACGGGCCCGAGGGGGCCGACGAGACCGGTGCGGCGGAGGACGCCGCGCCCGTGGCGGCCGGGGGCGAGCAGCCCGCGGCGGAGTAACCGAGGAGTAGGTCGTGAGTGGAGCCACGGGCGCTGCGGCGGGCGGACCGGGAGTCGGCGAGGACTCCCCGGCGGGACCCGCAACCGTGACGGAAGACGGCGCCCGTGGCTCTTCCATGTCCGAAGGCACCGGGGACGACGGTGCCCACCAGGGAGGACCCATGGCCGATACCCGACAGCCCCAACCCCAGCCGCAGCCGCCGCAGGCCCGGACCGGCGGCCAGGTGACGCCGCAGGGCGGCGCGCAGCAGCCCTACCAGCCGCCTCAGGCGTACCGCACGGGCGGCGGGCAGGAGGGCGCCGGGCAGGCGGTGCGCAAGCCGCGTACGGGCGCCAGTACGGCCCCGAGGACGCGCAAGGCCCGGCTCCGGGTGGCGCGTACCGACCCGTGGTCGGTGATGAAGGTGAGCTTCCTGCTGTCCATCGCGCTGGGCATCTGCACGGTCGTGGCGGTGACGGTGCTGTGGATGGTGATGAACGCGATGGGCGTCTTCTCCACCGTCGGCAGGACGATCAGCGAGGCGACCGGCTCGGCGGACGGCGGCGGCCTCGATCTCCAGTCGTTCCTGTCGCTGCCGCGGGTGCTGCTGTTCACCTCCGTCATCGCGGTGATCGATGTGGTGCTGGCGACCGCGCTGGCCACGCTCGGCTCGTTCATCTACAACCTGTCGGCCGGCTTCGTCGGCGGTGTGGAGCTGACCCTCGCGGAGGACGAGTGAGACCTCGGCCGGCGGGCGGTCCCGGAGCCTCGGGAACCGATTTTGGGAACGCCTCTGAAGTGCGCTAATCTTTCGGTGCAGCGAACGAGCGGCTATAGCTCAGACGGTTAGAGCGCTTCCCTGATAAGGAAGAGGCCCCAGGTTCAAGTCCTGGTAGCCGCACCGCACCATCGGCCCGGCCGGAGACTTCTCCGGCCGGGCCGATGCTTTTGCCGGGGCGATGGGAACCGGCGGCGCCGGCGATTCGTTGTAGAGGGACGGAAGTTGAGGCCCTTCGGCGCCCGCGGAAGAGGTGTCGCCGAGTGCGGGCTAGATAACCGATCGGTATCGGCCGGTGTGTATCATCGGCCGACATAGGGTCCCCTACGTCAACGAAAGACGAGGTCGCGCGGTGAAGAAGCTTCTCCTGGTCGCACTGGCCGCCATCGGCGGGCTCCTCGTGTACCGCCAGATCCAGGCGGATCGCGCCGAGCAGGATCTGTGGACGGAGGCGACCGACTCCGTGCCCGCAGGTTCGGGTGTGTGAGACCACACGCACAGCACAGTTCGCAGGGACCCCGGTTGCCGATGGGCGGCCGGGGTTTCGTATGTCCGGGGTCGGGCAGACGGGCAGGTGAGTTTGCTAACGCACAGTATTGGATTGCAGCAGCAAAGTCCATGTCCGTGATGGTGGTGTCTGTGATGTGATCGGCGGGACGCGAGGGGGACGACATGGCACGACGACCATGCCGCGGGGCGGTGGCGGCGTTCGGGGGGCTGTTCGTGGCCCTCACCGCGGCGGTCCTCCCGGCCGCGGCGGCACCGTCCGCTGCGCCGGCCGCCGAGGGCACGGGCAGGGCGTACGACGCCCCGGGCGCCCGGGCGCTCTCCCGCCATGTGCAGCGATCCGGCCAACTCTCCGCGCCCGGCTACCGGTTCAGCGGTAAGCCGGTCCAGGGCACGGCCGACCGGCAGAGCGCGCCGGCCATCGCGCCGGGGCAGTATCTGGACAGCATCGGCCCCAACGAAGAGCGGTACTACGCCACCGACCTGGACGCGGCGTCGGCGGCCGACTTCTCGGCGACGGCGGTCCCGCCGCCCGGGGCGGCGGTCGACTCCCCGGACGCGCTGCACACCAAGGTCGTGTACGGCACGGACGGTTCCTGCGAGTCCACGACGGCGATGTTCGGGCAGCGGGAGGGAGGCGCACCGCTGACCTCGGCCGTCAGCCGGATCCCGTCGCAGCGCGGTACCAACAGCTGTGACAAGGCGGGCCGGTACTGGCTGGTCGTCGAGCGCACGGCGGCCAAGGCGGCGGGCGCCGCGCGCTGGCCGCTGGAGCTGACGTTTCACGTGGAACCACCACTGGCGAAGGGCGTCACCCCCGCCCCGTCCGAGCCGGACTACGGCGCCGGCGGCAAGGACGCCACGCTGCCCACCACCGCCCCCGAGGAGGTCTCCGGCGGCACCGGCTTCAACGACGCCCGCCTGCTGCACCAGGGCGTCTGGCAGGACAGGATCCTTCCGGCCCGGACGCTCTGGTACAAGGTGCCGGTCGGCTGGGGCCAGCAGCTGCGCTACGACGTGGAGTTCGCCAAAGAGCCCAAGGCCAAGGGCACCGTCACCAGGACGTCCTTCGGCAGCACCCAGGTCTACACGCCGTACCGGGCGCCGGTCGGCAGCGGCACCGGCCAGTTCATCCCGCAGGTGCCCTACAACGGGCGGGCGGCGTCGCTGAAGATGGGGACCGTGCCGGTCTCCTGGGCCAACCGCTACGAGACCCACCCCGACGTCATCCCCGTCCACGCCAAGGGCGACTTCTACATCGCGGTCACGCTGGGCGCCAGGGCCGCCCAGATCAGCCAGAATTCGCAGATCGACCTGGTGCTGCGGGTCGCCGTCCTGGGCAAGGAGAAGGCCGGACCGGAGGCGGCGGCGACCGCGGTCAAGAGCCTTGCCACGGGCGGGGGTTCGGGGTCCGCGGCGGGCCGCGGCGGATGGCCTGCGATCCGCGTGGCCGGGGTGTCCGTCGGCGTGGTGGGCGTCCTGCTGCTGGCCGGCCTCGGGACGTCGTACGTCTGGGCCCGCCGGAAGCCGCGGCCGGCCGGTGCGGCGGCGGATCCGCGGAAGAGCGGCTCGTGCTGAAGGGGCGGGCGGCGCCGCCCGGGGGCTCGCGGCCCTGGCAGTGCTGACCGGGCCGGCGCTCGCACCGGGCACCGTGGGCACGGCCGCGGCCGACGGCTTACCGGGCCAGGCGATGGCGCCCGACGGCACGGCGGTCAAGGGCAGCGCGGACACCGCCAACGCCCCGCAGCTCGCGCCGGGGCAGCACGCCGAGACCGTCAAGCGCGGTGAGACCAAGTACGACGCCGTCTCCCTCGGCGCCACCGGCAACGCCTACTTCTCCGCGGCCGCCGCGCCGCGGCCCGGGACCAAGGCCGCAGCCGACACAGCCGTCGCCGCGGCGCCCCGGCCCTGCCCCATCGACAGCGCCTGGCCCGCAGGCCCCGCGTCAGGCGGCGAACAGGGCCCAGAGGCCGACCGCGATGCACAGCAGCGCCACGACGAGCACCGGGATCGTGACCTTCGGGGGCGGTCCCGGTCTGCGGTCCGGGACGTCGGGACGCGGCGCCGCGGCGGAGCCCGGGGGAGGCGTCACCGGGGCGTGGGCGGCGCCCTGCGGCGGGCCGGGGAGCGGGGGCTGCCCGGTGGTGTACGGGCGGGTCGCGGACGCCTCCGGGTGGCCGGCGGCGGTCGGCTCGTAGCGGGGCATCGGGGCGGGGGTCCGCGGCGGGGTGCTCGGCGGGGCCGGGATGTTCCGGGCGGGCGGCGGTCCCGGCGGCAGCGGCGCCGGGGTCGGCGGGGTGCTCGGCTGCGGCGGGATCTGCGGCTCCGGCGGCGCGAGCTGGAAGCTCCCGGTGTCCGACAGGGAGCCGGGCCCGGCGGCGGCCGGCTCGCCGGTCCCGGAGGCGGCCACGGCCGTGCTGCCGGTCGCGCCGTCGCCGCCGGCCGGGCGCAGCGGCCCGTCCGGCCCGAATCCGGCGGGCAGCGGCCCGATGTGGTCGAAGACCTCGACGACCTCGTCCTCGATCGTCGCCTCGGGCAGCAGCTCGGCCGCCGCCAGCAGTGCCTTCCGGGCTCCCGTCGCGGTCTTGAAGCGGGCGTCCGGATCCGGGTGCACCAGTGAGGCCAGCACCTGCCACAGCGGTTCCGGTACTCCTTCGGGGGCGTTCGGTATGCCGTGGTCCGCGAAGTGCCGGATCAGCGCCTCCGCATCCGGCTTGACGCCGGTGAGCAGGGAGAGCGCGACCAGTCCGGCGGCGAACAGGTCGGTGGGGAAGTCCGGTTCGGCGCCGAGCATTTGCTCGGGCGCGAAGTAACCGGGCGTGCCCACCACGTAGTTGGTCTCGGTGAGCCGCGGCTCTCCCTTGCGCATCGCGATGCCGAAGTCGGAGAGCCGCAGATGGGGGCGGCCGGTGCCGGTCGCCTCCAGCAGGAGGTTCGCCGGTTTGATGTCCCGGTGCACCACGCCCTCGGCGTGTACGGCGGTCAGTCCGGCCAGCAGCTGGTCCATCAGGGTGCAGACCATCCGCGGCGGCAACGGGCCGTAGTCGCCGGACAGATGGGCCAGCGAGCCGCCGTGCACCAGATCCATGGTGAACAGCACTTTGTCGTCGTCCGCGGCCCAGCTCGCGGGGGCCAGCACATGCGGGTGGTCGATCCGCAGCGCCTGTTCGCGGACGAAGCGCAACAGCGTGTGCGCGTCGCTCTGCTGGAGCACTTTGGCCGCCACGTAGCGGCGCCGCCGGTGGTCCCAGGCGCGCCAGACCGCGCCCACTCCGCCCCGTCCGATCGGATCCACGAGCTCGTACCGACCGGCGAAGATCTCACCCATTGCGCCCCGTCCGCTTCTGGCTCACGAGTCCCCTGCGACCGACTCTCGGCTGGCCAACGCTCCCCGGCTAACTCTGGTGCGCCTCGTAGTGGGCGACCGCGTCCGCGGTGCGGCCGGCACCGTAGACCCTGAGGAACTCTGCCAGTTCGGGGTGCGTGGGGGCGAGGGTGGTCGCCGCCTCGATGATGTCCCCGGCGTCGGAGACCGACCGCAGCAGCGACTGGATCTCGCGGACCACCCGGCGCACCGTGGTGGCTCCCGTGGAGGACGTGGTCTGCGCGGTGTTGTTCAGCACCGAGCCGCCCGCCGTCTTCTTGATCTCCTCCATCCGGTCGGTGGCCTCCGCGGCGCTGACGCTGCCGTCCGCGACCTGCCCGGCCAGCTCCTGGAGCGCCTGGACCCGCTGGACCACGGCCGGGTTGCCTATCTTGGCGCGCTGCCCGCTCATCAGCTGGGACAGCATCGGGGCGGACAGGCCGAGCACCGAGGCCAGCCGGGCCTGGTTGAGCCCGAGGTCGTCGATCAGCCGGCGGAACAGCGCGCCCAGAGGTTCCCCGTACCAACTGCGCTGGAGCTCCCGGGCCCGCGCGGTGGCTTCCTGCTGTGCTGCGTCCATGCCGTCTCCCCTGTCTCCCCGATCGCGCTTCGCTGCCGCGAATCTCGCGAAGCATCCTACGGAGAGCCACGGTGTGCGGCGATACCCGGTCGGGAAAGCACGCCCACACCGGGTACCCTGTTCCGCGAAGGGGCCTTAGCTCAGTTGGTAGAGCGCTGTCTTTGCATGGCAGATGTCAGGGGTTCGACTCCCCTAGGCTCCACTCCATCAGACCTCTCTGACCTGCGGAAACGCGGTTGGGGGGGTCTTTTTGTCCCGGTTTTCCGTGCTGACGTGCCAGCACGGCGGCGCTGACGAAGAGCCTTGCGGCCCCCTGTTCACGGGGTGCGAGGCGGCTCTTGTTCCCCCGGTGGGTCCCCTGGATCCCGTGCAGCACGTCCGAGTGCGCCCGTAGCCGCTGGGCGGTGGTGTACGTCATGCCGTCCCCGAGCGCCTGCGTGTTCAGTGCGGCGGCCCGCGGCCCGCGGCCCGCGGCCCGCGGCCCGCGGCCCGCGGCCCGCGGCCCGCGGGCCGGTGCGGCGGGCGGCGTTCGCCGTCACCGTCGGGCGGTGGAGCCCGCGCGGAAGACCAGCAGCACCGCGGCCGATCCGATGACGACGAGCACGCCGCCCGCGCCCGGCAGGCCGCCCAGGACCGCGACGCCGAGCGCCGAGCCCGCCTGCCGGATGCCGTTGAGGGCGCCCTGGCCGGTCGCGGCCAGCTCGGCCGGCGCGGCGACGGCCATCTCCGCGGCGGCGCCGGGGATGGAGAGGGTGCCCGCGGCGGCGAGGGCGAGCTCGGCCGCGACGATCACGGCGAGCGGGGCGTGCCCGCCGCCGGCGAGGAGCAGCAGCGCCCCCGCCAGCGCGGTGGCCGACATCCCGGTCAGCAGTACCGGACGGGCCCCGTGCCGGGCCACCAGCCGGCCGGTGAAGAAGGGCATCACGCACACCGGGAAGGTGAGCGGCAGCGACGCCAGGCCGGCCGCCAACGGGGAGAGCCCGTAGGCGTGCTGGAGCCGGACGGCGAGCAGGTACATCGCGCCGAAGTAGGCGAAGCAGGACACCGCGGCGGCCAGCATCGCGGCCCGCACCCGGGGCAGGGCCAGCAGTGCGGGCGGCAGTACGGGAGCGGCGGCGCGGCGTTCCACGGCGGTCAGCGCGGCGCCGGCGAGCAGCGCAGCGGCGATCGGCCCCCAGGCGTACGGCGCGGCCCAGCCCGCGATGCCGGCCTCGACCAGGCCGAAGGTGAGCGCGGCGAGTGCGGCGGTGGACAGCAGCAGCCCGGAGCGGTCCAGGGCGGTGCCCGCGGACCGGGCGGCCGGCGCCGGGAGCCGGCGGGCGAGCAGCAGGGCGGCGAGCGCGAGCGGCGGGTTGACGAGGAACACCAGCCGCCAGCCGCCGAGTTCGATCAGCCCGCCGCCCAGTACGGGCCCGGCGGCGGCGCCCAGGCCGCTCAGTGCGGCCCAGGCCCCGATGGCGCGGGTGCGCCGGGCGGGGTCCGGGTTGAGGGCGATCAGCAGCGCGAGCGAGGCGGGGACCAGCCCGGCGCCGGCGGCTCCCAGCAGGGCCCGTCCGGCGATCAGCGACCCCGCGTCGGGCGCCGCGGCGCACAGTACGGACAGCACGGCGAAGGCGCTGAGGGCGGTGACGTAGACCCGCCGTGCGCCCCACCGGTCGGCGAACACGCCTGCCGCGAGGAGCAGTCCGGCGAAGACCACGGTGTACGCGTCGACGGTCCAGGGGAGTGCGGCGGCGGCCGGGTGGAGGGAGTGCTGGAGGTCGGGGACGGCGACGTTGAGGATGGAGGTGTCCAGGAGGACGAGCAGGTTTCCGGCGGCGATCCCGGCGAAGGCGAGCCGGGACCGTACGGGCGCCGGCGGTGCGGCGGCGGCGCAGCGCGCCATGGCATCGGTGGTCATGGCGGAACGGTGGCCCGGCGGGCCGGGGTTCGGCGACGCCGCACTCTCGATGGCCCCATCGGAATGTCCGATGGCGGTGGCATGCTGGTGGGGTGGACTCCCGATATCTGCGTGCCTTCGTCGCCGTCGCCGATCACGGCGGAATATCCGCCGCCGCCCAGGAGTTGGGCTATGCGCAGTCGAGTGTGAGCGCACAGCTCAAGCGCCTGGAGGCGGAGCTGGGCGCGGCCGTGCTGGTCCGCGCCGGCACGGGTGCGACGCTCACCGACGCCGGGCGCCGGATGCTGCCGCACGCCCGTGAGGCGCTGGAGCTGGAGGAGCGGATGCGCCGGGCCGCGCTCGGCGACCGGCCCCGGCTGCGCATCGGCGCCCAGGAGTCGCTGGCGCACGCCTGGATGCCGGAGGTGCTGGCGGCGCTGGAGTACGGCGCCGGCGGCCCCGGTACGGACGTCGAGGTCGAGCTGACGGTCGGCAGCCGCAGCCTGGTGGAACGGGCCTTCGGCGCGGGCGAGTTGGACGTGACGTTCCAGTACGACAACGGGCGGCGGTCGGTCGGTCCGCACGTGGTCGTGGGCCATGACCGCACGATGCTGGTGGCGTCCTGCGGCCATCCCCTGGCCGGGAGCGCGCAGGTGACGCCGGATCAGCTGCTGGCGTACGACTTCCTGGTCGCCGAGCCGGGCTGCACCTCCGAGATGCTGGTGGACCGCTTCGGGCGCGACCTGCTCGCCGGGGCGCACCTCGCGATGATCACCGGCTCGCTGTCCGCGCTGCTGCGGCTGACCGGGCACGGCCGCGGTGTCTCGCTGCTGCCGGAGCTGGCGGTGGCGCGGGAGCTGGAGACGGGGGAGCTGGTCGCGCTGCGGCTGACCGAACCGCTCCGCCCGGTCAGCATCGTCGCCCAGTGGCGCCCCCGCCTCGGCCTCGCCGAGCGCCCGCTGCACGCCCTCCTCGACGTGGCCCGGCGCGCCGATCCGCTGCCGGCGGCCGAGCACCGGGCCGAGGCGTCCTGAGCGGCCGCACGCCATGGGCCGCGCCCCCGTGGGGGAGCGCGGCCCATGGCGGTGCGGATCAGGCCGTGGAGCCGCCGCCCCGTTCGTCGTCGTCGGCCTCGGCCTGCTTGGCCTGGACCTCGGGGTCGAGCGGGGCGCCCTCGCTGCCGTCGACGGCGCTCAGATGGCCGCGCTCGCCGACCTCGGTGGGGGCCGGCGGCTCGACCAGCCAGTCCGGGTTGGCCTGCTTGTCCCACCACTTCCAGGCGGCGACCGCGCCGGCCACCACGATCCCCAGCAGCGCCAGCCGCTTGGCCGCCTTGCCGCAGGCCGCCCGCCGGTGCTGCTTCTTGTGGAGCTTCTCGATCTCCGCGGCGGTCACCTGGCCGCGGAGCGCGGCGAGCGCGGCGGTGCCGCGGGCGAGCGCCTCCTCGCGCACCGGCTCGGCCGCCGCGCGGGCGCTGTCCACGGCGTTCTCCAGCCGCGGGGCGGCGTAGTCGGCCGCCTGGCGGGCCGCCTTGCGGGTGCGGCAGGCGGCCCGGGTCGCCGCCTCGTCCACCTTGGGAGGCAGCGCGCCGCGGGCGTGCTCGATACGCGGGGACAGATGGGCGTCGTACTGGGAGCGGGCCTGGTGCGCCGCCTCGACCACCACGGGGGCCAGCCGCGTACGGGCCTCGTGTGCGTACTGGACAGCGGCGTCCTTGGCCGTACCGGCATAGGGAGCCACCACCTCCGCTGCGTGCCGCACGCTGTCCTTGGCGGTGCCGGTCGCGGCGCGCACGCTGTCCTTGCGGGTCACGGGGATCCTCCTCCTCGGCGGTGTGTCCGGGTAGCGGGGGCTGCTGCCCCGTTGCTGCTCTGTCGCCTGTCCACCCGATTGACGAGCATGCCCGCTCGGGCGTCGTACGGCATGTGTGAGCGGGCATCCGGGTCATCGGGGACCTTCCGGAGCCTTGTGACGACCATGCCACGCTGCGCCGCATCCCGCGCGAGAAATGAGTACGAACGCCGTCAAGAGGTGGCGGCCGGGCGCTCGGCGGGCGCTTCGTGCGAGGATCAGGGACCGTCAGTGAAGACTATGGAAGGTAGATCGTGGCTGAGCAGCTCTACGCCACCCTGAAGACGAACCAGGGCGACATCGAGATTCGGCTCCTGCCGAACCATGCACCCAAGACGGTCAAGAACTTCGTCGAACTCGCCAACGGCGAGCGGGAGTGGACCCACCCGGCGACCGGTAAGAAGTCCACCGACCGCCTCTACGACGGCACCGTCTTCCACCGGGTCATCAGCGGCTTCATGCTGCAGGGCGGTGACCCGCTGGGCAACGGCACCGGCGGCCCCGGTTACGAGTTCGCCGACGAGTTCCACCCCGACCTGGCGTTCAACAAGCCGTACCTGCTCGCCATGGCCAACGCCGGTCCGGGCACCAACGGCTCGCAGTTCTTCATCACCGTCGCGCCGACCGCGTGGCTGACCGGCAAGCACACCATCTTCGGCGAGGTCACCAACGACGCCAGCAAGAAGGTCGTGGACGCCATCGCCGGGACGCAGACCAACCCGCGCACCGACCGTCCGGTGAAGGACGTCGTCATCGAGTCGGTGGTCGTCGAGACCCGCTGAGGCGCGTCTTGTGCCCCGGCGACGTCCGGGGGAACCATTACGCCCCGTCCGGTCGTACACCGGGCGGGGCGGTGTGTTCACGCGCTCAGGCGAGAAAAGGACAAGGGGACATGGACCAGGTGCCAGGCAGCCCGCAGGAGCCGCAGGACGCGCACGGCCGCGACGGCCTGTCCGGCTGCTACCGCCATCCCGACCGGACGACCGGCGTCCGCTGCACCCGCTGCGACCGGCCGATCTGCCCGGAGTGCATGGTCAGTGCCTCGGTCGGCTTCCAGTGCCCGGACTGCGTACGCAACGGCGGCGGCACCGGCCACGCGCCGGGTGCGAGCGCGCCGCGCACGATAGCGGGCGGCACGGTCACCGCCGACCCGCGGCTGGTCACCAAGATCCTGCTGGGCGTCAACGCCGCCGTCTTCGTCGCGGTCCTGGCGGCCGGCAGCGGCCTGGTCGACCGGCTGGACATGCTCGGACTGGCCGTCGACCCGAGCCACTACCAGCTCGTCGGCGTCGCCCACGGCGAGTGGTACCGCCTGCTGACCGCGGTCTTCCTGCACCAGCAGATCCCGCACATCGCCTTCAACATGCTCTCGCTGTGGTGGCTGGGCCCGCCCCTGGAGGCGGCGCTCGGCAGGCTCCGCTACCTCACCCTCTACCTGCTCGCCGGCCTCGGCGGCAGCGCCCTGACGTATCTCCTCGCCGCGCAGAACCAGCCCTCGCTGGGGGCGTCCGGCGCGATCTTCGGGCTGCTGGGCGCGACGGCGGTGCTGATGCGCCGGCTGCGCTACGACATGAAGCCGGTGCTGATCCTGCTCGGCCTCAACCTGGCCTTCACGTTCCTGTGGCCGAACATCGCCTGGCAGGCGCATGTCGGCGGGCTGGTCGTGGGCGCCGCGGTGGCGTTCGGGATGGTGCACGCGCCGCGCGACCGCCGGACGCTGGTGCACGCCGGGACGTGTGTGCTGGCGCTGCTCGCGATCGTCGCGGTGGTGTGGGTACGGACCCTTCAGCTGGTGGGCTGAGGGCTCTACCCACACCACCGCGCCACGTTGTCCACAGTGCGTGGCGGATCTTGTGCATGCTGTGCGGAAGATCCTCCCGGGCCCCGCCGGTCTGCGTTTCCCCAGGAAGGACAGGGGGAGACGCGGTCCGCGGACGGCTACCGCCGGTCACACCGGCGTCAACCTCCCGAAGGTTATCCACAGATCTTCTGAAGTTTTCCCCGGCTGTGGATAACTGTGTGGATGGCCTTGGGCAGGGCTTGCGCTACTTCCACTGCGTGGAGATGCCGAAGCCCACCGCGATGAAGCCGAAGCCGCAGACGATGTTCCAGTTGCCCATCGCCTTGATCGGCAGATCGCCCTCGGACACGTAGAACAGCACGATCCACGCCAGGCCGATCAGGAACATCGCCAGCATCAGCGGCGCGACCCAGCCACGGCCTGAGTTCATCTTCAGGGCGGTGGTCTTCGCCGGCGGCGGCGTGAAGTCGTCCTTCTTGCGGATCCGTGACTTCGGCACGAGGAACTCTCCTGTCGATGTGCTGCTCCCCCGCTCTCCACGGCGAGCGGGCGGTGCCCCCATCCGTGCGGGGGCGGTACGGAACGGGAGCCAGGGTACGGACACGATGGGAACGGATTTCCTTCCCGGGCGTCCGTTAGCGTAGTGCTTCCGCGGCGTCGTAAGGAGTAAGGGTACGTTGAGCAATTCCGCTGACTCCCCCGGGCGTCCGGCCCGCCCGCGGCTGCGGCCCGTCCGACTCCTCACCCTCGTCGTCTTCGCGCTCGCCGGGTTGCTGTTCTGGCTGAGCTTCGACACCGCCCGCGGCACCAACCTCCGCTCCGACGACTCGATGCTGCGGCTGTCCGACCTCATCCAGGAACGCAGCCACAAGAACGGGGCCCAGGACGGCCGCAACGCCGCCCTGCGCGCGGAGGTCGACGCGCTGGCCCGGCGCGAGACCAGCAGCGCCTCCACGGCCGAGCAGACCAGGCTCAAGGAACTGGAGAAGGCCGCCGGCCTGGATCCGCTGTCCGGCCCGGGCCTGACCGTCACGCTCATGGACGCCCCGCCGAACGCCACCGCCAAGATTCCCGGCATCCCCGAGCCGCAGCCCAACGACCTGGTCATCCACCAGCAGGACCTCCAGGCCGTGGTGAACGCCCTGTGGCACGGCGGCGCCAAGGGCATCAGGGTCATGGACCAGCGGCTGATCTCCACCAGCGCCGTCCGCTGCGTCGGCAACACCCTGATCCTCCAGGGCCGCGTCTACTCACCGCCCTACAAGATCACCGCCGTCGGCGACCGCGACGCCCTCAACCGGGCGCTGACCGCGTCCCCCGCCATCCAGAACTACCTGCAGTACGTCAACGCCTACGGCCTCGGCTGGAAAGTCGACCAGCACGAGGCGGTGACTCTTCCCGGCTACTCCGGCACAGTGGATCTCCACTACGCACAGCCTGTGAAGCCGTAGCCCGCACCCCGCGGGGCGGGGAGGGGCGGTCCGGATGACGGTGCGGTGGATCGTGCGGGCGGTCAGCGAAATCTGCGTCACCGCCGGCACGCTGATCGTCCTCTTCGTCGTCTACCTCCTCTTCTGGACCGGCGTACGCGCCGACAGCGCGATGGCCGGTGAGATCGGCAGGCTCCAGGACCAGTGGTCGGCCGGCTCGGTCACCGCCCCCGCCGGCCGGCCCGCCACTCCGACCACCGCCGGGCCCCGCCCCTACGAGCCCGGAAAGTCCTTCGCCGTCATGTACATCCCGCGGCTCGGGGCGGACTGGGCCAAACCCGTCCTGCAAGGCACCACCGTCGGCGTCCTCCAGCGCGGCCTCGGCCACTACGACCGCACCGCCCGGCTCGGCGAGATCGGCAACTTCGCCGTCGCCGGCCACCGCCGCACCTACGGCGATCCCTTCAAGGACTTCCCCGAACTCCGCCCCGGAGACGCCGTAGTCCTCACCGACGGCACGACCTGGTTCACCTACCGCATCGACAACCGTCCCTATACGACGCTGCCCGGCGACATCGGCGTGATCGACCCCGTACCGCAGAAGTCCGGCTACCGGGGGCCCGGACGCTATCTGACCCTGACCACCTGCGAGCCGGAGTGGGGCCACAGCCACCGGCTGATCGCCTGGGCCCACCTGGATTCCACCCAACCCGTCGAGCAGGGAAGGCCGTCGGCTTTGACCGGCTGACCCACCTGCCCACAGCCTCTCCCCTTACTCTGGTGTCCAATCGACATCGTCATCGGGCATCGGCAAGGGGACAGCGACAGCATGTACGGCTGGATCTGGCGGCAGCTGCCGGGCAACACATGGGTGAAGGCGCTGATTTCCCTGGTGCTCGTGCTGGCGGTCGTCTTCGTGCTCTTCCAGTGGGTCTTTCCGTGGGCGGAGCCGCTGCTCCCCTTCAATGACGTCACTGTCGACCAAGGGATGGCAGCCAACCGATGACCGCACGCATTCTCGTCGTCGACAACTACGACAGCTTCGTCTTCAACCTCGTCCAGTACCTCTACCAGCTCGGCGCCGAATGCGAGGTGCTGCGCAACGACGAGGTCGCCCCGCGCCACGCTCAGGACGGCTTCGACGGCGTCCTGCTCTCCCCTGGTCCGGGCACGCCCGAGCAGGCCGGGGTCTGCGTCGACATGGTCCGGCACTGCGCGGACACCGGCGTCCCGGTGTTCGGCGTGTGCCTGGGCCTGCAGTCGATGGCCGTCGCCTACGGCGGTGTGGTGGACCGGGCGCCCGAGCTGCTGCACGGCAAGACCTCGCCCGTCCTGCACGAGGGCGCCGGGGTCTTCGCCGGACTGCCGTCGCCCTTCACCGCGACCCGCTACCACTCCCTGGCCGTCGAGCCGGACACCGTCCCCGACGCGCTGGCGGTCACCGCCTGGACGGAGGCCGAGGACGCCCCCGGCGGCCGGATCATCATGGGCCTGCGGCACCGCGAACTCCCGGTAGAGGGCGTGCAGTTCCACCCCGAGTCGGTGCTGACGGAGTGGGGACACAGGATGCTCGCCAACTGGCTGGTGGAGTGCGGCGACGAGGGAGCGGTGGGGCGTTCGGCGGGGCTGGCCCCGGTGGTCGGCAAGGCCGGCGCGTGACCGCCCTGCGCCCCGAGCGTGACGGCAGATCCTCCGACCCGTACGAGTCCTCCGACCCGTACGAGCCGGAGCGGCCGTACTCGGCGCAGGATCCTTACGGGCCGGGAGCCCCCGACGGGCACCCCGACGCGTTCGAGGCGGCGGTACGGCGGCTCAGCGACCCGCTGAACGACCCCCTGCCGGGCGGGGCGACGGCATCGCTGCCGGGCCCGTACGAACCGGAGGAGCGGGCACCGCGGACCGAAGAGGGGCCGGGCTCCCCCTGGTTCCGGCCGCACCACGAGCCGCCCGCCCAGAACCGGCCTCCGGCCCAGCCCCAGTCCCGGCCAGCGGCCCGGCACCGGAAACCCGCCCCCGAGGACACCCCACCCACCCCGCCCGCCCCGCGCCGTCCGCAGTCCTACGGCCCCGAGCGCGACGACTACGGGCAGGTCAACGGCGGCCTGGGCAGCGGAGGTTACGCCGCGCGGACCGAGCCGATACCTCCGCCGTTCACGGTCGCCGAGGCCCTGACGGCGCCGCTCCCCGCGATCCCGCCGCTGGTCCCGAAACCCGCCGCGCCCGCCGCTCCCGGACCGCAGCGGGACGAGGAGACCATGGCCCTGCGCCAGGCGGAGGGCGACCGGGACGCCGTTTCACGTGAAACCGGCACCGCCGCGGTGGTTTCACGTGAAACCGGGACCGACCCGGCGCCGGAAGGCCGCGCGGCCCGCCGCAAGGCCGCTCAGCAGGCCACCCGGCGGGGTGGCCGCCACGGCCGCCATGGAGCCGCGGCAGCCGAGGCCACCGCTGCCGCCACCGTGACGGCCGCCGAATCGCCCAAGGCCCCCATGACCCGGGTCGAGGCCCGCCGCGCCCAGCGCGCCGCCAAGGACAGCCCCAGCCTGATCGCCAGCCGCGCACTGGGCGAAGTGTTCATCACCCTCGGCGTGCTGATGCTGCTCTTCGTCACCTACCAGCTGTGGTGGACGAACGTGCGGGCCGACGCGGAGGCGGGCGGCGCCGCCAACACCCTCCAGCAGCAGTGGGACAAGGGCGGCGGCGAGAAGAAGAACCTCGCGGTCGGTGAGCGCTTCGGGATCATGTACATCCCCAAGCTCGACGTGAAGGCTCCGATCGCCGAGGGCATCGACAAGACCACGGTGCTGGACCACGGCATGATCGGCCACTACGACGCCAGCAGCGGGACCAAGACGGCGATGCCGTGGGACCCGAAGGGCAACTTCGCGGTCGCGGCCCACCGCAACACCCACGGTGAGCCGTTTCGGTACATCAACCGGCTCACCAAGGGCGACAAAATCGTCGTGGAGACGCAGAGCGCGTACTACACGTACGAGATGGAGAGCGTCCTCCCTCAGACGTCGCCCAGCAACACCAGCGTGATCGGTCCGGTACCGCCGGGTTCGGGATTCACCGGTCCGGGTCGCTACATCACCTTGACCACCTGCACACCGGAGTTCACCAGTACCTTTCGGTTGATCGTCTGGGGCAAGATGGTCGACGAGCGACCGCGGAGCAAGGGCAAACCGGAAGCGCTCGCCGGCTGAGCGAAACTAAAGAAGGGTGCGCCGCGGTGACTGCCAGCGGAATCGACCAGGACAGCGACCGGTCCGCGCGGTCACCGAACCCGCGCCGGCGGTGGGCGGCCGTCGCCTCCGTCGTCAGCGTCATCGGTGAGCTGCTGATCACGGCCGGTGTGATCCTGGGGCTGTTCGTCGCCTACTCGCTGTGGTGGACCAACGTCCTCGCCGACCGCGAGTCGCACAAGCAGAGCGACCAGGTCCGCAAGCACTGGGCGGCGCCGCCGCCCGCCGGCCCCAAGGGACCGGGGGAGCTGGACACCAAGGACGGTATCGGCTTCCTGCACGTACCGGCGATGGACAACGGCGAGGTGCTGGTCAAGAAGGGCACCGACACCGACGTCCTCAACGAAGGCGTCGCCGGCTACTACACCAAGCCGGTCAAGTCGGCGCTGCCGCAGGACACGAAGGGCAACTTCGCCCTCGCCGCGCACCGCGACGGCCACGGCGCCAAGTTCCACAACATCGACAAGCTCAAGGACGGCGATCCGATCGTCTTCGAGACGAAGGACACCTGGTACGTCTACAAGGTCTTCGCGACGCTGCCGCAGACCTCGAAGTACAACGTGACCGTCCTCGACAAGATCCCCGCGGAGTCCGGCAAGCACACGGCGGGCCGCTACATCACCCTCACGACCTGCACTCCCGTCTACACCTCGGACTACCGCTACATCGTCTGGGGCGAGCTGGTACGCACCCAGAAGGTCGACGCGGACCGCACACCCCCCGAGGAACTCCGCTAGGACCCGCACACCCGGCCCCCACACGACGGAGCCCCGGCCGCCCTCCATGGGGCTGCCGGGGCTCCGTCGTACGACGCGGTGCGGGCCGCTAGTTGTTCTTGCCTCCGAAGTCCCCGCCGATGAACCCTCCGCCGTTGCCGTTGCCGTTGCCGCCGACGGTGGTCAGCGTCACGGTGGTCGACGCGGGGTCCGCGGGGGGCCCGGGCTGCGGGTCCTGCGACATGACCATGGCCTTGTCGTCCTGCGAACTACCGCCGGCGAACTGGATGTTGTTGAAGCCGGCCTGCTGCAGCGTCTTCTTCGCGTCCTTCACCTTCTGGCCGACCACGTTCGGCACCGGCGTCTGCGCCGCTGCCTTGCCGACCGTCAGCGTGACCGTGGAGTTCGGCGCCGCCTGGGTGTTGCCGTCCGGGCTCTCGCCGACGACCTTGCCGTTCTGCGACGGGTCGGTCACATTCCGGTCCGGCCCCCGCTGGACCGTGAAGCCCTGGTCCTGCAGCTGCTTGGTCGCGGCATTGACGTCCTGCCCCTTGACGTCCGGGACGGTCACCTTCGGGGTCGCCTGCGCGATGGTCAGCGTGATCTGGGTGTCCTTGGGCGCCTCGGTCTGGGCCGTGGGGTCCTGGTCCGTGACGGTGCCCGGCTTGGCGTCGGAGACCTTCTGCTGCTGCTGGACGTTGGTGAAGCCCTTGCCGGCCAGGATCGTCTTGGCCTTGTCGAAGGTGTAGCCCGTCACATCCGGGACGGCGACCTTCACCGTGCCCGAGCACATCGTGACGGTGACCGTGCCGTCCTTGTCGATGTTCGAGTCGGCCGCCGGGTCCTGCTCGGTGACCTGGCCCTTCTTGGCGTTGTCGCAGGCCTTGCTGCCGCCCTTGACGACGTTGAAGGAGCCGTTGTGACCGAATGCCGTGGCCTCCGCCAGCGTCTTGCCGACGAGGTTCGGCACCGGGACCTTGGAGCCCTTGTTGCCGCCGCTGAACATCGCCTTGCCGATGAAGATCGCACCGACCAGGACGAGGACGGCCGCCAGGACCAGCAGGATCGTCGAGACGTTGCTCTTCTTCCGGCCGCCGCCCCGGCGCCGGTCGGTGCGGTCGTCGTAGCCGTAGCCCCCGTCGTCCGCGCTTATCGGCGGCATCATCGACGTCTTCGGGCCGCCCGGGTCCTGCGGGCGCAGCATCGTCGTGGGCTGGTCCTGGTCGTAGCCGACCGCACCCAGCGCCGCGGTCGCCGCGACCGGCTGGCCGTCCAGCGCCGCCTCGATGTCGGCGCGCATCTCGTCGGCCGACTGGTAGCGGTAGTCCGGGTCCTTGACCAGCGCCTTGAGGACGATGGCGTCCATCTCGGGCGAGATCTCGGGATCGAAGTTGCTGGGCTTCTGCGGCTCCTCCCGGACGTGCTGGTACGCCACCGCGACCGGCGAGTCGCCGACGAACGGCGGGCGCACGGTCAGCAGCTCGTAGAGCAGGCAGCCGGTGGAGTACAGGTCCGAGCGGGCGTCGACCTGCTCGCCCTTGGCCTGCTCCGGCGAGAGGTACTGCGCGGTGCCGATCACCGCCGCGGTCTGCGTCATGGTCATCCCGGCGTCGCCCATGGCGCGGGCGATACCGAAGTCCATGACCTTGACCTGGCCGGTGCGGGTCAGCATGACGTTGGCGGGCTTGATGTCGCGGTGCACGATGCCGGCCCGGTGCGAGTACTCCAGCGCCTGCAGGACACCGGTCGTCATCTCCAGCGACCGCTCGGGCAGCAGTTTCCGCCCGGAGTGCAGCAGCTCACGCAGCGTCGAACCGTCGACGTACTCCATGACGATGTACGGGATCGACACCCCGTCGACGTAGTCCTCGCCGGTGTCGTAGACCGCGACGATCGACGGATGGTTCAGCGAGGCGGCCGACTGGGCCTCACGGCGGAACCGGGCCTGGAAGGACGGGTCGCGGGCGAGGTCCACCCGCAGTGTCTTCACCGCTACGGTGCGGCCGAGGCGGGTGTCATGCGCGAGGTAGACCTCGGCCATGCCACCACGGCCGAGCACCGAGCCCAGCTCGTACCGGCCGCCGAGGCGACGCGGCTCTTCCATAAGCTTCTCCAGCCCTCTCCGTCAGTCCCGACCGCACCGGTGTGTGGTCCGGCGGTGTGCTGTCCGGGCATACCGTACCCGGCACGCCGTATCGGACCGGGCCGGAGCCGCAACCTGATACGTGACCGGTATGGGCATGACCCGCGTCACTTCTCGCCCGAGATGACCGCCTCCATCACGCCTTTCGCGATCGGAGCGGCCAGCTTGCCACCGGCGATGTCGTCCCGGAGCGTGTCCGATCCCTCAATGACGACGGCGACCGCTACCGGGGTTCCCTTGGCGGTCTTCGCGTAGGAGATGAACCAGGCGTACGGGTTGTCCTTGTTGTTCTCGCCGTGCTGCGCGGTGCCCGTCTTCCCGCCGACAGTAACGCCGGGGATCTTCGCGTTGGTTCCCGTGCCCTCCTTGACCACGGTCTCCATCATGCTCTGGATCTTCTGCGCGTTCTCCGGCTTGAGCGGCCGGCTCATCTCCTGCGGCGTGTGCTGCTGGACGACGTTGAGGTTCGGCGCGACCAGCTGGTCGACCATGTACGGCTTCATCAGCTTGCCGCCGTTGGCGACCGCCGAGGCGACCATGGCCATCTGCAGCGGGGTGGCGCGGTTCGACGCCTGGCCGATGCCGGCCATCGCGTTCTGCGGCCGGTTGTCCTTGGGGAAGATGCTCTCGGCGGCGCGGACCGGGGTGTCGATCATGTCGTTGTTGAAGCCGAACTTCTCCGCCTCGGCCTTCATCTTCTTGTTGCCGAGATCCCCACTGATCTTGCCGAAGACGGTGTTGCAGGACCACTGCAGCGCCACCCGCATGCTGGCGTTCTCGCAGGGGATGTCGCCCTCGTTCTTCAGCTGCACGCCGGCGGTGTCGGGGAGCGTGTACGGCACCGGGGAGTCGGTCTTGGCGTCGACGTCGGTGTAGAGGCCGTTCTCCAGGGCCGCCGAGGCGGTGACGATCTTGAAGGTGGAGCCGGGCGGGTAGGTCTGGCGCAGCGCCCGGTTGAGCATCGGCTCGTCCGGGTCGTTCTTCTTCTGCAGCGCGTTGTACGCCGCGGCGTCCTTGTTGCTCATCCCCGCGAACGTGGACGGGTCGTAGGACGGGGTGCTGGCCAGCGCCAGGATCGCACCGGTCTCCGGGTTGAGCGCGACGACCGCGCCCTTGCTGTTGCCGAGACCGTCGAAGGCGGCCTTCTGGGCCTTGGCGTCCAGGGTGGTCACCACGTTGCCGCCCTTCTGCTTGCCGCCGGTGAACATGTCCACGGTGCGGCTGAAGAAGAGCCGGTCGTCGGTGCCGGTGAGGATGGCGTCGTTGAGCTTCTCCAACTGGTTGGAGTCGAACGCCTGCGAGGCGTAGCCGGTGACCGGCGCCCACATTTTGCCGTCTTTGTACGTGCGCTTGTACTTGAAGTCGCCGACGTCGGTGGTCGCCGACCCGGTGATGGCCTTGCCGTCCACGATGATGTTGCCGCGCGGCGTGCTGTAGCGCTCGATGGCGACCCGGCGGTTGTGCGGGTCGTTCTTGAGCTGGTCGCTCTGCACGAACTGCACCCAGTTCACGCGGATCAGCAGGGCGAGGACGAGCAGGCCGCAGAAGATCGCGACCCGGCGCAGGGGCTTGTTCACGGGCGGACCACCTGGGTCATTTCGGCGTCGGTCGACGGTGCGGGAGTGGGAGCGGGACGGCGCGCGGTGTCGCTGATGCGGATCAGGATCCCCACCAGCGCCCAGTTCGCGATGACGGACGAGCCGCCCTGGGCCAGGAACGGCATGGTCATGCCCGTCAGCGGGATCAGGCCCGTCACACCGCCGGCCACCACGAAGACCTGCAGGGCGAAGGCGCCGGTCAGACCGACGGCCAGCAGCTTGCCGAACGGATCGCGGGCGGCCAGCGCCGTACGGATACCGCGCTCGATCAGCAGACCGTACAGCAGCAGGATGCCCATCAGCCCGGCGAGGCCGACCTCCTCGCCCACGGTGGCCAGGATGTAGTCGCTCTTCGGCGCGATGCCCTGGATCAGCCGGGAGTAGCCCTGCCCCAGACCGGAGCCCAGGAGGCCGCCGGACCCGAAGGAGTACATCGCCTGCGCGGTCTCGGTCACCCCGCCGTTGACCAGCTCCAGCGGGTTCAGCCAGTTGTGGACCCGGGTCTGCAGATGCGACTCGAAGCCGGCCACCGCGACCGCGCCGCCCGCGCTGAGCAGCAGACCGAACACGATCCAGCTGGTGCGCTCGGTGGCGACGTACAGCATCACCACGAACAGGCCGAAGAACAGCAGGGACGTGCCGAGGTCCGTCTCGAAGACCAGGATCATCAGGCTCAGCGCCCAGACCACCAGGATCGGGCCGAGGTCCCGGCCGCGCGGCAGGTAGAGCCCCAGGAAACGGCGGCTGGCCAGCGCCAGCGCGTCCCGCTTCACCATCAGGTACCCGGCGAAGAAGATCGCGATGACGATCTTCGCGAACTCGCCCGGCTGCAGCGATCCGAGCCCCGGAATCGTGATCCAGATCTTCGCACCGTTCACACCGGGGAAGAACACCGGCGCGATCAGCAGCACCAGCGCGACCACCATCGAGATGGAGGTGTAGCGCTGCAGGACGCGGTGGTCCTTGAGGAGGATCAGCATGCCGATGAACAGCGCGACACCGAGCGCCGACCACAGCAGCTGGTTCGGCGCCATCGCCTTGCCGAGCGAAGGCTCCTGGTCAAGGCGCCAGATGAAGACCAGACCCATGCCGTTGAGCAGCGTCGCCACGGGCAGCATCAACGGGTCGGCGTACGGTGCCCACTTGCGCACGATGACATGCGTCACACCCGCCAGCAGCCCCAGGCCCACGGTGTAACCCAGCGCACCGGCCGGCACCGAACCGTCCTTCGCCAGGCCCACGTTGACATACGCGAACACCGCGATCAGCACCGCGAAGACCAACAGCGCCATTTCGGTGTTGCGCCGGCTCGGCGCCACGAACGTGCCGATGGTGGTCGTGGTGGTGATGCTGCTCATGAATCTACGGCCCCCTACGCCCTCACTGGGTGCTGCAATTCTTTTCCAGCTTCTGCTGCTCCTCTGAGGGCGTCTGGCTGGGCGTGGGGGTGGGGGTGGTGGTCGCCGAGAGCGTCCCGGCCAGGCCGCTGCCCGTGCCGGCCTTGCCCGTCTTGTCGCCGGCCGTGGGCTTGCCGCCGGGCTTGGCGGGCTGCGTCGCCTTGCCCTTGGCTGCGGCCGCGGCGCGCTCGGCGGCCTCCCGCTGCTGCATGGACTGGCAGGCACTGGCCTGCTTGCCGAGCTCGGTGACCTTGTCGCTGGCCTGGCCGCGGTTGTCGACCGCGATCGTCTCCTTGACCTGGTTCCGCTGGTAGACCGGCAGGTACTTGAGTTCGATCTCGGGGTGGTCCTCGTCGACGGAGTTCAGCTTGATCCAGGCCAGGTCCTGGCTGATGCCCCGGTAGAGCGCGACGTGGTCGTCCTTGGCGCCGACGAAGTACTGGGTCTGCGTCCACTGGTAGCCCGCGTAGAGCCCGCCGCCGATCACGGCCAGCGCGAGCGCGGTGAACAGCGACGCCTTGATCCACCGCCCGCGCCGCCGCGGCTTGAGGAAGTCCTCGTCGGTGAACGCGCCGAACGAACCCTGCGGCATCCCGCCGACCTCCGGGCCACCGCTTCCGGGCGGCCCGAAGGCACCCCCGGGAGCCGGCGGAGCGTCCCGGCGGCCCAGCTCGGCGGCGCGGGCGGCCGGCGTCTGGAGCGTGCTGGGGTCGTTGAGCTGGTGCTGGTTCTCGGCGACGGCGCCCACGATCACCGGGGTGTCGTTGAGCTGGCCGGCCATCGCCTCGTTGCCGTCCACGTCCAGGACGTCGGCGACGATGCAGGTGATGTTGTCGGGCCCGCCGCCGCGCAGCGCGAGCTGGATCAGCTCCTGCACGGTCTCGTGCGGCCCGTGATAGCTCGCCAGGGTCTCTTCGAGGGTCTGGTGGCTGACCACCCCGGACAGCCCGTCCGAGCAGATCAGATACCGGTCCCCGGCCCGCACCTCGCGGATCGACAGGTCCGGCTCGACGTGGTCGCCACTGCCCAGCGCCCGCATCAGCAGCGACCGCTGCGGGTGGGTGGTGGCCTCCTCCTCGGTGATGCGGCCCTCGTCGACCAGCCGCTGCACCCAGGTGTGGTCCTGGGTGATCTGCGTCAGCACCCCGTCGCGCAGCAGATAGGCGCGCGAGTCGCCGACGTGGACGAGACCGAGCCGCTGACCCGTCCACAGCAGGGCGGTCAGCGTCGTCCCCATGCCCTCCAGCTGGGGATCCTCCTCGACCATCACCCGCAGCTGGTCGTTGGCGCGCTGCACGGCGGTGCCCAGGGACGTGAGGATGTCCGAGCCCGGGACGTCGTCGTCGAGCTGGACGAGGGTGGAGATCACCTCCGACGAGGCGACCTCACCGGCGGCCTGGCCGCCCATGCCGTCGGCGATGGCGAGCAGACGGGGCCCGGCATAACCGGAGTCTTCGTTCCCCTCGCGGATCATGCCCTTGTGCGATCCGGCGGCGAAGCGCAGCGACAGACTCATGCGCACCTCACCCGTCGGCTCGGGGTACAGCCGGTCTCGTCGAGCCACACTGCCCACCCTCCGGTCGGGAGCACGCCCGGGTCCGCCGAGTGGACCGTCACGGCTCGCTCGCTCCGCTCGCTCATTGTCGTACTACTTCCGCAGCTCGATGACGGTCTTGCCGATGCGGATCGGGGCTCCCAGCGGAATGGGTGTCGCGGTCGTCAGTCGGGTCCGGTCAAGGTACGTGCCGTTGGTGGAACCCAGATCCTCGACGATCCACTGGCCGTCACGGTCCGGGTAGATCCTGGCATGCCTGCTGGACGCGTAGTCGTCGTCCAGCACGATCGTGGAGTCGTGCGCCCGCCCCAGGGAGATCGTCTGCCCCTGGAGGGCGACGGTCGTACCGGCCAACGTGCCTTCGGAGACCACCAGTTTGGTGGGGGCACCGCGCCGCTGGCGGTTGCCGCCGCGACCGCCTTCCTGGCGCCGCTGCTGCGGCGGCGCGGACTGGCGCTGGGTGCGCGGCTCCCCGCCGCGACGCGCGGCACCGCGTTGTGTGACGCGCGTGCCGAACAGGTCGCTGCGGATGACCTGGACGGCCACGATGACGAACAGCCACAGTACGGCGAGGAAACCCAACCGCATGACCGTGAGGGTCAGCTCTGACATTGGCCCCGCTTCACCCTTCGGCTTGCCGGTAAACGATGGTGGTACTGCCCACGACGATCCGCGAGCCGTCGCGGAGACTAGCGCGGGTGGTGTGCTGCCCGTCCACCACGATGCCGTTGGTGGATCCCAGATCCTGGATCGTGGGGGGCGTTCCGACCCGGATCTCGCAGTGACGCCGGGAGACACCCGGGTCGTCGATCCGTACGTCGGCGTCGGTGCTGCGGCCGAGCACCAGGGTCGGGCGGGAGATCTGGTGGCGGGTGCCGTTGATCTCGATCCAGCGCCTGGTCTGCGCGGGGGGCTGCGGCCCCGCACCGGGCGGTGCCGTACGGGGTACGGGCGCCGCGCCGCCGGGGGGCGGGGACGTGGGCATGGGCGGCGGACTCACATGACCGCCGCGGGGCACCGCGGTGCGGGCGGCCGCCGCGGCCTGGCCCGGGTGGTCCTGGGACGTGCTGGAGGCGAGCGTGCGGCTGCGGACGCGGTAGAGGCCGGTGTCGAGGTCGTCGGCCTTCTCCAGATGGACCTTGATCGGGCCCATGAAGGTGTACCGCTGCTGCTTGGCGTAGTCGCGGACCATGCCGGAGAGCTCGTCACCGAGCTGCCCGCTGTACGGGCTCAGCCGCTCGTGGTCCGGGGTGCTCAGTTCGACGATGAAGTCGTTGGGGACGACCGTGCGGTCGCGGTTCCAGATGGTGGCGTTGTTGTCGCACTCGCGCTGCAGCGCGCCGGCGATCTCAACGGGCTGCACCTCGGACTTGAACACCTTGGCGAAGGTGCCGTTGACGAGACCTTCGAGTCGCTGCTCGAAGCGCTTCAGTACTCCCACGGGGCACCTCCTTCCTCAGTCTTCCTCAGGGTCGTCCTGATACTGCTTACTGATCGTATCCACGCGCCGGGAAATCGGCTGGTTCCCCTTTCCTGCCTGGAGGACGAGTGTCGCCCACCACAGGGTTGCCCGGTGCCCGTCGTCGTCCCCGCCGGCCTCCTCGTCGTTCCGTGTCGTCGCCTCGTGTGCACTGCGATCGTAGATGTGCCCCGTTAACAGTGTCCCGCAACCGCCGACCCGTCCCAGGGGGCGGGGGCCGAGTCCGGCCAGCGCCGGGGATCCTCCCGGCGAACGTACGAGGACGCCGCGGAGTGCCGCCCGGTCCCCGCAGGCCGGGGACCGGGGGAAAGGCGTGTGAAGGCGCCCCCGACAGCGTGCTAGTGTTCTGCATGTCGGAAGGCGCTCACACAAGACCCGGACGGAACAACCCGGATCGCGTGAGAGAATAAACCGACAGCACCCATGCGCGGGTGGCGGAATAGGCAGACGCGCTGGATTCAGGTTCCAGTGCCCGAAAGGGCGTGGGGGTTCAACTCCCCCCTCGCGCACAGATGAGACCCCCGGTCTTCGGAGAAATCCGGAGACCGGGGGTCTTTCGTCATGCCCGCGACCCGCCTCGCAGGGCGTGACGGGGGCAACTTGAGTCCTACGTCACATTCGTGCCGCCGCCCGGCTGTTCGCGCATCCCGGCGGCGGATTCCGTGGCCGCGGTCACCGTCGCACCGAACACGCGGCCCCGGGCGGTTTCGCGGGTGGAGCGGTGCCGGCGGCGGTGCTGCTGATGCCGGCGGTGGGGCGCGACGCGTGGGTGCCGGGGCGGCGGTCCTGGTGGCCGTCCGGGGGCCGGCCTACGGGGGTGTGCCGGCCGGTACGCGGACCTGGCTGACGGCGGCGGCGCCGGACGCCCGGAGGCCGCCGCCGCGCTGTTCGTGGCGGCGTTCAACGGGGCCGTCGGGCTTGGGCGCGCCGGGCGTGCCGGCCGGCGGGCGGGGCGTGGACAGATGGGGGACCGTCGATGCGCCGGGGCCGGGCGGCGCGCTCGCCGTCTGGGCACCGGCGGCGGTCGCTCTGGGGAGGGCACCGGGTGGGGAGGGCCGGGAGGGCTGAACGGGGCGCGGGCCCGGGGGTGTTGGGGCACGGGCGGCAGGCTCGTGACCGCGGCCCCCGGGGCGGGCGCGTCAGGGCCGGATGTGCGCGCGGTGTCCGGCCGGTCGGGGTGCCGTCCTGTCAGGCGGCGAGGCGCTCGACGAGGGCCTTGGCCTTGGTCGCCGCCTCCTCGTGGGCCTTCTCGCGGGAGGCCTCGTACAGCGGGATCAGCTCGGTCATCGCCGGGTTGGCGGGCGCCATCGTCAGCTCGGGCACGATGAAGTCGACCTCCAGGCCGAACCCGCCGTTCAGCACGGCCTCCAGGTAGTTCTGGACGTACTCGAAGGGCTCGCGCGGGGTACCCGGCGCGTACGAACCGCCGCGGCTGGCGACGACGGTGACCGGCTTGCCCTTGAGGGACGAGTTCTCACCGGCCGTACGGCCCATGATGATCGCCTGGTCGAGCCACGCCTTCAGGGTGGACGGGATCGTGAAGTTGTACATGGGCGCGCCTATGACGATCGCGTCGGCCCGCTCCAGCTCCTCGGCGAGCTGGGTGCGCAGCGCGAAGGCGGCCTGCTGCTCGGGGGTGTGGGTGGCGGGGTCGGAGAAGCCGGCGGAGGCGCCGACGCCGTCGAGGTGCGGAACCGGGTCGGCGCCCAGGTCGCGGTGGATGACGGTGCCGTCGGGGTGCTGCTCTTCCCAGGTCTTGCGGAAGGCCGCGGTCACCGAGCGGGAGGCGGAGCCGCCCTCGGGGAACACGGAGGAGTCGATGAGCAGAAGCGTGGCCATGGGGACCCGTCCTTCGGTACGCGGCCGGACGGTGCCCGGCCACTGGTTGAAATCCGTACGTCACTATTCATAGCACAGGAGCTTACTTTTTTTCAGCAGCCAACCCGAGGGCGGTACCCTGGGTGCATGGCGGACCACAGCGAGGCGACGTGCAGGAAGGTCGACGACGGCATGACGCGCGTCTTCGAGCTGTTCGGAAAGCGCTGGACGGGCCTCATCGTGGCGACCCTGATGCCCGGACCCGTGCACTTCGCGGACCTGCGCCGGGCCATCCCCGGGATCAGCGAGCGGATGCTGTCCGACCGCCTGATGGAGCTGGCGGCGACCGGTCTGGTCGTGCGCGAGGTCGACGCCGGGCCCCCGCTGCGGGTCTCCTACCGGCTCACCGAGGCCGGACGCGCGATGGAGTCCGCGCTCCAGGAACTGGGGCGCTGGGCGGAGACCTATCTGGCCGACGGCGGGCAGTGCCCGGAGCGGTTCCGCAAGTAGCCCCTCGGCCCCCCGAGGGCGTGCGGGTTCAGCCGAGCCGCTCCTGCGCGGCGTTGTAGCGCACCAGATACGACGCGAACCGGTCGAGATCGGCCTCGTCCCAGTCGGCGAGCCGCTCGTGGAACGCCTGGCGGCGACTGGCGGTGACGTTGGCCAGCACCTGGGCGCCTTCCGCTGTGGGATGCAACACCTGGACGCGCTGGTCGTCCGGGTCCACGCGGCGCTCGACGAACCCGAGCTTCTCCAGGGCGGCGATCTGCCGGCTGACCGTCGACTTGTCCAGGAGGTAGTGCGCCGCGAGGTCGGTGGCACGGCATCCGCCCTGGTCATCGAGGTGCGCCAGCAGCGTGTAGGAGACCAGGGACAGCTCGGGGTGCATCCGCGCGGCCGTCGCACGGGCACGCCGGGCGAAGGCGGTCATCTCCTGCTGGATGGTCTCGACGGAGTCGTCGCGGTGGGTCACGTGGTTGCCTTTCGCAGAAGTAGTTGTACAGTACAACGTGGATTGAGAGTTGTAATTGCCAACCTTATGAGTCGCGCATGCCACCTACTGGCCGCGCGCGGCCCGACCGCCCGGAGCCGCCGACCGGCGACAACTCCCCCGACGACCAGACGACCAGCGGAGAAGGCTTGCCCATGAGCGCGGTCCGACGCACCGACCACCGAAACGACCACCGAAGCGAACGGCGCGACGCCCAACGGGGCGAGCTGCGACACGTACTGACACACCTGATCACCCCGCTCCTGATGTGCATCGGGATGGGACTGGCCTACCTCGGCGCATTCGCCCACCCCTCACCGCACCACCTGCCCGTCGCGGTCGTCGGATCCGGCACCCACGCCCAGCTGCTCGCCCAGACCATCAACGACACGGCACACGGCGACCTGGAGGCACGCACCGTGCCCGACCGCGCCGCGGCCGTCGAGCAGCTGAAGCACCAGGAGATCTTCGGCGCGTACGTGATGGGCGGCACCGGCCCCGCCGCCGGCGGAGCCGCGGCATCGGGCACGGCGTCGGGGACCGCTCCGGGCACCACGGCCTCGGGGGCGGCGGCTCCCCGCGGCACCGCCGCCAAGCCCGCCCCCGAACTGCTCGTCGCCACCGCCGGATCCGACACCAGCGCCTCCGTCGTGCAGAAGATCTTCACCCCGCTCGCCGCCCGGCAGGGCGCCCCCCTGAAGGTCACCGACGTGGCGCCGACCACCAAGGACGACCCCACAGGACAGGGCATCTTCTTCCTGCTCGTCGCGATCAGCATCGGCTCGTACGCCTCCGTCGCCGTCATCGGCGGCGCCGGAGCCGCCCTCCCGATGCGGCTGCGGGCCGTGCTGGCCATCGGCACGTCCTTCGTGGTCAGCATCATCGGAGCGCTGTTCGCCGGCCCCGTCTTCCACCTCGTCGACCACGGCAGGTGGGGACTGTGGGGCATGGCCTGGCTGTACTCCGCGGGCATCCTGCTGATCGGCACCGGCCTGCACACCTTCCTCAAGCGCTGGACGACGCTCGGAGTCATGGCGCTGTTCGTGATGCTCAACTTCACCTCGTCCGGCGGGATCTTCCGCCCCGAGATGCAGAACGGGTTCTTCGCCGCCCTCCACTCCTTCTGGAACGGTGCCGGCTTCGTGGAAGGCACCCGCAGCCACGTCTACTTCGACGGCTACGGCCTCGCCGGCCACGTCTGGACGCTGGTCGGCTGGCTGCTCGTCGGCCTGCTCGTGGTCGCCGTCGCCGCACTCGCCGAACGGCGGCGGCGCGCGGCCGAAGCCGATGCCGTGGCCAACGCGACGGCAGTGGCGGCGGCCGCGATCGCCGCAACGGTGCCGGAGCGGGCACCGCGGCGGCCGGCGGCACGACAGGCGCAACGGGCGGACGCCGAAGAGGAGATGGAAGAAGCGGTGGGGGTGTAGGCCGGGACTCTGGGCGTGTGGGCCGTGGGTGTGCGGGTGTGCGGATATGCGGGCGTGGATGTGTGGGCCATGGACGTGCGGGCGTGGGGGCCGGACGTGGCCCCTTTCCACCCTGTCCCTCAACTCCGCACCTCCACCCGGCCGTTCCGGGCGAACGGAGAGTTATCCACAGGCCCTGCCGCCTTCGCACGAGTCTCGGTAACGTCGTGATCGGCGCACCGGAAACAGCCGGTGAGCCGGACGGATGTGGGGGCGCGGGTGTGTCGGGCATGCCGGACGCCGTGCGCAGGCAGCGTCGTGAAGGGGGAGGTGGCCCGCCGTGTCGCGTGTGCCATACGTACCGGGGTTCGCCAGGGCGGACAGGGAAACACCATCGGCCAAGGCCAGGGGCCGGTCGCTGCGGGAACGACTGCCGCGCGCCGAACAGGCCGCACTGCGCATCGCGGCCGACCGGCCCGACGCCGTGGCGGCGGTCGAAGAGTCCAACGCGGGGCGGCTGCCCGAACTGACACCCATCCGCGTCGGACGGATGGCCGCCAGCCCGTTCGCCTTCCTCCGCGGCTCGGCCGGGCTCATGGCGCAGGACCTGGCGGCAAGCCCCGTCACCGGCATAGGCGCCCAGATATGCGGAGATGCCCACGCCGCCAACTTCGGCCTCTACGGCGACGCCCGCGGCGACCTCGTCATCGACCTCAACGACTTCGACGAGACCGTCCACGGGCCGTGGGAATGGGACGCGAAGCGCCTCGCGACCTCGATAGTGCTGGCCGGCCGGGAGGCGGGCGCCGGCGAGGACGACTGCCACGCCGCGGCACGGGACGCGGCCGGCGCGTACCGGCGCACGATGCGGCTGCTCGCGAAGCTGCCGGTGACCGACGCGTGGAACGCCATCGCCGACGAGGAACTGGTGTCGCACACGGACGCCCGGGACCTGCTCGGGACCCTGGAGCGGGTCGCCGCCAAGGCCCGCAAGAACACCAGCGCACGGTTCGCGGCGAAGTCGACGGAGCAAGGACCGGACGGCGGCCGCCGCTTCGTGGACGCGCCGCCGGTACTGCGGCGGGTGCCGGACGCCGAGGCGGCGACGGTCGCCTCCGCGCTCGCCGGGTATCTGGAGACGCTTCCGGAGGACCGTCACCCGCTGCTCGCCAGGTACGCGGTACACGACGTGGCCTTCCGGGTGGTCGGCACGGGAAGCGTCGGACTGCGGTCGTACGTCGTGCTGCTGCTCGACCACCGAGGCGAGCCACTGGTGCTCCAGGTGAAGGAGGCACGCCCTTCGGTGCTGGCACCGTTCGTGACGAAGGCGGGCTTCCCGGCCCCGTCGGCCACACACGAGGGACGTCGGGTGGTGCTCGGGCAGCAACGGATGCAGGTGGTGAGCGACCTGCTGCTGGGGTGGGCGACGGTGCCGGACGACGGAGGGGAAGCGGACGGTCCGGGCATAGCGTCTTCGGACGCGGGTGACGCCGGCGTCGGGCCGGGTACCGGAGATACGGGCGCGCGGGACGGCCGGGGTCCGGGACGGCCGTTCCAGGTACGGCAGTTCAGGAACCGTAAGGGGAGCGTGGATCCGGCCCGGCTCTCCGCGGCGCAACTGGACGACTACGCCCGGATGACCGGAGCGCTGCTGGCCCGCGCCCACGCCCACAGCGCCGATCCGCGGGTGCTGGCCGGGTACTGCGGCAAGGGGGAGGAGCTGGACGAGGCGATAGCGCGCTTCGCGGTCGAGTACGCGGACCGGACGGAAGCGGACCATGCGGTACTGGTCGCGGCGGTGCGGAGCGGACGCATCGCGGCGGAGAGCGGCGTCTGAGGGGCGGAGGGGCTCGAAGGGCGGACGGGAGCGCGGGGAAGGGGGCACGGGGCCGGGGCATGGGCAGGGGGGCGAGGGGTGGGGCTGGGGAGGGTGGGGGGAGGGGAAGGGCCCCGAGGGGAGAGCCTGAAGGTCACCCGCAGTCCCAGCCCCCTCACCCCCCCCACCCTCACCCCTCAGGCACCCCAAGCGGTCGCCCCCCCACGCGCCCCCGCCTCCGTCGCCCGGTGCGGCCCGAGGGACGGTGCTGATGGGGGCCGTACGCTGACCGGGTGACGAACTCGCACGCGGAGAACGCGCAGGACGGCCAGGACCGACCGGACGTACCGGGGGCACCCGGTGCCCCGGCCGAACCGCGGGCGGCGGACGCCCGCGGGGAGGCGCGGGGCGAAGGGGGGCGTGATGCGGCGGCTGCCGCAGGCCCGGAGGGGGGCGTTCCGGGGGGGCCGGACGCGGCGGCCGACGGCCAGGGCGGGCACGACGAGGCCACGCGGCGGCTGGCGAAGGCGGTGCGGGCCGCCGAGCAGGCGTTGATCGAGTTCGAGATCGCGGTGGAGACGTTCCGGGTGGAGGTGGAGAACTTCTCCCGGCTGCATCATCAGCGGCTCGGCCCCATGTACGCGCGGCTGGACGAGCTCGATGCGCAGATCGCCGAGGCGGTGGCGGCTCGTACCGGCGACCCCGAGGACATCCGCAAGGCCCGGGAGGCGCGGGCGTCGGTGCTGCCGATGCCGGAGGTGGAGGAGCTGTTCCACGGCTGGCTGGGGTCGGAAGGGCTGTTTCCGGAGGCCCAGGCGATGCTCACGGATCAGCCGGTGAGCCCGCCGCAGAAGGTGCGGCCCAGTGAGGAGGCTCGCAAGATCTACCGCGAGCTGGTGCGCAAGGCGCATCCGGATCTGGCGCGGGACGATGCGGAGCGGGCGCGGCGTGACGGGTTCATCGCGCGGGTCAATGCCGCGTACGGGCGGGGTGACGAGGCGGCGCTGCGGGAGCTGGTGCGGGAGTGGGAGGCGGGTCCGGTGCTGGTCGAGGAGCGGCTGAGCGAGAGCGAGGAGCTTTACGCCCGGCTGGAGTGGCTGGCCCGGCGCAAGGAGCTGCTGGCCGCTGTCGCGGGGGAGCTGGAGACCAGCGCCATCGGCGCGATGATCAAGATGGCGCCGGAGGACCCGGACGGGTTGCTGGACGAGATCGCGGAGAAGCTGCGCGCCGACGTCGCAGAACGCGAGGCGTACCTCGCGCGGCTGGTCGGGTAGCGTCGGGAGTATGCAATTTGGTTCTCTGCCCACGGTCGGTGTCGATGATCTCGCGCCCGGGGACTTCCTGCTGGACGTACGCGAGGACGACGAGTGGGAGGCGGGGCACGCCGAGGGCGCGCTGCACATCCCGATGAGTGAATTCGTCGCTCGTTACGGTGAGTTGACGGAGGCGGCGCCCGAGGGCGGCAAGGTGTTCGTGATGTGCCGGGTCGGTGGGCGTTCGGCGCAGGTGGCGCAGTATCTGCTTCAGCAGGGCATCGACGCGGTGAATGTCGCGGGCGGTATGCAGGCGTGGGAGGCGGCCGGGCGTCCGGTGTCGGACGGCAGGGGCGGCGTGGGGACGGTCGTCTAGCCGTCCCCATGGTCGACCCACGGCCGTCCGGCCGGGCGGGCCGGTATCCGGTGGGTGGCGGATCGTCTGCCGGACTCGCGCGTCGTCGGGCGCGCGCGGCGCGTCGGCCCGGCGTGCGCACCGGCGTTTTCACCGGTCTGCCGTCGGCGCGGGGCATGGTGCCTTCGGCCTTCCGGGGCAGTTGCTTCCGCTTTACGGGGTACCGGCTCCGCTCCTCGGCCGGGGCTCAGCCCGGTGGGTGTGCCGCGAGCAGTTCGCCGAGTGCTTCCTCGTGGGCGGCGGCCGGGCCCAGGGAGAGTTCGAGCTGTTTGGCCCAGGCGTGGTAGCGGTGCAGCGGGTAGTCGGTGTCGGCGCCGAAGCCGCCGTGCAGGTGCTGCGCGGTCTGTACGACGCGGCGGACGCCTTCGGCGGCCCAGATCTTGGCGATCGCGATGTCTCCCGCGGGCGGGAGTGGCCCGGCGGCGTCGGTGGTGATGCGCCAGGCGGCTTGCCAGAGGGTGGCTTCCATGGCGCGCAGGTCGATGAAGCGGTCGGCGGTCTGGACGGCGACGGCCTGGAAGGTGGCCACGGGGAAGCCGAACTGTTCGCGTTTGCCGGTGTAGTCGCTGGTCATGGCGAGAACGCGTTCGCCGAGGCCGAGTGCGAGTGCGCAGGTGCCGGTGGTGAGCAGGTTGCGCAGGGTTTCCCAGGCTGCCGGGTCGGTGATCGTTTCGCGGCTGCCGAGGCGTACGGAGTCCAGCCGGATCTCGGCGTGGCGCTCTCCGTTGGTGGAGATCTGGGGGGCGAGTGTGACGCCGGGGTGGGTCGGCGGAACGAGTGCGAGGACGGCGTGGCCGTCGGGGGTGTGGGCGGGCAGCAGGATCCGGTCCGAGGTGTGGGCCCAGGGGACGGTGGTGTGGGTGCCGTCGAGGAGCCAGTCGGCGCCGTCCTGGCGTGCGGTTGCGGCGAGTTCGGCCGGGTCGTGGCCGGTGCGTCCGGCCGCGGCGGTGGTGATGACGAGATCGCCGGTGGCGATCTGGGGCAGTACGTCCGCCCGGAGGCTGTCGGTGGCGTGTTTCTGCAGGGTGAGTGCGGCGGCGCCGGACTCCAGCAGGGGTACGCGGGCCAGTACTTTGGCCGACTCGCGCAGCACCAGGCAGAGGGCGATCGGGTCCAGGCCGGAGCCGCCGTACTCGGGTGCGATGGGCAGGCCCAGGAGATCGGCGTGGGCGAGCTTGCGCCACAGTGGGCGGTCGAAGTCGTCGGCGACGGCGCCCGGGGTGAGTGCCGGGCTGGGCACGCTGTCCGGTGCGACGCCTGAGAAGACGGCCTTGGCCGCTTCCACGGCGGCCTGCTGCTCCTCGGTGAAGGTGAAGTCCACTGGTCTGTCCTCCCGCACGCCGCCTGAATCTGACGAAGCGTCAAGGTAGAACATGTTCCGGGAATGGGGAATGGCGCGGTGGGTGAAAGACGGCGTGCACGGGCCGGGCTGCGGCTGCGGCGAGCCTCCTCTCAGCGGTCGAAGTCCAGCTCGACCTTCTCCGTGACGGGGTGGGACTGGCAGGCCAGTACATAGCCGGCGTCGACCTCGTCGGACTCCAGGGCGAAGTTGCGGTCCATCCGGATCTCGCCGGAGACGAGGAACGCGCGGCAGGTGCCGCAGACGCCGCCCTTGCAGGCGTACGGCGCGTCCGGGCGGTTGCGGAGCACCGCTTCCAGCAGCGATTCGCCGTCGTGCACCGGCCAGTTGCCCGAGCGGCCGTCGAGGGTGGCGGTCACCGTGCTGTGGGCGGGCGCGGTGGCGGCGGGCGCCGGGGCCGCGGCGCCGTTGTCTATGTGGAAGATCTCTTCGTGGATGCGGCCACGTGGCACCTTGAGGGCGCGCAGGGCCCGTTCGGCACCCTGGACGAGACCGAAGGGGCCGCACAGGAACCAGCCGT
Organism: Streptomyces sp. GS7; assembly: GCF_009834125.1. Lineage (NCBI taxonomy): Bacteria > Bacillati > Actinomycetota > Actinomycetes > Kitasatosporales > Streptomycetaceae > Streptomyces > Streptomyces sp. GS7. The sequence continues at coordinate 45,779 of NZ_CP047146.1, forward strand.
CGACGGATGCGACCTGGAGCAGTGCGGGCAGCAGCGTGAGCAGCCGCTGCTCGTCGAGGCGGCCGGACGGCAGCCCGGCTTGCTGCTCCTCGCGGGAGAGGGCGTGGATCAGCTGGAAGCGTTCCGGATAGCGGTCCTTGAGGTCGGCCACCTCCTCCAGGAACATCGTCGAGGCCGCCGTGCGGTCGCTGCGGATCAGGCAGAAGCGGGCGTCCGGCTGCTCGGCGAGCAGGGTGGAGGCGATGGAGAGGACGGGGGTGATCCCGCTGCCGCCGACGATGCCGGCGAACTGGCCGGGGCGCGGTTCGAGGGTGAAGCGGCCGGCCGGGGCCATGACGTCGACGGTGTCGCCGACGGCCAGTTCCTTGAGCGCGTAGGTCGAGAAGGCGCCGTCCTCGACCAGTCGGATTCCGACCCGCAGTACGGGTTCGCCGGTGGCCGGGGTGCAGATGGAGTAGGTCCGGCGGATCTCCTGGCCGTCGACCGTTCTGCGGAGGGCGATGTGCTGCCCGGGGGTGTGCCGGAACGTCGTGCGCAGCGCGGGCGGGACGGTGAACGTGACGGCCACCGCGTCGTCCGTGAGCCGCTCGATCTCCCGCACCTGGAGCGGGTGGAACATCACAACTCCTTGAAGTGGTCGAAGGGTTCGCGGCAGGACTCGCAGCGGCGCAGTGCTTTGCAGGCCGTGGAGGAGAAACGGCTGAGCAGGGTGGTGTCGGTCGATCCGCAGTGCGGGCAGCGGATCGTGAGGTCGACGGTGACCGGTCCGCCGGCCGGGGCTGTGGGGCGCGGTGGGGCGATGCCGAATTCCGCGAGCTTGCGGCGGCCTTCGTCGGTGATCGCGTCCGTGGTCCATGGCGGGCTGAGGACCGTGTGGACCTCGACTTCCGGTATTCCGTGGTCGTGCAGTACGCGTTCTATGTCGGCGGACATCGCCTCGATGGCGGGGCAGCCGGTGTAGGTGGGGGTGAGGCGGACCTCGACGCGGTCCGGGGCGGTGAGCCGTACCTCGCGCAGTACGCCGAGTTCGGCGAGGGTGAGGACCGGCAGCTCCGGGTCGGGGACCGAGCCGGCCAGGGCGAGCAGTTCCGCTTCGAGGGCGGTGGGGGTCACCATGTCGCCCCCGGGTGGCTGCGGTGGAGGTGCTGCATCTCGGCGAGCAGCCGGCCGAACGGTTCGGTGTGCAGGCCCTGGCGTCCGGCGCCGGCGGTCCAGGCGCCGCGCTGGGGGCCTTCGGGGACGCCGAGGGTGGCGCGCTCCAGGATCGCGGTGATGCGGGCGGTCCATCGGTCGTAGAGCGCCGGCCAGGGGACGGTTTCCAGCCCTTCCACCGGTTCGAACAGCTCGCCGGTGAAGAGCCAGAGGGCGTCCAGTGCGCGCTGCATCCGGGTGTGGCTCTCGTCGGTGCCGTCGCCCAGGCGCAGTGTCCACTGCTCGGCGTGGTCGCGGTGGTAGGCGACCTCCTTGACGGCCTTCCCGGCCAGGGGGGCCAACTCGCTGTCTCCGGTGGCGAGATGGGCGTACAGCAGCTCCTGGTACGTGGAGAAGTAGAGCTGGCGGGCGATGGTGTGGGCGAAGTCGCCGTTGGGCTGTTCGACCAGCTGGAGGTTGCGGAACTGCCGTTCCTCGCGGAGATACGCCAGTTCGTCCTCGTCGCCGGCCAGGGAGAGCAGGACGCGGGCCTGGCCGAGGAGGTCCAGTGCGATGTTGGCAAGGGCGACCTCCTCTTCCAGGACGGGGGCGTTGCCCGCCCATTCGCCCAGGCGGTGGGAGAGGATCAGCGCGTCGTCCCCGAGGGGCAGGGCCGGGGTGGCCGTCAGCTGCGTCACAGGTGGTGCACCCCCTCCGGGATCTCGTAGAAGGTCGGGTGGCGGTAGGGCTTGTCGCCGGCCGGTTCGAAGAACTCGTCCTTCTCGTCCGGTGAGGAGGCGGTGATCTGGGCGGAGGGGACCACCCAGAGGGAGACGCCTTCCGAGCGGCGGGTGTACAGGTCGCGGGCGTTGCGCAGCGCCATTTCGGCGTCGGGGGCGTGCAGGCTGCCGGCGTGGGTGTGCGACAGGCCGCGGCGGCTGCGGACGAAGACCTCCCACAGCGGCCAGTCGGCGGGGCGGGGGGCCGCCCCGGAGCCGGTGTCCGCCGTCGCCGCCGCGGATGCCGCTGCGGCGGACGGCGTCGGGGTGTCCGAGGGACGTGCTGTCGTCATCGGTTCGCCTCTCCCGTACCGGCCGTGCGGGCCGTGTGCCCGGCGTTCGTTGTGGCGTGCGCGGCCTTTGCGGCGTGCGCGGCGGCTGCCTCGCGCACCCAGGCGCCCTCTTCGTGGGCGCGGCGCCGGCGGCCGATCCGCTCTTCGTTGCAGGGGCCGTTGCCCTTGAGCACCTCGCGGAACTCGGCCCAGTCGATCGGTCCGAAGTCCCAGTGCTCCCGCTCCTCGTTCCACCGCAGGTCCGGGTCGGGGAGTGTCAGCCCGAGGGCCTCGGCCTGCGGGACGCAGATGTCCACGAAGCGCTGGCGCAGTTCGTCGTTGGAGTGCCGCTTGATCTTCCAGGCCATGGACTGCGCGGAGTGCGCCGATTCGTCGTCGGGCGGGCCGAACATCATCAGGGAGGGCCACCACCAGCGGTTCACCGCGTCCTGCGCCATGGCGTGCTGAGCCTCGGTGCCGCGGCTGAGGGTGAGCAGGAGCTCGTATCCCTGCCGTTGGTGGAAGGACTCCTCCTTGCAGACGCGGATCATTGCTCGGGCGTACGGGCCGTAGGAGCACCGGCACAGGGGGACCTGGTTCGTTATCGCCGCGCCGTCCACGAGCCAGCCGATGGCGCCGACGTCGGCCCAGGTCAGGGTGGGGTAGTTGAAGATCGAGGAGTACTTCTGGCGGCCTGAGTGGAGCTTGTCGAGCAGTTCGTCGCGGCCGGTGCCGAGGGTCTCGGCGGCGCTGTAGAGATACAGGCCGTGGCCGGCCTCGTCCTGCACCTTGGCCATCAGGATCGCCTTGCGGCGCAGCGACGGCGCGCGGGTGATCCAGTTCGCCTCGGGCTGCATGCCGATGATCTCGGAGTGGGCGTGCTGTGCGATCTGCCGCACCAGCGATGAGCGGTAGGCGTCCGGCATCCAGTCCCGTGGTTCGATCCGCTCGTCCGCGGCCACGGTGGCGTCGAACACGGCCTCGCGGGCCGTTTCCTCCAGCGCGATCGTCGTCATGTACTGCCCCCTCACTCCCGACCGACCGATCGTTCGGTTCAATGGTGAGTGGCCGGACCGCGGGTGTCAAGCCTGTGGATAAGCCAGGGGAGGGTGTGCCCGGTGCGGCGGCATAGGTACGGTTCCGGGGCGGAGTCAGCCGCGGAAAATCTCGGAACGGGGCGGGAATGCAGTCATACGGGGACGAATCGCGGCCACTGGCCGCGCTGTCGCTGCCCTCGCGGATCGTCATAGGCGCAGCGGCCTGCGCCATCGCCGTCAGCGTCGCGCTGCATCTCGCCATGATGTTTCTGCACGTCGCGCCGTCGAACACGCTCAGCAAGCAGCAGAGCAAGCTGATCAGCGACTACGTCTATCCCGAGTACGAGCAGAACTGGAAGCTGTTCGCGCCCAACCCCCTCCAGCAGAACATCGCGGTCCAGGCCCGCGCCCGGGTGCGCACCCAGGACGGCACGTTGCAGACCACCGGCTGGACCGATCTGACCGCCCAGGACGGCCGAGCCATCCTCCACAACCCGCTGCCCAGCCACACCCAGCAGAACCAACTCCGCCGCGGCTGGGAGCTCTTCACGAACACCCATGACGCCCAGGACCGCCCCATCGGCAGGCGCGGCGAGCTGTCCGAGCGCTACATCCGGCGGATCGTGATGCTCCGGATGTCCGCGGAGTGGACCAAGGGCGGCGGCCGGGTCGAGGAGATCCAGGTCCGGTCGCAGACGACGGCGGTGCAGCCGCCCCCGTGGAGCGACGAGAAGATCAGCGACAAGCCCGTCTACCGCGTGCTGCCCTGGTGGCAGGTCACCGCAAACGACCTGCCCGAGGGGGCGACGAACAAGTGACTTCGCCGACGCCGCAGCAGCCGCACTCCGCCCCGCCGGCCCCCGGCACCCCCGGGGAGGCCGCCGTCCAGGAGGCCCCCACCTCCTACGAGGAGACCCGCATCGAGCGCGCGATAGGCCGCGGCTTCATATGGGTCACCGGCCGGGCCATGGCCCCGTACCAGACCGCCGTCATCCGGATCGGCTTCGCCGCCACCTGGCTGCTGTTCCTCTTGCGGGAGTGGCCCAACCGCCAGGAGCTCTACGGGCCCGGCGGCCCCTGGAACGCCGGGATGGCGCGTGAGCTCCTCCACGGCAACCACGCCTTCTCCGTCCTGCTCTGGTCCGACAGCCGGAGCTGGTTCGAGTGCGTCTACCTCCTCGCCATCGTGGCCAGCGCCCTGCTGATGCTCGGCTGGCGCACCCGCACCATGTCGGTGCTGTTCATGTTGGGCGTGCTCTCGCTGCAGAACCGCAGCGTCTTCATAGGAGACGGCGGCGACAACGTCATCCACCTGATGTCGATGTATCTCGTTCTGACCCGCTGTGGGCAGGTGTGGTCGCTGGACGCGCGCCGCGCCAAGCGGGCGGCCGCCGCGGCGACCGAGGAGGGCGCGGCGGGCACCACACCGCCCCGCGACCTGCCCGGCATCGTCCTGTGGGCGGTGCTCGGCCTCGGCCTGGCCGCGGCCCAGGTGCAGGGAGGCTACGCGCTGACCTGGTTCGGCCACGGGCCGTTCCCGTACGTCGGCTGGAGCCTGGTGCTGTGGGGTCTGTGGGCGACGCACGGCCTGTGGTGGGCGGTGCGGCGCCACGCCCCGGGGGAGCCGCGGATCGTCCTCGACACCCTCGCCAAGCTCGCGCACAACGGCGCACTGCTGGTGATCATGGTCGAGGTCTGCCTGATCTACTCCACCGCCGGCTGGTACAAGATCCAGGGCTCGCGCTGGCAGGACGGCACCGCGGTCTTCTACCCGATGCACCTGGACTACTTCTCCCCCTGGCCGGCGCTGTCCCAGATGTTCGGCAGCAACGGCTTGATGATCATGCTGGTGACCTACGGGACGGTGATGGTGCAGGTCGCCTTCCCGTTCACGCTCTTCAACCGCCGGCTCAAGAACGTGCTGCTCGTCGTGATGATCTGCGAGCACCTCTCGATCGCGTTCCTGCTCGGGCTGCCGTTCTTCTCGCTCGCGATGATCACCGCCGACGCCGTCTTCCTGCCCACGAACTTCCTGACCTGGCTCTCCGGGAAACTCTCCGGGCTGCGCCGGCGGCTGTTCCCGCGCGGCGCCGGCACCGGTACGGACACCGGATCCGGCGGCGTCGAGCCCGAGACCCGTACGCATTCCGCCGGCGATGGCCGGCCGGTCGTGGGCTGAGCAGCGAGAACACCGCCCCGCGAGCCCCTTCCGTACGACGAGGAGCACGGACCCAGGCGCCAGCGGCCGGCCCCCGGCCCCCGGTCCGCTGCTGCTGCGGCACCCCGGGCCTTGATGGACGTCCCTTCCGGCGCTGTCCGGCGGTTGGGCGCGATCCTGGGCGAAGGCCCTGGTAGCGGCCATGAGCCGTAGTCTGATGTGGTGAGTGAGGACGAGATCACGAGAGTCGTACGGCAGTGGCGGGACGCTGCGCCCGAGGCGGTGCTGCTGGACGGGTTCCATGCCGTGAAGCACGCGCTTCGCTTTGAGGCGGACGTTCGCCTCGCGATCTCCGGCGACAAAGGCTCTGTCCTGGCACTGGCGGAAGAGCTGGCCGACGACCTCACGAACCGCATCGACGATCTTGTGACCGAGGTGCCGGCCGAAACCTACCGGGACCTTGTGCCGAGGGTGCACCCCACACACGTGGCCGCTCTGGCGGTCAGACCCAGCCTGCAGCGGAATCTGGACGACTTGTCGAGAGCCCCACGGCAGGCACCGGTCGTCGTCCTGGAGAATCCCCGCAACCTGGGGAATGTCGGCGCCGTGGTCCGGCTTGCGGCGGGGTTCGGGGCCACCGGCGTGGTCACGACCGGCGACATGGATCCGTGGCACCCCAACGTGGTGCGCGCGGCAGCGGGCCTTCATTACGCGACTGCCGTGGAAGGTCTCCCGCTCGACGACCTACCGCCGGGGCCGGTGTACGCGCTGGACCCGGAGGGAGACGACATCAGATCTGTGGTGCTTCCTGACGACGCGCTGCTGGCGTTCGGATCCGAGCGGCACGGGATATCGCCGGAACTCCGCAAGCGGGCCACCAGGCTCGTGGCACTCCCGATGCGGCCCCAGGTGTCCAGCTACAACCTGGCCACGAGCGTCGCCATGGCTCTCTTCCACTGGGGAGGCCCGCCTCCAGCGCCGTGAGCAGGCGGGATGGCGGGGCGCTCCACCCCGTCAGGTAACCGACACCTCACCATCGGCTCGGCCGTACGGACCGCCAACGCCTTCCCGGCCAGGGAGGTCCGCACCGTCGGGCAGCCGCGCTGGAACCAGCGCGGCGCGATGGCGACCGGACCGCAACCAGCACGTCCGCCCCCACCCGGTCATTGCCGAGCTGACGGCCCGGGCCGCTGCCGAGGGGCTGGCGACCATCGGGATCGACGACTTCCCCGGCTCCCCCCCGCTGGAGACGACCGAGCTGCGCCGCCGCTGTGTGCTGCACTTCGGCCAGGAGGGGCCGGGGCTCGGCGAAGAGGCCCGGCGGCACGCCTCCCCGGTCTGCTCGATCGCCCGGTTCGGATCGACCCGCTCGAACGGGGGCCGCGGCGGCCATCGCGATGCACGCCCGGATCACGCGCCGGGACCGGCTCCGAGGTCCGCTCTGCGGGACCGCGAGCAGCGGCCTGCGGACAGGGGCCCGCGGGCAGGGGCCCGGTTACGGCGGTACCGCCCGGGCCCCGGGTCTCACGCCTCCCGCCTCACCTCCACCGTCCGGAAGCGGTTCGCCACGAACGCGGCGTCGCACAGCACGGCGTTGGCCGCCGGATTGCCGCCCGAGCCGTGGAAGTCGGAGAACGCCGCGGTCTGGTTCACATAGACCCCGCCGGTCAGGTTCAGCGACAGCTGCGCGCACTCCTCCAGGCAGGCGTCCTCGACCAGCCGCTCCACCTCGGGCGAGGTGGTGTAGGCGCCGACCGTCATGGCGCCCTTGTCGCGGATCGTGCGCCGCAGCAGAGCGACCGCGTCGGCCGCGGAGTCGACGGCCACCGCGAACGACACCGGGCCGAAGCACTCCGAGAGATACGTCGCCTCGGCGTCCGGCTTGGCGCCGTCCAGCTTGACGATCACCGGCGTGCGGACCGTGGCCTTGGGGAACTCGGGATGGGCCACCTCACGGGAGGCCAGCCCGACCTCGCCGAGCCCCGAGGCCGCGTCGATCCGCTCCTTGACCTGCGGATTGACGATCGCGCCGAGCAGCGCGTTGGCTCGCGCGTCGTCGCCGAGCAGGCCGCTCACCGCGCCCGCCAGATCGCTGACCACCTCGTCGTACGACTTCGGCCCGGCGTCCGTGCCGATGCCGTCCCGGGGGATCAGCAGATTCTGCGGGGTGGTGCACATCTGGCCGCTGTAGAGCGACAGCGAGAACGCGAGGTTGCCGAGCATGCCCTTGTAGTCGTCGGTGGATTCGATGACGACGGTGTTGACACCGGCCTTCTCCGTGAAGACCTGGGCCTGGCGGGCGTTCTCTTCCAGCCAGTCGCCGAAGGCGGTCGAGCCGGTGTAGTCGATGATCCGCACCTCGGGGCGCACGGCCAGCGTCTTGGCCAGCCCCTCGCCCGGCTTGTCCACGGCCAGGCACACCAGGTCCGCGGGGAAGCCGGCCTCGGCCAGCACCTCACGGGCCACCTGGACGGTCAGCGCCAGCGGGAGCACGGCGCGCGGATGCGGCTTGACCAGCACCGGATTGCCGGTGGCCAGCGAGGCGAACAGGCCGGGATAGCCGTTCCACGTCGGGAAGGTGTTGCAGCCGATCACCAGGGCGACACCGCGCGGCACGGCCGTGAAGCTCTTGGCCAGCTCCAGCGGATCGCGCTTGCCCTGCGGCTTGGACCAGGCGGCCTTCTCCGGCGTCCGGGTCTGCTCGGCGTACGCATACGCCACCGCCTCCAGACCGCGGTCCTGGGCGTGCGGCCCGCCCGCCTGGAAGGCCATCATGAACGCCTGCCCACTGGTGTGCATCACGGCCTGGGCGAACTCATGGGTGCGCGCGCTGATCCGCGCCAGGATCTCCAGACAGACCGCGGCGCGCGCCTCGGGGCCCGCGTCCCGCCATGCGGGGATCGCGGCCCGCATGGCCGGCAGCAGCACCGAGACGTCCGGATGCGGATAGGTGATGCCCAACTCCGGGCCGTACGGCGAGACTTCCTCGCCCGTCCAGTCGTCCGTGCCGGGCTGGTCGACGGCGAAACGGGTGCCGCGCAGCGCCTCGAAGGCGGCCAGGCCCTCCGGCGCGGCGTTCTCGCCGTACGCCTTGGGGTGCTCGGGGTGCGGGGACCAGTACTCGCGGGTGCGGATCGCTTCCAGCGCCTTGTCGAGGGTCAGGCGGTGCTTCTCGATCAACTGCGCTGCGGTCGGTTCGGCGGCCATCGGTGACCAACTCCTCGTCGGGTGCTGGGCGGAGATGTGGATAGGGCTGGGAGCTGTCGGGGCAGCAGGGCTAGAGTAACCGAACGATCGGTCGGGGCAAGAGGGCCCGGCGAACCTGTGGAAAACTCGGTCGGGGAGGATCAGCTGCCATGACGGCAATCGGAACCAGCAGCACGGTTGCAGTGGTCGGTACCGGCACCATGGGGCAGGGAATCGCGCAGGTGGCGCTGGTCGCGGGCCATCGCGTACGCCTCTACGACACCGCCCCGGGCCGCGCGGAGCGGGCCGCCCGGGCCATCGGGCAACGGCTCGACCGGCTGGTGGAGAAAGGCCGGATCCCGACGGCGGAGCGGGATGCCGCACGCGAACGCCTCTCCCCCGCCGCGTCTCTCGGCGAACTGGCCGACGCCGCGCTGGTCGTCGAGGCGATCCTGGAACAACTTCCGGCCAAACAGGAGCTGTTCCGTTCCCTGGAGGACGTGGTCGCGGCGGACTGCCTGCTCGCCACCAACACCTCCTCCCTGTCCGTGACCGCGGTCGCGGGCCCGCTGCGCCACCCCGGCCGCTGTGTGGGCCTGCACTTCTTCAACCCCGCACCGCTCCTCCCGCTGGTCGAGGTCGTCAGCGGCTTCGCGACCGACGAGGCCGCCGCCACCACGGCGTACGAGACCGCCGCGGCCTGGGGAAAGACCCCGGTGCGCTGTGCCGACACCCCCGGCTTCATCGTCAACCGCATCGCCCGCCCCTTCTACGCCGAGGCCCTGCGCCTCTACGAGGAGCGGGCCGCCGACCCCGCGACCATCGACGCCGTGCTGCGCGAGGGCGGCGGCTTCAAGATGGGCCCGTTCGAGCTCACCGACCTCATCGGGCAGGACGTGAACGAAGCGGTCACTCACTCCGTGTGGACCGCCTTCTTCCAGGACCCGAAGTTCACGCCCTCCCTGGCGCAGCGCCGGCTGGTGGAGTCCGGGCTGCACGGCCGCAAGACGGGGCGCGGCTGGTTCGACTACGCCGAGGACGCCCGCCGGCCCGCGCCGCACACCGCCGAGCCCTGCCCGGCTCCCGCCTCGGTCGCCCTGCACGCCAAGCTGCCCGGCCCGGCCCGGGTGCTGCACGAGCTGATCGAGGAGGCCGGCATCAAGATCACCCGCGACCGGGCACCAGGGGAGTCCGAGGGCTTCGTCCGGCTGCCCGGCGGTGCCCGCCTCGCGATGACCAACGGCTCCCCGGCCACCAGCGCGGCCCGCGGCGCCTCCATCCGCTTCGATCTCTCGCTCGACTACCGGGCCGCGACGCGGATCGCCCTCGCGCCCTCGGCGGCGGTCTCCGAAGCGGACCTCGCGGAGGCCGTCGGCCTGTTCCAGGCGCTGGGTAAAGAGGTCAGCGTGATCGACGACGTCCCGGGCATGATCGTCGCCCGTACGGTCGCGATGATCATCGACTTCGCCGTGGACGCTGCGGCCCGCGGGGTCGCCACCCCCGAGGACATCGACACGGCCATGCGGCTCGGCGTGAACTACCCCGGCGGCCCCATGGAGTGGGCCGAGCGGCTCGGCGCCCAGTGGGTATGGGATCTGCTGGATTCCCTGCACCACCAGAATGCCGGCGGACGCTACGCACCGTCCTGGGCGCTACGGCGCCGTGCGGACCACGAGGAATTGGTGCTCTAATCATGACCATGGCCAAGCGCGACGCCTATACGCCCGATTCGCTGCTCGCGGTCTCCGTGGAGGTGTTCATCGAGCGCGGCTACGACGGCACGTCCATGGAGCACCTGTCCAAGGCGGCCGGCATCTCGAAATCGTCGATCTACCACCATGTGCGCAGCAAGGAAGAGCTGCTGCGCCGTGCGATAACCCGCGCCCTGGACGGGCTGTTCGGGGTCCTGGAAGAGCCTGGCGCCGTCCAGGGACGGGCCATCGAGCGACTGGAGTACGTCACCAGGCGCGAGGCCGAGGTGCTGATGGACGAACTCCCCTATGTGACGCTGCTGTTGCGGGTACGCGGAAATACGGACACCGAGCGGTGGGCCATGGAGCGCCGCCGGGAGTTCGACCACAGGGTCGCCGAACTGCTCAAGGAGGCCGCCGCCGACGGTGACCTGCGGGACGACGTGGACATCCGGCTGGCCACCCGGCTGCTCTTCGGCATGATCAACTCGATCGTCGAGTGGTACCGCCCGGGACGCGGCGACGCGGCCAGCCGTGACGAGGTCGCCGAGGCCGTGGTCCGCACGGCGTTCGGGGGGCTGCGGAGCGCCTGAAGGGCGGGTGAATGCTCGTCCCGGGTGGAATTTCGCGGGGTGGGGTGGGTTGAGCGCGCGCCAGGGGTGGGGTGGGCTTGAGCGCCTGCCCCGGGGCGAGTTGGTTGCCTGCCCTGGTGGGGCGGGCTGGTCGCTTGCCCGGGGCCGCGGTGGGGTTGGCCGGATGATCGGCTGACCGGCTCTGTGCGTCGTGGTGCGATGGCTGGCGCGGTGCGAAGGCTGGTGCCTGGTGCCCCTGGTACCTGGCGCCTTGTCCCCGGTGTTTGGTGCCTCGCGCCTGGTGTCTGGTGTTTGGCGTCAGTCGTGCTTGTCGTGTTTGCGGCAGCCGTTCGCCGGTGCCGATAGGCGCGCGTCCGTGTCGATGGCCGTGCGTTCGTGTCGCAGCGCGGCGACTGCTTCCTCCCCCCACCCCCGACCCCCTCTCCCCCTCTCCCCCGAAGGGGGAGAGGGGGAGAGGGCGGGGGAAAGCCCGAGCCGGTCCGGTGTGGCGGGCCCGGACCGGTCCGGCAGGTTCCGCCCAGCGTCCTCCGACGCCCGCCCAGCGTCCTCCGACACCCGCCCAGCACCCCACCCCCACCCGTATCCGCACCCCCTACCCCCACCCCTATCTTTATCCCTCCTCCACCCCCAGATCGGTCTCCTCGAAGACGAGCAAGGTGCGGGTGCTGAGCACTTCCGGGATCGACTGGATGCGGGTGAGGACCAGCTCCCGTAGCTCGCGGTTGTCCTTGGTGTGGACGAGCAGCAGGACGTCGAAGTCGCCGCTCACCAGAGCGATGTGGGCGGCTCCGGGCAGCGCGGTGAGCTGCTTGCGCACGGTCCGCCAGGAGTTCTGAACGATCTTTAGCGTGATGTAGGCGGAGGCGCCCTGACCTGCTCTTTCCTGGTCTACGAGGGCGCTGAAGCCACGGATGACGCCGTCGTCGAGCAGCCGGTTGATCCGGGCGTAGGCATTGGCGCGGGAGACGTGCACCTGCTCGGCGACGGAGCGTATGGAGGCCCGGCCGTCGGTGCGCAGCAGGCGCAGGATGGCTCGGTCGATGGTGTCGAGGGGGCGCGCTGTCGGAGCGGGCGGAGCGGGCGTCACCGGTGGCTGCCCGCCTGGATTGGCCATCTGTTCCTCCGGCATGTGATCCCGCCTCCCCCTTGTGGACGCCCTGCCTTCATCACAAGCTGTGGAGAACCGTTTGTCCACAGGCTGAACCCGGCTGTAGCCAAAATGCATCAGCGACCGAACAATCGGTAGGGAAGGGCGTACCCGCCCCGACCGACGTCATCCTGCCCGTGCGTCGCCCGCCCACCACCCCTTATGAGGCGCCTCGCGCCGCCCCTTCGATCCGAGGAGGTGCTCGTCATGACGGTCCTTGAGCAGCCCGGCAGCAGAAGGCACACGAGCGGCCTGGCCGGACCGCCGCCCGACTGGCGGCCCCGCGTAGACCCGGCACCCCTTCTGCCCGACGCGAAGCCGTACCGCCTCCTGGGGACGGACGCCGCCCGCGGGGTCGACCGGGGGCTGCTGAAGCGGCTGTACGCGGAGCTGGTGCGGGGCCGTCGGTACAACGCCCAGGCCACCGCGCTGACGCGGCAGGGGCGGCTGGCGGTCTACCCGTCCTCCACAGGGCAGGAGGCATGCCAGGTCGCCGCGGCGCTCGCGCTCGAAGACCGCGACTGGCTCTTCCCCAGCTACCGCGACACCCTGGCCGCCGTGGCCCGCGGCCTCGATCCCGTACAGGCGCTGACGCTCCTGCGGGGCGACTGGCACACCGGATACGACCCGCACGAGCACCGCATCGCCCCCCTGTGCACCCCGCTCGCCACGCAACTCCCCCACGCCGTGGGCCTGGCACACGCCGCCCGCCTCAAGGGCGACGACGTGGTCGCGCTGGCGATGGTCGGCGACGGCGGCACGAGCGAGGGCGATTTCCACGAGGCGCTGAACTTCGCCGCGGTGTGGCAGGCGCCGGTCGTCTTCCTCGTACAGAACAACGGCTTCGCGATCTCCGTCCCGCTCGCCAAGCAGACCGCCGCGCCGTCGCTCGCCCACAAGGCGGTCGGCTACGGCATGCCCGGTCGCCTGGTGGACGGCAATGACGCGCCCGCGATGCACGACGTCCTCACCGAGGCGATACGGCGGGCCCGTGAGGGCGGCGGCCCCACCCTGGTCGAGGCCGTGACCTACCGCCTTGAGGCGCACACCAACGCCGATGACGCCACCCGCTACCGCACCGACGACGAGGTCGAGACCTGGCGGGCGCACGACCCGATAGCCCTGATGGAGCGCGAGCTGACGGACCGGGGTCTGCTCACCGACGCCTTCGTCGCCACCACCCGGGAGAGCGCCGAGCACCTGGCGGCCGACCTGCGGGAGCGGATGAACGCCACCCCGCTGCTGGACCCGATGGACCTGTTCGACAACGTATTCACCCGGCAGACCAGCCAACTGCGCGACCAGGCCGCCCAGTTGCGTGCCGAGCTGGCCGCCGAGGCCGAGGGACACACCGAGCACGCAGCGGGCGCCGCGGCGCCCGCCCAGGAGGCCAGGCCATGACCACCATCGCTCCGGCGACCGCGCGCAAGCCCGCCACCATGGCGCAGGCGCTGACCCGCGCGCTGCACGACGCCATGGCCGAGGACCCGTCCGTCCATGTGATGGGCGAGGACGTCGGTGCCCTGGGCGGCGTCTTCCGGGTCACCGACGGGCTGGCCGCGGAGTTCGGCGAGGACCGCTGCATCGACACCCCGCTCGCCGAGGCCGGCATCCTGGGCACCGCCGTCGGAATGGCCATGTACGGGCTGCGGCCGGTCGTGGAGATGCAGTTCGACGCGTTCGCCTACCCGGCGTTCGAGCAACTGGCCAGCCATGTCGCCCGGATGCGCAACCGCACCCGCGGCGCGGTGGCGATGCCGCTCACCATCCGCATCCCGTACGGCGGCGGGATCGGCGGCGTCGAGCACCACAGCGACTCCTCCGAGGCGTACTACCTCGCCACCCCCGGCCTCCAGGTCGTCACCCCGGCCACGGTCGAGGACGCGTACGGGCTGCTGCGTGCCGCCATCGCCTCCGACGACCCGGTCGTCTTCCTCGAACCCAAGCGGCTGTACTGGTCCAAGGCCGACTGGTCGCCGGACGCACCGACTCCGGTGGCCCCCATAGGCCGCGCCGTGATCCGGCGCCCCGGCAGCAGTGCCACGCTGATCACCTACGGCCCTTCGCTCCCGGTCTGCCTGGAGGCCGCCGAGGCCGCCCGGGCCGAGGGCTGGGACCTGGAAGTCCTCGATCTGCGCTCGCTGATGCCGTTCGACGACGACACGGTCTGCGCGTCCGTACGGCGCACCGGGCGGGCCGTGGTCGTCCATGAGTCCAACGGCTTCGGCGGCCCGGGCGGCGAGATCGCCGCGCGGATCACCGAGCGTTGCTTCCACCACCTGGAGGCGCCGGTGCTGCGCGTCGCCGGTTTCGACATCCCTTATCCGCCTCCGATGTTGGAGAGGTACCACCTTCCGGGTGTGGACCGGATACTGGACACCGTCGCCCGCCTCCAGTGGGAGTCGGACTGGACCGAGGGACGTGGTGAGTGATGGCCGTGGTCCGCGAGTTCACCCTGCCCGACCTGGGGGAGGGCCTCACCGAGGCGGTGATCGTGCAGTGGCTGGTCGAGGTCGGCGACGTGGTGGCCGTCGACCAGCCGGTGGTGGAGGTCGAGACCGCCAAGGCGATGGTCGAGGTGCCATGCCCGTATGGCGGTGTGGTCACCGCCCGCTTCGGCGCGGAGGGGGCCGAAGTCCCGGTGGGTGCCGCCCTGGTGACGGTCGCCGTGGGGGCGGCGGACGATCTGGCGCCGAGCGGTGGGGCGGGACCGGACACCGCGGGCGCGGAGCCGGACTCGTTGGCGCCCCCTGCCCCTGCCCCCGCCGGGGAGGACGCGGCGGATTCCGGGTCGGGCAATGTGCTGGTCGGGTACGGGACGAGCGCGTCGGCGGCACGCCGGCGGCGGGTCCGGCCCGGGACGCCGGCCGGCCCCGGGGCGCGGGCGTCGGCGAAGTCCCCTGAGGCGACAGCGTCCGCGGCCGCTGCCCCCGTGCCCACCGGCACCCGGGCGGCCGCGGCCGGAGCCGAGGCCGCAGGCACCCGTACGGTCGCCGTCATCTCTCCGCTGGTGCGCCGTATCGCGCGGGAACACGGCCTGGATCTGCGGGGGTTGACGGGATCCGGCCGCGACGGGCTGATTCTCCGTACGGACGTCGAGTCCGCGATCGGGGCGCTGCGCGAGCGGGAGACGGCCGCCGCCGGAGCCGCCCTCGGTACGGGCACCGCGGCCGTCCCCGGGGAGGAGCGGATCCCGCTCCGGGGGATGCGCGGCGCCGCCGCCGAGAAGTTCAGCCGCAGCCGCCGGGAGATCCCGGACGCGACCTGCTGGGTGGACGCCGACGCCACCGAACTCCTCGCCGCCCGCAAGGCGATGAATGTGCCCGGCGCTCCCAAGGTGTCGCTGCTCGCGCTGCTGGCCCGGATCTGCACGGCCGCGCTCGCCCGTTATCCGGAGCTGAACGCCACCGTCGACACCTCCACCCAGGAGATCGTCCGGCTGCCCGCCGTCCATCTGGGCTTCGCGGCGCAGACCGACCGCGGCCTGGTGGTGCCGGTCGTCCGGGACGCGCAGAACCGCACGGTCGAGGAGCTGTCCGCCGAAATGGCCCGGCTCACCGAGACCGCGCGCGCCGGTGGGCTGTCGCTGGCCGAGCTGACCCACGGCACGTTCACGCTCAACAACTACGGCGTCTTCGGGGTCGACGGCTCCACGCCGATCATCAACCACCCCGAGGCGGCGATGCTCGGCGTCGGCCGGATATCCGCCAAACCCTGGGTCCACGAAGGCGAGTTGGCCGTCCGTCAGGTCGTCCAGCTCTCGTTCACCTTCGACCACCGGGTGTGCGACGGCGGCACCGCGGGCGGGTTCCTGCGCTATGTGGCCGACTGCGTGGAGCGGCCCGCGCTGCTGCTGCGCGGGCTCTGACCGCCGGGCCGGCGCGACCGGCCGCCCTCTGGGCGGGCGGTGCGCCGGCTGTGACGGCCGTGACGGGATGACCGGGTCCAGGGCTGTGTGATCGCGTCACCCCTGGTGATACTCAAGGGATGAGCGACCACACCGTCCACGACGCCATCGTGCTGGCCGGGGGCGCGGCCCGGCGGCTCGGCGGGGCCGACAAGCCCGCCCTGTCCGTCGGCGGCCGTCCGCTGCTGGACCGGGTGCTGGCCGCCTGCCCCGACGCCGCGGTCACGGTCGTCGTCGGCCCCGGCCGCCCCACCGTCCGCGCCGTCGTCCACGCCCTGGAGGACCCGCCCGGCGGCGGCCCGCTCGCCGCGCTGGACGCCGGGCTGCGGCACACCACCGCGCCGACGGTGCTGGTCCTCTCCGCCGATCTGCCGTTCCTGACGGCCGCGACCGTACGGGACCTCCTCCAGGCGGCGACCGCGCACGGCGCCGCGCCCCGGGACGGTGCGCTGCTGTGCGATGCCGAGGGCCGCGACCAGCCGCTGGTGGCCGCCTACGGTGCGGCGCCGGTGCGCCGCCGGCTCGACCTGCTGCGCGCCGAACACGGCACCCTGGCCGGGCTGCCGCTGCGCCGCCTGACGTCCGCGCTGGCGCTCACGCGGGTCCAGGACGCCACGTCCACGGCCTCCTTCGACTGCGACACCTGGGAAGACATCAGCGCGGCTCGCGCCCGTATCAGGGAGCATGGACACGTGTTGGACGAATGGATCACCGCAGTCAAGGCCGAACTGGGCATCGACCTCGATGTCGACACGGCGGCGCTTCTCGACCTCGCGCGGGACGCGGCGCACGGCGTGGCCCGCCCCGCCGCGCCGCTGACGACCTTCCTCGTCGGTTACGCGGCGGCCCAACAGGGCCGGGACGTGGCCGAGCTGGCGCAGCGTACCGCCGCGCTGGCCGACCGCTGGGCCGCGGAGGCCGAGGCCGAGGAAGCACCGGCGGCCAAGGCGGCGGAGGCGGGCGGCGCCGGCAGCGAAGCGAAGCCCGCGCAATGACCGACGGGGAGTTCGGCGGCGCGTTCCGCGAGGTGACCGGGGACCCGTTCGACGATGCGCTCGCGCTGGTCAACGACGTCGCCCCGGCGCGCCTGCGGTCCGGTGCCGCGGACGGGCCGTACGGCGCCCGCGACAGCGGACCGTCCGGCGCCGGTGGCCACGGAGGCACCGGCGGCGGGGACGGCCCGCACCACCCCGCCGGGCCCGGTCCCGGGAAGGCCCGGCCGCACGCCGGCCGCCCGGCCACCTCCTGGCCCACGGCCCGGGACGTCGCCGCGCGGGCGGTGCCCGAGCCGCCCGAGCCCGGGACGGCCGCGCTCGGCGACGCGCTCGGCCGCACGCTCGCCGCGGCCCTGACGGCGCTCACCGACCTGCCGTCGTTCGACACCTCGGCCATGGACGGCTGGGCGGTCTCCGGCCCCGGCCCCTGGCGCGTCGTCCGCCCCGCGGAGGACGACGGCGAGCCCGGCCCGTCCGCCGGCATCCTCGCCGGCCACGCCACCACCGAAGCGCTCCCCGACGGCCATGCGATCCCGATCGCCACCGGCGCCCGCATCCCGCCCGGCGCCACCGCCGTACTGCGCAGCGAGCACGGCGAGGTCCTCGACCTGCCCGACGGCCGCGCCCGGCTGTACGCGCCGCGCCCGGTGCCGCCCGGTCAGGACATCCGCCCGCGCGGCCAGGAGTGCCGCCGCGGCGACCACCTGCTCCCGGCCGGCGCCGTGGTGACCCCCGCGGTCCTCGGCCTGGCCGCGGCGGCCGGCTACGACGAGCTGGCCGTCTACCCCCGGCCCGCCGTCGAAGTGCTGGTCCTGGGCGACGAGTTGCTGCGCCAGGGGCTGCCCGAGGACGGCCGGATCCGGGACGCGCTCGGCCCGATGCTCGCGCCCTGGCTGCGGGAACTCGGCGCCGAGGCGGCCGCGCCGCGGCATCTCGCCGACGACGCCGACACGCTGTACGAGGCCCTCGCCGGGTCCACCGCCGACCTGGTCGTCACCACCGGCGGTACCGCGTCGGGCCCCGTCGACCACGTGCACCCCACCCTGCGCCGGCTGGGCGCCGAGCTGCTGGTGGACGGGGTGGCGGTGCGCCCCGGCCACCCCATGCTGCTGGCCCGCCTCGCACCGCGCCGGCACCTCGTCGGCCTCCCCGGGAACCCTCTCGCCGCGGTGTCCGGCTTGCTCACCCTCGCCGAGCCGCTGCTCCGTGCCCTCGCCGCCCGCCGGCCCGCCGCCCCGTACCGCGCGCCGCTGGCCGCCGCCGTTCACGGCCATCCGCACGACACCCGGCTCGTCCCGGTCGCCTACCGCGACGACGAACGGCACGGACTGGTGGCCACGCCGCTGCATTTCCAGGGTCCCGCCATGCTGCGCGGCATCGCCGCCGCCGACGCGATGGCCGTGATCCCGCCCGGCGGCGCGGAGTACGGCGCCGAGGTCGAACTCCTCGAACTCCCCTGGCCGGCGAGCTGGTCAGCGGGCTGGACCGCCCCCGGCGCGCCCTACGACGCCGCGGATCCTGCGGGAGGCCCCGCGTGAAGCTCCCGTCCCACCACGCCGCGTCACGTGAGCCTCCCGAGGACCGGTCCCACCGGGTGATCCGCCCCGCCGCACTCCGAAGGCGCCGATACGGCAGGTCGCCCGACGGCCGCTGATGGCCCTGCCCGTGCTCGTCGCGACGGTCTTCATCGTCTGGAGCGACCGCAAGGGGTACCACGACAACGCCGGCGGGCCCCTCGATCCGCTCGACTGCGTCTCTCACGCGACCGTCACCCTCTCCACGACGGGACACGGCGGCATCGTCCCCTGCAGCGCCGGCGCCCGGCTGCTGAACATCCTGCTCGTCACGCCACCGCGCGTGGTCTTCCTGACCATCCTGGTCGGCACGGTCCTGGAGGTGCCGACCGAACGCACCCGCGAGCAACGGCAAGGGAGACGCCGGAGTCGACACCGTGCCGGACGGAACACACGCTTTCAGTTCACGTGGTCCCCGGACGTTGCCCGCTGAACGGTGATCAGCCGGTCCGTGAGCTGGAGCGTCGCGGCCTCGGGCTCGGTGTAGTCCAGCACCCTGCCCCCTCGTAGGACGGCCACGACCAGGTCACTGCACTCGCGGGGGGAACGTCCCGCCTCGGACTTCGCCACCGCGCGCTCCTTGAGGTCCAGTCCGCTTCCGTACGTCATCAGTTCTTCCAGGACGGTGCTCGCGCTCGGGCTGGTCATCGCCATACCGAGCAGCTGGCCCGCCGAGCTGGAGCTCGTGATGACCGTGTCGGCTCCGCTCTGCTTCAGCAGCGGGATGTTCTCGTCCTCCCGGACCGCCACCACGATGGAGGCGTGCCTGTTGAGCTGGCGCGCGGTCAGCGTCACCAGGGCGGCTGTCTCGTCCCGATGGGTGGCGACGACCACCTTCGAGGCCCGGTGCAACTCGGCCCTGCGCAGCGCGTCGGAACGGGTCGCATCCCCGAGGACCCCCACGAGCCCGTCGTTGCCGGCTGCATCCACCGTCTGCTTCTGCGGATCGACCACAACGATCTTCTGCTTCGATACGCCCTGGCCGACCAGGGTTTCGACGGTGTGCCGGCCCTTGGTTCCGTACCCGATGACGACGATGTGGTCGCGCATACGGGAACGCCAGCGATGAACGCGTACTTGATGCCGGGTGCGCTCGGTGAGCACTTCCAGCGTGGTGCCGACCAAGATGATCAGGAACAGGACGCGCAGCGGCGTGACGACGAAGATGTTGGCCAGCCGAGCGCCGTCGCTGACCGGGGTGATGTCGCCGTAGCCCGTGGTCGAAAGGGTCACGGTCGCGTAGTACGCCGAGTCGAGGAGACCGACGGTCCCGCCGGCGTTGTCGTGGTACCCGGCACGGTCGACCCACACGACGAACGTCGTGAGTGCCAGCACCACAAGGGCCATGACCAGCCGACGGAAGACCTGCTGAAGCGGTGGTTTCACGCCCTGCACGGGCATGACGACGGACCGGCCGTCCTCGGCGTCCTCCTCGGCCTGGGCTCGTGAACGCGACCAGAGAGACCGGAAGATGGAGACTTTCCCGGTGTCGCGGAGTGGCTGTTGCTCTTCCCTCATAGGGGCGGCCCCTCTTGTGCGGCTTGCTCTGCGGAAGTCCGTCCATAAGGCATAAGGCCATCCTCAGGGATCAGGCTGCCTCGTGTCGCGTTCGGAGTACCCCGTCAGGCATTCGGTCACATCCGGATGTACTCCTGGATACATGACATCGGACAGCCCCCAGCCGCCTGATGACTCCGGCAAGCGGGAGAAGAAGAAAAAGAAGAAGCGTCCGGAGCCTACGGCCTGGGCGGCGTGGGGGAGCCTGGCAGTGGCGGTCATCGCACTGGGAAACTCCATCTATGGAGCCCAGATTGCCAGGGATGCCAGTGATCAGGCGAAAAGGACGGAGCGTCGTTCCGAGGAAGAGAGTGAGAAAGCTCAAGCATCGCTGGTCTCGTACTCCTTCCAGAGCAACCCCCAAGGGCAGGCGGAGTCTCTGACCATCTTGAATCGCAGTGATGCCGCGATCGCCAAGGTGGTCATGGTGTTCGAGGACGTGAAGCGGTATGTCTACTTCGATGAAATTCCGCCTTGCAGTTTGCAGAAAGTCGAACAGCTTCACAAATATTACCTCGGGGCGCATGAATTTATTCGTTTCCTGGATGGTGATGGCGTCGCGTGGGAGAAGGCGATGGCGGATGGTCGTTCCGGCCTCAAGAAGATCGATAAGCCGGATCCGCCGCAAGACACCAGTAATGCCACTCCCGCCATTGCCGCTGGTGAATCGAGCGGCGCTCTGGCGAACTGTCGGTGAGCCCCACTCGCGAGTGCCCCGCTTCGAGTGAGGGAATTGCCGGGCGGTCTGCCCGTCTCGCCGAAGCGCGTTGGTCAACTTGCGGAACCGATGTGGCCTCAGCCCGGAGCAAGGGGCTGTCCAGTACGGCTCCGACGCCGTGATCACACCAGGCACACCATGGCCCTCTCACCCGTGGTCAGCAGTTATCGGGCAGCCCTTAGAGTGAGCGGATGGTCGAACCTGATGTGCGGGGAATGCGGGCGGGGTTGCCTGCGCGCGCGATCGAGGTCGGAACCGAACCTCTGGTCCGGCCGGTACGGAACTCGGTGGGCGGCTGGCCCTTCCTCGACGAGGACCAGGAGTGGCCGGAGTGTTTCTGCGGCGAGCGGATGGCGCTGTTCTTCCAGCTCGATATCCCCCCGGACCTGGAACCTTTCGGCGGCGACCACCTGTTGGTCTTTCACTGCCGCGCGCACAACGACGCATCCGACCCGCAATTGACCGACGGGCGACTCGTGCCCCGGTACTGGGAAGCTCCACACCCGCCCTATCCGCGTCCGTTCTGGAGCTTGCTGCTCCAGCGCCACGCGACGCTGCCGGCGGCGGAGCCGGAACCATCCCTGTGCGCGCTACCGCTGCAACTGCGCCCCTTCGTGGACAGTCCCGACGCGCAAGGGCTGGGAGCCCAGACATTCAAAGTGGGCGGTGCGCCATCCTGGGCGCAGGGCCCCGAATTCTACCGGTGCGCGTGCGGCGCCGAGCTGGTGTACCTCTGCCAGGTGCCGGAGGGCATGGAATTCGCCGTCCACCCCGGCCAACCAGAGCAGCCCTACAGCGTCGACGCCAACACCTACGGGCTTTTCCTCGGCAACGAGGTCTATCTGCTGGCCTGCCCTGCCCACTGCGACCCGGCTGCAGTCTGGCCGGTGAACCAGAACTGACCCTCGGTATCGCCGACTTGCCCGGCGGACACCGTCCTATCCGGCGGACGAGGAAGACGTAGGCCCTCGTGCCGTATCTCGTGGCTACGGCACGGGAGTTCTTGAGGGCGTTGATCGTCCGCTCGACTTCGTTTCGGCGCTCCGGAGACTGCCCTGGAGCCTGTCCCGCGATCATGTGACGGGGCAGTCGGTTCCCGGTGCCTGTCCGATGGGTCGGCGCCGGTCAGAAGGACACCAGCACGTCCAAGCCTCCCTCACCACACGTTCGGTGAGGGAGGCTTGGTCGCGAACGGCTGGCCCGGGAGGATAGCGGCTGTCGCTGCGGCGCCCTGGACGTCACTGGCTGAACGTGCCCTTGCTGCTGGACTCATAGGACACGCCCTGGGGGTGGGGGGCGGCTCGGGGCTTGAGAAGCTGCGAACGTGCGCGGGTGTTAGCTTCTTTCCCGTGGGGGAACACCAGGACGGGACCAGGGCGGCCTACGACGAGGTCGTCGAGCTGTATGCATCGAAGTTCGCTAATCGGTTGGAGACGCAACCGTTCTCGCGGAACATGATCGGCACCTTCGCCGAGCTGGTGCGCGGGACGGGGAACCCGCGGGCAGCCGACGTCGGGTGCGGGCCCGGACATCTGACGGCCATGCTGCACGACCTGGGGCTGGACGCCTTCGGGCTCGACCTCTCCCCGGGCATGATCGACCATGCCCGGCGGGCCCATCCGGCGCTGCGGTTCGACGAGGCGCGGATGGAGGACCTGCCGGTCGAGGACGGCGCGCTCGGCGGCGTGCTGGCCCACTACTCGATGATCCACACCCCTCCTGGGGAACTACCCGCGCTGCTCGCCGAGCAGGTGCGTGTCCTGGCGTCAGGGGGCCTGCTCCTGGTCTCGTTCTTCGCGACCGACGGACCCGAGCCGGTCCGCTTCGATCACAAGGTGACGCCCGCCTATAGCTGGCCGGTTGACCGGTTCGCCGAGCTGCTGGCCGGGGCCGGGCTCGTCACGTTCGCCCGGCTGCTCCACGACCCGGCCTCCGAGCGGGGCTTCCTCGACGCCCACCTGCTGGCCCGCCTCCACTAGGTTGCCCGTGGGCCTCATAGAGGACGGGGATCCGACCGCATCGAGTGGATCCCGCTCGCCGACGTGCGCGGGATGATCGACCGCCGGGAGATCATCAGCAGCGGGTCGCTCGTCGGCCTTCTGTATGTCCTGATGGATGAGGCGATATGCCCTGATGGATGAGGCGATCCGCTGATTCAGGCGGGAGTACTTCCCCGAGGCGTCCTTCAAAGGCGGTGACGGCCTCTCCGCGGTACGGAGTCAACTGCCTGTAGAACTCCCCAAGGTGGCCTGCCAGCCTGTTTCAGCCTTCTGTGACCGGACAGCCCAGACAGCGCCGCTTCGCGCGATCCGGTCGGTTTCCGCAGGTGAGAGCTCTCACCGGACAGTCGAACAGCTGGGACACCTGCTCGTCGGCAGGCTCCGAACAGCGGAGGGGCCCCACACCGATCGGATGCTGTCGGTCGATTCGGAGCCTGTGTGACGTCGGCCTTCACGACGTGGTTGTAGTCGTGAAGGCCGACGTCGTCGCCGGGGAAGGTGTCGGTGCCGATGCGGCCGATGGCGGCAGGTAAGGCTCCGGCGGAGGCGGTGCAGGTAGCGCGGGCGGAATTTCTTTGAGGGCACCATCCGCGAAGCGCACAGGAAGACCACAGGCTCCTCGTATCACCCGGGCCCGCCGCGCCCTGGCCGGACTCGAATGCCGACATGTCCCACCGGTTTCCGGCGGCGATGGTGCCGTAAACCGGCCACGGGCGTCGGATCTCGCAAGGCATGTGAAGGAGTTTCCGCGATCCCGTGAACGGTCCCACGGGTCGGCATGTGGGGATATTGGGAACCTCGGCAGAAATTACCGATGAGCCGGGGTCGCCGGGCGGCCGGTCGGCATGGTTTGCTCTCGCGCCAAGCCACCAGTGGAAAGGACAGTCATGCGTAACGACTTCACCCCCGTCGAGACCCGAGAGATTTCCGAGGCCGACCTGGACAGCGTTTCCGGCGGCGTTCTCGGCGACATGGTTCAGGACGGCACGTCCGCGCTTCCGGGCCTGCCCGGGCTGCCGGGACTGCCGGGCCTGCCGGGTCTGCCCAGCGGCACGATCAGCGGCGGCGGTGGCATCCAGGTCACCGGCCCCATCTCGGGCCAGGCCGGCTTTTCCGGCATAGCCGGGCTCTGACGGCTACTGGGCCCCGAAAATCCTCTTTGTACTGCTGGTCATTCGGGGCCTGGATTCTGCGCCCCGTCGATCGCTTGGTCGGCGGGGCGCAGTGCTGCGAGGTGCGGGTGGGGGTGCGGGCCCGAGGTGGCCTCGCCCAGGCGCACCGGTGCTCATACCGCGCTCACCCAGCGCGCCAGGACGCCGGTGACCCGTCGCATGGCGCCGGCGGCCGGCGTGGTCGCCCTCTCGCACGCGTCCACGACGGCTACAACTGGTCAATAGCCAACTTCCTTAAGCAAAAGTGCCCGAGAGGGGCGCAATCGGGTGATTGCGATTGCCTCATGTGGGGCTTTTCATCCACTCGACGAGCCGAGCCCACAAGCCGGCTCCCGATCGACTCGGTGAACCCTCTGAATGCTCGGGAGTCCGCGTGCGTTGCGACGACCCGCCCTGACGGGCTCGCGCCGACTCCGCTCGCGTCGACGCCTCCGCTGTGCGCGCACCCCGGCGCTCCGCAGGCTCACACATGCACCGCTGAGCCATCGGCACGCCCATCATCACTTGGTCCACATGCCTCCCGCAGCCCTCATAGGTCGCCTTCCGGCACGACCGACAGGCAGCACGTTGACACATAACTCCCCTCCATTGGCTCTTCATTCAAGATCCACGATATCCACGCCATCACCACAAGAGACTCCGGTGGTTTCACCCTCTCCCCAAAAATCTGACTTGTACCGGCACGAGCCGCAATCATGAGGTCGAATTGCGACACAAGTGGCCGCCATGCTGGTCGTGGATGTCCAGACATGAGAGACAGAAGTCTCATAACCGTTGCGTGGAATATCACGCCAAGTGGCGCCAAGTGACCCGATTGAAAAATACCCTGAAGTTGCTCGAGATGCTGAAACGGTGATTGCATCACGCCCGGTCGAGGAACGGAGACGCAGCACCTTATTGCCACTTCCTGTCACCGCATTGCTTTTCAGACCGTCGACCGGGCGCAGTGAGGGCAGGAATCGAGAACGGCAACCACTCTCCCCGAACGGGTGGTGCGCCGGTCAGGAAGGAGCAACGTGGGTTGCTCGCACGCCGCAGGATGCCCCCTTTTCCCCCTACTCAGGGCGAGCTTGCAAGGTTGGCGCGAATACTACTGCGACAGCGAGGATCGATGGCTCGGCTGTGCGCGCTATCAGATGTCACTCACCGGCGAGCGCGTGCCGATCAGCCTGCTGCCCAACGGAGCCCGCGCGCGACACCTCGAACCCCCGGCCGAGGTGGACCGATCCGGCGCCACCAGCCCGGCGGCGGTACCCCGGCAGGCCCCACCGCCACGGTCCGCTCCCGGGTCACCGGAGACCGCGTCCTGGCCCCAGCCAGCGCCGACCCGGCCACATGAGCAGTCAGGACCCGGAACCGCGATACCGGAGGCCAGGGCCCAGTTCGGGGCAACACCTCCGCCAGCAGCTGTCCGGCCCAACCAACCGTCACCGCCCCCGCAGGTTGCCCGGCCTTCAGACAGCCTCGCTCCACACACGGGGCAAGCGCCCAGCCCGAAGCGCGGCTGGTGGGCTCGACTTGCCGATTGGATGAGAGGACCCGCATGAGTACCTACTGGCCCTGGTGGGCGGGCGCTATCGGGCTCGCTCTGGTCACCATCAACCACACCCTCATCACCGATCGGTCTCTCGGGGTGTCGGCCGCGTGGGATCGCGTGTTGCACTGGCGCCGGGAACGCCGCCTCGAGCAGATGGACGAGGAGTTCACCGACGATCAAGCTCTCGCCGAGGCGCTCGCCGCAGCTACAGCGGAGCACTTCGGTACCGGCACCGGCGCGTCCACCGTGCCGCAGGAACCGTACGGGACGTCGCGACCGCTCGAAGCGGACGCCGAACCGGCAGCGGGTGAGCGCCCCGCGGCCACGAGCCTGCGCCCGGCCCCGCTGGTCACCCAGGCTGCCCTGCTGATGTCGGTCTTCCTCGGCGGGCTCGTCGCCGCGGTCACCTCCGGGCGGTTCCACCTCCGCCACGACATGGGCCCGGGTTTCCGGAACCTGGTCACCGCCAATCCGGCCACCATGATCGCCGTGCTGTTCGTGGGTGGCGTGCTGGTCGGCTTCGGCACGCGGCTGGCCGGTGGGTGCAGCTCCGGCCACGGACTCAGCGGCTGCGGTCGGCTGCGCCCGGTCAGCATCGTCGCGACCGCCGTGTTCTTCGGCACCGCCGTCGTGGTGTCGTTCCTCCTGTGGAAGGTGATCTGATGCGCACCCGAGGCGCGATTCTGCTGGCCAACATCCTCACCGGACTGGCCCTCGGCTATACCGTCACCAACATCGGCTTCGGCGACTACGCCGAGCTGAACCGCATGTTCACCTTCCAGGACCTGCGCATGCTCCTCTCCTTCGCCGGCGCCGTGGTGATCATCGTGTGCGCGTTCGCTCTGCTGCGGGTCCGTCGCACCCCAGGGCGCATCCACGCCGGCGTGATCCCCGGCGCGGTGTTGTTCGGTACGGGCTGGGCGATCTCAGGTGGGTGCCCCGCAATCCCGATCATCCAGGTCGCCAGCGGATACCTGCCTGCCCTGATCACCATCGTCGGCGTCATCGTCGGTATCCGGCTGTGCCGCTGGGCCAATGCCCGATACTTCCACCTCGACCGCGGCTCCTGCGGGCTGTAGCCAAAGGCGCCCACCGACACGAGCCGTGGAGGCAGGGGCTCCCGCTTCGACGATCTCCCGACGTCCCCCGGCACCCCATGCACACCTCGGGCTGGGCGACGCAGACCGTCGGCCCCAGCCACAACACCCCGCCCTGTACGGCGGTTGTCCGCTGGCGAGTACTCCTGGGTGCGTGGTGGTGTGCGGGCGGCGGGCGTCCGCCGGGACCGTTCGCCAGGCCGCGGCCCGGCGGGGCGGCCGGGCCGCCCGGCGCGCCGCCCGGCGCGCCCCTGGGTAAGTGAAGTCAGCTTTTGACAGTCGCCGGAGCGTGGTTTCAGACGGCGCGGAGTGTGCGGGGGGGGGGCTGTCGGCGGTGATGCGATAGGCGAGTTGGGCACGGTCGGCGCCGGTGCGCGGCTCTTCGCCGCGGTAGCCGATCTCCCCGTTGGGCAGGCGTACGCGCTTGCGCTGCCATGCGCTCGTGTCCGGTTCCTCGTACGCGTAGACGTACCGTCCGCCCCGCGACTCGACGAACGACCGGTTGTCTTTCTCCTGCTCATCGCGGCCCTTGATGTCCCGCCCGGTCAGGGGACGGAAGGCGGGCTCGGTCTCCGTGTTGTCGGTAGCGTCGTTCTCGGCAGCGGCGGATCCCTCGTCGGCCTCGAAGGACAGACGGACAAGACCGGCTCAGTTCTGACCTTTGAGATCGCCCCAACGAGCCCGCCGCACAAGCTCGTTGTCCATGAACTTGGGTTACTTTCGCCAAACTGCTGGAGAAACGCCTTGCGCGATCACACCGTCATCGTCGGCTACGGGACCAAGGGCCGGTCCGCCGTCCAGACCCTCTGCGCCACGGGCCTTGCCCGCGACCGCATCGTCATCGTGGACCCCATCAGCAAGGTGGTCGACGCGGCGGTGGTCGAGGGGTTCGCGGGTGTGGTCGGCGACGCGACCCGCAGTGACGTCCTGCTGCGGGCCGAGATCCAGCGCGCGCACCAGGTCGTCATCGCCACCCAGCGCGACGACACCGCCGTCCTGGTCTCGTTGACCGCTCGTCAGCTCAACAAGCGGGCCAACATCGTCGCCGCGGTGCGGGAGGAGGAGAACGCGCCGCTGTTGCGGCAGTCCGGCGCCGACGCGGTGATCACCTCGGCCAGCGCGGCCGGTCGGCTGCTCGGGCTCTCCGTGCACAGTCCCAGCGCGGGCACCGTCATGGAGGACCTGATCCAGCAGGGCAGCGGTCTCGACCTCGTGGAACGGCCGGTGGTCAAGGCGGAGGTCGGCCGGTCCGTACGGGAGACCGATGACCTGGTCGTTTCGGTCCTGCGGGGGCACCGGCTGCTGGGGTACGACGACCCGGAGGCGAGCCCCCTGCAGGCCGCGGACCGGCTGATCACCATCGTCCGGGTCGCCTCGGCACAGGAGTCGGACCAGTTCGGCAGGGCGCCCGTCCGCCCCGCCAAGCCGACGCTGCCCGGCACCGGCGTCGCCCCGATGCGCCGGGCGGACGAATAAGGAGCAGCCGGGCGGGGTCGGGCAATCGGCTTCTCCGGGGCCCCGATCCGTCCGACCTGCCGCGACGCCGACCCGCACCGTCGCCCCGCGGCCGGTCGGCGAGTAGCCTCGCGCCCATGCGAGCGATCACTATCCCCGAGCCCGGTGGCCCCGAAGCACTCGTCTGGGCCGAAGTGCCCGACCCACAGCCCGCCGAGGGCGAGGTCCTGATCGAGGTCGCGGCCAGCGCCGTGAACCGCGCCGACCTGCTCCAGCGCCAGGGCTTCTACGACCCGCCGCCCGGCTCCTCCCCGTACCCCGGTCTGGAGTGCTCGGGGCGGATTGCCGCGGTCGGTCCCGGCGTGCACGGCTGGGCGGTCGGAGACGAGGTATGCGCGCTGCTGGCGGGCGGCGGGTACGCCGAGAAGGTCGCCGTGCCGGCCGGTCAGGTGCTGCCGCTGCCGCCCGGACTCGACCTCGTCACGGCCGCCGCGCTCCCCGAAGTCGCCTGTACCGTCTGGTCGAACGTCTTCATGATCGCGCACCTGCGACCCGGGGAGACGCTGCTGGTCCACGGCGGCGCCAGCGGCATCGGCACGATGGCGATCCAGCTCGCCAAGGCGGTCGGCGCCCGGGTCGCGGTCACCGCGGGCGGCCCCGAAAAGCTGGCCCGCTGCGCCGAGTTGGGCGCGGACGTCCTCATCGACTACCGCGAACAGGACTTCGTCCAGGAGATCCGCAAGGCCACCGACGGCAAGGGCGCGGACGTCATCCTCGACATCATCGGCGCCAAGTACCTCCAGCGGAACGTCAAGGCGCTGGCGATCGCCGGACGCCTCGCGATCATCGGCCTGCAGGGCGGAGTGAAGGCGGAGCTGAATCTCGCCGCCCTGCTCTCCAAACGCGCCGCGATCACCGCCACCGGTCTCCGGGCCCGCCCGGTGAGCGAGAAGTCGGCCATCGTCGCCGCCGTCCGCGAGCACGTCTGGCCGCTGATCGGCAATGGCCAGGTCCGCCCGATCGTGGACCGCACGCTCCCGATGCCGGAGGCCGCCGAGGCGCACCGGATCCTGGAGGCCAGCACCCATGTCGGCAAGGTCGTGCTGACCGTCTGAACCGACCGCCCGTAGCGCCCGGGGCCGTTGCCGCCCCGTGCCCCTCCCCCTGCCGGCAGGTCACTCGGTGCGACCTGCTCAAGATGCCGCGGATATTCCGCCGTGTGACGCTGGGCACGTCACTCGACGGCTCGGCACGGGAGGGGCACTGTGGTCGTACCAGGACTCCGTTCGCGCATTGCCACCGGACTGCTGGTGGTCGCCGCCGCCCTACCCTTCCCCATGACAGCCGGCACCGCGATGGCCGTGGACGTCCGTGCCACACCGGCCGCCCGCCCCGACGAACCGAAGGACGACCACGCGGCTAATCCCCCGCTGGCCGTAGGGCACGCGATGGCGGGCTATCCCGGACGCCCGCGGGTGCCGGTGCGCCTGCTGGACTTCCCCAGTGCCGACGACCTCCGGGACCTGCCGGACCACCTCTTCGCGTTGCCTGGCACCCTCCCCGGGTTCTCGCACCACCCCGGCGGCCCGTTCCTGTTTGCGTGGCGCCGCCACCACCCGCATCACCCGTTCGGTCCACACCTGCACTGGCCGCCGTACTTCGCCCTGGACCTCACCGACCGTGACGCCGACCCCCGGGACGCGGACCGCTCCGAGCCCGCCAACCCGCCCGCAGCCGCCCCCAGCCGGCAGCCGGCCCCCAGCTCCGCTCCCGTGCCGCGCCGCAGCCCTGCTCGTACGGATCCCGGCGCGGCGCCCGCCCGCCCGGAGCAGCCGTCGACCTCGCGCGACCGCGACCGCGCCGGTCCGCTCCCGAGCCCGTACCGGCCGCTGCCGTCGCCTGAGCAGGCCCCGGACGCCGCCGGACCGGCACCTGCGGAGAGCCCGTATGCGCTCGATGCCCCGGCGGCCCGCGTCGAGCGGGTCCTTCCGATGGGCGCCGGAATGGCGCTCACCGGCCTGGGGCTCGCCTTCCTCGCCCTCCGGCTGCGCCGGCGCTGAGCACGTGTTTCACGTGAAACGCACGCGAGATCGCCGTTTCGTATGAAACGGCCCTCGTGGCCCGGCTTCGCATGAAACCGTCGTAGCTCCGTGGTTTCACGTGAAACGATGCGACTCTGCGGGTTCATGCCAAATGGGGCGGTCACGCGTTTCACGTGAAACAGGAGAATTCCGCGGTTTCACGTGAAACGGAGCGGCGAAATTTCCAGATGGGCCCGGATGTCACGCGGTATCGGAGGTTTGCCGCCCTGGGGAGGTGGATCACCTTCTCCCGGGGGCACCACCGTTCTGGACCTGTCGTACGAGAGAATGGCGGCATGGATATGCCGATGAACGAACGGTCGCAGGAGAACCAGCACGTCCTGGTTGTCGGCCCGGACGGCATGGCGCTCGGCAGCGCCGGCGCCGGTGGCGGGGACGAGGGCGAAGAGCCCCGTGAGGTTCCGGTGACGGACATGGTTGAGCAGCCCGCGAAGGTCATGCGTATCGGCAGCATGATCAAGCAGCTGTTGGAAGAGGTGAAGGCCGCTCCCCTCGACGAGGCGAGCCGAGTGCGCCTCAAGGAGATCCACTCCAGCTCGGTCAAAGAGCTGGAGGACGGGCTGGCGCCCGAGCTGGTCGAGGAGCTGGAGCGGTTGTCGCTGCCGTTCACCGATGAGTCGGTGCCGACGGAGGCGGAGCTGCGGATCGCCCAGGCCCAGCTGGTCGGTTGGCTGGAGGGACTCTTCCACGGCATCCAGACCGCGCTCTTCGCCCAGCAGATGGCGGCGCGCGCCCAGCTGGAGCAGATGCGCCGCGCCCTGCCGCCCGGTGTCCCCATCGAAGGCCATGAGGACCACCCCGGTCACAGCGGTGCGCGCTCGGGCCCGTACCTCTGAGGTCCGGGCGTACGGCACGTCCGTAACGGCGGAGGGGCCGGCACGCGATCCGCGTGCCGGCCCCTCCGCCGTCTGCTTGTCCGTTGCCGTCAGTTGCTGCGGCCGGTCGAGATCGTCAGCTGGATGGTGTCGCCGCTGCTCGGGTCCCACCAGCTGATGGCTGCCGGGGTCTGGTCCGTGACGGTGTTCTTGGCCCAGAGCGAGTCGTTCGCTTCCCTGACGACCTTGTACTTCCAGCCGGCCGCCTGGATGCATGCCTTGACCGAGTCCAGGTTCTTGTACTTGAAGGACGGGACGAGGATCTTGCCCTTGTCGCTGTAGCTCTTGGCCGGGCTGGTGCACTCGGACGCCTGGATCGTCGCCGTCTTGTCCTCGGGCCGGACGCTGTTGGTCGGCGACGGGGTGTAGGAGTACGGCGTGTACGAGGACGACGGGGAGCCGCCGGCGTCGTCACCGGAGCTGCCGGCGCTCAGGCCGATGCCGATGGCTATCACGGTGACGACGATGACGCCGACCACCGCCGCGACGATGATCACCGGGCTGTTGTTCTTCCGGGGCCGCGGGCCACCGGCCGACGGCATCGGGGCGGTCAGCGGCGGCGCCGGCGGCCCGTTGAACGGCGGCGGGGCCTGGAAGCCGCCGTTGGCGAAGGGCGCCGGGGTCGGTGCCGGCGTCGGGAAGGGGTTGTTCACCGGCGGCGGCGTCGAGGGGCCGAAGGCCGCCTGTGTCGGCTGGTACGGCTGCTGGACGTTCGGCGGGACCGGGCTCTGCGGGTTGCCCGACGTGGTGGGGAACACCGCGGAGGACACCGACGCACCGCTGGTGCGGGCGCGCGGGCCCTCGCTGATGATCAGCGGCGTCGCCCCGGACTGGGCGGACCCGGCGATCCGCAGGCACTCGTCCTGCATCGCCTCCGCGGTCGGGAACCGTTCGTTGGGGTTCTTCTTCAGCGCGCGGGCCACCAGCGCGTCCACGGCCGGCGGCAGCGAGCGGTTGATGCTCGACGGGACCGGCGGTTCTTCCTGGACGTGGGCGTAGGCGATGGCCAGCGGGGAGTCCGCGTCGAACGGCAGCTGGCCGGTCAGCAGCTCGAAGAGCATGATGCCGACGGAGTAGAGGTCGGAGCGGGCGTCCACAGCGCGGCCCAGCGCCTGCTCGGGCGAGAGGTACTGCGGGGTGCCGACGACCATGCCGGTCTGGGTCATGGACGTCACGCCGGACTGCATGGCGCGGGCGATGCCGAAGTCCATGACCTTGACGACGTTGCGCTTGGTCATCATGACGTTGCCCGGCTTGATGTCCCGGTGGACCAGGCCCATCTCATGGCTCGCCTCCAGAGCGGCGAGCACATCGGCGGTGATTTTCAGCGCCTTCTCCGTCGGCATCGCGCCGTGCTGGGCGATGTCGTTGTCCAGCTCGGAGCGGAGCGGCTGCCCGGAGACGTACTCCATGATGATGTAGGGCACCATGCCGCCGTCGAGCTCGTCCTCGCCGGAGTCGAAGACCGAGACGATGTTGGTGTGCGTGAGCTTCGCCACTGACTGGGCCTCGCGCCGGAAGCGCTCACGGAACGCCTGCTCGCGGCCGAGCTCGGTGTGCAGGGTCTTGATCGCGACTTCGCGGTCCAGCACGCTGTCGTAGGCGAGGTGCACGGACGCCATGCCGCCGGCTCCGAGAAGATCACGAAGCTGGTAACGTCCACCGCCGACCGAACGGCCCTCGAATTGGCCCTGAGCGCCGTCCTGGCTCATGGTTCCGCTTCCCCCTAGGCGCACTGCCCACATGTCAGGCGATCAAAATCTGGAATTCCGCAGCCAAGTCTGCCCCAGGCCACGGACACGTCAAGCTGTGTGCCCGTTCCGTGACCAGATGTGCAAGATCCGACCACGGCTGTGAGCGGTTCCGGCGGTCCGGTTACCCCTGGTGAACTTGCCACACCAGGTGGGCGGAGGGTTGGATGGCCGGTCCACGACGGACCGGTGGGTGCCGCGGAACCTGTAGCGTGCTCTAGCGAAGACCGAGACCTTACCGCTGTGATGCGGATCGATTCGACGGCGAGGACCGATGGCACCGACGCAGCGCCCCCAGGGGCCGTCCGATCCTGACGCCACCGGCTCCAATGTCCCGGACGCACCGGAGATGTGGGGTAACGGCGGACTGGTCGGCGACGGCCGCTACCGGCTGACGCGCCGGCTGGGCCGCGGCGGTATGGCGGAGGTGTTCGCCGCCGAGGACGTACGGCTGGGCCGTACCGTCGCCGTGAAGCTGCTGCGTGCCGATCTCGCCGAGGACCCGGTGTCCAAGGCGCGCTTCACACGTGAGGCGCAGTCCGTGGCCGGGCTGAACCACCACGCGGTGGTCGCGGTCTACGACTCCGGTGAGGACTTCGTCGGCGGCAACACCGTGCCGTACATCGTGATGGAGTTGGTCGAGGGCCACACCATCCGCGATCTGCTGCTCAACGCGGACGCCCCGCCGCCGGACCAGGCGCTGATCATCGTCTCCGGCGTCCTGGAAGCGCTGGCCTACAGCCACCAGCACGGCATCGTGCACCGCGACATCAAGCCCGCGAACGTGATCATCACGAACAGCGGTGCCGTGAAGGTCATGGACTTCGGCATCGCCCGCGCGCTGCACGGCGCGCAGTCGACCATGACCCAGACCGGCATGGTCATGGGCACCCCCCAGTACCTCTCCCCGGAGCAGGCGCTCGGCAAGACCGTCGACACCCGCTCCGACCTGTACGCGACCGGCTGCCTGCTGTACGAACTCCTCGCGCTGCGGCCTCCGTTCACCGGTGAGACCCCGCTGTCGGTCGTCTACCAGCACGTCCAGGACATGCCGGTGCCGCCCTCCGAGGTCGCCGAGGCGGTGCCGCCGGAGCTGGACGGCCTGGTCATGCGGTCGCTGGCCAAGGACCCCGACGACCGCTTCCAGACCGCCGAGGAGATGCGCGGCCTGGTCCAGTACTCGCTCCAGATGCTGCACGAGCAGGGCGGCCACACCGGTACCTGGAACACCGGACCGGTCGCGATGCACGACGGCGGTCACACCATGGCCCTCCGCGGTGGCGGCGCCGCCGAGACCACGGCCCTGTCGCACCCCGACGCCGGCCGGACCGCGGCGCAGCCGATCGTCGCGCCCGGACGGGACGACGGCGGTTACGAGGGCGGTCGCCGGCAGGGCAGGGGCGGCCGCGGCAAGGTCTGGCTGATCGCGGTGCTCGCGCTGATCGCCATCGCGGTGGGCGTGGCCTTCGCGCTGCAGAACACCAACAACCAGCACCAGAGGCGCCAGCCTCCGGTGGTCCAGTCGCCGTCCGCTTCGCAGTCCGAGGAGTCCACGGCGCCGCCGACGGACGAGCAGACCACCCACGAGACGTTCCCGGGCAGTTCCAGCGGCGGCGGGAACACCTACTCCCACCGGCCGAGCCACCGGCCCAGCGCCCCGCCGTCCTCCGAGCCGCCGAGTTCCGAGCCGCCGACCTCGGCGCCGCCGAGTTCCGAGCCGCCGACCTCGGCGCCGCCCAGCACCACCACCGGCGGGACCACGAACGGTGGCACGACGAACGGCGGGACCACCAACGGTGGCACGACGAACGGCGGGACCGGCAACGGCGGGATCAACAACGGCGGTACGACGCTCGGTACGACCGGCGGCTGACCGGCCGGTGACGGGCTGACCCGCGCGGGTCAGCCCGTGAACGCCCTCCGCACGGCCGGGTATTCGCGGGTCCACCACACGGCGAGCGCCGCCGCCGCGGGGAACTGCGGGTCGGTGCGGCGGTCGCCCAGCTGGTAGCGCCAGGTGAGCATCCAGAAGTCGTTCAGCCGCTCCCACCACACCCGGTGGACGGCCGCCGCCAGTTCGTCGGCGCCGGCCCCGCAGACGGCCCGGTAGGCGCTCGCGTACGCCGCGACCTTGGCCAGGTCCAGCGTGCCGCAGGGGCGTACGAAGAAGATCGCGGCGGCGCGTACCGCTTCCTCGGCGCGCGGCTGGACGCCCAGCCGGTCCCAGTCGACGATCGCGGCCGGTTCCGTGCCGCGGTAGAGCACGTTCAGCGGGTGGAAGTCGCCGTGCACCCAGCCCGCCGGCGGCTGCGCGCCCGGCGGCGGACGGCGGTGCGCCTGCCGGTCCAGCAGGGCCCGGCGCTCCAGGAGCCGGTGCTCGGCCAGTTCGTCGAAGCTGGTGCGGGGGCGGGCGCCGCGGGCCAGGGCGAGCAGCTCGTCGATCGTCTCGAAGGTCCGCTCGGGGTCGGCCGCGGCGTCCGTGCCGGGTGGCCGCGGCGGGGCGGGTTCGTCCGCCATGACCTGCGCCAGCGCGGTGTGGACGAGGCCGAGCAGGGCGCCGAGCCGGCGGGACTGGGCGCCGGTCAGCGCGGCGCCGCCCAGGTGCCGGCCCTCGATCCAGGGGTGCAGGGCGTAGCAGCGGCCGTCCAGGACGGTGACGGTGCGATCGTCCGCGTCGGCGACCGGCGGGGCGACCGGCAGGCCGAGTCCGGCGAGCCGGCGGGTGGCGCGGTGCTGGCGGGTCAGGGCGTCGCGGTCGCCGTCGAGGTGGTGCTTGAGGAAGTAGCGCCCGCGGGTGGTGGCGAGGAAGTAGCCGTGGTTGAGCAGGCCCTCGGCGACGGGTTCGCAGGAGAGCGGCGCGCCGGCGCGGTCGTAGTGGCGCAGCAGGGATCCGAGGGTGTCGCGGTCGGGCGTCACCGCAGACCGGACTACAGATGAGCGCAGCACGCGCCAGATGTTAGATCAACTACACCCACTGGAGTGGGTATACCGGAAAGCCTTACAGAGGGTGTGCATATCGGAAGACCGGTACGTCCGTGAGGTAATGCATCGTCACGAACTCCGGCTCGATGCGCAGGAAGACCGGGTCGAAGGGTGCCCCGTCGGCCAGCCGCGGGGTGCGGCCGAACAGCTCGCGCTCGGCGGGGGTCGGCCGGATGACCCGGGCGGTGCCCGTGAACTGCACGGACCAGGTGTCGGGCTCCCCGCTGTTCACGTTGTCGGCTTCGTAGGCGACGACGCTGCCGTCCAGCGCCCGGTGGTAGTCGTAGCCGCGGTGCAGCCGCAGGATCAGCCGGCCGTCGACGACGATGTGCCGGGTGACGGTGGTGAAGGGGAGCGCCCGACGGCTGGCCGACACGCGCCCGTAGGGGGTGCGGCTGAGCAGCTCGATGGCACGGAAGTCGTCGGTGGGCATGGGCTCAGCCTGCCCGTCGGGCGCGTCCGTGGGTAGAGGCGGCAGCCCTGGAGCCGCGGGACGTTGGTCCTTTTCCCCGGGCTCGGTCTCGACGGTGCCGCGGCCGGGGCCGGCGCTCATGGCCTGGTCAGCGCCGTTCGGCCTGCATTCGCGCGACATAGGCGGCGGCTTGGGAGCGGCGTTCCATGCCGAGCTTGGACAGCAGGCTGGAAACGTAATTCTTGATCGTTTTCTCGGCGAGATGGAGCCGTTCGCCGATTGCGCGATTGGTCAGGCCCTCGCCGATGAGATCGAGGATCTTGCGTTCCTGCTCGGTGAGGTTCGCCAGCCGGTCGTCGCCCTTCGCGGTGTTCCCGTCGCGCAGCCGTTCCAGGACGCGGGCGGTGGCCACGGGGTCGAGCAGCGACTTTCCGGCTGCCACGTCGCGGACCGCGGAGAGGAGTTCGCTGCCCCGAATGGCCTTGAGAACATATCCGGACGCACCGGCCATGATGGCATCGAAAAGGGCCTCGTCATCGGCGAACGAGGTGAGCATCAGGCATTTGATGTCCTCGTCCTGGGCGCGGATCTCACGGCAGACCTCGACACCGCTGCCGTCCGGCAGCCGGACGTCGAGCACTGCCACGTCCGGACGCGTCGCAGGGATCCTGACCAGCGCGTCCGCGGCCGTGCCGGCCTCGCCGACGACCTCGATGTCCTCCTCGACCGACAGCATTTCGTGGACGCCCCGCCGGACCACTTCGTGGTCATCGAGCAGGAAAACCGTGATTTTTCCGTCTTCGCGCACCTTCCCAGTCTCACACATCAACCCTTCCCGTGCTCCAGGTCACCGATATAACGTGCCGTTGTCCCGGCGGCCTGCAACGCTGTGACCAGGAGTTGTTC
This sequence comes from Streptomyces sp. GS7, assembly GCF_009834125.1. NCBI lineage: Bacteria > Bacillati > Actinomycetota > Actinomycetes > Kitasatosporales > Streptomycetaceae > Streptomyces > Streptomyces sp. GS7. The sequence goes on from NZ_CP047146.1 coordinate 82,813, forward strand.
CCGCCCTTCGCGATTTACTTGGAAATCCAAGCAAAATCGCAGGTCAGAGCGGTTTCCGCTTACCCATTGGCAATGGGTAACGTGCAATGAGCAGGCCACTCCGGGGCGCTTTGTTCCACCCGGACCCGGCCGCGTTCGCACACACCCCGTGCGCCGTATCGGATACCGGGTGAGCCGCAATACGGCCACCGGCGGACCCCGGGGGCCGGACAGACGGAGGAGCAGCACGTGACCGTGGAAGGCACTGCCGAGCGGAAAACCGCCCGCGGCGGCAGCAAGCGCACCACCGCCAAAAAGGCGACGCCGACGAAGAAGGCGCCGCAGTCCCAGGCCGGGAACGGCGGCCGTCCGGACGAGGCGGAGCAGGACCAGCTCGTACAACTGCTGACCCCGGAAGGGAAGCGGGTCGAGCACCCGGATTACGCGATCGACCTTTCCCCCGAGGAGCTGCGCGGGCTGTACCGCGACATGGTGCTGACGCGATGCTTCGACGCCGAGGCGACCACGCTCCAGCGCCAGGGCGAACTGGGCCTGTGGGCCTCGCTGCTGGGCCAGGAGGCCGCCCAGATCGGCTCGGGGCGGGCACTGCGTGACGACGACTACGTCTTCCCGACCTATCGGGAGCACGGCGTGGCGTGGTGCCGCGGCGTCGACCCGACGAACCTGTTGGGAATGTTCCGCGGCGTCAATCACGGCGGCTGGGACCCCAACAGCAACAACTTCCACCTCTACACCATCGTGATCGGTTCGCAGACGCTGCACGCGACCGGCTACGCGATGGGCGTGCAGAAGGACGGCGCGGATTCCGCGGTCATCGCGTATTTCGGTGACGGCGCCTCCAGCCAGGGCGATGTCGCCGAATCCTTCACTTTCTCCGCGGTCTACAACGCCCCGGTCGTCTTCTTCTGCCAGAACAACCAGTGGGCGATTTCCGAGCCCACCGAGAAGCAGACCCGGGTGCCGCTCTACCAGCGCGCCCGCGGCTTCGGCTTCCCCGGCGTCCGGGTCGACGGCAATGACGTCCTGGCCTGCCTGGCGGTGACCAAGGCGGCGCTGGAGCGGGCGCGCACCGGCCAGGGCCCCATGCTCATCGAGGCGTTCACCTACCGGATGGGGGCGCACACCACCTCCGACGACCCGACGAAGTACCGGGCCGACGAGGAGAGGCTGGCGTGGGAGGCCAAGGACCCGATCCTGCGGCTGCGGACGTATCTGGAGTCCGAGGGCTTCGTCGACGACGCGTACCTGGCCGCGATCGACGAGGAGAGCGAGGCCCTGGGCAAGCGGGTCCGCGACGTCGTACGGGCGATGCCCGACCCGGACACCATGGCGATCTTCGAGAACGTCTATGCCGACGGGCATGCGCTCGTCGATGAGGAGCGCGCGCAGTTCGCCGCGTACCAGGCGTCGTTCGCCGACGCCGATGCCATCGCGGAGGGGAACTGACCATGGCCGTCTTCGAGAAGATCACCATCGCCAAGGCGATCAACGCATCGCTGCGCGCCTCCATGGAGGCCGACCCCAAGGTCCTCGTCATGGGCGAGGACGTCGGCAAGCTCGGCGGCGTCTTCCGCGTCACCGACGGTCTGCAGAAGGACTTCGGCGAGGAGCGGGTGATCGACACCCCGCTCGCCGAGTCCGGCATCATCGGCACCGCGATCGGCCTGGCGCTGCGCGGCTACCGCCCGGTCGCCGAGATCCAGTTCGACGGCTTCGTCTTCCCCGCCTACGACCAGATCGTCACCCAGCTCGCGAAGATGCACGCGCGGGCGCTCGGCAAGGTCAAGGTGCCGGTCGTCATCCGCATCCCGTACGCGGGCGGTATCGGCGCGGTCGAGCACCACTCCGAGTCCCCCGAGGCGCTGTTCGCGCATGTCGCGGGCCTCAAGATCGTCTCTCCCTCGAACTCCTCCGACGCCTACTGGATGCTCCAGCAGGCCATCGCCGGCGACGACCCGGTCATCTACTTCGAGCCCAAGCGCCGCTACCACGACAAGTCGCGGCTGGACACCGAGTCGATCCCGGACCCGCTGCACAAGGCCCGGATCACCCGAACCGGCTCCGACCTCACCCTGGCCGCCTACGGTCCGATGGTGAAGGTCTGCGAGAACGTCGCCAACGTCGCGGCCGAGGAGGGCAAGTCGGTCGAGGTCGTCGACCTGCGCTCGATCTCCCCGATCGACTTCGACACCGTGCAGTCCTCGGTGGAGAAGACCGGCCGGCTGGTCGTCGTCCACGAGGCGCCGGTCTTCTTCGGCTCCGGCGCGGAGATCGCCGCCCGGATCACCGAGCGCTGCTTCTACCACCTGGAGGCACCGGTGCTGCGGGTCGGCGGCTTCCACGCCCCGTACCCGCCGTCCAGGCTGGAGGACGAGTACCTGCCGGGACTGGACCGGGTGCTTGACGCCGTTGACCGCGCGCTGGCGTACTGAGGGCTGAGGAGAGCCGTGACCATGACTACAGGAACCGCCGGCGCCGCGAACGCGCAGCGCATCCGCGAGTTCAAGATGCCCGACGTGGGCGAGGGGCTCACCGAGGCCGAGATCCTCAAGTGGTACGTCAAGACCGGCGACACCGTCACCGACGGCCAGGTCGTCTGCGAGGTCGAGACCGCCAAGGCCGCCGTCGAACTGCCCATCCCCTACGACGGGGTGGTGCATGCGCTGAACTTCGACGAGGGCACCACCGTCGACGTCGGCACCGTGATCATCTCGGTCGACACCGACCCGGGGGCCGGGCCCGTCGCGGGGCAGCCGGGCGAGGCCGCCGCGCCCGCCGCCACCGAGGAGGAGGCCGAGCCGCAGGGCCGGCAGGCGGTGCTGGTCGGTTACGGCGCCGCGCCGGCCTCGACCAAGCGCCGGGCGCGCAAGGTGCAGCCGGCCGTCCCGGCGCAGCCGGAGCCGGCGACCGCCGGGCTCCAGGCCGAGCTGAACGGACGGACCGCACCCGTCCCGGCGGCCACTCCCGTGATCGTCCCCGAGGCGTCCGCGGTGCCCGCGGCGCCGGCCCCGGCCGCCGGCCGGCCGCTGGCCAAGCCCCCGGTCCGGAAGCTCGCCAAGGACCTCGGCGTCGATCTGGCGACGGTGGTCCCGACCGGCGCGGACGGCATCATCACCCGGGACGACGTCTACGCGGCGGCCACTGCGGCAGCGGCCCCGCCGGCAGCTGTGCCCGCCGTCGCCGAGGTGAGCGCACCGGCCGTGGCGGCGCCCGTCGGGACCTTCGACGCGGCGGCCCGCGAGCGCCGGGTGCCGGTCAAGGGCGTGCGCAAGGCGACCGCTCAGGCGATGGTCGCCAGTGCCTTCACCGCGCCGCATGTCACGGAGTTCATCACCGTCGACGTGACCCGCACGATGAAGCTCGTCCAGGAGCTGAAGCGGGACCCGGACATGGCTGGGCTGCGGGTCAATCCGCTGCTGCTGGTCGCCAAGGCGTTCCTGGTCGCGCTCAAGCGCCACCCGGAGGTCAACGCGGCCTGGGACGAGGCGAATCAGGAGATCGTCTACAAGGACTACGTCAACCTCGGGATCGCGGCGGCGACCCCGCGCGGGCTGATCGTCCCCAACATCAAGGACGCGGGCGCCAAGGCGCTCCCCCAACTCGCCGCGGAACTGGGCGAGCTGGTGGCGACCGCCCGCGAGGGCAAGACCTCACCGGCGGCGATGTCCGGCGGTACGGTCACCATCACCAACGTCGGCGTCTTCGGCGTCGACACCGGTACGCCGATCCTCAACCCGGGAGAGTCGGCGATCCTCGCCTTCGGTGCGGTCAAGCTCCAGCCGTGGGTGCACAAGGGCGAGGTCAAGCCGCGCCACGTCACCACGCTTGCGCTGTCCTTCGATCACCGGCTGATCGACGGGGAGTTGGGCTCGAAGCTTCTCGCGGACATCGCGGCGATTCTGGAACGCCCCAAGCGTCTGATCACCTGGGGCTGAGCCGGAGGAGCCCACAGCGGCAGCAGGGGCGGAGTTTCACGTGAAACGGTCGGCGAGTTTCACGTGAAACACCGCCCCTCTCCGTTGCTCAGCCCCGGATGAGCTCCACGGCGCGACCGAAGTGCGCCACGGGCCCCGTCGGGGTGGACGGATCGACCTCTGTGGCGCCGCGGGTCAGTGCGGTGCCCGCCCACACGGTGGCGACGATCAAGGCCAGTACGACGGCGTTCCGGGCGCGGCGGCCGGTGTTCGTGCTGGGCTGCATGGTCAACTCCCCTTGTCCTGCGGAGCCTCATCGACTCCATGCCTCCATTCACCCATGGGATTCCGGCCCGTCCGTACGCGCCAGGTATGGACTCTCGTCAGTCTTGAGTCGGACCGGTGGTCCCCCTGGAGTCCCCCTTCGGCCGGGGGCGTGGCCCCGGCCGGAAAGGGTTTGCCGCCGCCGGCCGGGCTGCCTACGGTCGGCGGGGTGAGCAGTCAAACGATCATCCGGCGCTATCGGCCCGCCGATCAGGACGCGGTGACCGACCTGTGGTCCCGCGCCGCACGGCAGGCGCATCCGTTCATCGAGGGGGAGGGCGGGGGCGAGCGGGCCCGCCTCCTCCGTGAGGTGTATCTCGCTGAGGCCGAGAACTGGGTCGCCGAGCGCGACGGCACCGTCATCGGGCTGCTCGGTCTGCTGGGCGGCGGGACCGGCGACGACGCGGGCGCCAAGGTCGGCGGGCTGTTCGTGGCGCCCGAGGCACAGGGCGGCGGCACCGGGCGGGAGCTGCTGGAGCACGCGGCGGCGCGGTACGGCGCGCTGTCCCTGGAGGTCTTCGAGGAGAACGCCCGCGCCCGCCGCTTCTCCGCGCACCTGGGCTTCACGGAGCGCGGGCGGCGGACCGACGAGCAGACCGGCCATCCGCTGATCGCCCTGGAGCGCCAGGCGCCGCTGAGGTCGGTGTCCTGGCTGCACGTCCGCGACGGGCGGCTGCTGAGCGTCCGGACGCGGGGGAACGACACCTTCTACCTCCCGGGCGGCAAGTACGAGCCGGGTGAGACGGCCCGCGAGGCGCTGTCCCGGGAGCTGTCCGAGGAGCTCGGCCTGCACGTTCCCGTGGCGGAGCTGACCGAGGCGTTCGTCATCCACGCCGTTGCGCATGGCAAGAACGGCCGGCGGCTGCACATGACCTGCTTCACCGGTGGGCCCCAGGACATCGCTCCGGTCCCCGGCCGGGAGATCGCCGAGTACGCCTGGTTCGACCGTGAGGGAGCGCGGACGCGATGCGCGCCCGCCCATGGGCAGGTGGTCGAGCGGTTGATCGCCCAGGGGCTGATGCGCGACTGAGGCAGGGGCGGCCGGTGACCGTGCGCGGGCCCCGGCCGCCCGCCCATAACGCCTCTACCAGGACAAACACCCCGTTGATCGTCCGCATCCCGGAATGGGGTGACGGTCGCATACCTGTTGTATCTATCCTGTGCGCATGCCATCAGCGTCCACGCCCACCGCCCCCACAAGGGAGACCGGTCCCGTTCCCGCCAAACAGCCCCCCGCCGCCGAGCGGGTCTACGCACACATCAAGGACGCAGTTCTGGAGCGCCGCTACGAGGGCGGAATGCTGCTCACCGAAGGGGAGCTCGCCGACGCCGTGGGGGTGTCGCGCACCCCGGTGCGCGAGGCGCTGCTGCGGCTGGAGGCCGAGGGGCTGATCAAGCTCTACCCCAAGAAGGGCGCCCTGGTCCTGCCGGTCTCCGCGCAGGAGATCGCCGACGTCGTCGAGACCCGGCTGCTTGTCGAGAAGCACGCGGCGGCCAAGGCGGTACCCGCGAGCCAGTCGCTGATCGAGGAACTCGGCGCGCTGGTGGAGACGATGCGGGAACAGGCCGCGGCCGGCGATCTGGCCGCCGTCTCCGTCACCGACCGCGCCTTCCACGCCGCCATCGTGCGCAGCGCCGGCAACCAGATCCTGGACCGGCTCTACGAGCAACTGCGCGACCGGCAGCTGCGGATGGGCGTCGCGGTCATGCACGCCCACCCCGACCGGATCGCCAAGAACATCGCCGAGCACACGGAAATCCTCGAAGCGCTGCGCGCGGGCGACTCCGACGCGGCCGCCGACGCCGTACAGCGGCACGTCAGCTGGGTCCGCAACCTCGCGCAGGGGGACGAGCGATGAGCGGCGGCACCGACACCACCGCCGGCGGTGGCATAGGTGGGGGCGCCGCCCGGCTGCTGCCCTCGGACCCGCCCGGCGGCCGCAGGGCGATGGCCGTCTGGGGCATCGGCGTCGCGGTCTACTTCGTCGCGATCACCTACCGCACGAGCCTGGGCGTGGCCGGCCTGGACGCCGCCGTGCGCTTCCACATCAACGCCTCGGCGCTGTCCACCTTCTCGATCCTCCAGCTGCTGGTGTACGCGGGCATGCAGATACCCGTCGGCCTGCTGGTCGACCGGCTCGGCGCCAAAAAGGTGCTGACCCTCGGCGTTGTCCTCTACACCGTCGGGCAGTTCGGCTTCGCGCTCTCCGCGACGTACACCATGGCGCTCGGCTCGCGCGCGCTGCTCGGCTGCGGGGACGCGATGACCTTCATCAGCGTGCTGCGACTGGGCTCCCGGTGGTTCCCGGCCCGCCGCGGCCCGATGATCGCGCAGATCGCCGCGCTCGTCGGCATGGCGGGCAACCTGATCTCCACCCTCGTCCTGGCCCGGCTGCTGCACACCTTCGGCTGGACGACGACCTTCGCTGGCAGCGCGCTGGGCGGGGTCGCCGTACTGGTCCTGCTGCTGCTCTTCCTCAAGGACCACCCCGAGGGCTTCGCGCCGCCGCCCGCTGCCGCCGAGCACAGCGGAGCCGCGTTCGTCCGCCGGCAGATCGCGGACGCCTGGCGCGAGCCGGGCACCCGGCTGGGGATGTGGGTGCACTTCACCACCCAGTTCCCGGCGATGGTCTTCCTGCTGCTGTGGGGACTCCCGTTCCTCGTCCAGGCGCAGGGCCTCTCCCGCGGCACCGCCGGTGAACTGCTCACGCTCGTGGTGCTCTCCAACATGGGCGTGGGCCTGGTCTACGGGCAGGTCATCGCCCGCCACCACGCGGCCCGCACGCCGCTGGCCCTGAGCACCGTCGCCGCCACCGCCCTGCTGTGGGCCCTCACCGTGTGCTGGCCGGCCGCGCACGCCCCGATGTGGCTGCTGGTCATGCTCTGTGTGGTGCTGGGTGCCTGCGGTCCCGCCTCGATGATCGGCTTCGACTTCGCCCGGCCCGCCAACCCGCCGGAGCGCCAGGGCACCGCATCCGGCATCGTCAACATGGGCGGCTTCACCGCCTCGATGACGACCCTGCTGGCCATCGGCGTCCTCCTGGACGCCACGGGCGAGAACTACCGGATCGCCTTCTCCTCGGTCTTCGTCCTGGAGGCCATCGGCCTCTCGCAGATCCTGCGGTTGCGCCGGCGCGCGGCACGGCGCGAGCGGGAGCGGCTGGTCGTCAGCAGGGTGGAGGCGGTGCACGTCCCGGCGTGAGGGGGGCCGGTGCCGTGGGTCGAAGTGCCCAGGAGTGCCGTCCGGGAATGATCCATCTCCCGCAAAACGCCCGGGAGTTGGCGGATCGAGTCGGGAGCGGCTCCGGTTTCACGTGAAACCGGCAGGCCGTTTCACGTGAAACGGCCAACTCCCCGCGTGCTGTCCGGTCGACAGGCAGCGGCCTGGGCGCAGCGGGGCTGCGCCTGCGCGCTTCCGTGTTGCCGCGTCTTTGCGTTCTGCGTTGTCGTGGTTCCGCGTTGTGTGATCGTGCAGTTCCGCGATGTTGCGCCCAGGGGGACGCCCCGTCAGGATGACCCGTTCCCGCCGGGGCGCGCTGCCGGGGAGCCCGCTACGGCGTCACCGCGAAGTGGTCGAGGATGGCCTGGGCCAGCTCGTGGTCCCCGTCGATCTTGATCTGCCCGGCGATGGCCGCCGGGCGGACCCGGCCGCAGGCCAGCCGGTGGAAGGCATCCCAGTCCATGGCCAGTGTCACCGTCGGGCCGAGCGAGACGCTGCCGTCGATCGTCGCCTTGCCGTCGGCGCCGACCCGCACCGTGCGCATGAACTCCACCGGGCCGGTGATGTCGAAGACGACGGCCGAATCGGCGGGCGCCTGCGCCCTCTTCGCGACGATGCCGGGCAGCACCCGCACCAGCAGATCGCGGGCCACATGCGCGCCGGGGGAGTCGGGATTGCCGGGCTTGCCGAGCGCCCGGCGCAGATCCTGCTCGTGCACCCAGACGTCGAACGCCCGCTGCTCCAGTACGAATTCCAGCGTCCGCTCCTCGCCGAGCGGGCTGCGCACCACGGCGTCCGGCTGGCGGGACTCGTTGCGCAGCTGCCGGGACCGCCGGATGACGGTGTATTCGAGCTCGCTGAGCATTTCCGGTGCGGTGTGGTGCCGGCGGACGTCGACCTGGACCTCCATGCGGCGGGCCGACTCGCTCCGTACGTGGTAGAGGTCGCGCGGCAGGGTGTGGATCGGCCGCGGGTCGCCCAGCATCTCGCATTCCAGACCGATGACGTGGGAGACGACGTCGCGTACGGACCATCCTGGGAGGTCTGTCGCCCTGCTCCACTCACCCTCGACGAGCGGCGTCACCAGCTCGGTTATCGCTTCTATGGAATGCGTCCAGGCATCGATGGAGGACTGAAGGCTGGGATGGACGGTCACGGGACCCCTCGGACGGTTCGTACGCGGGCTGCTGTCTGTGCAGTTAAGTTACTTTGCGCACGGGCACCCCGGCAGTGCTTTCGGGTCACCATCGTAGGTGGATGTTTGACGGCGGAGCCGTTCGAAAGCTTTGGCGGTGGTACTGTGCGCGGTTCGCCGCCCCCGAACGGTGCGTAACGGGCTAAATCGGTCAATTCCCTTCGCGGGCGGGAGGCTTGGCCGTGCCCGCCCCGAGCCCTCAGCCGTCCCCGCGCTCCCGCTCGGTCATCCGGATCACGCACACCGCGATGGCGATCAGCAGCGGCGGATCGGCGTCCTCCCGTACGGCGTCGACCGCATAGGTGTCGCGTACGGTGAGCCGGCGCCGGGAGATCTCGGCGAGCAGCTCGCCGTCGCACTCGACCGCGGACTCCCGGTCCAGGATCTTGCCGCCGACGTCCGGCTCGGTCCCGTCGACCGGCTCCACGCGGTAGTGGTGGCGCAGCGGCGACAGTCCTCACCGATGCCGAAGATCCGGTCGTGCACGACGTACTTGCGGGAGCGCGGGGAGTGGTCCCCGTGGGATCGCGGCATGGGTGAGGTGTTCCCCACGGCCCCTGCGGAATGCGGACGCACCGGGGTGACGTTGAATGTCCACATGGCTTCACGTGCGCGCGTCCGGGCCCCCGAGCTGATCGGCAAGGGCGGTTGGCTCAACACCGGCGGAAAAGATCTCACCCTCTCCGACCTGCGAGGACGCATTGTCATCCTCGACTTCTGGACCTTCTGCTGTGTGAACTGCCTGCATGTCCTGGACGAGCTGCGGGAGCTGGAGGAGCGGCACCGCGACTCGGTCGTGATCATCGGCGTGCACTCCCCGAAGTTCGTGCACGAGGCCGAGCACCAGGCGGTCGTGGACGCCGTCGAGCGGTACGGCGTCGAGCACCCGGTCCTCGACGACCCCGAGCTGGCGACCTGGAAGCAGTACGCGGTGCGGGCCTGGCCGACGCTCGTGGTGATCGATCCCGAGGGCTATGTGGTCGCCCAGCACGCGGGTGAGGGCCATGCGCACGCCATCGAGAAGCTCGTCGAGGAGCTGGTCGCCGAACACGGCGCCAAGGGCACCCTCCGGCGCGGCGACGGCCCGTACGTACCGCCGGAGCCGGTCGCCACCGACCTGCGGTTCCCCGGCAAGGCGGTACGGCTGCCCGGCGGCACCTTCCTCGTCTCCGACACCACCCGGCATCAGCTGGTGGAGCTGGCGGCCGACGGCGAGCAGGTGCTGCGCCGGATCGGGACCGGCGAGCGCGGGCTGGGCCCGGACTCCTTCAACGAGCCGCAGGGCCTGGCGCTGCTGCCCGACGGCACGGTCGCCGTCGCGGACACCGTCAACCACGCCATCCGGGTCTTCGACCCCCGCAGCGGTGCGCTGGAGACGGTGGCCGGCACCGGCAGGCAGTGGTGGCAGGGTTCGCCGTCCTCCGGGCCGGCCCGCGAGGTGGACCTCTCCTCGCCGTGGGACCTCGCCTGGTGGCAGGACCGGCTGTGGATCGCGATGGCCGGCGTGCACCAGCTGTGGACGTACGACCCGGCGGACGGCACGGTCGCCGTCGCGGCCGGCACCACCAACGAGGGGCTGGTGGACGGGCCCGCCGAACAGGCGTGGTTCGCCCAGCCCTCCGGGCTCGCGGCGGGCGGCGACCGGCTGTGGATCGCCGACTCGGAGACCAGCGCGGTGCGCTGGATCGAGCGGGCGGCGGACGGCGACGGCCATGTGGTCCACACGGCCGTCGGCACCGGGCTCTTCGACTTCGGGCACCGCGACGGCGCCGCCGCGCAGGCCCTGTTCCAGCACCCGCTGGGCGTCACCGCGCTGCCCGACGGCTCGGTCGCCGTCGCGGACACCTACAACCACGCACTGCGCCGCTTCGACCCCGCGAGCGGCGAGGTGACGACGCTCGCGACCGATCTGCGGGAACCGTCCGCGGCGGTGCTCGCCGACGACGACATCGTGGTCGTGGAGTCCGCGCGGCACCGGCTGACCCGCCTGCGGCTGCCCGAAGAGGCGGTACGCGTCGAGGCGGTGGCCCACCGCACCCGGCGCGCGGCCACCGACGTCGCCCCGGGCAGCCTCCGCCTGGACGTGGTCTTCCAGGCCCCGGCCGGCCAGAAGCTCGACACCCGCTACGGCCCCTCGACGCGGCTGCTCGTCAGTGCGACGCCGCCGGAGCTGCTCGCCGACGGTGCCGGTGCGGGCACCGATCTCGCCCGGGACCTGGTGCTGGCGGACGGTGTCACCGAGGGCGTGCTGCATGTCTCGGCGATGGCCGCGTCCTGCGACGACGCCCCGGACGTCGAGTACCCGGCCTGCCATGTGCACCAGCAGGACTGGGGCGTTCCGGTCCGGGTCACCGACGGCGGCGTGGCCCGGCTGGGGCTCGTCCTGGCGGGGCTGGACGCCGAGTAGCCCGGAAAACCGCGTGGTCCCGGCCCCGGTGGCCGGGGCCGCCCGTGCGCGGTCAGTCGCCGACGCCGGCTTCCAGCCTGGCCCCGGCCAGGCTGCTGTTCCAGTCGCTGACCCTGCTCTGGCCGACGGAGATGACGTCGCGCTTCTCGGTGAAGTCGAACGTCACCGGCGACCCGGTGGACCGTGCGAACCGGATGGCCACGTTCTCCTGCCGGGTGCCCAGCGCGGCGGGGGTGTTGGTCGGGACGACCGCGTAGGCGGTGTCGCGGGGGCGGAGGGTGACCTGGTGGTTCGATCCCGCCTTCACCGGCGGCAGCGGGGTCTTCGCCTGGTTGAAGGACAGCAGTGGCGCGCCGTACAGCGTGCAGCTCAGCGTGCTGGAGGAGTTCCGGTACCGCACGGTGACGTATCCCTTGGGACCCGTCTGCTGGCCGAACTGGAGCCGGGACGTGGAGAGGGAGCAGTACGTCGTACGGCCGTTGCGACGGCTCGCGGTGCCCGCACCGCCGATGACGTGGTGCGTGCTCCGGGAGGCCGTGGACGAACTCCGGTGGGTTTTCGAGCTCTTGCAGCCGGTCAGGGCGAGTGAGCCGGCGAGTCCGAGGGCCAGCGCGGCGTAGGCGGCGGAGCGGCGGCGGGTGCGGCGTGCGGTCATGAGTGGTTCCCCCTGGGAGTCGCTGCGGTCAGGTGTCTCCGGCTGCCATGGCGTCGCCACGATAGTCACCGGGGCTCACATGAACAGCGCGGGTGCGTTCCGGGCCGGCATCCGTACGCGGTGGCCGGGGTACGGCCGGACGTTCACGATCCGTCGCGGCAGCGCGGTAGTTCGGCGTTCGCCAGCTGCTCCGGACGGATCCGGATGCCCGGCGCCCAGACCTGCCCGCCCCCGTGAACGACCCGGAACCAGATACTGCTGTGCCCGCCCATCTCGTCGGTGACGGAGACACCGTCGGCGATCTCGCAGACCGCGTGCAGCGCATCGCCGTGCCAGACATGGCCCACGATGTTGGGCCGCAGATACGGTGCGTACGGATCGCGGGCCAGCCCGAGTCCGCAGTAGTCGCTGCGGCTGTGCTGGCAGGCCCGTTCGACGTTGTGGACGGTGATCAGGGCGGATCCGGCGCCGGTCGACGTGCTCGCGGGGGCCGGCGCCCGGCCGCCGCCCTCCGCCGGACCCCCGCTGTCCGGGCCGGTCAGCGCGAGGACGGCGAACGCGGCGCCGGCCAGTACGGCGGCGGTGCAGAACCCGGCGAGCAGCAACCGCAGCCGGCTCCGGGCCGGTGCTGTGTCTTCCGGGTCTTCCGGTCCCGTCCGCTCGCCGGAACCCGGCACGGCCTCGTCGCCGGGTTGCGGGGCGGGCACCGGCGGGGCGTCCGCCGCCTCCTGGGCGCGGTGCAGCAGCTCCACGAGCGCGGGCATCCGGTCCTCACCGGTGAACGAGAGCTTGCACCACTGCACCAGCAGCCGCTCGTCGGGCAGGCTCTGGCCGCGCAGATAGCGCGAGAGGGACGACCGGCTGGCGGGCAGCCGTCCCGACAACTCCTGAAGGCTGTAGCCCAGTTCGCCGTGCATCCGGCGCAGGGCGGCGGCGAAGTCCCGTACGGGTCCGGAGAGTTCGGCGGGAAGCGGGGCCAGTGGCTTGCGGCGGACATTTGCGGCGTCGTTCTCATGGCCAGGCACGTCTCGCATTCCAGCACAGCGGACATGCGCGCGCGAGGGGCACTTCCGCTCCCCTGTGACGGAAGTGCCCCTCGTTACGCGATCCGGAACGAACCCGGATCGCCCTGTGAAGTTGCAACAGACTCCGCGCCCCGGATCCATCCCGAAACGCGCCCCCGATTCGGGTCAGTCGCCGAACTCCACGGGACGGTAGGGCCTGAACCGGGCGTCGCCGCCCGGCAGTCCGTAGGTCAGGCTCCGGTGGTCGGTGCCATGGCCACCGCGCTGCTCGAACGCGGTGTACGAGGAGTGCGCGGCGTTGTTCCACTTCTCGAAGATCACGACATGCCGGTGGTTGTGGTCGCCGATCGCGTCGATGAGCAGGTCGCCGGGCTGCAGTTCGCCGAGCGATATCGGCCGGGTGAGGCCGCGGTCGGTGGCCAGCCCCACGGTGTTGGTGCCCGGCGTCGGCAGCCCGAGGGCCATCGACGCATAGCCCGAGCAGTCCTGGCGGTAGCCGTCCTTCCAGACCCTGACCTGGCTGTACGGGACCTGGGCGCCGTGGTCGGCGGTCAGCCAGGTGGCGGCGCGCGCCAGCATCTCCTGGCGGCCGCGGCCGGGGTGCGGCGGCGCGCCGTGGACCGGTATGCCCGGCAGCCGGTCCTGAGGGACGGCCACCGCGACGACGCTGAGGAACCCGCCGACCGGCCCGGTCAGATGCGCCATGTACGTCGAGCAGGCGCTGCCCTCGCACACCCGGTGCCCGGTGTCGACCTGGTAGTCGGCGGTGATCCGGTCCTGGCCGGCCGCGGTCTTGTTGATCATTCCGACCGCGGGGGAAGCGGTGTCGGCCGTGGCGTGCACGACCCAGCGGGTGCCCCAGGTCGGGAAGCCGGCGGCGGCGGTTCCCGGGGCCGCGGTCTCGCTGCCGTGCGCCACCCCCGCGATCCCGGCGACGCCGATCCCGGCCGCGGCGACCGCGGGCAGCACCCTGCGCACCACGGTCCGGCGGATCGCGGATGCCCTGCCGTCCGCGGGGGTTGTGCCGTCCCCCGGATACGTGGTGCCGTGCTCGTCCATGCCGGTTCCCCTCCGAATCGGTCCGGCCCGGATGGCCGGTTGCGCGACGGAGACCATGGTGGTGCCGGCGCGCGGCACGGTCCGCCGTTCCGCGTTCCATGGGACGTACCGCCCGCCGCGCACCGCTGTGAGCTGCAAGGACGCGGCGGGCGGGACTCCATCGCGGGACACCGGGCGGGCGCCGTGGGACATGACGGGACAGCCGCAGCCTCTGTAAGCCGCACGGAAACCGTCCGGGAGTCGCCCGGTCGGCCCGCGGTGCGGCGGCAGACGAAGGGGCGCCCGCAGGGGGAGTCGCGGGCGCCCCGCTCAAGGGAGCGACGGATGGCCTGCCAGGAGGCGGGCCGGTCTACCAGGAGGCCGCGTCGCTCGGGTCCGCCTGCCAGTACGACACCCGGGCACTGTCGTCGATGTACGCCGAGCCGCCCGGCAGCGCCACCTTCGCCGCACCGCCGACGCTGCCCTTGCCGTCACGGCCCGCGACCCAGACGGACAGCGAGGTGACCGTGCGGCCGTGCGCGCCGCCGTCGGCACCGGACGTCATCACCCCGGCATAGCCGGACTTGCCCGGCGCGAGGGTGACCACGGCCTGCGGCTTGCTCTCCGGCAGGTCCGGGACCGGCGCCTGCGCGTCGTCGAACTGCAGGAACGGGGCGGCGTAGAGGTCGCAGGTGGTACCGGAGGTGTTGGTGGCCTCCAGCAGGAGATGGTTGACCGGCCGGGTCAGCGGCTTCGCCACGATGCGGATCCGGGCGGCGTCGCAGGCGGTGTGCCCGGCGCCCGCACCGTGGCCCCGGCCGGCGGTGGACCCGCCCGGCGCATGCGAGCCGCGCTGCTTGGCGCCGCCGGCCGAGCCGTCCGTCACGGTCGCGTTGCCGCCGCGGCCACCGGACGCCTGCCCCGCCGAGGCGCTCCCGCCGCCGCTCACCGAGGCGTTGGAGTCCTCAGTGCCCTTCGTGCCCTGCGTGCCCTTCGTACCGTTGGCCGCCGGGTCCTGGGCGTCCTGAGGCGCGGGGTTGAACGGCTTGGCGGCGGCGGTCTTCAGCGGGTCGTCCTGGCCGCCGCAGGCGGTGAGGGTGAGCGCGGCGACGGCGGTCAGTCCGGCCGCCGCGATCCGCAGCGTACGGCGGCGGGCGGTGCGGGGCGTACGGGTGGTGCGGGTGTGGGCGTCGGTCTGCGGCATGTCGGTCTCCCCCCGATGGGCAGCGCGCCGTGCGGTGCGCTCTGCGGTGCGGCCGGATGCGATCCGGCCGGGCCTGCTTGTCCTGCGGTCCGTCCACAAGACTGCCGCCCGCCGCTGGCGTGCCGCTAACGCTTGCCTAACGGCCGCCGTCCGCTGCCGCGGTGCTCAGCCGTTGCCGCCACCGGGGCCCTTGCCCCGCCCGCTCTCCCCATCGCTCTCCTCACCGCGCTCGTCGCGCGCGAACAGCTGCGTCAGCGTACTGATCGTGTAGACATCGGTCGCCTCTTCGTCCACCAGATGCATCTCGGCGAGCCGCTCCAGGCCGTCCTGGGTGCGCTCGGGGTCGTACCCGGCGAGCGCCGCCGCCACCGACGCGTTGAGATGGCCGTCGGCGCTGGTCGCCAGCGCGCTCAGCAGCCGGGCGTCATCCGCCGACAGCCGGGCGACCGACATCCGCAGCGCCGCCGCGATCCCGGTGTCCTCCGCCGACAGCAGCGCCAGCCGCCGCCGCTCGTCGCGCAGCGCCGCGGCCAGCCGGGCCAGCTTCCAGCGCGGCCGGGCGGTCAGCTGGGCGGCGGCGGCCCGCAGCGCCAGCGGCAGCCCGTCGCACAGCGCCACCAACTCCTCGGCGGCGGCCGGGTCTTCCGCGACCCGCTCCGGCCCGAGCATCGCGCCGAGCAGTGCCGCGCCCTCCTCGTGGCCGAGCACCTGGACGCTCACCGGCCGGGCGCAGTCCGTGGCGACCAGCCCGTCGAGTCGGCTGCGGCTGGTGACGACCGTGGCGCAGTGCGGGCCGCCGGGCAGCAGCGGGCGTACCTGCGCCGAACTCCGCGCGTTGTCGAGGACGACCAGCAGCCGGCGGTCGGCGACCAGTGAGCGGAACAGCGCCGAGGCGGCCTGCGCGGAGCCGGGCACCCGCTCGGGCGGTGTGCCGAGCGCCAGCAGGAAGTCGCGCAGGATCTCGGCCGGTGCCGCCTCGTCGCCCTCGCCGAAACCGCGCAGATCGGCGAAGAGCTGCCCGTCGGGGAAGGCTCCGGCGTGCAGATGCGCCCACTGCACGGCGCATGCGGTCTTGCCGACGCCTGCCGGTCCCGCGACCACCGCGAGTGGGCTCTCGCCGGTCGTACGGTCCGTCAACGCATCAGTCAGTGCGCCCAGTTGGTCCTGTCGGCCCAGGAAGCGGGCGGGCGGCCGGGGCAGCAGCCGAGGTGCCGCACCGGCCCCGCGGCCCGTCCCCGTCGTCGTGGCGTCCGCGGGGGACGCACCGGCGGTGTCCCCGGGCCGCGGGTCATCCTGCCCGTGTTTCACGTGAAACGACGAGCCCGCGGGCGCCGTCTTCCGTCCGCCGTCCGCCGCCTCCGCGCGGAGAATCTCCTCGTACGCGTCGCGCAGCCGCTCGCCGGGGTCCACGCCCAGCTCTTCGTTGAGCAGCCGCCGGGTGCGGTGGAACCACTCCAGTGCGTCCGACTGCCGCCCCGTACGGAACAGTGCCCGCATCAGCGCCGCGATCAGCCCTTCCCGCAGCGGGTGGTTGACGGCCGCGGAGTAGAGGATCGCCGCGGCCTGTTCGTGCTCGCCCAGCGCACCGTGGGCCCGCGCCAGCGCCTCGACGGCGGTCAGCCGGCGCTCCTCCAGCGCATGCGCGGCGGCGGCGAAGGGCGGGCTGGTGACCGTGCCGGTCAGTGCGGGCCCGCGCCACAGCCCCAGCGCCTCGCGCAGCAGCGGCACGGCGTCGGCAGGTGCCGCCTCCGGGCGGGCCAGCGCCACCAGTTCACTGAAGCGGTGCGCGTCGATCAGCTGCTCCGGCAGCCGCAGCAGATAGGCGGAGCCGTGCGTGGCCAGCTCGATGCCGTACGTCTCCGCACCGCCCGCGGCCAGTGTCGCGCGCAGCCGCGAGACATGCCCCTGGACGACCGTGCGGGCGTGCTCGGGCGGCTCGTCCTCCCACAGGGAGTCGATCAACTGCTCCAGTGGAACGGTGGTGTTGGGCTGCAGAAGCAGCAGCGCCAGCACACTGCGCCGTTTGGCGGGCCCGAGCGACAGCTCTCCTGAGCCGGTCGTCACGGCGATCGGGCCGAGCAGTGAGAATTCCAACTCAGCTCTCCAGGAAGGCCGTCAGGGCGTTCGCCAGCAGATACGGGTCCTGGGCGCCGCACAGCTCGCGGGCCGAGTGCATGGACAGGATGGCCACGCCGATGTCGACGGTCGCGATGCCGTGCCGGGCCGCGGTGATCGGTCCGATCGTGGTGCCGCAGGGCATCGCGTTGTTGGACACGAACGACTGCCAGGGCACACCGGCCCGTTCGCACGCCGCCGCGAAGACGGCCCGCCCGCTGCCGTCCGTCGCATACCGCTGGTTGACGTTCACCTTGAGGATCGGCCCGCCGTTGGGCATCGGGTGGTGCCCGGGGTCGTGCCGCTCGCTGTAGTTGGGGTGGACGGCGTGACCGGTGTCGGAGGACAGGCAGACGGTGCCGGCGAAGGCCCGCGCCCGGTCCTCGTACGAACCGCCGCGGGCGAAGACCGAACGTTCCAGCACCGTGCCGAGCAGCGGGCCGTCGGCGCCGGTGTCCGACTGGCTGCCGTTCTCCTCGTGGTCGAAGGCGGCCAGCACCGGGATGCCGGTCAGCGTGCCGCCGGCGGCCGCAGCCGCGGCGAGCGCGGCCGTACCGGCGTGCACGGACAGCAGGTTGTCCATCCGCGGCCCGGCGACCAGCTCACGGTCGCGCCCCAGATAGGCGGGGGGCTCGACGCTGTGCACCATCAGGTCCCAGCCCTTGATGTCGTCCGCCGGGACCCCGGTCTCCTCCGCCACGAACGCGATCAGATCGCCCTCGGCAACCTCGCCCAGGCCCCAGATCGGCGTCATGTGGCGCTGCTTGTCGAGCTTGAGCCCGTCGGTGTTCACCGAGCGGTCCAGGTGGACGGCGAGTTGCGGCACCCGCAGCAGCGGCCGGTCCACGTTGACCAGCCGGTGGCTGCCGTCGCGCAGCGTCACCCGGCCGCTGAGCCCCAGGTCGCGGTCGAGCCAGGTGTTGAGCAGCGTGCCGCCGTAGATCTCGACGGCGATCTGCCGCCAGCCCCGGGAACCGGTGTCCGGGATCGGCTTGACGCGCAGATTGGGCGAGTCGGTGTGCGCTCCGACGATGCGGTAGGGGGTCGCGGCGCCCGCGCCCTCGGGGACGTACCACGCGATGATGGCGCCGCCGCGCAGCACATACCGGCCGCCGCTCTCGCCGCCCCACTCGTCGGTCTCCGCCAGCTGCCGGAAGCCGGCCTTCTCCAGCCGCTCCGCCGCGTTCGCCACCGCGTGGTACGGCGACGGGCTGGCGGCGAGGAAGGACATCAGGTCGTCGGTGTGGCCGCGGTCGAAGCGGGTGGAGTTGGTCATGGATTCAGCATAAGGAGCGAAGTCCGCGAATCCCCGTGCCCAGGGGGCGCGACTCCGTTGCCTTCCGGCCACGATTTCCGCATTCCAGGCCGCTGACCCCACTGGAACGAATGATTCCGCTTCTGGTCGGGCGCACGGGCCCCAGCCGGCTCGTCCGCCTCATCGGGCCGAAACGACGGTGCCCGCCTCCTCGGGGGAAGGGAGGCGGGCACCACTCAGTCTGGCCGCCGATTCTGAGAGCTCTCTAAGAACGGCGTGACGGTCCGGGAACAGGCCCCGGACCGCCGGGACTTGACCGCGTCGCTCAGAACGCGGCCTCGTCGAGCTCCATCAGCGACTGGTCGACGGACTCGGCCAGCCCGCGCTGCACCGCGACGCCCGGCAGGACGGTGTGCGCGAAGAACTTCGCGGCGGCGATCTTGCCCTCGTAGAACGGCTTGTCCTTCGAGGACGCACCGGCCAGCTTCCCGGCCGCCACCGCGGCGCCCTTGAGGAGCAGGTAGCCGATGACGACGTCACCGGAGGCCATCAGGAGGCGGGTGGTGTTCAGACCGACCTTGTAGATGGACTTGACGTCCTTCTCCGTGGCGGCGAGGTCCGTCAGCATGGCGCCGACGATCGCCTCCAGGTCGGCGGCGGCCTTGGCCAGCTCGCCGCGGGCCTGCTCCAGCTCCGCGCCGCCCTCGGCGTCGGCCAGGAACTTCTTGATCGTCTCCGAGAGCTGGGTCAGCGCCGCGCCCTGGTTGCGGACGATCTTCCGGAAGAAGAAGTCCTGCCCCTGGATGGCGGTGGTGCCCTCGTAGAGGGTGTCGATCTTGGAGTCCCGGATGTACTGCTCGATCGGGTACTCCTGGAGGTAGCCGGAGCCGCCGAAGGTCTGGAGCGACTGCGCCAGCTGCTCGTAGGACTTCTCCGAGCCGTAGCCCTTGACGATCGGCAGCAGCAGGTCGTTCAGCGCGTTCTCGGCGGAGGCGTCCTCGCCCGCGGCCTCCTTGATGAGGATCTCGTCCTGGACCGTGGCGGTGTACAGCACCAGCGCGCGCATGCCCTCGGCGTACGCCTTCTGCGTCATCAGCGAGCGGCGCACGTCGGGGTGGTGGGTGATGGTGACGCGCGGCGCGGCCTTGTCGGTGAACGCGGCCAGATCCGGGCCCTGCACGCGCTCCTTGGCGTACTCCAGGGCGTTCAGGTAGCCGGTCGAGAGGGTGGCTATGGCCTTCGTGCCGACCATCATCCGGGCGAACTCGATGATCCGGAACATCTGGCGGATGCCGTCGTGCTTCTCGCCGATCAGCCAGCCCTTGGCGGGGTGGCGGTCGCCGAAGGTCATCTCGCAGGTGTTGGACGCCTTGAGGCCCATCTTGTGCTCGACGTTGGTGGCGTAGACGCCGTTGCGCTCGCCCAGCTCGCCGGTCTCGAAGTCGAACTCGTACTTCGGCACGAGGAAGAGCGACAGGCCCTTGGTGCCGGGGCCGTGGCCCTCCGGCCGGGCGAGGACGTAGTGGAGGATGTTGTCCGCCATGTCGTGCTCACCGGACGTGATGAAGCGCTTCACGCCCTCGATGTGCCACGAGCCGTCCTCCTGCTTGACGGCCTTGGTGCGGCCGGCGCCGACGTCCGAGCCGGCGTCCGGCTCGGTCAGCACCATCGTGGAGCCCCAGCCCTTCTCCGTGGCGAGCTTCGCGATGTGCTTCTGCTGCTCGGTGCCCTCCTCGAAGAGCACACCGGCGAAGGCCGGGCCGGAGGCGTACATCCACACCGCCGGGTTCGAGCCCAGGATGGACTCGGCGAAGGCCCACAGCAGCGAGCGCGGCGTGGTGGTGCCGCCGATCTCCTCCGGGACGCCCAGGCGCCACCACTCGGCGTCCATGTACGCCTGGTAGCTCTTCTTGAAGGTGTCCGGGACCGGCGCGGTGTTGGTGTCCGGGTCGAAGACCGGGGGATTCCGGTCGGCGTCCGCGTACGAGTCGGCCAGCTCGTTCTCCGACAGCCGGGCGATCTCGGACAGCACGCTCTTGGCGGTGTCGACGTCCATCTCCGCGAACGGTCCGGTGCCGTACACGCTGTCACGGCCGAGCACCTCGAAGAGGTTGAACTCGATGTCGCGGAGATTCGACTTGTAGTGCCCCATGGGTACGGCTCCGTAAGGGTTCGGGAGGGCCTCTTTGCGAGGAAGGACCTCGATGCGAGGAAGGGACCTCGATACGCAATACCAGCAAGTAGCTCCGATGATGCTACCCACCGGTAATAAGAAGCAACCCCTCTCGGCCGATCTGTGACGAGCGTCCCCCGCGCATTCCTCGAATCAGTACGCTGTGGCGCATGTACGGCTACGACCAGAACGCGGGTGCCGGGCAGCAGCAGTATGGAGCTCCGCCGCCCCCGCCGCAGCAACCGGCCCCCGGGGGCTACGGCGAGCAGCCGCTCTATCCCGAGCCGTCCCCGCCCTCCCTCGCCGACGCGGTGCGCGCCTTCACCACCGGCTCGATGTCGGCCGAGGACTTCCAGGGCATCTTCTCGACGTCCAAGGTCTACTGCCCGCGCGGCGACAACCCCGGGTTCCTGGCGCTGCACAACACCCAGCAGCCGGTGATCCCGATGTTCACCTCGCTCAAAGAGCTGCGGCGGTACGCCGGCAAGGAGTCCAAGTACTTCGTGATCACCGGTGCCGAGGTGCTCGATCTGCTGCCGACCGGCTACGGCTTCGTCCTCGACATGGAGGGCGACCACCGGATGGTCTTCGACGCCAAGGCCGTGGAGCAGATGGTCGACTTCGCCATGCGGCGCATGTACGGCTGACCCCGACCCTTTGTACGTCAGCTTGCTTCGCCCTGTCTGACCTGCGGAAACAGTGACGCGACGCAGCCGGGAATGCCGCACGCCTTGCGAGTTGTTCAGGATTCAACTAACTTATTGAATCGCGAACGACCGAGGAGGCCGTCATGCCCGCTGTGACCGTAGAGAACCCGCTGACCCTGCCGCGGGTGGCCGCGCCCGCCGGCGCGCACACCCGGCCCGTGCTGACCGTCGCCACCGCTCCGAGCGGATTCGAGGGCGAGGGCTTCCCCGTGCGCCGGGCGTTCGCGGGCATCGCCTACAAGCACCTCGATCCCTTCATCATGATGGATCAGATGGGCGAGGTGGAGTACGCGCCCGGAGAGCCCAAGGGCACCCCCTGGCATCCGCACCGCGGCTTCGAGACCGTCACGTATCTGATCGACGGCACGTTCGTGCACCGCGACTCGCACGGTGGCGGCGGTGTCATCAACGACGGCGACACCCAGTGGATGACGGCGGGCTCCGGCCTGCTGCACATCGAGGCACCGCCGGAGTCGCTGGTGATGTCCGGCGGCCTCTTCCACGGCCTCCAGCTGTGGGTGAACCTGCCGAAGAGCGACAAGATGATGGCGCCCCGCTACCAGGACATCGGCGGCGGCCAGGTGAAGCTGCTGACCTCCGCCGACGGCGGGGCGCTGCTGCGGCTGATCGCCGGTGACCTCGACGGACACCGGGGGCCGGGCGTGACCCACACACCGATCACGATGATGCATGTGACGATGAACCCGGGCGCCGAGGTGACCCTCCCCTGGCGCACGGACTTCAACGCCCTCGCCTACTCCCTGGCCGGCCGCGGTACGGCCGGTGCGGAGGGCCGCCCGTTCCGCATGGGCCAGGCGGTCGTCTTCGGTGCGGGTGACGCGATCACGATCCGGGCGGACGAGAACCAGGAGTCGCGCAGCCCTAACTTCGAGGTCGTGCTGCTGGGCGGGCTGCCGATCCGCGAGCCGATGATGCACTACGGCCCGTTCGTGATGAACACCCACGCCGAACTGGCCCAGGCATTCGAGGACTTCCAGGCCGGACGGCTCGGAAGGATACCCGCCGACGCGCGCTGAGCTGCCCGCCACGGCGGGGAGTCGGGGGCGGCGTTTCCCGTGAAATGCCGCCCCCGCACACGTGTTTCACGTGAAACGCCGCTCCGCGCGCCCTGCCGGACACCGCAGCCGTCGCACCCCATGCCCGTCGACTGCCGCATCGGCGTGGTGGACTGTCGGCGTGCGAAACGACTCGGATCAAGACCGGAGCGGCGCCGAGCCCGGCCGGCCGCCGCACGACAGGCAGCCGCTGCTGCCCATCGAGGCCCGCCGCGCCGCGGCCTGGTGCGCGACGGTGCTCCTGGTCGCGGCCGTGCTGGGCGTCGGGGTGTGGCTGTGCGTCGAGCTGAGCGCGGCGGTCACGCCCGTCCTGCTGGCGCTGCTCGGCAGCGCGCTGCTCGGGCCGCTCTACCGGCAGCTGGTGGCGATGAAGCTCAACCGTTCGCTGGCGGCCGGGCTGACCTGCGCCGTGCTGGTGGTCGTGGTCGGCGGTGCCGGCTACATCGTGGTCAGCGCGCTGGTCGACACCGGTGATCAGATCCTCGCGTCGCTCAAGGACGCCGCGTCGGACCTGTCCCGGCACTTCGGCACGGCCGGCAACTCGCTCAGCGACCTCGCCACCAACGCCAAGAGCCTGGTGACCAAGTTCGGCGGCACCGCGGCCTCCGGGCTGCTGGCCGGTGTCAGCATCGTCGGCCAGTTCATCGCCGCGGCGGTGCTGGCCCTGCTGCTGACGTTCTTCTTCCTGCGGGACTCGGACAAGGCCGTCCGCGCGCTGCACGACTGGGCGCCGGGCGACTCGGCGCCGCAGCTGGAGCGGATGGCCCGGCGCGGCTTCCAGTCCATCGAGGGCTTTATGCGCGGCACCACCTTCATCGCGCTGATCGACGCCATCTGCATCACCGTCGGACTGCTGATCCTGCAGGTGCCGGGCGCCCTCGGCCTGGGCGCACTGGTCTTCGTCGGCGCCTATATCCCCTACCTCGGCGCGTTCATCTCCGGTGCGGTGGCGATCCTGGTGGCGTTCGCGGACCGCGGCATCGTGATCGCGCTCTGGGCGCTCGGCGTGGTCCTCGCCGTGCAGGTGCTGGAGGGCCATGTGCTCCAGCCGATGATCCAGAGCCGTACCGTGCAGATGCACCCGGCGGTGGTCATGCTGGCGATCACGGCGGGGGCGAGCGTCGCCGGCATCCTCGGCATGCTGCTGTCCGTACCGCTGACCGCAGCCGCCTCCGGTGTCCTGCACGAACTGCGCAAGGGCTACGCGGCGGACTCCGGCGCCGGCTCCTCGGGATCCGGTGACACCGGGCCGGACGGCTCCACCGCCGATCCGGCGTCCTCGTAGAGCTCGAACCACGTCGATTTGCCGTCCCCGCGCGGATCCACTCCCCACGCGCCGGCCAGCAGCTCCATCAGCACCAGACCGCGCCCCGAGGACGCCAGTTCGCCGGGCCTGCGGCGGTGCGGCAGCTCGTCGCTGCCGTCGGCGACATCGACCCGGATGCGCCGGCGGCCCCGCTCACCGGAGATCTCGGCGACCAGCAGCGCGTCCCCGTCGGTGTGCTTCAGCACGTTGGTGACCACCTCGGAGACCATCAGCACCGCCGCGTCGACCTGGTCCGGGTCGGCCCAGTCGTGCAGCACCGCGCGGATCTGCCGGCGTGCCTCCGCTATCCGCTCCGGCTCGGCCTGGGCGACGGAGAACACGGTGCGCCGTACGGGCTGCCGCGTCGGCCGCCCGCCGGTGCCCACCCCGCAGCTGCCGCCGTCGCGGGAGAGCAGCAGGACGGCGATGTCGTCCTCGCGGCGGTCCACCAGCGGCCCGGTGGTGTGGTGCGAGGAGGGGCCGTGCACGGCCTGGACCAGGGTGTCGGCCAGCCGCTCCAGGCTCTCGCCGCTGGTCTCGTCCGCCCCGGCCTCATGCCCTTCGAAGATGCCGCGCAGCCGGGCCCAGCCGGTCTCCAGGTCGTGGCCGCCGGTCTCGATCAGCCCGTCGGTGCACACCAGCATGGTCTCGCCGGGCTCCAGGACGAGCCGGGTGGTGGGGTAGTCGGTGTCCGGGTCGATGCCCAGCGGCAGCCCGCCCGCGGTGGGCCGGACCAGCATCGGGCCGTCGGCCATCCGGATCGCCGGGTCGGGGTGGCCGGCCCGCGCGATGTCCAGCAGCCCGGTGGCCGGGTCCACCTCGACGTACAGACAGGTCGCGAAGCGCTGGTCCTCTCCGAGGCCGCGGAACTCGGTCTCGTTGATCCCGGCGAGAAAGCGCGAGGCGCGGGAGAGCACCGCGTCGGGGTGGTGGCCCTCGGAGGCATAGGCGCGCAGCGCGATGCGCAGCTGCCCCATCAGGCCCGCGGCCCGTACGTCGTGGCCCTGGACGTCCCCGATGACCAGCGCGATCCGGCCGGACGGCAGCGGGATCATGTCGTACCAGTCGCCGCCGACCTCCAGCCCGCCGCCGGTCGGCACGTAGCGGGCCGCGACCGTCATCCCCGGGATGTCGGGCTGCACCGTCGGCATCATGCTGCGCTGCAGCCCCACCGCCAGTTCGTGCTGCGACTCCTGCACACCGGCCCTGGCCAGCGCCTGGGCCAGCATCCGGGCGACGGTGGTCAGCACCGAGCGCTCGTCGGGCGTGAAGGCGACCGGCTGCGCGAAGCCGGCCATCCAGGCGCCGATCGTGCGGCCCGCGTTGACCAGCGGCAGGAACGCCCACGAGGTCCGCTGGAAGCGGGCGGCCAGCGGCCAGGTGGCGGGGTAACGGCGCCGGTACTCCTCGGGGGTGGGGAGGTAGATGGCCCGGCCGGTCCGGATGACCTCGGCCGCCGGATACTCGGTCTCCAGCGTCATGCCGGAGAACGGCCGCTCATCGCCGGGACGGTGGCCGTGGTGGCCGATGACCGAGAGCCGGTCGCCCTCGATGCCGAAGACCGCCAGGCCGTCCGGCATGAACCCCGGCATGGACAGCCCGGCCGCGACCCTCAGGACCTCGGCGGTCGACCGCGCCTCGGCCAGCGCCCGGCCCGCGTCCAGGAGGAACGCCTCGCGCGAGCGTCGCCAGTCGCCGGTGATCGGGGTGTGCGCCGCGGACGTGCCGGGCTGCGGTTCGGGGACTTCCTGGAGCGTGCCGACCAGATCGAAGTCACCGTTGACGAGCCGGGGCCGGGAGCGGGTGCGCACGATGCGGAGCACCCGCCCGCGTTCGTCGACGATGCGCAGCCGGGCCTCGGCGAGGGTCCCTTCGGAGACGGCGAGCTGGACGACGCCGTTGATCTCGGCGAAGTCCACGGGATGAAAACGGGAGCGCACCGCGGCCTCGGTCAGCTCCGCCGGCTCGGCGGGAAGCCCGAGGAGCCGGGCCGCTTCGGCGTCGAGGGTCACCCGGCCCGATGCGTTGTCCCAGCGCCACAGGCCGGTCTCGATGGCGGCCAGGAGATCCTCGGTGCGCATTGCATCACTTTATGTGGGTTTGACGAAGCCCGGCCAACGAGCCGGACGTGACCATCCTCGCAGCGGGGGCGCCCGGTCTCCTGTCGAGGAGGGCCTGATGGGGATATGTCAACCAGGTCATGGGGGCCGGGCGGTAACCTGGAGCGGTTATGCCATTCCTGGGGTGGTCTTCGGGTGATCCACAAGGCGATCGATCGGGCGTTCGAGTCTCGTGTCGCCCCTTCTCTCCCGACAGCTCCCCACCTCGACTCGCGACGACTTGGATGAGCGATGCATCGGTACCGGTCCCATAACTGCGGCGAGCTCCGAGCCGCGGACGTCGACACCGACGTCCGCCTCAGCGGCTGGCTGCACAATCGACGTGACCTGGGCGGCATCCTCTTCATCGATCTGCGCGACCACTACGGTCTCGTGCAGCTCGTCGCCCGTCCCGGCACCCCCGCCAACGAGGCGCTCGGCTCGCTGACCAAGGAATCCGTCGTCCGGATCGACGGCAAGGTCAGCGCGCGCGGCGCCGACAACGTGAACCCCGACCTGCCGACCGGTGAGGTCGAGATCGAGGTGACCGAGGTCGAGGTGCTCGGTTCCGCCGAGCAGATCCCCTTCACGATCAACGCGGAAGACGGCGTCAACGAGGAGAAGCGGCTCGAATACCGCTTCCTCGACCTGCGCCGCGAGCGCATGCACCGCAACATCATGCTGCGCACCGCCGTGATCTCCGCCATCCGCCACAAGATGGTGGCCCTCGGCTTCAACGAGATGGCGACCCCGATCCTGTCCGCGACCTCCCCCGAGGGCGCCCGCGACTTCCTGGTCCCCTCCCGCCTGCACGCCGGCAAGTTCTACGCGCTCCCGCAGGCCCCGCAGCAGTTCAAGCAGCTGCTGATGATCGCCGGCTTCGACCGCTACTTCCAGATCGCGCCGTGCTTCCGCGACGAGGACGCCCGCGCGGACCGCTCGCCGGGCGAGTTCTACCAGCTCGACATCGAGATGAGCTTCGTCGAGCAGGAGGACGTCTTCCAGCCCGTCGAGAGGCTGATGACCGAGCTGTTCACCGAGTTCGGCAACGGCCGCACGGTCACCTCGCCGTTCCCGCGGATCCCCTTCCGCGAGGCGATGGTCAAGTACGGCTCCGACAAGCCGGACCTGCGCGCCGAGCTGGAGCTGGTGGACGTCTCCGACGTCTTCGAGAACTCCGGCTTCAAGGCGTTCGCCGGCAAGCACGTGCGCGCCCTGGCCGTGCCGGACACCGCGGACCAGCCGCGGAAGTTCTTCGACCAGCTGGGCGACTTCGCCGTCCAGCAGGGCGCCAAGGGCCTGGCCTGGATCCGCGTCGGCGAAGGCAACGCGCTGGCCGGCCCGATCGCCAAGTTCCTCACCGACGAGGACGTCAAGGCGCTGGTCGTCGCCCTGGACCTCAAGCCCGGCCACGCGGTGTTCTTCGGCGCCGGCGAGTTCGACGAGGTCTCCAAGATCATGGGCGCGGTCCGCGTCGAGGCCGCCAAGCGCGCCGGCCACTTCGTCGAGGGCGAGTTCCGGTTCTGCTGGATCGTCGACTTCCCGATGTTCGAGAAGAACGCGGACACCGGCCAGATCGAGTTCTCCCACAACCCGTTCTCCATGCCGCAGGGCGGCCTGGAGGCGCTGGAGACCAAGGACCCGCTGGACATCCTCGCCTGGCAGTACGACATCGTCTGCAACGGCACCGAGCTGTCCTCCGGCGCCATCCGCAACCACGAGCCGGACGTCATGTACAAGGCGTTCGCCCTCGCCGGTTACGACAAGGAGACCGTCGAGGCCGAGTTCGGCGGCATGCTCCGCGCCTTCAAGTTCGGCGCCCCGCCGCACGGCGGCATCGCCCCCGGCGTCGACCGCATCGTGATGCTGCTGGCCGACGAGCCCAACATCCGCGAGACCATCGCCTTCCCGCTCAACGGCAACGCCCAGGACCTCCTCATGGGCGCCCCGAGCGAGGTCGACGAGGCGCGCCTCAAGGAGCTGCACCTGAGCATCCGCACGGGCCCCGCGAAGCCGACGCCGTACAAGCCGACGAAGTGACGCCGAGAGCCTGAGAGGGGGCCCGGGAACCGCTCGGTTCCGGGCCCCTTCGCCTACCGGCCGCACATACGGCGAAGCCCCCGGACCGAACCCGGTCCGGGGGCTTCGCCGTATGTGCGGGGTGCGGTCTACTGCTCCTCGCCGCCGAACCGCTCCCGGTACGCCTCCAGATCATCCTCGGTGATCTTCGCGAACAGCACCGGCGGCACCGTGAACGGCGTCCCGGCGGGGACGGCCGCCAGCGCCTTCGCCTCGTCCTGCGAGACCCATCGGGCGGTGTCGTTCTCCAGCGCGAACGCGCTCCGCATGGCCTGGGCCGACGTCGGGATGAACGGCTCGGAGACCACCGCGTAGAGGTGGATCAGGTTCATCGCGGTCCGCAGCGTCAGCGCCGCCGCGTCCTTGTCGGTCTTGATCTCCAGCCACGGGGCCTTCTCCTCCAGGTAGGAGTTGCCCGCGCTCCACAGCGCACGCAGCGAGGCCGACGCCTTGCGGAACTGGAGCGCCTCCATGTGGCCCTCGTACTCCGCCAGCAGCCCGGCGATCTCCTCGCCCAGCTTCTGCTCGGCGGCCCCGGCCTCGGCGCCGGCCGGCACCTCGTCGCCGAACCGCTTACGGGAGAACGACAGCACGCGGTTGACGAAGTTGCCGAGCGTGTCCGCCAGGTCCTTGTTGACCGAGGACGAGAACAGCTCCCAGGTGAAGGAAGTGTCGTCCGACTCCGGCGCGTTGGCCATCAGGAAGTAGCGCCAGTAGTCGGCCGGCAGCAGCTCCAGCGCCGCGTCCGTGAAGATGCCCCGCTTCTGCGACGTCGAGAACTTCCCGCCGTAGTAGTTGAGCCAGTTGAACGCCTTCAGGAAGTCGACCCTCTTCCACGGCTCGCGGGTCCCCAGCTGCGTCGCCGGGAACATCACGCTGTGGAACGGCACGTTGTCCTTGGCCATGAACTCCGTGTACCGGACGTCGTCGGCCTCGTACCACCACGACTTCCAGTCGCGCTCCTCCGGCGCCTGGTCCGCCCACTCCTTCGTCGAGCCGATGTACTCGATCGGCGCGTCGAACCAGACGTAGAAGACCTTGCCCTCCGCGGCCAGCTCCGGCCACACATCGGCCGGCACCGGGACGCCCCAGTCGAGGTCGCGGGTGATCGCCCGGTCCTGGAGGCCCTCGGTCAGCCACTTGTGCGCGATGGAGGAGGCGAGGGTCGGCCACTCCTTGCTGCCGTTGCCAGCCAGCCAGCCCTCGACCTCGTGCTGCAGCTCCGACTGGAGCAGGAAGAGGTGCTTGGTCTCGCGCACCTCCAGATCACCGCTGCCGCTGATCGCCGACCGCGCGTCGATCAGATCGGTCGGGTCGAGGACCCGGGTGCAGTTCTCGCACTGGTCGCCGCGGGCCTTGTCGTAGCCGCAGTGCGGGCACGTGCCGACGATGTAGCGGTCCGGCAGGAAGCGGCCGTCGGCGTTCGAGTAGACCTGGCGGATCGCCCGCTCCTCGATGAAGCCGTTCTCGTGCAGCTTGCGCGCGAAGTGCTGGGTCAGCTCCACGTTCTCCGGCGACGAGCTGCGCCCGAAGTAGTCGAACTCCAACCCGAAGCCGTCGTAGATCGCCTTCTGCTTGTCGTGCTGCTCCGCGCAGAACGCGTCGACCGACTGCCCCGCGTCCTTCGCCGCCAGCTCGGCGGGCGTCCCGTGCTCGTCCGTCGCGCAGATGTAGAGCACGTCGTGTCCGCGCTGCCGCATGTACCGGGCATAGACGTCGGCCGGGAGCATGGACCCCACCATGTTGCCCAGGTGCTTGATCCCGTTGATGTACGGAAGGGCGCTGGTGATGAGGTGTCGAGCCATTGCCGGCTGCTCCCAAGTCGCTACGGTGAGTGAGGATTTGCTTTACGGAACGTCAATATCGTACTGGACGGGGTGGGGGCGGTCGCGCGGGGATTTTCGGGGGCGGACGGGGCTCCGGGGCCGGGAAGGGACGGGGATTCCGGACCGGTGCGTTTCACGTGAAACGCCCCCCCCGCATCCCCCATCATCACGCGCGCCGCAAGTAACCGGTACGGCGTGTTTCCTGTGAAACGGACCGGTGCCGCGGCCTGCGGCCCGCCGCTCGCCACGCCGCTCCGGCGGCGGCGCTCACACTCCCGCCTCTGCCGACTCCGCGCCGTCCGTCGCCGGCACCGGCCCGCGCTGCGGTGCCGCCCCGTTGACCACCACGCCGGCGACGACGGCGGCCAGCAGCATGATCCCCGAACCCACCCCGATCGCCGTGGTGAACCCGTGCACCACCCCGTCCTTCACGATCCCCACCCGGACCGCCGGATCCAGACCGGGCCGGCCCGTGCCCCGGGCCGCGCGCGTCAGATGACCTGCGATATACGTCGCGCTCGTCGACGCCGCGATGGTGTTCAGCAGCGCCGTACCGATCGAACCCCCCACCTGCTGCGCGGTGTTGACCGTCGCCGACGTGACTCCGGCGTCCTGCGGGGCCACCCCGGCCGTCGCCGTCGCCATCACCGGCATGAAGATCAGGCCCATGCCCAGGCCGACCAGGAGCTCGGCGGGGAGGACATGCGCGGCGTACGCGGGTGCCGCGGTCAGGAACCTCAGAGTGAACAGCCCCGCCGCCGCGAGCAGCGCACCCGGGACCATCAGCAGCCGCGGCGCGAGCCGGTGCAGCAGCCGCGCCGAGATCTGCGTCGATCCGACGACGATCGCGGCCGTCATCGGCAGAAACGCCAGCCCGGCCTTGATCGGCGAATACCCGAGAACGCCCTGCAGGTAGTAGGTCAGGAAGAGAAACATCCCGAACATCGCGATCACGGCCAGCGCCATCGTCAGAAACGCACCGCCGCGATTCCGGTTCCGGACGACCTGCAGGGGCAGCAGGGGGTACTGCGCCCGGGTCTGCCACCAGGCGAAGGCGGCCAGCAGCGTCACACCCCACACCAGCATGCCGACGACCAGCCCGTCCTCCCAGCCCCGGGGTGCCGCCTCGCTGCACCCGTAGACGATCGCGACCAGACCACCGCACCCCAGCGCCACGCCCGGCACGTCCAGGTGCACCCGCCCGCGGCCGCCCCGGTCGCGCAGGAGGACGGCCGCACCGGTGCAGGCGGCCACCGCGACCGGAACGTTCACGTACAGGCACCACCGCCAGTTCAGGTACTCGGTCAGCAGCCCGCCGGCGAGCAGCCCGATCGCCGCACCCCCACCGGCAATCGCCCCGTACACACCGAACGCCTTGCTCCGCTCCCGCCCCCGCGTGAAGGTCGTCGTCAGCAGCGACAGCGCGGATGGCGCCAGCAGCGCCCCGAACGACCCCTGCAGGGCCCGGGCCCCGAACAGCATCCCCGGCCCCGTGGCCGCACCACCGATCCCCGACGCGACCGCGAACCCCACCAGCCCGACCATGAACGTCCGCTTCCGCCCCACCAGATCGGCGATCCGCCCGCCCAGCAGCAGCAACCCGCCGAACGCGAGGGTGTACGCGGTGATCACCCACTGCCGGTTCGCGTCGGAGATCCCCAGCGCCTGCTGCGCCGACGGCAGCGCGATGTTCACGATGGTCGCGTCCAGCACCACCATCAACTGCGCCATCGCGATCACGCCGAGCCCCCACCACCGCCGGGGATCGGGCTCGGCGGGCGGGACCCCGGCAGGGGGACCGGCCCCGGTGCCCGGACAGGCCCCGGCGCCGCCTTCTTCACCTTCGCCGCTCGGGTTACTCATCACGACCCGCCTCGCAACCGGTTCCAACGGAGCGCCTCCATTCAGCGTAGGTAAGGGGGTGCGGACTCGCCCGTTGTGCGGGCCGCGGCGCGCTGCGGAGCCGGTGCCGTGCGGGAAAACGGCACCGGCCGCGGGCGGGCCCGGTGGGGCCCGGCCGCGGCCGGGGGGATGTCTGCGTGACGGGTCAGTTGTCCTTGAGGACGCCGGCGCTCCGGGCCTCGGTGAGCCACTCGGGGAACTCGACCATCAGCTGTTGGTAGAACTCGTCGTGGGAGAGGCCGCGGGGGTCGCGGCCGGCGTGGAAGAAGCCGGCGTTGTCGACGGCGCGCCGCTCCGGGACGGTCAGGTCGTCGAGCTTCCGGAGGAAGTCGAAGCCCTTGGCGTCCGGGTCGCCGAAGCCGATGAACTGCCAGAAGACGGGCATTCCGGCCGCCTCGCACAGCGCCCGCTCGGCGGCCGGCTTGGAGGTCGGCGCGCCGTCGGTCTGGAAGATGACGAACGCGGGGTCGGTGGAGCCGGACTTCTTGTAGTGCTCGACGACGGACTCGATCGCCCAGTGGTAGTTGGTGCGCCCCATGTGCCCGAGGCCGGAGTGCAGTTCCTCGATGCGGCCCTCGTAGCCGGGGAGGTCCAGCTCGGCGGTGCCGTCGACATCGGTCGAGAAGAAGACGATCGGAACGGTGGCCTTCTCGTCGAAGTGCGCGGAGAGGGCGAGGGCCTGCTCGGCGAGGTGCTGGACCGTGCCGTCCTTGTAGTAGTTGCGCATCGAGCCGGAGCGGTCGAGGACGAGGTAGACGGTGGCGCGCTGGGATGCGAGTTGGTGCTTCTCCAGGGTGGCGGCGGCGGAGTCGTAGAGGGGGAGGAGTGCGGGGGCGGTGGCCGCGAGGGGGTGCGGGGCGCCGGGCGCGGGGGTCTCCGCGGGGGGCGTGGCGGTGGCCTCGGTCTCCGCTGCGGCCGGCTCGGCGACCGGCTCCGCTACGGGGGCGTCCTCGGGGGCTTCCACCGCCGCAGCCGCAGCCTCGGCCGTGGCCCTGGCCTCGTCCTCCGCGGCCTCTTCGGCCTCTTCGGCCTTCGCCGGCTCGTCCGCCGCTCCGGCTTCCTCGGCCTTCGTCTCGGTCGCCTTCGGCTCGTCCTCGGCGGAGCTCTCGGCCTGGTCCTCGGTCTCGGTCCCGGCACCGGTCTCGGCCTCGGGCTGTGCCTTCTCCGTCGGCGCGACCGGGGCCGGGTTGTCGAAAGCCCGGCTGACGAGGTCGGAGACGGCCTCGTCCGCGACCGTCTCTCCCGCCGCGTCCTCGGCCTTCTCAGCGGCCCGGTCCTCGGTCTTCTCGGCCGGCTTCACCGCCACCGGCTCGGCGGCAGGCTCGTCCCGTACGACCTGCTCGCACACCGAGGGCTCCGGCGCGCGGTCAACCGGGCTTCCCTGCGCGGGCAGAGTGGCCGTCACCGGCAGCGGTGCCGGTTCGGGGGCCTCGCCCGGTGCCGTACGGGCCGCCGGGACCTCGGCCTCAGGAGTGGGGGTGGCCGGGGGTGGGGTGGACTCCTCGCGGGCCTCCGGGATCGTTGCCGATTCCGGCTTGTCGGCGCTGCCCCGGGCCGCGCCGGATTCGTCGCGGGTCGCCTTGGAGCGACCGAAAGCGTTGCGCAGCAGACTCCGAATGCCCATCGGCGGACCTCTCTTGCGTGTGGTGGGTGCGGCGAATGTCCGTGAAGCGCGGACATGTCCCTGACCAGGACGGATACGTAAGGGTAGCGGCCTGCACCGGCCTCTTCGTGGGAACCCGCGCCTCGCATGGTGGGCCATACGGGGGTGTTGTGCGGGGATGTGGTTTCGGGCAGTGCGTCGTGGGCGGGGAAAGGGAGGTGGTCCGCGGGGCGAAACAGCGGGATCGATCTTTGGGAAAAAGACATGTGATCGTCGATAAAGGACGGTTGTGATCGTTCCTGCGGTGGGTCTTGACTCCTTGTGTGGTGCGGTAGTTGCGTATGAGGCGTTCAATGCGAGGAATGGCGAATGTGTCGGTGATGTCGCAGGGGCGTGTGATCCGTCGCCGCCCGTAACGTCAACTAGCCATGCGGCGGCCGCAGTTCGCGGACTCGTGTGTTGGGCCGCCGGTGGCGGTGGCGGCGACCGGTGCCACCGGCCGACGGGGTTGCCGGTGCACCTGTTTCACGTGAAACAGGTGCGCGGTTCTGCCGTCTCGTACGTACGTGCCGTGCCCGCTCGCACACATCACGCCGGGGAAACGAACGGGCAAGGGGTCGGTAAGAAATAAGTCGCGCAGGTATCCGATTCCCAGATGGGCTCGTCTTCTCCGGTGACCATTGTCCTGAGCCGCCGTTGTGCCTCGGGGGCGGCCGATAAGAAGGCAAGAACCCTTTCGAGGGTGACGGGAGATGTGGGCGCATGGGGCTGACCAGTCAGTCGCTCGAAATCACGGTGGTTGTGCTGGCGGTGGCGTGTGTGGCCGCCACGGTGTGGCTCTGGCCGAGGTTGTCGCGCAACGGATGGCGGCAGGTGCTGGGCAGGTTGGGGGCCATCATGGTGACCCAGGTGGCGATCGTGTCCGCGCTCGCCCTGGCCGTGAATGCGAACTTCGAGTTCTACGGCAACTGGGACGAGCTGCTGGGCAACAACGACCAGGCCCCGGCGTCGGTGGGCCAGGGCGACGGGCAGTACGCCACGGTCGGAAACATCAAGGGCGGGCTGGTCCAACCGGCGGGCCCACAGGGCCTCGACCGGGTCACCGGACTGCCTAAGGGCCCCGCCGACAAGGTGGGCAAGGTCGAGTCCGTGCGGATCGTCGGCCGCCGTACACGGGCCATTAACCCGGGCTTTGTGTATTTGCCGCCGCAGTATTTCCAGCAGCAGTTCCACCGGCAGCGGTTCCCCGTCATGGTCGTTATCAGCGGCTATCCGGGCGGAATCATGAATCTCGCCCAGCATCTCCAGATTCCGCAGAATGCGGGCCGGTTGATTGCCGACGGCAAGATGCAGCCGACGGTGATCGTGATGGTCCGGCCGACGATCGCGCCGCCGCGGGACACCGAGTGCGTGGATGTGCCGGGCGGACCCCAGGCGGAGACGTTCTTCACCAAGGACCTGCCGGATGCGATGAAGTCGGCCTACCGGGTCGGCCACGACCCCAGCGCCTGGGGCGCGTTCGGGTACTCGTCCGGTGGTACCTGCTCGCTCCAGCTGGCGATGCGCAACCCGAAGGCGTACACGTCGGCGGTCTCGCTGTCCGGTGACTACGCGATCAAGGACGACCTCACCACCGGCAGCCTCTTCGGCCCCGGCCCGGAGGGCGCCCAGCGCGAGCACGAGCACGACCTGCTGTGGCGGCTGGAGCACCTGCCGGCGCCGCAGATCTCCGCGCTGGTGGCCAGCAGCCGCCAGGGCGAGTCGGATTACGGTGAGACGATGAAGTTCATCCAGGCGGCGAAGCCGCCGATGACGATCGACTCCATCATCCTGCCGCACGGCAGCCACCAGTTCGGGACCTGGCGCCGCGAGGTCGTACCGGCCCTGGAGTGGCAGAGCCAGCAGCTGACCTTCCCGCAGGACACGGAGGCGGCCACGCCGCAGAAGCCGGCGCCGGGGCAGGCGAGGAGCATGCCGTCCAAGGATCAGCCGCCCGCCGATGACAAGGCGCACAAGCGGGTTGAGGCGGAGAGCCCGCAGGGGTGATGCGTACGCCGTAGCGCGCGGCACAGCGCGGAAGGGGGCGCCGGACCGGTCCGGCGCCCCCTTTGCGTGTCCGGCCGTCCCCGGGGCGCGGCCGGACTCCCCGCCCCAACGGGGCCCCGCTCAGGGCCGGTAGACCATCCCCGGCTCCGGCTTCGCCGGGGACAGCAGCTGGGAGACCGTGACGACCGTGTAGCCGCGCTTCTTCAGTTCCTTGAGGATGCCGGGGATGGCCGGCACGGTGCCCTTGTAGATGTCGTGGAGCAGGATGATGCCGTCGCGCTCGGTCTGGTCGAGGACCCGCTTGGTGATCAGGGCCGAGTCGTTGGTCTGGTAGTCCTTGGCGGTCACGCTCCACAGGACCTGTGCCAGCCCGAGGTCCTTGCTGATGTTGGAGACCTCTTCGTTGGTCCGGCCCTGCGGCGGGCGCATCAGCTTGGGCGTCTTGCCGGTGATCTTGCGGACCGCGTCCTGGACGCGGGACAGCTCGCGCTTGGCCTCGTCCGGCTTGATCTCCGTCAGGATCTGGTGCGACCAGGTGTGGTTGGCCAGCTCATGGCCCTCGGCGTCGATCCGCTTGACCTCGGCGGGGCGCTCGGCGATGTGGTTCTTGCCGAGCATGAAGAAGGTCGCGTGGGCCTTGTTCTCCTTGAGGATGTCCAGCAGGCGGTTGGTGTTCTCGCTGGGGCCGGCATCGAAGGTGAGCGCCACGCACTTGGCCTTGCGGCAGTCGACGTCGCTGCCGCCGTCCGCGCCCTGGTCCTTGCCGCCCGTGGTCGTCGCGCCCTGGGCCGTGCTGTCGGACGCCGGGGCGTCGGCCCGTGCGTCGGCCGGCGCGGTGACGTCGTACGAGGCACAGCCGCCGAGGGCCAGGACCAGGGAGGTGGCCGTCAGCAGCCCGGCGAGGGCGGTGCGGCGGGCCGCGGATATCTGCTTCGGCATGCGATGCCTTTCCTGGTCTCTTCTCGGGGTTGGTGTGGGCTCTCTGCGGGGCGTTGTGGGCGCGGCGCGTACTTCCGTGACCTGCGCTTTCGGGTATGGCGGAGCAGGCGCGGACGAGCCGTGGCCCGATGCGCCGACCCTGGCCGTAGGGGCGCCAGCGACTATACATAGATGCTACACGCCATGTGTATAGACGGGGTGGATACGTGGTGCGGGGCCGACGGCAGCCCAATCGGACGCGCCCCGCGCGACACTCAGCCCGGCCCGGGGTGGACTTCTACCGTGACCGCACCGCCGGACGACTGCCTGGCACGGAACGACTGGATCTGCGGCGACTACCTGAGCACCCGCCGGCAGATCCTGCTCGACGCGGTCGGGCAGCACGTCCGGCTGACGGTGGTCTCGGTGGCGCTGGGGCTGGTGATCGCGCTCCCGCTCGCGCTGCTGGCCCGGCGCAGGCGCTGGACGATCGGGCCGGTGCTCGGCATCACCACCGTCATCTACACGATCCCGTCGCTGGCGATGTTCTCGCTGCTGCTGCCGGTCTACGGGCTCTCCGCCACCCTGGTCGTGGTCGGACTCGCCCTCTACTCCCTCACGCTGCTCGTCCGGAACATCCTGGCGGGGCTGGACGGCGTCCCGGCCGAGGCCAAGGAGGCCGCCCGGGGCATGGGATACGGGCCGATGCGGCAGCTGCTGACGGTGGAGCTGCCGCTGGCGGTGCCGGCCGCGATGGCCGGGCTGCGGATCGCGACGGTCTCCGCGGTCGCGCTCACCACGGTCGGGGCGATCGTCGGCTACGGCGGGCTGGGCAACCTCATCTACACGGGCATGAACGCGTTCTTCAAGGCGCAGGTGCTGACCGCGTCCGTGCTCTGCGTGCTGATCGCGGTGGTCTTCGACGTGCTGCTGCTCGGTGCGGAACGCCTGCTCACCCCGTGGCGGCGGGCGGGCCGAAGGTCCCGGAGCGGCCGCGGGAGGCGGCTGCCCGCCGCCTCCGGGCGGCGAGCATGAACACCCTCTCCGAGGTCTGGTCCTGGCTGACCACCGCCACCAACTGGTCCGGCGAGAACGGTATCGGCCACCGGCTGGAGCAGCATCTCGTCCTGACCTTCGCCTGTCTCGCCATCAGCGCCCTGATCGCGCTGCCGATCGCACTGACGCTGGGGCATCTGGGGCGGGGCGGCGCGCTGGCGGTCAACCTCGCCAACGTCGGCCGCGCGGTGCCGACCTTCGCCGTTCTCGTCCTCCTGCTGCTGACGCCCATCGGGCGGTACGGGCAGTGGCCGACGGTCGTCGCGCTGGTGCTGTTCGCCATTCCGCCGCTGCTGACCAACGCCTACGTCGGAATGCGCGAGGTCGACCGGGACATGGTGCGAGCCGCGCGGGGCATGGGGATGACCGGGGCGCAGCTGGTGTGGCACGTCGAGGCGCCGCTCGCCTTTCCGCTCGTCCTGACCGGCGTCCGGATCGCCGCCGTGCAGCTGGTCGCCACCGCCACGCTCGCCGCGCTGGTCGGCGGCGGCGGACTCGGCCGCATCATCACGGCGGGCTTCAACCTGGCCAGCACTCCGCAGGTCGTGGCCGGGGCGGTGGTGGTCGCGGTGTTCGCGCTGCTGATGGAGGCCGTCTTCGAGCTGGTGCAGCGGTTCGCGCCGGTGTGGGTACGGGGGCGGACCCGGTGAGACCGGCCCGTACGCCGGGCCCGGCGCCCGCGGCCCGCAGCGCTGTCCCGGCGGCACTGCTCGCGCTGGTCGCGCTGGCGGGTCTGACGGCGTGCGTCGGCGGGCCCTCCCTGGAGCACCGCGGCGCGATCACCGCCTCGCCTGGCAACAGCCGTGATCTGTCCGTCGGTTCGGCCGGCTTCACCGAGAGCGAGCTGCTGGCCCAGATGTACGCGGCGCTGCTCCACCAGGCCGGCTACCACGCCGGCATCCTCACCGTCGGCAACCGCGAGCTGTACGAGCCCGCGCTGGAGTCCGGCCAGATCGACGTGGTGCCCGAATACGCCGCCACCCTCGCGGACTGGCTCAACGCCAAGGAGCACGGCCCGAAGGCCGCCCCGGTCGCCTCCCCCGACCTCGGCACGACCATGGCCGCACTGCGCCGGCTGGCCACCCCGCGCGGCCTGACCGTGCTCCCGGCGGGCCGGGCCGTCGACCAGAACGCCTTCGCGGTGAGCGCCGGGTACGCCGCCGAGCACCACCTCAGGACCCTCAGCGACCTGGGCCGCGCCAGGCTGCCGGTCCGGCTGGCGGCGGGCGACGAATGCGTCCAACGGCCTTTCTGCGCACCGGGGTTGCGGAAGACGTACGGGATCGACGTCACCGCCGTCGACCCGAAGGGCGTCGGCACCACCCCCGCGAAGCAGGCCGTGCAGAACGGGCAGGACCAGATGGTGCTGACCACCAGCACGGACGCGACCTTGGACCAGTTCGGGCTGGTGGTCCTCGACGATGACAAGAAGCTCCAGAACGCCGACTATGTCGTCCCCGTCGTCAATCGCGC
Source organism: Streptomyces sp. GS7 (assembly GCF_009834125.1). Classification (NCBI taxonomy): domain Bacteria; kingdom Bacillati; phylum Actinomycetota; class Actinomycetes; order Kitasatosporales; family Streptomycetaceae; genus Streptomyces; species Streptomyces sp. GS7. The sequence continues at coordinate 121,429 of NZ_CP047146.1, forward strand.
CCGCGCCGGCAGCGCCCGTCCGGCCGCCGCGCTCAACCGCCTCAACACCGTGCTGACCACCGCCGATCTGGCCAACCTGAACGAACAGGTCGACAGCTGGCGGCGGCTGCCGGCGGACGTGGCGCACAACTACCTCGTGTCGAAAGGGCTGTTGAGGCAGCAGTGATTGGGACGGGATGGCGTTTCACGTGAAACATCCGCGATATGCCGGTGTTTCACGTGAAACGGTGCGCCATCCTCCATGTTTCACGTGAAACGCCGCGCTGCTGTCGTACGGTGCCGGGCCGGCTCGCCTCACTCCGTAGGGACCGAGTCCACCTCTGCCCGCCCCCGCGGCACTCCTCGTTCGTCCGGGGAGATGGTGCGGCGCAGCGCCTCGTGGAGGGTGGTGGGGGTCAGGACGCCAAGGAACCGGTGGCCGTCCAGGACGGCGATCCAGCCGGCGTCGTGCTTGAGCATCTCGCTGAAGGCCGCCTTGAGAGTGCTGGTCACCGGGACCCATGCCTCCATCCGCCGGGCATGGTCAGCGACGGTGCCGCCGGCCCCGGCCAGCTTCTCCGTGGCCACCCAGCCGTGCAGTGCGCCGTTGCTGTCCAGCACCACCGCCCAGCGGGCGCCCTCGGACCGCAACCGGGTCACCGCCTCGGCAGCGGATTCGGCGAGCCGGGCGAACGGCGGGCGTTCCAGGTCGTCGCGGTCGATACCGGTGACCGAGAGCTGTTTCAACGCCCGGTCGGTGCCGACGAATTCGGCGACATAGGGCGTGGCGGGGGTGCCGAGCACGCTCGCCGGGGTGTCGTACTGCTCGATCCGGCCCTGTCCGTAGACCGCGATCCGGTCCCCGAGGCGGATGGCCTCCTCGATGTCATGGGTGACCAGAAGCACCGTCTTGTGCATGGTGGCCTGGAGCCGCAGGAACTCCTTCTGGAGGCGGTCGCGGACGACCGGGTCGACCGCGCCGAACGGCTCGTCCATCAGCAGCACGGGCGGGTCGGCGGCCAGGGCACGGGCCACCCCGACCCGCTGGCGCTGGCCGCCCGAGAGCTGGTCGGGATAGCGCGAGCCGTAGACGGCGGGGTCCAGCCCTACCAGGTCGAGGAGTTCGGCGGCTCGCTCGCGCGCTCGGGCCTTCTTCCAGCCGGTCAGGTACGGCACGGTCGCGGTGTTGTCGAGGACGGTGCGGTGCGGGAAGAGGCCGGTCTGCTGGATGACGTAGCCGATGCGGCGGCGGAGCCCGACCGGATCGACGCCGGCGACGTCCGAGCCCTCGACGAAGATCCGGCCCTGTGTGGGGTCGATGAGCCGGTTGACCATCATCATGGTCGTCGTCTTGCCGCAGCCGGACGGTCCGACGAGAGTCACCAACTCGCCCTCGCCGACTTCGAAGGAGAGGTCGTCGACAGCGGTGGTCCCGTCGGGGTAGCGCTTGGTGACGGACTCGAACCGGATCATTGCGCCATTGAATCCCGCGGTCCGCCACCGGTCCCGTCATGCGGGCAAACGAGTGGGGGAGGCGAGACGGGACGGGGGCCGTAAGAGTTGCTTCCGGGGCAGCCCCTCCCGTCCTGCCGCGTCCCGCCCCGCCCGCGTGCTTACGATCCACCCGGCCTCCTCGGACGGGTGGAAGGGAACGCCGCATGAGAGCCGTAGCAGTCAGCGCATTCGGTGAACAGCCACAGCTCATGGAGCTGCCGCAGCCCGAGCCGGGGCCCGGGGAGGTCCTGGTGCGGCTGGCCGCCGCCGGACTCAACCCGGTCGACTGGAAGCTGGCCGACGGCATGTTCGGGGACGCCGTGCAGGCCTCCTTCCCTCTGGTCATGGGGACGGACGGAGCGGGAGAGGTGGTCGCGGTCGGGCCCGGTGTACGGCGGTTCACCGTCGGCGACCCGGTGTTCGGCCAGTTCCAGCGGCCGGAGCGGGGCGGCGGCTCGTACTGCGAACTCGCCGTCGCCGACGAGAACTCCCTCGCGCCGGCCGCCCGCAGTGTCACCTACGCGACCTCCGCCGCCGTGCCGACGGCTGGGATGACCGCCTACAACCTCGTCGAGGAGACCCGGATCGGCGAGGGTCGCCGGGTGCTGATCGTCGGCGCGACCGGAGGGGTCGGTACCTTCGCCACTCAGCTCGCGGCCGGCCGTGGGGCCGAGGTGATCGCCACCGCCCGTCCGGCCAAGGCGGAGCTGATGCGCACCCTGGGCGCCGCGGAGACCGTGGACCACACCGCGGGCCCGGTCGCCGACCAGGTCCTGGCGGCGCACCCGGACGGGGTGGATGTCCTGATCGACATGGCCAGCGGCCCGGAAGAGTTCATCGAGCTGACCCGGACCGTGCGGGACGGTGGCACGGCCGTCTCGCTCATCGGCTCGGCCGACGCCGATGTGCTCACCGAACACAATCTGCGCGGCTTCAACTTCGTCAACCGTCCGTCCCCGCAACTGCTGGACATCCTGGCCGGCCATCTCGACGCGGGTCGTCTGACAGTCCTCGTGGGCCGCGAGGTCCCGTTGGAGGAGGCCCCCGAGGAACTGGCGGCGAGCCGCACCGGCCGGGCGCAGGGGAAGACCGTCTTGGCGATCTGAGGCCGGTCTGCCCGCCGGGCTCTTTCCGTCAACTCCTCCAGCGCCTCGGGGGCGTTGGGGTGGTCGCACCCGCACGCAGGGCCTCGGCGTGGTGCGCGTTCCGCTCGCGGGTGAGGTGCCGCTTCTCGCCGGGGCGGCCGCGGCCGCCCCGGTCAGGAGGAGTCGGTGGGAGCGGGCGGATGGGGCGGTGAGCGGAGTACGCGGGCGGCCGGGGGGCCCGCGGCGGCGATCGCGAGGACGAGCGCGCCGGTGCCGACGGCGCACCACACACCGGTGCGCAGCGGATCGGTCAGCGCGTCCGCGTACGCATCGGCGGCCGGCCGGGAGACCGAGGCGGGCAGCGCGTCCAGGACCCGGGTGCGGACCAGCGCCAGTGCCGCGGCCAGCAGCGCACAGGCCACCGTGCAGCCCGCTGTCGCGCAGATCAGCGCCCGGCGCCGGCGCCGCGCCAGCAGCAGCCCGGCCAGCAGGCAGAGCGCGGCGGCCGGCGGCAGCACCAGCGCGCCGGTGCGCGCGGCCTGGAACACCGCCCGGAACCGCGGCACGTCCGGCGGTCTCAGCAGCACGATCGAGGCACCGGTGCGCGGCACCCGGCGGGCGAGGTCGATGCCCAGGCCGTTGCCGGACAGCTGGTGTTTGACGCGTTCGAGGACCGGGGTGAGGTCCAGGGTGACGGGGGTGTCGACCGAGGTGGCCAGCGTGCCGTCCAGGGTCTGGTGCGCGGTGCGGTGCACACCGGTCCAGACGGAGGGAAAGGTGCGGCCGGTGACGACCTGCCGGACCTGTTTGCCGACGAACTCGCGGATGCCGCGGGTGAACTTCCGCCGCAGTGCCGGCCGTTCGGCGCGCGGGACGACCTTGAGCAGCCCGTCGAGCCGGACATGGGGCATCACGCTGTTGGTGACGTCGTCGACGAGGGCGTTCTGGATGGCGCGGTTTCCGGCGAGCGGGGCGACCGCGGCCACATAACTGTCGGTGTCGGTGAGTTCCGCGCGGGCCCATACGGCGGCCAGGCTCAGCGGCAGCAGCAGCGTCCCGACCAGCAGCAGCACCCCGCCGGCCAGCGAGCGTCCGCGGCGCTGCGGCTGCCCGGGAGGGCACCGCGCCGCCGCCACCCGGCCGTCGGCGCGTACGGGTGCGCTCGCTGACATCGCGTTGCGGTCCTTCCTGGAACGGCGGACTACGGCCAGCTCCAGGCAAGTCCGTGGGGCCGTCGGCCGCGAGCGGGGCCGGTGCCAACGGGTGACCGTACGGGTGGGCGGCCGTCCGGGCTCCCGGACAGCCGCCGGTCGCCGCGGTCACCCGGACCGCCGGGCACGGCCGCGCCGGACCGCCCGGACGGCCCCGGAGACGAACAGCGCACTGACCAGGGCCGCCGCACCCCGCCACACCCACGTGTCCCGGCGCTCCGGCCCGGGCCGGGCCGTCGGCAGATCGTCCAGGTTGCCGGAGCAGGCGGTGGGGGCGGCGGACGGGCCGGCGTAGACGCAGACCGTGGAGGCGGCACGCAGGGTGCCGGGAGCGGCGGTGGTGTCGGGGTCGCGGGGGGCGCCGAGCACCGCGCCGGCGGTGAACACCTGGATGTCGTGCGCGGGCAGGTCGGCGTGCCACACGGCCTTCTGCCGGCTCGTCCCGTGGCCGCCGACGGTGCCGCCGGCCGCGGTGGCGGAGAGGGTGGTGGCCGGCATCTCCTGCTCGATGCGGGCCCGGTGGACGTCGTGGGCGCCCAGGTTGTGGACGGTGATGCGGTAGTCGAGTCGCCTGCCCGCCTCGGCCCGGTCGACCCCGTCGGTCACCGACACCGACACCGAGACGGCGGGTGGGACGGGGACGGCGGCCGGTGGTGCGGGGAGCGTGGCGGCGTACAGCAGCGCGCAGACGGCGGCGGTTCTCATGCCGTCATCCGAGCACCGGTGCCGCTCGCACCAGTGGCTCTCCGGGCGCTCGCGGGCCGGGTTCACCCGAGTGAGGGCGGCCCGCTCGGCGGGCTCAGTGCCGGTGCGGTCCCGGGCGGTGCACGGGCCCGTGGGAGTCGTCGCAGTGGCCTGCGGCCGGCTCGGGCCCGTGGCCCGGGCCCGGTTCGAGTGTCAGCAGCTCGTCGTTGTCCTGTTCGCCGACGTGGTCGACCTGGAGGGTGGCGTGGGTGATGCCGTACTCCCCGCTCAGCAGCTCCTGGAGATTGCGGCGGACCTTGTGGCAGTCGCCGGCCGGTGCGACCAGGATGTGCGCGGAGAGTGCCGGCTGCCCGGAGGTGATCTGCCAGATGTGCAGGTCGTGGACCTCGACGACCTGGTCGGCGGCCACGAGGTGATCGCCCAGCGCGTCCGGGTCGATCCCGGCCGGGGCGGCTTCCATGAAGATCCGGCCGGACTCCCGCACCAGGCTGGTACCGGCCTTGAGCATCAGCGCGACGACGACGAGCGAGGCGATCGCGTCGGCCCGCTCGAAGCCGGTGGTCAGCACGATCAGACCGGAGATCGCGGTGGCGATGAAGCCGAACAGGTCGGTGAGGATGTGCTGGTAGGCGCCCTCCACGTTGAGGCTGGAGCGGTTGGCCTTCGACAGGAACCAGGTGCAGATCAGGTTCACCACCACACCGGACAGCGCGGTGACCACCACCAGCCCCCCGGTGACCGCGGGCGGCGAGATCAGCCGCTGGACCGCCTCGTACGCCAGCCAGAGGGAGAGCAGCAGCAAGGTGATGCCGTTGGCCTGCGCGGAGAGGATCTCGGCGCGCTTGAGGCCGTACGTGTACCCGCCCCGCGCGGGCTTCGCGGCCAGCCGCATCGCGACCAGTGCCAGCACGATCGAGACCACGTCGGTGAGCATGTGGGCGGCGTCCGAGATCAGTGCCAGCGACTGTGCCAGGAAGCCGATGGAGACCTCGACCGCCATGTAGGCGGTGAGCAGGATGAGTGCGGCCCGCAGCCAGCGCCGGTCTGCGTTCGGGGAGACGGCGTGTGAGTGGCTGTGCGAGTGGCTGTGGCCGCTGTGGGCGTGCTCGGTCATGGGCGCGCTCCTTCCGGGGTCCTCGCTGCGAAGCAAACCGCACTTCGACAAAAGATCCAAAGGCTGCACCGGTGACCGTTGTCATTACCGTCGAACGGCGTATCTTCCCTGGTCAGAGCGGTGGAGTGAGTCGGCTGCGCGGACCGGGGCCAGGCGGCGCCGAACGGCCCCGGCGCATGGCCGGTCGCCGTTTCACGTGAAACACGCCGTGCCGGAGGCGACGTCGCCACGGAAGGGGCGCGCCCACGGCGCCGCGCACCGGGCGCCTCTCCTGTGGCTCATGCGGCGAGCGCCCGCCCCGCCGCCACCGGATGCAGCGCGGCATACTCCAGCGGCGCCGACGGGTCGATCGAGACATCGAGCGGAGCGGGCTCGGCACCCGCCCGGACGAGCAGATCGCCGACCGCGGCGATCATCGCGCCGTTGTCCGTGCACAGCCGCAGCGGCGGTACCCGCAGCGCGATGCCCGCCGCTGCGCAGCGCTCCTCCGCCAGCGCGCGGACCCGGGAGTTGGCGGCCACCCCGCCGACCACCACCAGCGTCCCCACACCGTGCTCGGTGCAGGCGGCCACCGCCTTGCGGGTCAGCACATCGGCCACCGCCTCCTGGAGCGCCGCCGCCCCGTCGGCGACCGGCAGCGGATGCCCCGCGGCGTGGTGGCTCTCCGCCCAGCGCGCCGCCGCGGTCTTCAGCCCCGAGAAGGAGAAGGTGAACCGCTTCTCGGGCGGGCCCACGGTGAGCGGGCGGGGAAAGGGGACAGCGCGCGGATCCCCCTCGCGCGCTGTCCGGTCAATGGCCGGGCCGCCGGGGTACGGCAGCCCGAAGACCCGGGCGACCTTGTCGAAGCACTCCCCGGCGGCGTCGTCCAGAGTGTCGCCGAGGTGCACGATGCGGTCGCGGGTCAGGTCGCGTACGAGCAACAGCGAGGTGTGCCCACCGGAGACGATCAGCACCACGCAGGGGTCGGGCAGCGGTCCGTGCTCCAGGGTGTCGGCGGCGACGTGCCCCGCCAGGTGGTGCACCCCGTAGAGCGGCACCCCCAGCGCGTATGCCAGCCCCTTGGCCCCGGCCAGTCCCACCTGGAGGGCACCGGACAGCCCCGGTCCGGTGGTCACCGCCACCGCCCCGATATCGGCGGCCCGCAGCCCCGCGTCGGCCAGCGCGCCCCGCACCACCGGGGTCAGCGCGTGCACATGCGCCCGCGCCGCGATCTCCGGCACCACGCCGCCGAACCGGGCGTGCTCGTCCATGCTCGACGCCAGCGCGTGCCCGAGGAGCCGCCCGTCGCGCACCAGGCCGGCGCCCGTCTCGTCGCAGGACGATTCGATGCCCAGCACCACTGGTGAGCCCATGGACCGCACTCCCCTCGCGTCGTGTCCCGTTCGGTGTCCCCGGACAGTAATAGCAAGTAATTGCAACCAATGTGCAATAGGGGTGTTCGGTCACCCCTCGGCCCTGCTGCGGCCTCCCCGCGGGAGGCCGCAGCAGGGCCGGTCAGTAGAGTTCGGCACCCGTCCCTTCGCGCCCCTTGAGGTACCCGGCAGTGAGCGCCCCACCACCCCTCTCCGTCGTAGGCATCGGGGCCGATGGCTGGGACGGTCTGTCCGCCGCCGCCCGGCGGGAGCTGTCCGCGGCCGAGGTGCTGATCGGAGGGGCACGGCAGCTCGGGCTGCTGCCCGCGGAGTGCGCCGGGGAGCGGGTGCCGTGGCCCTCGCCGCTGCGGCCCGCCGTACCGGGGCTGCTCGCCGCGCACGAAGGGCGCCGGGTGTGCGTACTGGCCAGCGGGGACCCGATGTTCCACGGGATCGGCCGGACGCTGATCGAGGTGCTGGCGGAGGGGGCGGCGGCGCCGCGGCCGCTGCGCGTGGTGCCGCATCCGTCGTCCGTGTCCTACGCCTGCGCCCGGCTGGGGTGGGCGGTGGAGGACACCGAGGTGGTCACGCTCGTCGGGCGGCCCGCGGGGAATCTGGCGGGGGCGCTCCACGACGGGCGGCGGGTGCTGGTGCTGTCCGCCGGGGCCGGGACACCCGGCGAGGTCGCGGCGCTGCTGCGGGCGCGGGGTTTCGGGCCGACCCGGATGCGTGTCCTGGAGCAACTCGGCGGCGCGCGCGAGCGGTTGGGCGAGGGTACCGCCGACGGCTGGGACGCGCCGGCGGGCGATCCGCTGAACGTCATCGCGCTGGACTGCGTCCGCGCACCGGGCGCACTGCGCCTGCCGGCGGTGCCCGGGCTCCCGGACGACGCCTACGAACACGACGGCCAGCTGACCAAGCGTCATGTCCGGGCCGCCACCCTGGCCGCGCTGGCGCCCGCGCCCGGCGAACTCCTCTGGGACATCGGCGGCGGCTCCGGCTCCATCGCCATCGAATGGCTGCGCACGCACCGCAGTTGCCGTGCGGTCAGCGTCGAGCGCGACGGCGAACGGGCCGAGCGGATCGGCCGCAACGCGGACACCCTCGGCGTACCGGCGCTGCGCGTGGTGCACGGTCCCGCGCCCGCCGCGCTGGACGGGCTGCCGACGCCGGACGCGGTGTTCATCGGCGGCGGCCTGACCGCCCCCGGACTGCTGGACGCCTGCTGGGCGGCGCTGCCGCCGGGCGGCCGGATCGTCGCGAACACCGTGACGCTGGAGTCCGAGGCGCTGCTCGCCGACCGGTACCGGCGGTTCGGCGGCGAACTGGTGCGGCTGGCGGTCGCGCACGCGGTGCCGGTCGGCGGCTTCACGGGCTGGCGGCAGGCGATGCCGGTCACCCAGTGGTCGGCGGTGAAACCCGCACATCCCGGTGCCCGGGAAACCTCCGTGCACCCCACCCACCAGGAGACCGAGGAACCATGACCGTCCACTTCATCGGCGCGGGTCCCGGCGCCGCCGACCTGATCACCCTGCGCGGCGCCCGTACCCTCGCCGCCTGCGGCGTGTGCCTGTACGCGGGCAGCCTGGTGCCGCGCGAACTGCTCGCCGAATGCCCGCCCGGGGCCCGGCTGATCGACACCGCGCAGCTCGACCTCGACACGATCACGGTGGAGATGGTGCGGGCCCACAAGGAGGGCCACGACGTCGCCCGGCTGCACTCCGGCGATCCGTCCGTCTTCAGCGCGGTGGCCGAGCAGATGCGCCGCCTGGACGCGGCCGGGGTGCCGTACGAGGTCGTGCCCGGCGTGCCCGCGTTCGCCGCCGCCGCGGCGGCCCTCAAGCGCGAACTGACGGTGCCCACCGTCGGGCAGACCGTCATCCTCACCCGGATCGCACAGCAGGCCACCCCCATGCCCGACGGCGAGGACCTGGCCACCCTGGGGCGCAGCGGTGCGCTGCTGGTGCTGCACCTCGCGGCCCGCTACGTCGACCGGGTCGTGGACGAACTCCTGCCGCACTACGGCGCGGACTGCCCGGCCGCCGTCGTGGCGATGGCCTCCCGTCCCGACGAACTCGTCCTGCGCGGCACGCTCGGCGATATCGCCGGCCAGGTGAAGGGCGCGGGGGTGGTCCGGACAGCAGTGATCATGGTCGGCCGCACGCTGGGCGCCGAGCAGTTCCGCGACAGCCACCTCTACTCGGCGGAGCGGGAGCGCCCGCACGCACCGTGCGGAGATCCGACGGCCTTTGAGGGTACGTCAGCGCCGTGATGGGCCCCTCGGACCTGTCCGGATGATTATATGACCGCATCGGGGTGAATATCCGTTTCCGTGCCGAGGGCTGCCGGTAAGGAAGCTGCGACACCGGGGGGACCGATGCAAAGGAGCACGCCACGATGCGTACCAAAATGGCCGCCGGTGCGGCCGTCGCCGCGATCCTGCTGTCCCTCTGCGGCACCACCGCCGCCAGTGCCGACGGTCGGGAGGACGGCCACGGGAAGGCGAAGCGCCATCACTTCGAGATGAAGGAGAGCCCGATCAGGATGGCCGCCTGTGCCCTCGGGTCGGCGCTGGGCGCGCTGACCGGTGGGGACGCCAGCTGCTGGCGGGACCACGGTTACGGACCTGTCTTCCGTACCCACGAGAAAACCGGTCACCAGCGCATGGACCAGGGTCGCGAGGGCGAGTTCGGGCGCCGGAGCGAGATGTCGCAGTAGTGGCGACGGGCCGCGCGGCGGGGGGCGCCGGTTTCCGCCGGCGTCCGATCGCCGCGGTGCGGTTTCACGTGAAACCGCACCGCAGCGGCCCGTTCAGCCTCCCGGCCCGCGCGGCTCTGCCCGTCCCACCACCATTCCCGCCCGGTCGATACAGATGACATCGACCGCTACCGGCGCCCCGCGCAGCACGGCCAGTGACGCGTCACGTGCTGTGGCCGCCACCAGGTCGCCGAGCGGAACGCCGGCCGCCGCGCACAACTGGAGTGCGGCGAGGCCGGTGTTGGCCCCGGCCACCGCGTCCGTCAGCGCCTCGTCCGCACCGCCCCGCCGGGCCAGCTCGGCCAGGAAGCCCTTGTCCACCTGGGATCGCGCGGAGTGCAGATCCAAATGACCGGCCGCCAGTTTGGACAACTTGGCGAAGCCGCCGCAGATCGTCAGCCGGTCGACGGGATGGCGGCGGATGTACTTGAGCACCGCCCCCGCGAAATCCCCCATGTCCAGGAGCGCGTCCTCCGGCAGGTGGTGCAGCGCGACGGCGACCTTCTCCGAGGTCGATCCCGTGCACCCGGCCACATGGCGCCGTCCCGCGGCGCGCGCCACGTCCACCCCGCGCCGGATCGAGTCGATCCAGGCGGAGCAGGAGTACGGCACGACGATCCCGGTCGTCCCCAGGATCGACAACCCGCCCAGGATCCCCAGCCGCGGATTCCAGGTGCTGCGGGCGATCTCCTCCCCGTGGTCGACGGAGATCTCCACCTCGACGTCGGCCGCGGCTCCCCCGCCGCCGTACCGTTCGGCGACGGCCGTCAGATGCTCCCGGATCATCTGGCGCGGTACGGGGTTGACGGCGGGTTCGCCGACATCCAGCGGCAGCCCCGGCCGGGTCACCGTCCCGACCCCGGGACCGGCTCTGAACACCACGCCCGAACCGGCCGGCAGCGCGCGTACTGTGGCGCGCACCAACGCCCCGTGCGTCACGTCGGGATCGTCCCCGGCGTCCTTCACCACCCCGGCCATGGCGCGGGCCGGCTCCGCACCCGGAGCCGTCAGCTCCTCGACGGCGAGGGCGAAGGACGGCGTCTGCCCCTTCGGCAGGGTGATCGTCACCGGGTCCGGGAACTCCCCGCTCAGCAGTGCCGTGTACGCGGCGCTGCTCGCCGCTGTGGCACACGCCCCGGTCGTCCACCCGTGCCGCAGCCCGGTGTGCGCGAGCTGCGCGCTCCGGCCTCCCGTACCCTTCGGTTGCGCGTCAGCCACGGAGGAACCCGCTGCCCATGCCGATGAACGACACCGCCCGCCACGTACTGGTCCTCGGCGGCACCACGGAAGCCCGCCGCCTGGCCGCCGCCCTGGAGCAGGAACCGCGGGTACGGGTGACGAGTTCCCTCGCCGGGCGGGTGGCGGCACCGCGGCTGCCCGCCGGGGAGGTGCGCATCGGCGGGTTCGGCGGCCCCGAGGGCCTCGCCCGCTGGCTGCGCGAGCATGCGGTGGACGCGCTCATCGACGCCACCCATCCTTTCGCCGGCACGATCAGTTTCCACGCGGCCCAGGCCGCCGCCACCGCCCATACTCCCCTGCTGGCGCTCCGCCGCCCGGGCTGGGTCCCCGGACCCGGCGACATCTGGCACCCGGTCCCCTCATTGGCCGACGCCGCCCGTGCCCTCCCCGGCCTGGGCGCCCGGGTCTTCCTCACCACGGGCCGGATGGGGCTGTCGCACTTCGCCCACCTCACGGACCTCTGGTTCCTGGTCCGCTCCGTCGACGCGCCCGAGCCGCCGCGCCCGCCCCGTATGACGGCCCTTCTGGACCGCGGCCCCTTCACCCTGGACGGGGAGCGGGACCTGCTGCGCCACCATCGCATCGACGTCCTGGTGACCAAGGACAGCGGCGCGGCGGCGACGGCCCCCAAGCTGACGGCGGCGCGCGAGGCCGGAATCCCCGTGGTGGTCGTCCAGCGGCCACCCGCCCCGGAAGGGGTACCGGTGGCCGCAGGGCCCGAGGAGGCCGCGGACTGGCTGCGGACGGCCCTCGGACTACCGCCGGTCACCCGCCAACTCGGCTGAGAACGGGCCGGATTGGGGGCCGGCCCGTCGCCCGGCCCCCAAATCCTGTCCGATGGGTCAGGGTCGGAAAGACCCTAGGACTCCGGGTACCTCCGGGGCGTCCAGACGGTCTGGGTCCCGTCATCGCGCCGCACCGCCTGCGTCTGCGACGAGCCGACGAGGAGGATGGTGCGCATGTCCACCTGGTCCGGGTCGAGGTCGGCGAGCGGGACGGTCCGCAGGGATTCCTCGGGGCCGCCGACGTCGCGGGCCAGGATGACCGGGGTGTCCGGCGCGCGGTGCTCCAGGAGGAGTTCGCGAGCCTTGGCCACCTGCCATGTACGGGAGCGCGAGCCGGGGTTGTACAGGGCCAGGGCCAGATCGGCGGAGGCCGCCGCACCGAGGCGGGTGGCGATGACGTCCCAGGGCTTGAGGCGGTCGGAGAGCGAGATGACCGCGTAGTCGTGGCCCAGCGGGGCGCCGGCGCGGGCGGCGGCGGCGTTGGCGGCGGTGACCCCGGGCAGCACGCGCACCGGGACGGAGCGGTACGGGTCCTGGGAGGCGACTTCCAGGACCGCGGTGGCCATGGCGAAGATGCCGGGGTCGCCGCCGGAGACCACGGCCACCCGCCGGCCGCGGCGGGCCAGGTCGAGGGCGAGTTCGGCGCGCTCGGACTCGACCTTGTTGTCGGAGCCGTGGCGGCGCTGCCCGGGGCGTATCGGCACGCGGTCCAGGTACGTGGTGTAGCCGACCAGGTCCTCGGCGGCGGCCAGCGCGCCGCGGGACTCGGGGGTGAGCCAGAGGGGGCCGGCGGGACCGGTGCCCACCACGACGACCTCGCCGTGCTCGGCGGCCGGCGGCGCTTCGGTGGCCGCGATCCGACTGGGCACCACCGCGACCGAGAAGTACGGGACGGTGTCGGCGTCGATGGCGGCGAGCCGGTCAGTGCGCTCACCGGACATGGTGGCGCGTTCGACGTAGCGGGCCTCCGCGATCCGGCCGGAGCGTGCCATGGCGCGGCGCACGGTCGGGAAGGTGCGGCCGAGCTTCATGACGACGGCGGAGTCGGTGGCGGCCAGCCGCGCCGTCAGCTCTTCCTCCGGCAGCGTGCCGGGGAGGATCGTCAGCACCTCGTCGGCCTCGGCGAGCGGGGTGCCCAGGCAGGCCGCGGCGGCGCTGAAGGAGGTGACGCCGGGGACGACCTCGGTCGGGTAGCGGTCGGCCAGCCGCTTGTGCATGTGCTGGTACGAGCCGTAGAAGAGCGGATCGCCCTCGGAGATGACGGCGACGGTGCGGCCGGCGTCGAGGTGGGCGGCGAGCCGGGCCGCCGCGGACTCGTAGAACTCGTCCAGCGCGCCCCGGTAGCCGCCGGGGTGGTCGGTCGACTCGGTGGTGACCGGGTAGACCAGCGCTTCCTCGATGTGGTCGGCTCGGATGTGCTTCGCCGCGATGGAGCGCGCGATGGAGCGTCCGTGCCGGGCGCTGTGATACGCCACCACGTCCGCCTGGGCGATGACCTCCACCGCCCGCACCGTCATCAGGGACGGGTCGCCGGGGCCGAGGCCGACGCCGTAGAGACGGCCGGTGGACCGCTCCGGGTGCTGCGCCGACTGCTGTTCCGGCACGCCGTTGTGGGCCTGCTGCTCGCTCACGCTCACTCTTCCTCGCTCGCCAGGGCGTTGATAGCGGCTGCGGTCATGGCGCTGCCGCCGCGCCGCCCGCGCACCACGATGTGATCCAGCTTCGACGGGTGGTCGATCAGCGCGTCCTTGGACTCGGCCGCGCCGATGAAGCCGACGGGTATGCCGATGACGGCGGCGGGGCGGGGCGCCCCTTCCTCGATCATTTCGAGGAACCGGAAGAGAGCGGTGGGGGCGTTGCCGAAGGCGACCACCGCGCCCTCCATCCGGTCCCGCCACAGTTCCAGCGCGGCGGCGCTGCGCGTCGTCCTCATCCGCGCGGCGAGCTCCGGCACGGACGGGTCGGTGAGCGTGCAGAGCACCTCGTTGTCGGCGGGCAGCCGCTTGCGGGTGACGCCGCTGGCGACCATGTTGGCGTCGCAGAGGATCGGTGCACCGGCGCGCAGTGCGGCGCGGGCACGCGCCACGACCCCGGGGCTGAAGGCCAGGTCGCGTACGAGGTCGACCATGCCGCAGGCGTGGATCATCCGGACCGCGACCTGGCCGGCGTCGGCGGGCAGCCCGGAGAGATCCGCCTCGGCGCGGATGGTGGCGAAGGACTGGCGGTAGATCTCCGCCCCGTCCTTTTCGTACTCGAACGCGGTCACTGGGGCCTCGGGGTGGTGGGTTGAGGGGTGATGGGGGTGGTGTGGGACGGACCCGGTGCCGGTCGTGTTTCACGTGAAACCGGGTCCGGTGCGGCCGATTCCCGTGAAACGGTGGGCAGTTGGGGTGTTTCACGTGAAACCGGCGCCGGTCGTGAGGGTCTCCGTACGGCGGGGGACGGTGCCGGGTCCTCGGGCCGTACGACGGCGGTGCGGTAGCCGTCGGGTGTCGCGACGACATCGACCCACGTTCCGCGGGGGTGTCCGCAGCGGCGTGCGCAGCCGGACCAGTGGACGGGGAGGCCGCCGCCTCCCGCGGGTGCGGAGGCACCCTCGGCGAGGGCGGCGGCGACGTCGGCGCGGACATCCGTCAGGGACTTGGTGCACCCGGGGCGGCCGGTGCAGGCGCTGAGGCCGTGCCAAGGGGAGGCCGGGTCGGTGATCAGCCCGGCGGTGGCGAGTTCGCGGAGGCGCAGGGGCGCGGTCGCGGCCGGCAGGCCGGGAAGGACGATCCCGCGCCAGGGGGTGAGCCGCAGTTCGCCCGCGCCGTCGTCGGCGGCGATGCCGGTCAGCGCGCGCCACTGGGCGACGGTCAGCCGACCCAGGGGCGCGAGAACGGCAAGCGCCCGGCGCCCGTCGGCGCCGTCGACGAGGCCGGGGGCGCGGGAGTCGGCGTACCGCGGGGCAGAGAGCGGACCGGGGGCCTCGGCGGCATCCGCAGCGCATTCCGAATATCCCGCGTCATTCACGCAATTCACGTCATTCACGTGTTCCGCGGCGATGCCCGCCGCCCGCAGGGCTCGCGCCACCTCGCGGGCGGTGAGCGCGCGGTCGGCGGGGAGTTCGCGGACCCGCCAGGCGCCGCTGCCGCTCGCCGCGGCGATGGTCAGAAAGGTCTCGGCGGCGGTGAGCGCGGCACGCGGAACGTCCTCGCCGGCGATCCGCAGCGCGGCCGGGTCGTCACCGACCCGCAGCAGCGCCCCGCTCCCGGACGCGGCACCCGCAGCGCCCGATTCCGCGATCTCCGATCCCGCGATGCCCGATTCTGCGATCAAGGTCACATCGCCGCCGAGCCCCGCCACATCCCCCCGCCCGTCGTCGAGGACGAAGAGGAACCGGCCCGAAAGCCCCGTCGCGGCCGTGCTCGCGCAGAGCAGCGCGTCCAGGCCGCGGGCCCACACCCGCACGTCAGGCGGGGTGTGCCGGTCCAGTCCGGCCAGCGGCGAGGCCACGATGTTGCGGATCCGCTCATGGCGGACGGAAGGGAGCAGCCCGGCGCCGGCGAGCAGGTCCGCGAGCCGCCGGCCGCAGCCGTCGGGCAGTCCGCGGAGTTCGGCGTTGCCGCGGGAGGTGAGCGAGAGGTGGCCGTCGCCGAGGTGTGCGGCGGCGTCTGCGAGCGCGGTGGCCTGGCCTACCGTCAAGTCCCCTGCCGGCAGCCGCACTCGGGCCAGCTGCCCGTCCGCGGCGGAGTGCAGCCGCAGCGCTCCCGGGCAGGCGTCACCACGATCCCGTACGGGCGGTTCGGCCCGGTGGGGCGGTGGTGCGGGGGAGGGCGGCATGGCGGCGAGCATACCTACGCCGGGTCGCTCCGAAACCGGGGGCGCAAGGCCCCGGCGAGCGCCCCCGGAGGCGCGCTCCCGCTGCCGGGACGCAGCCCTTACTATGCAGGTCGGTGGGTCGGCTGACCCGCCGGACGCCAGCGACGGCGCCAGGGAGGAAGCCCGGTGAGAATCCGGCGCGGTCCCGCCACTGTGAACCCGGCCACCGCCGGGTGAGCCAGGAACTCCCGCCGTCCATACGACCACCCGGGGCGCGGATACCCCGAGGAAGGCTGCGCCGTGATCCTGCTGCTGTCGACCTCCGACACCGACCTGCTCAGCGCTCGTGCCGCCGCGGGGCCGGTGCCGTACCGGCTCGCCAACCCGGCCCGACTCGACGTCGCCGAACTGCCCGGCCTCCTCGACGGCACCGATCTCGTCGTCGTACGCCTCCTCGGCGGCATCCGCGCCTGGCAGGAGGGGCTCGACGTGCTGCTGGCCGCGGACCAGCACCGCCCGGTCGTCGTCCTCACCGGTGAACAGGCCCCCGACGCCCAGCTCATGGAGGCGTCCACCGTCCCGGTCGGCATCGCGGCCGAGGCGCACGCCTACCTCGCGCACGGCGGCCCGGCCAACCTGGAGCAGCTGGCCCGCTTCCTCAGCGACACCGTCCTGCTCACCGGCCACGGTTTCGAGCCGCCCGCGCCCGCGCCCTCCTGGGGCCGGCTGGAGCGCGCGGCGTGCGACGCCGGCGGCCCGACGGTCGCCGTGCTCTACTACCGCGCCCACCACATGAGCGGCAACACCGCCTTCGTACAAGATCTGTGCGACCGGATCGAGGAGGCCGGCGGCCGTCCGCTCCCGCTCTTCGTCGCCTCGCTGCGCGCCCCCGAGCCGGAGCTGATCGAGGAACTGCGCGCCGCCGACGCGATCGTCACCACCGTGCTGGCCGCGGGCGGCACCAAGCCCGCGGAGGCGTCGGCGGGCGGCGACGACGAGTCCTGGGACGCGGGCGCGCTGGCCGCCCTGGACGTGCCGATCCTCCAGGCGCTGTGCCTGACCGGGTCGCGCGCCGCCTGGGAGGAGAACGACGAGGGGGTGTCCCCGCTCGACGCCGCCTCGCAGATCGCGGTGCCCGAGTTCGACGGGCGGCTGATCACCGTGCCGTTCTCCTTCAAGGAGATCGACGAGGACGGCCTCCCGGTGTACGTCGCCGACCCCGAACGCGCCGCCCGGGTCGCCGGGATCGCCGTCCGGCACGCCCGGCTGCGGCACATCCCGGCCGCCGAGAAGCGCCTGGCGCTGGTGCTGTCCGCGTACCCCACCAAGCACTCCCGGATCGGCAACGCGGTCGGCCTGGACACCCCGGCGAGCGCCGTCGAGCTGCTGCGCCGCCTCCAGGCCGAGGGCTACGACTTCGGCGCCGAGCCGGTCCCCGGGCTCGCGTCCGGCGACGGCGACGAGCTGATCTACGCCCTCATCGAGGCCGGTGGCCACGACCAGGAGTGGCTGACCGAGGAGCAGCTGGCCCGCAACCCGGTCCGGATCCCGGCCGCCGACTACCGCCGCTGGTACGCGACGCTTCCGGAGGAACTCCGCAGCTCCGTCGAGGAGCACTGGGGCCCGCCGCCCGGCGAGATGTTCGTCGACCGCTCCCACAACCCCGACGGCGACATCGTGCTCGCCGCGCTGCGCCGCGGCAATCTGCTGATCCTCATCCAGCCGCCGCGCGGCTTCGGCGAGAACCCGATCGCGATCTACCACGACCCCGATCTGCCGCCCTCGCACCACTACTTGGCGGCCTACCGCTGGATCGCCGCCCCCGCCGCGGACGGCGGCTTCGGCGCCGACGCGATGGTGCACCTCGGCAAGCACGGCAATCTGGAGTGGCTGCCCGGCAAGAACGCCGGACTCTCCGCGGCCTGCGGCCCGGACGCGGCGCTCGGCGACCTCCCGCTCGTCTACCCGTTCCTGGTCAACGACCCGGGCGAGGGCACCCAGGCCAAGCGCCGGGTGCACGCCACCCTCGTCGACCACCTCGTCCCGCCGATGGCCCGCGCGGACTCCTACGGCGACATCGCCCGCCTTGAGCAGCTGCTCGACGAGTACGCCGCGATCTCCTCGATGGACCCGGCCAAGCTGCCCGCCATCCGCGCGCAGATCTGGACGCTGATCCAGGCCGCCAAGCTCGACCACGACCTGGGCATGGACGAACGCCCCGACGACGACGGCTTCGACGACTTCCTGCTGCACGTCGACGGCTGGCTGTGCGAGGTCAAGGACGCCCAGATCCGCGACGGGCTGCACGTCCTGGGCGGTGCGCCGACCGGCGAGGCGCGGGTCAACCTCGTCCTCGCCATCCTGCGCGCCCGGCAGATCTGGGGCGGCACCTCGGCGCTGCCCGGACTGCGCGAGGCACTGGGCCTGGACGAGTCGGCCGCGACCCGGACGGCCGCCGACGACGCCGAGGCCCTCGCCCGCGCGCTGGTCCAGGCGATGGAGGACGCGAAGTGGGACCCGGCCGCGGTGGCCGGGGTCGCCGACGGGCACCCGGCCGCGGTCGCCGACATCCTCGACTTCGCCGCCCGGCAGGTCGTGCCGCGGCTGGCCGCCACCACCGACGAACTCGACCACGCGGTGCACGCGCTCAACGGCGGCTTCGTGCCGGCCGGTCCGTCCGGCTCGCCGCTGCGCGGGCTGGTCAACGTCCTTCCGACGGGCCGCAACTTCTACTCCGTCGACCCCAAGGCCGTGCCGTCGCGCCTCGCCTGGGAGACCGGTCAGGCGCTCGCCGACTCGCTGCTGTCCCGCTACCGCGACGACAACGGCGACTGGCCGGAGTCGGTGGGCCTGTCCCTGTGGGGCACGAGCGCGATGCGCACCTCCGGGGACGATGTGGCGGAGGCGCTGGCGCTGCTCGGGGTCCGCCCCGTGTGGGACGACGCCTCGCGCCGGGTGACCGGCCTGGAGGCCGTCCCGCTCGACGAGCTGGGCCGCCCCCGCATCGACGTCACCCTCCGCATCAGCGGCTTCTTCCGGGACGCGTTCCCGCACGTCATCGGCCTGCTCGACGACGCGGTACGGCTCGCCGCCGGCCTCGACGAGCCCGCCGACCGCAACTTCATCCGGGCCCACGCCCAGGCCGACCTGGCCGCCCACGGCGACGAACGCCGCGCCACCACCCGGATCTTCGGCTCCCGTCCGGGCACGTACGGCGCGGGCCTGCTCCAGCTCATCGACTCCCGCGACTGGCGCACCGACGCGGACCTGGCCGAGGTCTACACCGTCTGGGGCGGCTACGCGTACGGCCGCGGGCTCGAAGGCCGCCCGGCCCGCGACGAGATGGAGACCGCCTACAAGCGCATCGCGGTGGCCGCCAAGAACACCGACACCCGCGAGCACGACATCGCGGACTCCGACGACTACTTCCAGTACCACGGCGGCATGGTCGCCACGGTCAAGGCGCTCAAGGGCAAGGCCCCCGAGGCGTACATCGGCGACTCGACCCGCCCCGAGACGGTCCGCACCAGGACGCTCGTCGAGGAGACCTCCCGGGTCTTCCGCGCCCGGGTCGTCAACCCCCGCTGGATCGAGGCGATGCGTCGCCACGGCTACAAGGGCGCCTTCGAACTCGCCGCAACCGTGGACTACTTGTTCGGCTACGACGCCACGACCGGGGTCGTCGCCGACTGGATGTACGACAAGCTCGCCCAGACCTACGTCCTCGACCCGGAGAACCGCGCCTTCCTCCAGGAGGCCAACCCCTGGGCACTGCACGGCATCGCCGAACGCCTGCTGGAGGCCGAGTCCCGCGGTATGTGGGAGAAGCCCGACGCGGAGACGCTGGCCGCCCTGCGGGACGCCTTCCTGGAGACGGAGGGCGAGCTGGAGGGGGAGGACTGAGGCGCGAAGTGGCGTGACGGGGGCGGCGTTTCACGTGAAACACCGCCCCCGTTCTCCTTCGCGAACCCCGTCCGGGCCCTCAACTCCGCGGCCACTCCAGCTGCTTGGCGCGGTGCACCCACGCCGCCAGGACCACCAGGACCGCGGTCGCGCCGCCCAGCGCCATCACGGTCGACGGCGACGTACGGTCCACGATCATCCCGCCGGCCAGCGCGCCGAGCGACAGCGTCGCCTGGAACGAGGCGGTGAACAGCACCGACGCCGCCTCCGGCGCGGCGGGCGCCGCCTTGGCGAACCAGGTCTGCGAAGCGACCGGTACCGCGCCGTACGCGATGCCCCAGACCACCAGCAGCACCAGCGCACCCCCTTCCCCGCGGCCCAGGACCGGAAGCAGCAGCGTGGCGAGGGCGAGCAGCCCCGCCGCGGCCCCGAAGACGGTGCGCGGGCGGCGCGCCACCATCCCGCCGCCGAGGAAGTTCCCGGCGATTCCCGCGATGCCGTACGCGAGCAGGAAAACGGTGATCAGCCCGGCGGATGCCACGTGGGTGACCTGTTCCAGGAAGGGCGTCACATAGGTGTAGGCGCCGAAGTGCGCGAGCACGACGAGGAAGGTCATCAGCAGCGCGAAACGGGTAGGGACGCCGCGCAGCATGCCGCGCAGCATCGTCGCGCTGGTGGCCCGTACGGCGGGAAGCGACGGGCTCACCAGGGCCATCAGCACCAGCACGCCGAGCGACAGCGCCCCCACGACGGCGCAGGCCGTCCGCCAGCCGGCGAGGTTGCCGAGGAAGGTCCCCGCGGGCACCCCGAGCACCGAGCCCAGCGGCACCGCGGAGAAGATCACCGCGGTCGCCCGGCCCGCCGACTCCGCGGGCACCAGCCGCTCGGCCAGCCCGGCCCCGATCGACCAGAAACCCCCGATGACGATGCCGACCAGCACCCGGGACAGCAGCACCAGCCAGTAGGCCGGTGCGACCGTGGCGAGCAGGTTCGCCAGCGCCAGCAGCGCGAGGAAGGCGCACAGCATCAGCCGCCGGTCGATCCGTGCGGTGGCCACCGTCACCGTCGGCGCGGCGCAGGCGGCCAGCAGCCCGGGGAGCGTCATCATCAGCCCGGCCGTGCCGTCCGAGATGCGGAAGTCGGCCGCGATATCGGTGAGCAGGCCGATCGGCAGGATTTCGGTGGTGACGATGGAGAAGATCCCCAGCATCACCGCGATCACGGCGAGCCAGCCGTTCAGCGGCGAGCGGGCGACGGCCGCGGGTCCTGCGGCTGCGGCTGCGGCTGCGGATTCGGATGCGGTGGCGGTGCGGGCGGCGGTCGGCATGGATTCCGTCCTGGTGAGCGGTCTGTTGCGGTGCTCACCAGTGCAGCAGTCGGCCGCCCCCGAGGTCCGGCAGGTTTACGACGTCGCGGTGCGGCGCCGCCGGGGGCGGAGACGAAGCGGCCTCAGCCGGCGGCCTTCTCGGCGGTGATCTCCCCGTTCGAGGTGGTCAGGTCGAGCCGGTAGCGCCCCGCCGGATCCTGGGTGACGCCGATCTTCTTCGCGCCGTTGTCGGTGTCCGCGGACACCCTGTAGTGGGCGTCCGGCACCGTCACCGCGATCGCGCCGTTGGACGTCTTCGCCCGGACGTCCTGCGGTGTCGTCGTGGTCAGGTCGATCCGGCCGTTCGAGGTCTCGACGGCGGTGCGGCTGCCCGCCAGCCCCTTGCCGGTGACCGCGCCGTTCGTCGTCCGGACGTCCACGGCGCCGGACACCTGGTCCAGGTCGATGCTGCCGGAGCTGGTGGACACCTTCACCGCGCCCACGCTGGACAGCTTCAGCGCGCCGTTGGTGGTCTCGCCGGTGACCGGGACGGTGCCGGGCAGATCGACCGTGTAGCTCACCGAGCACTCGTCGCCGCAGCCGCCGAGCACCAGGGTCCCGCCCTCGACGCGGTGGCTGGGGCCCTGCGGGCGGTCGCCGCGGTAGGTGACCGACCGGTGGACGGAGACCGTGTCGCCGCCCTTGCCGCCGTGCACCGTCACCGCGCCGTCGCGGGTGTCCACCCGGACGGAGGTGATCTTCTGCGACACCGCGGCGTCGTCCGTGAAGGTCGTGCCGGCCACCAGGCTGCACGCACCGACGGTGACCGCCCCGATTCCGACCAGCGCCACGGCCCCGATGAAGCGGACCTGCCTGCGCATGAATACCCCCCGATACGAAATGAGTTGGCCCTCTCCGCGGCGCGTCCCCGGGCGCCGGGCCGAAGCCCGCCGCGCGGGCCCGCTCCCACCGGATCCCGGCCCTTCCCGCGTGACACTACGGACCCGGCCGCCCGCCCGGCCATGGGGCCAGCCCCCCAATTGCCCTGTGGCCAGCCTCCAGATGCGGCTGGTCGGCGCCGGTGCGACGCTGTGTGTGGGGACTGTTCCCAGGGGGCGGAGGGAGGCTTCCGGTGACCGGTACGGGTAGGCGTACGAAGACGTGGAACGCCGAGATCAGCATCGTCGAATCCGGCAGCGAGGTCCAGGCCGAGGCCCGGCTGCGCGGCAAGGAAGGCGGGCAGATCGTCGGCCAGGGAACCGCCAGGTGCAATCCGACGGACGAGAACGTCCCCGCCATCGGGGACGAGCTGGCGACCGCGCGGGCGCTGTCGGACCTGAGCCATCAGCTGCTCAACCGCGCCGCGCACGACATCGAGGTGCACACCTCCCGCCCCGTCGAGCGGCTGCAGGCCTGACGAGCGGTGGGTCACAACGCCGCGCTCCGGCTCGGGCGAGCCGGAGCGCAACTGCGCGGCGGCCGTCAGCTGTTGGCGGTGGTGAAGTCCGGCCCGATGGTCAGCGTCACCGCGCCCGGTGACGCCTGTGCCGACTCCGCGGCCTTGGTGCCCGGCAGCCGGGCGGCCAGCACCTCGCCCTGGGTCTTCAGCGAAGCCGGGTAGCCGATGCTGGTCTTGTCCGTGGTCGGCGCGTTGCCGGTGGCGACGATGGTGAAGCCGAGCTTGCGGAGCTCCTCGGCGGCGGTGGCGGCCCGGCCGGGCGTGCCGGTGCCGTTGAGGACCCGGATCCGGACGGAGTGCGCGGTCACCGGGTTCTTCGCGGCCTCGGCGAACCTGGCCTTCCCGGCGGCGCCGATCTCGCGGTCGTGGGCCAGGTCGCTGAACAGCTCGCTGGCCTGCGGGTACTGCCAGATCACGTTGGCCTTGTCGCTGGGGATGTCCGCCTCGCGCGGATAGGTGGGCACGGTGAGGAAGGTGAGGCGGTCGGAGGGGATGTCCTTGACCGTGGAGGCGAGGTCGTACAGGGGCTTGACGCCGGCCAGATCGTTGTCCGTGGTGAGGGACTTGGTCGCCGAGTCCAGGAAGCCGTAGAGCGCGGTCGGGCTGGTGAGCTGGGACTGGGCCTTGGCCGCGATCGCCTTCATGAACTCCTGCTGGCGGCCGATCCGGCCGAGGTCGGAGCCGTCGCCGACGCTGTAGCGGGTGCGGACGTAGCCGAGCGCCTTCTCGTCCTTGACGGTCTGGCAGCCGGCCTCCATGTCCAGTTGGGCCTTCTTGTCGTGGATGGCGTGCTTGGGGCAGACCTCGATGCCGCCCAGCGCGTCGACCATGCCCTTGAAGCCCTCGAAGTTGACGGAGACGAAGTGGTCGATCCGCAGCCCGGTGTTCTTCTCGAGCGTCTTGATGCTGCACGCCGCGGCGTTGATGACGTTGCCGCTGAGCCCGCCGATCGAGAACGCCTCATTGATCTTGAAGTGGTGCGGGGACGACTGCCCGCCGCCGCCCTTGTCGCACGCCGGGATCCGCACCCAGGAGTCCCGCGGGAAGGACACCGCGGTGGCCCACTTATGGTTCGCCGCGATGTGCAGCACCATCAGGGTGTCCGACTGCATCGTGGTCAGGCCGCTGCCGTACTTGCCGCCGGTGCCCGCCCGGCTGTCCGAGCCGACGACCAGGATGTTCTTGGAGCCGGGGCTGAGGTTGACCGGCCGGTCGCCGCCCAGCGCGCTGCTGACGTCCCCGCCGTGGATGTTGCCGTTCAGGTGCTGGTACACCCACGCGCCCACCCCGGCCGTGCCGAGCAGGACGACGCCGACCACCCCGCCCGTCCAGGCCAGGATCCGGCCGCGCCGGGTCATCCGGGTCTTCCCGGCCTTGCGGCGCTCGGCGCGGGTGCCGCCGTCCGCGGCGGACGCGTCGTCGTCCGCCGCGCGCCGCCCGCTCCCTTCGCCGCTGCCCCGCCGGGCCGTCTGCCTGTGCGTCTGCCTGTCATGCACGCCGATGGCCCTTCTGGTCCTTCTGGAGCTGGTCTTGCTGTACGAGGGGGTGCGCGGAAACGGAGTCGCGCGCGCGTCCGGGGCCGGCCGCGCATCGGGAAAGGAGCGTGTATCTGAGGACGGGCGCGGGTACAGGGGAGGGCGTGGATTCCGTGGCCGCGGCCGGCGGCAGCGGCGATCCGGGGCGGGGCGGACGGCCGTGCGGGCGGCTCAGATTCCGGTGGTGGGCAGGAGCCGTACGGACTCCGGGTCGTAGCGCAGCCACTGCGGGGCGCTGCCGCCGGGCACGGTGCGCAGCAGGCACCACTCGTCGCCCGCGGTATCCGTCCACCAGGCGCTGATCCGGCCCAACTCCCAGGCGCCGTCCCGATATTGGACCTCGACTGGTTGATAGACCCATCGCACCTCCGCCTCTGGAGGCGGGCTGTCCCCGGTCAGGGGTCCGCACCTCGTTGCCATCTCCCCCTCCGGCCACGCCTGTTGCGCATGTCAGGCGCAACCCTACCGGCAACTTCTACAACGCTGTAGAAGTTGACCGCTGTGCTACGGATCACAGACCGGTGTCCGCCGCGTGGCGCGCTGGAGAGTCAGGGATCAGTGTGCCCTCACCAGGGCGTTGCCGCCTTCAGAACGAGGAACAGCGCTACCGCCGAGTTCAGCGAGGACAGCGCGGAGGCCGCCGTACCCGCCGCCGCGACCAGCGCGGCCAGCCCCGCCGGGGTCAGCGCCGGCGGCCAGTTGCGCGCCGGCGGCACCGGTCCGAGCAGCGCCGCCACCCGCCGCGGCACCGGCCCCGGCTCGGGCGCCGCGAACTGCGCCAGCCCCGGATACGGCGCGGGCCGCGCGATCAGCGCCGCCTTTCCCACCGCCCGCGCGGTCAGCCGCCGGTCGCCGACCGCCCGCGCCGCCTCCTCGTCCGCCCAGCGCTCGGTGCTGAAGGCGACCGCCGAACGCAGCGGCAGCAGCAGGGGATTGACGCATCCGGCCAGCCGTACGGCCAGCAGGTAGCGGTGGTGGCGGCAGCGCAGATGTGCGCGCTCATGGGCGAACAGGGCGCGCTGCTCGGCGCCGTTCAGACTGCGCAGCATGCCCCGGGAGACCGCGATCCGGCCGGGCCGGGCGGGCCGCCCCGGCCTCGCGGGCGTGCCGGGCACGGCATAGGCGTACGGATCGTCGTCCGGCAGCACCGCGGGATCGGCGCCGGCCGGCAGCACGTCCAGCGCGCCGTGGGTCCGCGCCCGGATGCGGCGGTCGCGGCGCAGCGCGCTGCCGACCGCGGTGAGCGCGGCGGCCAGCGCGAGGATCGCCGCGGTGCCGGCGATCTCCGCGTGCGGCACCGCGGACCGCACCTCCGGGTCCGACCAGCCGTCCGGCAGCGGATTGCCGGGCAGTTGGGCGGTGCCGACGACCACCAGCAGCCCCAGGCAGAGCGTGCTGCACAGGCCGAGGACCGCGGCGAGCAGGGTCAGCAGGCGGGTGGTGACCCGGGGGGGGAGGTGCTGCTCCGCGAGCCGGGCGATCGGCAGCGTGCTGAGCGGCAGAACGAGCGGCAGGAACACGAAGACGCCCACCGGTCAGCCTCCGCGTGCTTCGTCCGCGGGGTGATCGGGACCCGCTCCGGGACCGGGGGCTGCGTTTCTGCCGTCCGCGCCGTCTTTGCCGTCCTCACCGTCCTCGACGCGGTCCAGGAGGCTGCGCAGCAGTTGCTCGTCGTGTGCCGAGAGCGCGGACACGAAGCTGGTCAGGACGGCGTCCCGGTCCGGTTCGCCGTCCAGCACGCGGCGCATCCGCAGCGCGGCGAGCCCGGCCTCGTCGGCCGCCGGCGTCCAGGCGTACGCCCGGCCGGTCCGCTCGCGGGTGACCGCCCCCTTGGTGTGCAGCCGGGACAGGATCGTCATCACGGTGGTGTACGCGAGGCCGTCGCCGAGCCGGTCCTGGACCCAGGCGGCGGTGACCGGTCCGGGTGCGTGGTGCAGTGCGGCCAGGACCTGGGCCTCCAACTGGCCCTGCCCGCGCCGGGTCCGCTGCCGGCCGGGGCTCTGGCCGAGGGACTCCCCGAAGGGGGTGCCGCCCATCTCGTCGCCTCCCGTCGCACGGGCGTCCCGCGGGCCGGGACACCGGGGCATTTTACGGCGCGGGCCGGTCCCGGCCAGGGCCCGGCGGCCCGGCCGCTGCGCCCGGATCGCGGCGGTTGCGCCGCGCGGCACGGATCCCCGCCACCGACTTCTACACCCCTGTAGTTTTCCTGGACGACCGCCGGAAAACGGGCAACATCAGTCGGTACCGGCACACCACCACGCAAACAGGCAGCATCTGGGACGGAAGCCATGGGAGTCTCGCTGGCCGAGGGAGGCCATGTCTCGCTGTCGAAGTCCCCCGGTCTCGGCTCCTCCCCCCACGCTCGGCTTCGCTCGCGCGGGGGTACCCCCATGCCCGGGAGGTGCCCCCATAGCCCGGCCTGACCGCGGTCTCGGTCGGCCTGGGCTGGGCCGTGCGGACGACCACGGGCGCGGACTACGACCTGGACGCCAGTGCGCTGCTGTGCACCGACGGCGGCAAGGTCGCCTCGGACCGGCACTTCGTCTTCTACGACAACCTCAACAGCCCGGACGGTTCGGTGCGGCACACCGGCGACAACCTGACCGGTGAGGGGGAGGGCGACGACGAGACCATCAACGTCAGCCTCAGCGGCGTCCCGGCCGAGATCACGAAGATCGTCTTCCCGGTCTCCCTCCACGACGCGCAGAGCCGGGGGCAGAGTTTCGGCCAGGTTCGCAACGCGTGCATCCGCGTCGTCAACCAGGCCGGCGGGGTGGAGTCGGCCCGCTACGACCTGACCGAGGACGCCTCGACCGAGACCGCGATGGCCTTCGGCGAGCTCTACCGGAACGGCGGCGAGTGGAAGTTCCGCGCCGTGGGCCAGGGTTACGCCTCCGGGCCGGCGGGCATCGCGGCGGACTTCGGCGTCGACGTCTGAGCCGGTCCGGCCGCGCGGCAGGGGAGCGGGAGCCCGGTGCGGCGCCCGCTCCCTTGTGCGTGCGGTCAGAGGTCGAACTCGGCCGGGGCGATCCCCAGCGCGAAGCACACCTCGCGCACCAGCGCCCGCTCGGTCGCGTCGAAGTCGCCGTCGGCGCCGCCGATGACGATGCCGATCTGGACGACCGCCCGTGCCTCCACCGGCTTCTTCACCTTGCCGACCTCCTGGAGCACCGCGACCCGGCCGAAGTCGAAGTCGGCGGCGAGCTTGTCCAGGTAGCCGTCGAAGCGCCGCTGGAGATCGTCCGCCGGGAAGTTCCGGAGCACCTCGTTGGTGGCGATCAGCTGCGCCACCCGTCGCCGCTCCGAGGCGTCGACGGTGCCGTCCGCGGCGGCCACCAGGGCGCACATCGCCATGCTCGCGTCGCGGAAGGCGCCGCTCTTGAGGTCGTTCTTCTTGGCGACGAGCTGGGTCTGCATCGTCTGCGCGGAATCCTTGATCCGGTCCCACAGCGCCATCTGGCTCTCCTCGACTGGTCGGGCGGACGGCATCCGGAGGCGATGCGCCAGGCACGTGTCAGGCATGCTTCCGGTATGCAATTGGTCATGCGGAAGTAAAACCTACTGTCCCGTGGAAGGTGCGCGGAGGTCGCCCCCTGCCCTCATGCCCCGGTTTGGTGCGGTATGCGGCATCGCTGCGGGGTACCGTGGGAGGCACCGGCGGAATGCGAAGAATGCACCGAAGTGCCGAGAACACCCGGGGCATCCGGGAGTATTCGGGTGAGCACCATGCAGACCTTCTTGACCGTGATCGTGCTGCTGGCCCTGGTCGCGATGGGCGTGCTGTTCATCGCCCGGGTCTACGCCCAGCAGGCCGGACGCCCCAACCCGCACCGCTATGCGCATCTGTGGGAGTCGTTCCAGCATCGGCTCCACAGGCACCCGCACGGCGCCCACCCCGGACCGCATCCGGCGGGCCCGCCGCCGCCCTCCCGGGACACAGGTCACGACCGGTGACCCCGACCGCCGGCCACGTTCCGTCGGCGAAGGAGTACGACGGGACGTCGCCGTTCCCCGATACCGGCCCCGACCCGCGGCCGAGCGGCGGCCGGCGGATGTATGTCACGGTCACCGGCATCATCGTCGTCGCCCCGTTCGTCGGCCTGGCGGTCGCCATCCCGCTGCTGTGGGGCAGCGTCGTCCACCTCACGGACCTGCTGCTGGCCCTTGTCTTCTACGTCGTCACCGGCCTCGGCGTCACCATCGGCTTCCACCGCGGCCTCACCCACGGCAGCTACACCGCGGCGCCCGCGCTGCGCGTGGTGCTCGCCGTCGCCGGATCGCTGAGCTTCCAGGGCGACGTCATCGACTGGGTGGCGACCCACCGCCGCCACCACGCCTTCACCGACCGCCCCGGCGACCCGCACTCCCCCTACCGCTACGGCACCAGCCTGCGCGGTCAGCTCCGGGGACTGGTGCACTCACACATCGGCTGGCTCTTCGGCAACGACCCCACCCCGCACGAGCGCTACGCGCCCGACCTGCTCGCCGACCCCGCCATCCGCGCGGTGGACCGGGCGTTCCCCGCGCTGTGCCTGCTCACCCTGGCCCTGCCGTTCGCCCTGGGCTGGGCCCTCGGTGGCACCTGGGTCACCGCCCTGACCGCCCTGCTGTGGGCCGGCTTCATCCGCATCGCGCTGCTCCACCACGTCACCTGGAGCGTCAACTCGCTCTGCCATGTGATCGGCGACCGGCCGTTCCGCACCCGGCGCCACGACCGGGCGACCAACCTGTGGCCGCTGGCCCTGCTCTCGTTCGGCGAGAGCTGGCACAACCTCCACCACGCCGACCCGACCTGCGCCCGGCACGGTGTCGACCGCGGCCAGATCGATGTGTCCGCCGCGGTCATCCGGCTCTTCGAACGCCTCGGCTGGGTATGGGACGTGCGCTGGCCGGACCCGGCGCGGGTCGCGGCCCGTCGCGTCAGGAGCCCCGTATGACCAGCGCCCCCGGGGGCCGTGCCCCACATCCCGATCCTCCCCGGCACCACGCCCCGCCGCCCGTCGCCCGACTGGCCATCGCGCCGCACAGCGAGGTGACCCGGCGGATCGACGGGGTCTGGTGGCCGCACTCGGCCGACCTGGTCACCGAACTCCCCGAGCTGCTGGCCGCGTTGCCCTTCGACTGGCCGCGGATCACCCATGCCACGGTGAACGGCGCCGGCTGGCCCGCGCTGCCCGGCAGCATCCTGGTCTCCGGCCATGTCGTCCGCCTGCGCCGGACCATCAACCGCTCCGGCCCGGACACCGTCTGCCTGGTCTCCACCGGCGTCGGCCGCTGGGACCTGCTGATCATCCCGCCCACCACCCCGGAGCCCACCGCGGTGCGCATCATGGCGGAGATGTCCCGAAGCGGCGAGCGGACACCGGCCTGAGGCGGTGTGTATCGCGCACCGCGCGGCCCGCAGGACGGGCATACCCCGGGGGCCCACCGCGCGCATCCGCTGACGTCCCGCCCCGCCCGCCCCGAGCCCCCGCAACCGCCCGCGCCGGTCCCGTCCGCACCCCTCAGGCCAGGGGTTTCGCGGGTCCGGCTACTGCGGACGGGTGGTGTTCATCCGAAGAACGCCGATCCGGGGGCGTCGGTCCGTGAATCCTCCCATTGCGTACTCATCATAAGAAAACGCAACAGAAGGAACGCGTGGATCCCCCAATGGGGTCCCGACCGAAAGAGAGGGATCATGGCTGCGAACAAGGTCATGAAGTTCTGGGCGGTGTGCCTGGCCGTCCTCGGCAAACTCCTGGCGTCACTGGGTGTCTCCGCCACGGCCTCGGCGGCCCGCCGGGACGCCGCTGTCTACGAGCGCACCCTGGGCAGCGCGGACCCGGGCCCGACGACCCCCAAGGCGGTGGCCGGCAGCGAGCCGGGTCACGATCCCGGGGCCGTGACGCCTGCCGCGGAACCGGCTCGGCCTCTCGTGCCGGCCGCGCGTACCGCGCCGCGGTACGGCCAGTCCGGCTCGGTCCGGATGATGCGCCCGCTGCCGTCGCTCCCGCCGACCATCAAGCAGCGCATCGGTGCCGAGGCGCACGGAGCCTCGCCCACCTCGCGTACCGCGCGCACCCGCGTCTTCGCCGGCAGCGTGCCGCTGTCCAGCGTTCCCGCCGATGCCGCACTCCACGGCGGCAGCGGTCCGGTCACCCCGCTCATCCCGGCGGCCCGAGGCCGTTCGCACTCCGCCCGTGCCGTCTGATCCGGGCGGACACGTCGCACGCAGGTCAGGACCGCCCGCCGTGGCGGCGGAACGGCGCGTACCACGCGTACCAACTCCGCACCGGAACCGCACCGTTGACGCTCACCGGCAGCGCCGGACGAGCAGCCCGGACGGAACCGGCGAACACCTCGGCACGACGCACGGCAGCACCGACGGCAGCACGCACGGTACGACAGAAGGCAGTACGTACGACAGAACGCAGCACGTACGGTAGAAGCCAGAGCACCACACGCAGCAGTACCCACAGCAGTACCCACAGACTTTGATGTGACGTTGCACAGGACGTCGCGGGCGCGAGGGCAGGACACCGCAGCCATCCGCCGTTTCACGTGAAACGGCCGGCGGCCGGGGTCCGTTCAGCCCCCCGCACCGGGGCCCGGCCCCGGCGCCAGACCCAGGTGCGCACGCAGCGCACGGGTGTCGGTCTTTCCGTTCGCGGTGAGCGGGAAGTGGCCCACGACATGGACGGCGTTGGGCTGTTCGTACTCCGCGAGATGCGGGGCGAGCCGCCGGCGCCAGGTGAGCGGGGCCTCGTCATCGGGGTCCGCGACGACGAAGTGCAGCGCGCTGCCCCGGCGTTGGTCCGGGACGGCCAGTACCTTCACCGGCCGGCCGCAGGCTTCGGCGCGGCGCTCCAGGCTCTCGGGGTAGAGCGTGAAGCCCAGCCGGTGCACGGCCTGGTTGCGGCCCACGACCCGTACGATGCCGTCCGCGTCGACGCTGCCGAGATCGGCCGTCGGATACCAGGCGTCCGGGTCGACCGGTGCCGGCGAGCCGTCGTCCTGGAGGTAGCCCGCCATCAGCCCCGGGGAGCGCACCTCGATGCCGCCGAGTTCGCCGGGCGCGGCAGGAGTGCCGTCGGGGCGCAGCACGCGCAGCCGCACGCCGGGCAGGGGACGCCCGCAGCCGAGTGGTGCGTCGGGGGTGGCCAGCGCGACATTGCCGAGTTCCGTCAGGCCGTAGCCGTCCAGCAGCGGGCGGCCCATCGCCGTGCGGAAGGACTCGGCCAGCGGGGCGGGCAGCGGGGCGCCCCCGACACCCCAGATGCGGACGCCCGCGAGGCCGGCGCGCACCTCGGGGCGGCGGCGCAGCACGCCCAGAAGTGAGTGGTACGTGGACGGTGCGGCGTCGACGGAGGTGGCGCCGTGCGCCGCGGCCTGCTGCACGGCCGCGTCGATCCGCTGGTAGGGCGTGACCAGCAGGGTGCAACGGGCCAGCCACCACAGCAGGATGACGGAGAGCCCGTACTGGTGGGAGAAGGGCAGCAGCGGGGCGAGCACGTCGTCCGTGCGGTAGCCCATGGCCTGGATGGTGCGCCGCGAGTTGTCGAGCACGGCGCGGCCGGGCTTCACCACGCCCTTGGGGCGCCCGGTGGTGCCCGAGGACCAGAGGACGAGCGCGTCGGGCCGGTCGAACCAGCGGGTCAGGTCGACGGCGGCGCCCGGTGGCTGCGGGGCGTCCGCGGCGAGCCGGGGGTAGTGGACGACGCGGTGGGCGGGGAGGCCGGGCAGGGCCGTGGTGGCGTCGGCGGTGACCAGCCGGGCGGCGTGCGCCTGCCGGGCGGCGGCGCCCGCGTCGGCCGCGGAGAGGCGGTGGTCGAGCGGGATGAGGGAGGTGTCGAGGTGCATCAGGGCCAGCAGCGTCACGACGTAGTCGACGCTGTTGTCGCCCTGGACCAGCACCCGCTCGCCGGGCCGGACACCGAGTTCCCGTAAGGCGTGCGCGGCGGCGTGGACCCGGCGGTCGAGGGTGTGGCCTTCCAGGCGGGCGGTGCCGTCGGCGCCGTCGACGAGGCGGGCGGCACCGACCGGAGGGGCGAGCGTGGTGGCGATGGTGTCGGTCATGGGTGCTCCGATCCCGTGGGGTCGAGGGGGTGCCGGTCCGGTCCCCGGGGGACGGCGGCGGGGCACAGCAGCGAGGCGGTCGTGGTGGCCACCCAGGTGCCGTCGGGGGCCAGGAACTCGCTCTCCAGGGTGAGGAGTCGGCGCCCGGCGAGAGGGGTGCTGCCGGTGACGCGGACGGTGGCGTGCAGGGTGTCGCCGGCGTGGACGGGGCGGCCGTGGCGCAGGGTCTGGGCGCGGTGCACGGCGCCGTCGGCGGTGCATCCGGCCCCCTCGCGCAGCAGGCGGTCCTCCGCGTCGGCGGTGAGGGTGGCGAGGTAGCCGGGCGGCGCGACGACGTCAGGGTGGCCGAGGGCGCGGGCGGCGGCCGGGTCGGTGTGCGCGGGGTGCGCGGTGCCGCCGAGCGCCGCGGCGTAGGCGGCCACCCGGGCCCGCTCGATGACGTACGTACGGCGCACGGCCCCGCCCGCCGGTCTCCCGTCCATCGGCGGTCAGTCGCCGATCATGTGGTGGCCGCCGTCCGCGTGCACGATCTCGCCGGTGGTGGCGGGCAGCCAGTCCGACAGCAGCGCCAGGCAGGTCCGGGCGACCGGCTCCGCGTTCTGCGGGTCCCAGCCCAGCGGCGCGCGCCCCGCCCAGCCCTTCTCGAAGGACGGGCCGTCGCCGCCGATACCGCTCGCGGCCAGGGTGCGCAGCGGCCCCGCGGCGACGAGGTTGGCCCGGATGCCCTGGCCGCCGAGGTCGCGCGCCAGATAGCGCGAGCACGCCTCCAGCCCGGCCTTGGCGACGCCCATCCAGTCGTAGCCGGGCCAGGCGCGGGAGGCGTCGAAGTCCACGCCGACGACGGAGGAGCCGGGCCGCAGCAGCGGGCGGCAGGCCCTGGTCAGCGCCACCAGGGAGTACGTGGAGGTGTGCAGCGCCTGGGCGACATCGCTCCAGGGGGCGGTGAGGAAGCCGCCGTCCAGACAGCCGGCGGGGGCGTTGGCGACCGAGTGCAGGACGCCGTCGAGCCCGTCGAGGTGGGCGCCGACCCGGTCGGCGAGGGCGGCGAGCTGCGCCTCGTCGGTGACGTCCAGTTCCACGACGGGGGGTTCCTCCGGCAGCCGGCGGGCGAGCCGGGCCACGAGGGACGGCCGGCCGTAGGCGGTCAGCACGATGCGGGCGCCCTCCCGCTGGGCGAGCCGGGCCACGGCGTAGGCGATCGAGCTCTCCGTGATCACGCCGGTGATCAGCAGCCGCTTTCCGTCGAGCAGACCACTCATCGCTCCTCCGTCTGACTCATCCTGACTCTTTCCCGACCCCGGAGTCACCCGGCGCAACTGAGAACGCGCCCGAATCCAGTGCCATGACAGCAGCCTGACAGGTCGTCAAGCCAATCGTTGACAACTTATCCGACCTCCAGTTGACTACAATAGTCAAGCAGAGTCAAAAGAATGACTGACGCGCGCGGGCCTCGTCGCCGCGCGGCGAGCGCATCCGCGCGCCCGCTCCGGGCGCGGGCCGCCACCGCCCTCCGTACGCACCCCCAGGCCGATGCCCCACACCGTCAAGTCCCCTTCCGCCCAAGAGAGGTGACCGTCATGACACGCGAAGAGATCGTCGCTCAGCTCGCCGAGATCCTGAACGAGGTGGCCGGCGTCGTGCCGACCGAGGTGACCGAGGAGAAGTCCCTGGTCGAAGAACTCGATGTGGACTCCCTGGCGATGGCCGAGGTCATCGTCGTCGCCGAGGAGCGCTTCGGCGTCGAACTCCCCGAAGAGGAGATGAAGGACATGCACACCGTTTTGGACATGGTGATCCGGGTGGAGAAGCGGCTGGCCTCCTGAGCGGGCCCGCCGTCCGCGGTGCTTCGGTCAGGCCGCGCCGGCCCGGCCGGAGTGCCTCTTCCGCGAGGGATGTGAGGAGGGGTCGGTGAATTTCGGGCAACCGCCGGACGGCGCCCGGCCGGTCGTCAAGGCGTGACACGCCGCTGCGCGCCTCGGGTTCAAGTTGGCGAAATCTGGTAATCCCAGTCAGTAAACCGGAGTTGATTCTCAGTCGGCACTTGTTGACTCAGGCATAGACCAGGGTTACCTTGAAGATCGCCTGAGAGTAATTGATAGCGATTCAGTGCCCTGCTTTCCCGGACGCGACCAGGCCGGAGAAAGGAGACAAGGTGCGAGGGGATCTATGCGGGGGGATGAGCCCTTCTGTGGCGCGCATACGCTCGACCGTGCGAACGAATCCGCCGAATCCTCCTGGTGGGAGGGTGGTTGGACGTCGGAACGGCAGGATGAATTAGCCGATGGTCGCCTGCACGTATTCTCGCCGGACGCCGCGGATATTGATCGGCCGGCCGCTTTGGCGGATTTCCTGGCGCGATTGCTGCAATGCTCCGCGGACGATATTTCCCTGACCCGCGACGACTTCGGGCGCCCGGTCTCCGCCGCGCTGCCCGGGTACACCGGCTGGCCCCCCGGCGCCCGCCTCTGCCTCGCCCTCGGCGACGATCCCGGCCGCCGGCTGCTGGCCCTGGTCCGCGACCTCCCGGTGGCCCTCAGCGTCCACACCGTGCCCCGCGGCCCGGTCGGTGAACTGCTGCTCCCCTTCACCGCGCTGGAGCGCGAGTTCGTCCGCCGGGCCCCGGCCGAGCGGCGGGCGCGGCGGCTGGCCCGGCTGTGGACCCGCAAGGAGGCCGCCCTCCGGCTCACCGGCCGAGGCGGACTGGCCACCGCGGACGAGGTCGACGCGCTGGGCGGGGCGCGGGAGGCGGCCGGCACCGTCACCCTGCCGGCCTCCGTGGCGCGGCCCACGGCGGCCGCGTACGGCGGCGGCGCCCGCGCGAGCACCGCGCACGGCGGCCTCGCCTACGTACGGGAGCTGCCGGCCGGGCCGGACCGGGTGGCCTGCGCGGCCACCGCCGCGCCGGTGCCCGGTGTACGGCTCTGGGGGCCGGCCGCCCTGGATTCGCCGCCCGTTCCCGGCAGTTGAGTCGCGGGACGGGGCGGCGCGGCGGCTCTACGGCATGATCACCGCATGCGGGTCCGGCCCCTCGCCGCCGCGTGCGCCGGCGCTCAGTTCGCGCCAGGTCTCCAGCGCAAGCCGGAACGCGCCGGCCTTCTCGTAGCCCGCCGCGGCGGCCTTGAAGCCGTCCTCGGCGGCTGCCGCGTCGCCGGCGGCGCGGTGTGCGCGCGCTCGGTAGAGCGTGCACCGGGCGCGGTCCAGCGGGGACAGCTCACCGGTTTCGAGGTCGATCGCGGCGGCGTGCCCGGCAGCCGCCCCGGGGTCGCCGTGGCGCAGCGCGGCGGCGGTCTCCAGCACGGCGAGCCAGCTCCGCGTGCCGGGCGTGGTGACCAGCGACGCCGCCTGCCGGGCGCGCTCCATGAGGGCGTCCGCGGCGTCCTCGGGGCCCGCGGTGAGCGCCAGCAGCGTACGGGAGCGGGCCAGCCGGAGCCGGAGCCGTACGCCGTCCGTCTCGGCGATCAGCTCGTCCGCCTCGGCGAGGAGCGCCAGCGCCCGGTCGGGGTGGCCGCCCAGATACTGCGCACCGGCCGCCGCCCACAGGGCGCTCGCCCGCAGTTCGCCCGCGGGCAGCGGCGCGACCTCCGCCCGCAGCGGCGCCCCGAGTTCTTCGGCGCGGCCCCACTCGCCGCTGTCCACGGAGGCGGAGAGCAGCGCGACCTGCGCCTGGGCCCGCTCCGGGCGGCCCGGCTCCAGCTCGCCGGTGACCCGTACGGCCTCCTCGGCGAAGCGGACCCCGTCGGAGAGCCGGCCGGCGGTGCGCAGCAGCTGGGCCAGCTCGATGGCGACCCGGGCGTGCAGGACGGGCGCGGAGCGGGTGAGCGGGTCGTCCAACAGCCGGCGCAGCGCCGCCTCGTGGCGGGCGGGATCGTCGAGCCGGCCGAGGACCGTGGCCAGCTCCCAGCGCGCCTCCCAGCGGACCTCGTCCTGGTCGGCGCCGTCGGCCTGCTCCACCACGGACTCCAGCTGGCGCAGCGCCGCGGACCAGTCGCCGGCCAGCTGGCTGGCCCGGGCGGCGACCAACT
Organism: Streptomyces sp. GS7; assembly: GCF_009834125.1. Taxonomy (NCBI): domain Bacteria; kingdom Bacillati; phylum Actinomycetota; class Actinomycetes; order Kitasatosporales; family Streptomycetaceae; genus Streptomyces; species Streptomyces sp. GS7. Next base: position 157,231 of record NZ_CP047146.1, read on the forward strand.
GGCCCACCAGGCCGAGGCGTTGGGCGAGCCGGTCGGCGGGCTGCTCGGTGGCGCTCAGCGCCTCGACGGTGGTGCCCAGGCGCTGCGCGATGGACCGCGCGATCTTGGTGCCGGGGATCCTGCGGCCGTTCTCGACCAATGAGACGTAGCTGGGGGAGAGGTCGTCGCCGGCGAGATCCCCCTGGGACAGACCCTGAGCGCGCCGGACCTCCCGCACTCGCTTCCCGAAGGCAGGCTGCTCAATCGTCAAGAAAATCGCTCGCAGTTGAGTTGGGGGGACGGACGGTGACGGTCGGTGGACGGCGTTACGCGGTGTGGTGACGGTGAGTCTACTCACCGGGCCGTGGCGCGGTGCGGCCTGTGGACGGCCCGGCGTGGGCCGGACGGGCGTCCGGCCGTGGCATCCGGGGCCACCAGTGAGTCATTTTTTGTCATGGAGATGTTAGGGCGGTGCTCTCCCTGGTCGGCGCGCAGGTGCTGGGAAGGGGTGGTTGTGGTGGGGGTTCCGCTGCGCGACCTGTTGTCATGTTCTCTCGTTGCCGGCAATGACTCTGCTTGACAATAAATGACAATTGGCTGACGCTGACCCTCCATGGACTACGCCCCGAGGAGGGACACATGAGCTCCGCTCCCGCATGGCCGACCGTGGCCGCCGAGCCGAAGGAGGACGACCGCACCGAAGGCCGTGGTGAGGGCGGTGCCGAAGGCGGCAGCGCGCGCCTGCGGGCGGCGGCGTTACGCCGGGTCCGGGACTTCCTGGCGGCGGACGGCGGCGTCGTGCACGAGCTGCTGTGCGAGATCTCCACCCACCGCGCCGCGCGCTACGAGATCGAGTCGACCATCGCCACCCTCGACGGGGCCCTGGACGAGGTGGCCGCCCACCGGCCCGGCCGGGTGCCGCGGCTCGCCGCGTTCATGCCGTCGAACGTCATCCTCTACTCCTACGCCCTCTACCTCCTCGTCCCCGCGCTCTACACCGACGAGCTGGTCTTCCGCCCCTCCAGCCGGGTCAAGGACCAGATGCGGCGGCTGCACGCGCTGCTCGCCGAGCGGCACCGGCTGCCGATCACCCTCAGCGGCGCCAGCCAGCGGGAGTTCCTGCGGGAGGAGGTGCTGCCCGCCGACGTCGTGGTGTTCACCGGCGCCTACCGCAACGCCGAGCAGATCCGCGGCCAGCTCTCCCCCGGGCAGCTCTTCCTCTTCCTCGGATCGGGCGTCAACCCGTTCGTCGTCGCCCCCGGGGCCGATGTCGCGCAGGCCGCCCGGGACGCGATCGCCATCCGGGTGCTGAACACCGGTCAGGACTGCCTGGGCCCCGATCTGTTCACGGTCCACGAGTCGCTGCTCGGCCCGTTCGTGGACGCCCTCGTCGGCGAGCTGAAGGGGCTGCGCTACGGCCCGTACTCCGACCCGGACGCCGACTTCGGGCCGATCTTCTACGAGGACGCGTTGGAGGAGGCGGCCCAGTTCCTCGCCCGCAACCGGGCCGGCATCGTGCACGGCGGGCATGTCGACTTCCGCACCCGGCGGGTAGACCCCACGGTCGTCGTCGGCGAGGAGGTGAGCCCGCGCACGCACGTACCGGAGTTCTTCGCGCCGATCTTCAACGTGGCCGGCTACCGCGACCAGGACGCCCTGGCCGCGACCCTGACCACCGGCATGTTCACCGAACGCGCCCTGGGCTCCAGCGTCTACGGCGACGCCCCCGAACTGGTCGCGGCGCTGCGCCGGCGGACCACCGTCACCGTCGACACCACGCTGCTGTCCATCGACAACGGCAACGCGCCCTTCGGCGGCTACGGCCGGATGGCCAACTACATCTCCGACGGCCAGGAGCTGCGCGCCGAGCCGGTGCTGATCTCGCAGGCCGTCGCCGCGCACCGCCCGGGAGCCGCCCGGTGACCCCGCGGACCTACCCCAGCGCCTGGGCGGCCGTCGCCGACCACCTGCGCCACCTGGGCACCGGCGCGGTGTTCGGGCTCCCCGGGGACGACATGGCGCCGCTCGGTGAACTGGAGCGTGCCGACACCTCCGTCGTCCTCTGCCGGGACCAGCGCAACGCCGTCTTCATGGCGACCGGTTACGCGCTCGCCGCCGGCCGCCCCGGGGTGTGCGTGATCGGCAAGGGCCCGGCGCTGACCAATGCGCTCACCGGCGTCCTGGAGGCGCGCTCGGCCGCCGCCCCGCTGCTCCTGATCGCCGACGGCACCCGGCTCGACCGGCTCGGCACCGGCGCGTTCCAGGAGCTGGACCAGCTCACCGCGGTCCGCCCGTACGTCAAGTGGGCGGCCCGCGTCGACGAGCCCGACCGGCTGCCCGGCACCCTGGAGAAGGCCGTCGCGCTCGCCGTCAACGGCACCCCCGGCCCGGTCTACGTCGAACTCGCCGAACAGCTGGCGGACCGGCCGGTGACCCGTACCGGGCCCTGGCGCAACGCCGCGCCGCAACGGTTGGCGCCCGACCCCGACGCGCTGGCCGCCACCGCGCGCCGGATCGCCGCGGCCCGGCGCCCGCTGCTGCTGGTCGGCGGCGGCGCCCGGCACCGCAACACCGGCCGCCGGATCGAGCGGCTGGCCGAGCGGCTGGGCGCGGGCGTCTTCTGCACCGCCTCGGGCCGCGGCGCGGTCGCCGAGGACCATCCCCTGTACTGCGGCGTCAGCGGCCTGTACACGGTCGCTCCCGCGGACGCGCTGTGGCGCGAGGCGGATCTGGTCGTCGCGCTGGGCAGCCGGCTGGAGGAGACCGCGACGTTCGGCTGGCCGGACGCGGAGGCGGGTGAACCACCCGTCGTCCAGGCCGTATTGGGCGAGGACGGGCTGTCCATGGAGCGGCCCGGGGCGTACGTCCTCGGGGACGCCGGGCGGATCGTCGACGGCTGGCACGACCTGCTCGCCGGCCACGAGGCGGGCACCGGGTGGCCGGACCGGGTCCGGGAGGTACGGGCCGGACTGGCCCGGCGGGCCGCGGACCGCGCCGCCGAGGCGGAGCAGGCGGCGCCCGAGGGCACCGTGCCGGTGGCGCGGGTGCTGTCCTCCCTGGACCGCGCGGTCCCCGCGGACCGGGTGCTCGTCCAGGAGAACGGCCTCCAGGACATGTGGTCCTACTACTTCCCCCACTGGACGCTCGGTGCGGGCGGCGGGTCGGTGGTGCCCAGCGAGCAGACACCGCTGGGCTTCGGCGCCGCCGCCGCTGTCGGCGTCCGGCTTGCCGGGCCCGCCGGGCGCCCCGTGGTGGCGCTGGTCGGCGACGGCGCGTTCCACCTCTTCCGGGCCGAGCTGCCGTCCGTCGCCGACGCACGGGTCGCCGTCCTCTACGTCGTGCTCGACAACGGGGGCTACGGCTGGCTCCAGTCCAACCTGGACCGGGTCTCCGGCGCGGGCTCGCGGTTCGCCTTCACCGCGGCGCGCCCCACGGGCACCGAGGGCCTGGCTGCCGCGTACGGGCTGGGCTACCGGCGGGTGACCGACGCCGACGCGCTGGACGCGGCGCTGGCCGCCGCCTGGCAGGAGGTCGCCGGCGGTACCGCCTCGGTGGTGGAGGTGGCGGTCTCGCTGGCCGACACCCCGCCGGGGATGGCCGGTTCGGCGGGCGACTTCCCGGAGCGGGAGGGCGCCGAGGAGGATCCGCACGGCGGGTGAGCGCGGCGGCGGGCGCCGCCGGGAGCGTGCGCCCGCCGCGACCGCCGTGCTGTGGCCCGGCGGTGTACGTCGTCCACGTCGTACACCGCCGGGCCTTGTGCGTGCCCCGCCCCTGCCGGCCACGGGGGAAGCCGGACGGGGGCGGGGCACGTCTTCTTCGTACGGAGGGGGCCGCGCCGCGGCGTGCCGGGGGTGGTTGCCGCCGCTCCGTACGGGTCCGGGGTCAGGTCTTCCTGGCGAACTTCGCGAGGGCGATCGGGGCGGTGACCGCCGTCAGGCCCACCGACCACAGCACCGTCCAGGTCACCGGGCCGGCCACCGGGCCCTCGCCCAGGGCCAGTCCGCGGGCCGCGTCGGCCATGTGGGTCAGGGGGTTGAGGCGGGTGAGGCTTTCGAGCCAGTGCGGCATCGTCGCCGGCGACACGAAGATCGAGGACCCGAACTGAAGCGGCGTCAGGACCACCACCGACAGCCCCTGCACGGCCTGGGCGCTGCGCAGCGTCAGCCCCAGGAGCATGAAGGTCCACACCAGGGACGTGCCGAACACGGCGGTCAGCCCGGTCGCGGCCAGCAGGCCGGGCCAGCGCCCTGCGACGTCGAAGCCGAGCAGCGCGGCGACGGCCAGCAGGACCGCGATGGCGACCAGCATCCGGCCGGTCTCCACCACGACCTTGGCGATCAGCACCGAGGAGCGCGCGATGGGCAGGGTGCGGAAACGGTCCATCAGGCCCGTGCGGAAGTCGTCGTTGACGCCCGTGCCGACCGCCATCGCGATGGTCATCCCCAGGATCACCATCAGGCCCGGCACCAGGAACCCCAGGTACCGGGTGCGGTCGCCGCCGGCGCCGAGCACGCCGCCGAAGACGAAGACGAACAGCAGCGTCAGCACGACCGGCATCAGCAGCGCGTCGGTCATCGACTCCGGGTTCTGCCGGATCTGCAGGAGGTTGCGGCGGACCAGCGCGCCGGTGTGCCGCAGATGGGACCGCACCGCGATCCGCCCCTCGTCGCGACGGAGCGCGGCGGGCGCGGGGTGCGGCGGGGCCTCGTACGACGTCATCGCTGCTCCTCCCTCGATCCGGCGGCCGGTGGCTCAGGCCCCGCGCCGGCGCTCGTCGAGCCACTTCTGCCAGTACGTGCGCCGGTCGCTGCTGGGATGGGCGACGACGATGTCGCCGAAGACCGCGGAGCCGGTGATGCGCACCAGCGGGGTGACGGACTCCGGGCCGGAGTGCGCCCGGGTCAGATCGCGCAAATCGCCGAAGAGCTTGCTGCAGTTCAGCTCGACCCGGACGCCCTCGGGGAGGAGCAGGTGCACATCGCCGAGCACCGCGCGGGCCGAGATGGTCAGTTCGCCGGTCGACGGGGCCGGGGAGGAGCACAGGTCGAGGGTCAGATCGCCGAAGACGGCGGTGGCCTCGATGCCGTTCTCCAGGGCGGGGCTGCTCAGTGTCAGATCGCCGAACACCGCCTTGAACACCCGCTGTCCGGCGGTAGCCGGCGAGGGCGGCGGTGCGGCGGCGGGCAGATCCTCGCCGACCGACGCCAACTCCTCACGCGTACGGGCCAGATAGGCCGCCTCGTAGCGCTCGGCCAGTTCCTCCAGCGTCAGCCGGCCTTCCACGGTGGCTTCCCGCAGCCGCTCGATCATGTCCTCGCGCTCGGCGTCCGAGGCGAGCACCGAGGGCTGCCGGGGCGCGGTCGGCGACGGCGCCGACTCCTTGTGCAGATCGGGGCGTTGGGGCTGCGTCATGGGAGGGGCCTCCGCTGGTCGGGCGGTAGTGATGCGGGCGCCGCGATGCCCCCGCGCGGTCTCATCCGACCACGTCACAGGGGGTGCGGACATCGGCGTGCGGTACTACATCGAAAGGTGCAGGCGGCGGTTGCGGGCACCCGGTTCGGCCTATCCCTCGTCCGGTTCCGGCGGACGGGCGGGCGTTGCGTCAGGTCCGCGCGCCGCTCCCCGCCGCTCCCCGTATTGGTTGTGCGCACCATTGATCCGGGGCCTGCGAAATGATCTCGTCATGGCTTGGTGAAGTCCTGTGTGAAGTCGAGTGAAGAAAGTAAAAAGGATGTCGACTTCTTCTTGACTGCTTGGTAAAGTAGCCTGCGCTCATTGTGACTCGGGATTTGTCTAGCCGACCACAGTCGCCGACCACAGTCATCAAACCGTTCGAATCCGGAGGATTTGTCGAATGCCTGAGCTGGCGGACACCGGGAGGCGAATCAAAGAGCTCCGGGTCGGCGCGGGAATGACCCAGCACGATCTCGCCGGATCCGACATGTCCTCCAGCTACATCTCCCTTGTCGAACGCGGGAAGCGCATTCCCAGCGGCCGGGCCCTCAAGATCCTGGCCGAACGCCTCGGGGTCGGCGTGACGGAAATATCCGGCGGCGCCGAGTCGGCCGAATCCACCGGCCGGGTCCGCAGGCTGGATCTGGTCGGTCGATTGGTCGCGGCCCGCCGCCAATGGGAGGGCGGCGATGCCGAGGGTGCGCTCCGGGAATTCCGCGCGCTGGCCGAGACCGAATCGGCCGGCCGGCAGGACGACGTATATACCGAGGCGCAGCTCGCCATTGCCGAAATACTGGGGTCACTGGGCCGCGCCGACGAAGGCGCGGCCGTCCTGCTGCGGATGCTGGACGCGCTCGCCGCCGCGCCGTACGCCGAGGCCCGGCTGCGCGCGCTGATCGCGCTCGCCGACCTGCTGGAGTCGGCCGGCCGGGTCCAGGACGGGCTCCGCTACGCGCTGACCGGCTCGCTGGAGTCCGACCGGGCCCCCGGCACCGGCTTCCACTCGCTGCTGGTCCTCGACGTCCTGACCCGCTGCGCCTACTGGAGCGGCTGCGCCCACTGGGCGCCGGCCACCGACCGCGGCCGGCCGCCCGCGCACGGGGTGCTGCCCGGGCCGCGCGCCAGTATCGAGCTGCACCGGGCGCTGGACCTGTGGGACCGCGGCGCGGCGGACCGGGCGGCGGAGCTGCTGGCCGACACCGTGCGCCGGGTCACCCCGGCCGCCGGATTCCGGCTCTGGGAGAAGATCAACGGCCGTTACGCGCTGCTGCTGCTCGGCCGCGGCGAGCGGAGCGCCGCGCGCAGCATCGTGGAGCGCGGGCTGGTGGTCGCCTCCGTGGCGCAGGAACCGGACTTCCCGCTCTGGCTGATGACCGCCGAGGCGGTCTGCGCGGAGGCCGCCGGCGATCCGGCGCGGGTCCGGTCGCTGGGTACTGAGCTGGCCGCGCTGCCCGACACCGGCCGCAGCCACGAGAAAGCCGCCGCGCTCCTGGAGATCGCGGCGGCACACGAGCGGATCGGGGACCGGGAAAAGGCGGCCGGTTACTTCCGGTATTCCGCCGAGCTGTTCCGGCGCGCCCAGGCGTACCGGCACGCCGACCGGGCCCGGGAACGGCTCACCGAACTCCTCGAAAAGCGGAACTGACGCCCGCCGGGGAGACGTGCGGTCCACCCGGGCGGGCGTCGGAGCGGGAACTGCCAAAAGCGTTGGCCGTGCCACAAATGCCGTAAATGCGACGCTATTTATTCGACTTCTTCCCCAGCCCCAGGAGCGCGAAGAGCGCCTCCGCGCCGCCGACGATGGCCAGGACGAGTCCGGCCTTGTGAAGTGAGATGACCGGCGTCTCCACTTCCTTTGTGGTGAGCCACAGGATGACGCCGACGATCGCCAGAAAAATGCCTACGGCAATACCCTTCATGAGTTCCCTCGTCCCTCGTTGGTGGTGCCGGAGCTGGTTGACCGCTCCAGCGTCCCGCCCGGCCCGCCGGTCCGGATCATCCGCAGGTAGGCACTTTCCCCGGCGCCTCCTGTCACTTTCTATGTACGCCGGACCCCTACCCGCGGCCCGGCGCACGGGAGCGGACACGGGGCGCGACGGTGGCGGCAGCCGGCGCACCGCGCTTGTCTGGCGCCCCATCAGTCAAATTTCATGACTCTGCTAGTCATGCGGAGGGTGGCGTTTTCGCTGGTGAGCGACGTTCTTGCCCCTGTTGACCTGCTCGGTCTGCTGACTCTGCTGCGAGCGAGGCGTTGACAATCCTCTGACTCGGCTGTCATCTTTCTGGTCATGAGGGCACCCCAGTCGTGACAAGGGGCAGAAAAGTAGGAGGCGGGTTTCATGGAGTTACGGGCAGCGGATCGGCGGCGGGTCGTCGTCACCGGCTGCGGCGTGGTGTCCCCCGTGGGCAACACCACCGCGGACTTCTGGGCCGCCCTCCTGGCCGGCCGCAGCGGCGTCGGCGCCGTGACCCGCTTCGACGCCTCCGGCCTGCCGGTGCGTATCGCGGGTGACGTCAAGGACTTCGACCCGGCCGCCGACGCTTCCCTCACGCCCCAAGAGGCCCGCCGCAGCGACCGGTTCACCCAGTACGCGGTGGCCGCCGCCGCCCAGGCGCTGCGCGCCGCCGGCCTCACACCCCCGGACGGCATCGACCCGTACCGCTTCGCCGCGGTGATCGGCTCCGGCTACGGTGCCGCCCCCGCGATCCAGCAGCAGTACGACGTCCTCAAGGAGCAGGGCCCGCGCCGGGTCTCCCCGTACCACTCGGTGCTCACCGCGATCGACCACCCGGCGAGCCTGCTGTCCATCAAGTACGGCATCGCCGGCCCCAGCAACGCGGTCTCCGCGGCCTGCGCCACCGGCGCGGTGGCCATCGGGGAGGCGGCCGAGCTGATCCGGCACGGCCGCGCCGACATCGCGCTGGCCGGCGGCACGGACGACTCGCTCACCGCCGTCGACCTGGCCGGCACCGCCAACGCCAGGGCCCTCTCCCGCCGCAACGACGACCCCGAAGGCGCCAGCCGGCCCTTCGACCGGGACCGGGACGGCTTCGTGATGGCGGTCGGCGCCACCGTGGTGACGCTGGAGGAGGCCGGGCACGCCGAGCGGCGCGGCGCCCCGATCCTCGCCGAGGTGGCCGGCTACGCCGCGACCACCGACGCCCACCACGCCACCGCCCCCGACCCCACCGGCGCCGGAGCCGTCCGCGCGATGCGGGCCGCGCTCGCCGACGCCGGCAAGGACCCCGAGGACGTCGGGCAGATCAGCGCCCACGGCACCGGCACCGTCCTCAACGACCGCATCGAGGCCGCCGCGCTGCGCGAGGTGCTGGGCCCCGACACCCTGCGGCGCACCCCGGTCACCGCCGTCAAGAGCATGACCGGGCACATGCTCGGCGCCTCCGGGGCGGCCGAGGCCGCCGCCGCGGTGCTCTCGCTGCGGGACCGGGTGATCCCCCCGATCCGCAACTGCGACCACCCCGGGGAACCGGATCTCGACCTGGTCACCAAGGGCGCCCGCGACTGGGACGGAGACGTGGTGCTCAGCAATTCGTTCGGCTTCGGCGGACACAACGCCGTACTTGTACTGGCCCGCTACACCGGCTGAGGAGGGAACGCACCGTGCAGGGACGACTGGTGACCTTGGAATGGCCCGGCGACGACGACTGGGCGGCGATCGCCTCCTGGCTGCGGCCCGGCTCGCCGGCGGCCGTGATGAGCGGCGACTGGGAACTGCTGGGCGCCGCCGACGTCGAACAGGCCAACCGCTCCGGGCGGGTCAGCCACATGGTGATCCGCACCCACGACGGCGAACGCATCGGCACCGTCAGCTACCAGCGCACCGGCCGGATCGGCGGCTACTCCGTCGGCGGCGCCATCGGCACCCCGGAACTCTGGCGCCGCGGCTACGGCGCGGAGGCCGTGGTCCTCCTCGTCGACTATCTCTTCCACCAGCTCGACGCGCACCGCGTCCAGGTCACCACCGCCGCCTACAACAAGAGCATCATCCGGCTGATGACCAAGACCCAGTTCGTGGTCGAGGGCATCCTGCGGGACCACTGCTACCTCGACGGCGCCTACCACGACGCGATCGTGTGGGGGATCCTCCGCGACGAGCACTACGCCTCGCTCAAGCCCAGCGCGACGAACCGCGTACTGGCCGTCGGGCTGGAGGACTTCGTGACCGAGGACGACAAGGTCCAGGCCCGCGAGATCCTCGCCGGGCACCTGGCGGAAACCGGCCGCAGCGCGGTCGCGGCCTTCCTCGACACGGCCGCGTCCGCCGGGAACGAGCGGGGTGCCGCATGAGGGACGGCGCCGAGAGCTTCGCCCTGGCCGACCGCACCTTCTTCGACTGGCCCGGCAACTGGGACCTGGAGGCCACCCGCTTCCCGGCTCCGCCGCTCCCCGAAGGCTGGACGTACGACGAGAACGAAGCCTGGTCCTTCTGCCGCCCGCCCCGGGACGAGAACCGCCAACTCCCCGACCAGGGCTGGAAGATCCACGTCAGCGCGGCCCCTGAGGACGCCGAGCGCACCCTCGCCGACGTCGCCGCCTACTGCGTCCGGCACGGCCTGCTCTTCAAGTACCTCAAGAGCGCCAACGTCCTGCGCGCGCTGAGCCGCAAGTACGCCCAGCGCTCCTCCGCCGGCAAGCTGCTGACCGTCTACCCCGTGGACGAGGCGGACCTGGCCCGCACCCTCGAAGGGCTGGACGCCGTCGTCGGCGGCCGTCCCGGACCGTACGTCCTGACCGACCTGCGCTTTCGCGAGGGCCCGCTGTACGTCCGCTACGGCGGCTTCCGCACCCGGTACATGGAAGACGCCGAGGGCGGCGGCGATCTCGTCACGGCCGTGCGGCGCCCCGACGGCACCCTGGAGGCGGACCGCCGCACCCCCGTCTTCCGCACCCCCGACTGGGTCCCGCTCCCGGACGTCCTCAAGGACTCGCTGGCCGCCCGCCAGGCCGTGGACGACTTCCCCTACCGGATCACCGGAGCGCTGCACTTCTCGCACGGCGGCGGCGTCTACCGCGCCGAGCCGGCCGGGGAGCACGCCCTCGGGGCGGGAGCGCGCAGCGTCGTCCTCAAGGAGGGCCGTCCGTACTCCGGTACGGACGGCGTCGGCCGGGACGCGGTCGCCCGGCTCGCCCACGAGCACCGGATCCTGACCACGCTCGCCGGGCTGCCCGGCATCCCCCGCACCTTCGGCACCTTCGAGGTCCGCGACCACCTGTTCCTGGTCCTGGAGGACGTCGAGGGGAAGGACTTCCAGTCCTGGCTGGCCGGCGTCTACCCGCTGACCGTGCCCGAGCCCGACGAGGCGGCCGTGGCCGCCCACCGGGACCGCGCGCTGGCCCTGTTCGCCCGGATCGAGGCGCTGGTCGCCTCGGTCCACGGACGCGGCATCCGGATCGGCGACCTGCACCCGGGCAACTTCATCATCCAGCCCGGCGACATCCCGGTCCTCCTGGACTTCGAGGTGGCCGACGCGATCGACCGGGCAACCCCCAGCAGCCTCGGCGCACCGGGCTTCCACCGGGCCGACGCCACCGGTGCGGACGGCGACCGCTACGCACTCGCCGCCATCGCCCTGTGGCTGTTCCTGCCGCTCGCCGCGCTCGGCGGCCTGTCCCCCGACAAGGCGCCCGCGCTGCTCGACATCGCGGCCCGCCGGTTCGGCCTCCCGGAGGACCTGGTGGCCCGGCTGGCCGGGCAGCTCGCCCCGGCAGCTCAGGCAGGGCCGTCCGAAGGCGCCCCGCCGTGCGCCCTGGTCAGCGCCCCCGGCCCGTTCCCGGCCCCGGACCTGATCGCCTCCATCGGGCGCGGGCTGCGCGACAGCGCCACCCCGCACCGCACGGACCGGCTGCACCCCGGGGACTTCGCCCAATTCGCCGAGGGCGGCGCGGGGTTCGCGCACGGCGCCGCCGGCGTCCTGTGGGCCCGGCACACCGTGCTCGGGGAACGCGACGCGCACCACGTCGCCTGGCTGCGGGCCGCCGCCGACCGGGTACCGGCCGAGCGGATCGGCTTCTACGACGGGCTGCACGGCATCGCGTACGTCCTCGCGGAGCTGGGCGACGAGGAAGGGGCGCGCCGCGCGCTGGACCGGGCCGGCGGGCAACTCGACGTACGGCACTGCCCCAGCCTCTACCGCGGACTGTCCGGCGCCGGCCTCAACCTGCTGCACTTCGCGGACCGTTGGGCGGACGACACGGCACGCGCGACGGCCCTGCGACTGGCCGACCGGGTCACCGACCGGCTGGCCGACGCCCTCCGGGAGCCGGTCGAGTACCAGCGGCGGACCGGTTCCCGGCACGCCGGCGGGCTGATGTACGGCTGGTCCGGACCGGCGCTGTTCCTGCTCCGCGCCCATCAGGCCACCGGCGACACCGGCCTGCTGGACCAGGCGGTCTGGGCCGTCCACCGCGACCTCGACCGCTGTGCGTCAGGACCGCAGGACACGCTCCAGGTCGACGAGGGGTTCCGGCTCCTGCCCTATCTGGACAACGGCAGCGCGGGCATCGCCCTGGTGGCGGCCGAACTCCTCGGCCACCGCGACGACGCCCGGATCCGTGCGGCCCTGCCCGGGCTGCTGCGGGCCTGCTCCGCCGACTTCGTCATCGAATCGGGGCTGTGGGGCGGACGCGCCGGACTGATCGGCACCCTCGCCGCCCTGCGCGAGTGGGTCCCGCTGCCCGCGGCGGACGCCGAGCGGCAGCTCCACCGCCATCTGGCCAATCTCCAGCAGCACGCCATGAGGCTGAACGGCGCGACGGTCTTCCCCTGTGACGGCCGGGCCCGGATCTCCATGGACGTGGCCACCGGCGGGGCCGGCGTACTGCTGGCCCTCGCCGCCGCCGAACGGGGCACCCGGCTGCTCCCGTTCCTCACCGACTCGCGGTCCGCCGCGGCCGTTCACCCGGCCGTCCCGGAGCGCGCCCGCGGCGCCCACGGCGCCGCGACCCCCGCCGTCCCGTCCGGGCCGGAGGGCACTGCGGACAACGGAAGGGAGGTGTCGTAAATGACCATCATGGACCTGCAGGGCATCGAGGTGCCCGCCGAGCGTGAGGCTCAGGCGCTGGGCTCGACCATCAGCACCGGCTGCTGACGCGCCGTCAGGTGCCCCGCATCGGCACCTGATACGGCTCGTCACCACCGTGGTCAACCACCACTGCGACACATCGAAGGGAGGTTTCCGATATGTCGATCATGGACCTGCAGGGCATCGAGGTGCCCGCCGAGCGTGAGGCCCAGGCGCTGGGCTCCACCGTCAGCACCGGTTGCTGACGCCGTCCGGTGCCTGCACAGCACCGGACCTCTCACCGTACACATCACCACCGAATCGCGGAAGGGAGGTGTCGTAAATGACCATCATGGACCTTCAGGGCATCGAGGTGCCGGCCGAGCGTGAGGCCCAGGCTCTCGGCTCCACCGTCAGCACGGGCTGCTGACACGGCGCCCGGTGGTCCCGCGCTGCGGTGCGGGCCACCGGGCTCCTGCGGTTTCCGGGCGGTTCCCGGCGCGCGCTCCGGATCGGGTCCGGGAGGCGCGTTCACGAGAGGCAGGGCAGGACGGGAGGACGGGGAGGACGGCGATGGGGAAGGACCCGCACCACGGCGGGAAGACCGGCGCACCGCTCTCCCTCTGCGTCATCGGCTGCGGCCCGCGCGGCGCCTCCATCGTGGAGCGCATCCTCGCCAACGTGCCCGCCCTGTACGGCGACCGCCCGCTGGACCTGCACGTCGTCGACCCGTACCCGCCGGGCGCCGGCCGCACCTGGCGCACCGACCAGCCGGGCCTGCTGTGGATGAACTCCGCCGCCGACCAGGTCACCATGTACCCCGACGAGAGCGTCGCCTGCGCCGGACCACCGCGCCCCGGCCCCACCACCGCCGGGTGGCTCGACGCCCCGCTGCACGACGGCGCCTATGCCGCCCGCCGCGACCAGGGCCGCTATCTGCGCAGCTTCTTCGCCGAGGTGACCGGCGCGCGGCCCGCGTCGGTACGGCTGCACGTCCACCGGGCGCGCGCCGTCGACCTGTTGCGCACCGCCCCGTACGGCCGCCCGGGACGCCAGCGGGTGGTCCTCGACTCCGGCCGGACCGTCCTCGCCGACCGGGTGGTCCTCGCCCAGGGCCATGTGGACACCCTCGCCGCCCCCGCCCCGCCCGGACTGACCCGGATCGGCCCCGGCCCCGCCGACCCGGACGCGCTGGACCGCATACCGGCCGGGGCGCCCGTCGTCGTCCGCGGCCTCGGCCTGGTCTTCGTCGACTGCCTGGCCCTGCTGACGGAGGGCCGCGGCGGCCGCTTCTCCGGGGCGCCCGGCGGCTCGCTGCGCTATCTGCCGTCCGGCCGCGAACCCCGCCTGTACGCGGGCTCCCGCCGCGGTGTACCGCTGCCCCCGAAGCCGTCGGCCACCGCGCCCGCGGCGCCCGACGGCGGCCTCCGCTTCGCCACGCCCGGCGCCTGCCGCGCCGCGCTGGCCCGCCCCGGCGCGTCCTTCGGCCGCGACGTCTGGCCGCTGGTGCTGGCCGAACTGGCCTGGCACCACTACCGCGCCCTGTTCGCCGCCGCGCCCGATCGCACCTGCATGACCTGGCAGGACTTCGACGCCCAGTACGCCCTGCTGTTCACCGACGCCGGCCGGCTGGCCAAACTGGCCCGCGCGGCGGTCCCCGACCCCGCCGACCGCCTCGACCTCGACCGGCTGGCCGACCCGCTGGCCGGCCGCCGCTTCACCGGCGGCGACGACCTCCAGCGGCAGCTGCGCGCCCACCTGGCCGCGACCCTGCGCCGCCGTACGGGACCGGCGGCCGGCCCCGAACTCGCCCTGGTGGACGGCCTCCGCCGGACCGGCGAGGTCGTCGAGGAGCTGTGGCGCTCCGGCGACCTGGACGAGGCCTCGGTCGCCGACGCGCTGCGCCGCTTCGCCCTCGGTACGTACCTCAGCTCGGGCCCGCCGCCGCTGCGCGCCCGGCAGCTGCTGGCGCTGGCGGAGGCGGGCGTGGTGACGTTCGTGGGCCCCGGCATGCGCGTGGAGACCGGGCCGGCCGGCTTCCGGGCGCTCAGCCCCGCCGTCCCCGGCGCCGTCCACGAGGCGGCCGTCCTCCTGGACGCCCGGCTGGCGCCCGCCGGTCCGGACCGGGTCGCCGACCCGCTGCTGCGCGCGCTTGCGGCCCGCGGTGAGCTGGCACCGGACCCCGCCGGAGAGGACGGCGGGCCGCCGCGGCTGTCCGGTGCGGAGCTGCACCCGGTCGCCGCGGACGGCACCGTGCACCGCGACCGGATCGTGGCCGGCCCGGCCCAGTTCCCGCGCCCGCGGGCCAACGCCGTGGCCTTCCGCCAGAACGACGCCATCGCCCGGCGGTTGCTGGCCCGCTGAGTCCGGCCCCGGCGCCCGGCCCTCACCCCCGCAGGGTGACCCCGTGCTGCTGCGCCAGGATCGCCGCCTGCACCCGGCTGCGCAGGTTCAGCTTCGACAGGATCCGGCTGGTATGCGTCTTGACGGTGCCCTCGGCCAGGTTCAGGGTCTGGGCGATGGCGCTGTTGGCCAGCCCCCGCCCGATGCAGGCCAGCACCTCCAACTCCCGCTTGGTGAGGGTGTCCAGGGTCTGCGCGGCCCCGTCCGGCAGCGAGGGCCGCGACGACGGCGCCTGGAGGGCGAACTCGGAGATCAGCCGCCGGGCGATCGCCGGGGTCAGGAAGCCCTCCCCGTGCGCCACCTCCCGTACGGCGCCGACCAGGACGGCCGGTTCCGCGTTCTTGAGGATGAAGCCGCCGGCCCCGGCCCGCAGCGCCCCGAAGATGTACTCGTTGAGGTCGAAGGTGGTCAGCACCAGGACCTCCGCGAGACCGCGCTCGACGATCCTGCGGGTGGCGGCGACACCGTTGAGCAGCGGCATCTGCACATCCATCAGCACGACGTCGGGCCTCAGTTCGCCGGCCATCCGCACCGCCGCCTCACCGTCGCCGGCCTCGCCGACGACCGTGATGCCCGGGTCGGTCTGGAGGACGAGGACCAGACCGGAACGCACCGCCGCCTGGTCGTCGGCGACCAGCACCCGAATGTCCGGCCGGCTCTCCTCAGGGGCCTGGGCACGCTCCGCCACCGGTTTCTCCACCGCATACTCCACTTCTGATCACCGTCCAGGAACTCGGGACTCGGACACCCGGCGCTCGGACACCCGGGACTCGGACGCAGAGCGCTCGGACACACAGGACTGCGGGACGCGCTCCCGCAGGACGCGCCCCCCAAGGACGCGGACCCCGGTCGGCGCGGCCGGGCAGCGGCACCCGCCGGCACCCGCACGTCGGCCAACACCCGCCCGCCCATCAGGAGTTCTGACCCAACGGGAGCACCGCGCGGACCCGCCAGCGGCCGGGGGCCGACCGGTCGGGGCCCGCGTCGAAGACGCCGCCGACCAGCGTGGCCCGCTCGGACATCCCGGCGAGCCCGGCGCCGGCCCCGGCGGTCGCCGGATCCCCGGGGCGCCGCTGCCGGGCGGGCACGTCCGGGCGGGCCAGCGGGCTCTCGACGGAGATGGTCAGCTGCTCGGCGCCGGTCTCGCAGCGGATCCGCACCCGCCCGGCCGCGGCGTGCTTGAGGCAGTTGGTCAGCGCCTCCTGCAC
Organism: Streptomyces sp. GS7; assembly: GCF_009834125.1. Taxonomy (NCBI): domain Bacteria; kingdom Bacillati; phylum Actinomycetota; class Actinomycetes; order Kitasatosporales; family Streptomycetaceae; genus Streptomyces; species Streptomyces sp. GS7. Next base: position 173,298 of record NZ_CP047146.1, read on the forward strand.
GATGCGGTACGCGGTCACCTCGATCACCGACGACACCTCGGGGAAGCTCTCGGGGAACTCGGTGTGCAGCGTCAGCTCCGCCGCGGCGGCGGCGGGCCGGGCCTGTTCGACCAGCGCCCCCAGCGCGTTCAGCTGCGGCCGGTCCCAGTCGTCGTCCACCGCCCGGTCGGAGCGCAGCAGCACCACCATGCGCCGCATCTCGGCCAGCCCCTGCACGCTGTTCTCGCGGATCACCGCCAGCGCCCGCAGCACCGGATCCTCCTCGTCCGCCCCGCCGCCCCGGTCCTTCCGGCCGCCGTGGGCCTCCTGGAGGGACAGCACCGCGCTGGAGTGGATGGCGATGGCGCTGAGGTGGTTGGCGACCAGGTCGTGCAACTCCCGTGCCATCCGGGTGCGTTCGGTCTGGAGCACGGTCTTGCGGTCCAGCTCCGCCAGCCGGTTGATCTGCGCCGCCCGCTGCCGCTCGGCGTCCGCCTGCTCCTTGTGGTTCCGTATCAACACCCCGGTCCAGACCGGGGAGATGAGCAGCAGCGCCACGATCAGCCCGGTCGTCACGCCCTCGGACCGGTCGCCGATGAAGAGGAAGACGACGGTGGCGGCCATGGTCGCCGCGACGGTGCCGAACTGGAGCGCCCGGCACAGCCAGGGCGCCCCGTACAGCGCCGCCGCGTACAGCAGGTCGGTGTAGATCAGCACCGGCCCCAGCCCGCCGCTGGCCGCCGCTTCGAGGCTGACGGTCACGGTGCCCACGAGCACCGCGGCCAACGGCAGCACACTGCGGAAGGCGGTCGCCGCGCACAGCACCAGCACCGGGAGGACGGCCTGCCATACGGGGATCTCGCCTCCCATCACCCGCGGCCCGCCCAGGACATACAGAATCAGGCAGCCGGCGAAGAAACCCACCGCCATTCTGAGGTCACGGAGCGGTATGGGCGCGCGGCGCAGTTGCTTACTTGCGAAATGGCGTAACCACACACCAGGACACTACTTCCGCGTACGGCCCGATCCCTTGGCCTGGCCGCCGAATTGGGTCGCTGCTCCCTACATCGAAGTATGTAGCCGGACATCAGCAGGAGGGATGACTCGAAGGCTCCGGAGGGCATGCAAACCTAGGGCTGACTGTACCGATCGATGTAGGCGAAATAGGGGGAGCACGAGTCGCCCGCCGATTGAAGGCTGCCACTCACCGGTGCGGCCGAGCCACCGCTCAACTGTGGAGGACGGAAAGTACGTGGAAACGAACGCCGCTCTTCTCGATCTTGACCAGGAACTCCTCGACCAGGAACTCCCTGGCCAGTTCGGCCCCGATCAAGTCCCCGTCTTCGTGGTCCCCGTGGGGGACGTCCCCGAAGGGAACGACCCGCACCCCGGGTGCGGGAGCGAGTTGACCGCCGACAGCTGTCCGTCCCTCAACGGACACACCAGAGCCACCCTGGACGCCGCGTCCCGCGGCTGGCTGCTCGCCCGGCTCCCCGCCCGGGTCCGCGCCGCGATGACCGCCGCCGGCCACTGGGAGCTGTACGGCACCCGCGGCCTGCTGGTCGTGGCCTGCGGCGACGGTGCCCGCCAGATGGGCTTCTCCGTCGAATCCGTGCGCCGCGTACGCCAGGAGACCTCCGCGCTGCACACCCCGTACGAGATCCTCACCGCGCGGGAGTCCCGCGCAGCCGCCGGCCGCCCGGCCGCCGAACGCGAACGCCTCATCACCCGCTTCTGGGTGCGCAAGGACGCCGCCCTCCAGGCTGTCGGCCGCGGCCTCTCCCTCGCCCCCGAGCGCATCGAAGCCGGTTTCCCCGCCGACTCCGGCACGGTCGCCGTCCCCGGCCCCTGCGGCAGCGAAATCCCGGTCAGCGTCCGCAACTTCACCTTCTCCCCGGCGTACGAGTTCGCGGTGGCGACTCCGGAACCGCACTGTGTCACGCCCGCGTTCGCCTATTCCGTCAGGTAAATTCCCGCGGACACCGCCCGTTTCCACCCCGGCGGTCCGGGGAAAGGGAAACGGGCCGATCCGCGGGGCGGCTTCCGTCTCCGCGGCTGAATTGCCGTATCCCGACCGACAGGAGGCCCACCCGGGTGAAAACGCCTCCGTCCGGCCTACGTGATCCTGCCGAAAAGCATATTGACGGGTTACCTGGTGCCTGCCCCTCAGTCGCGGCGGGCAGGACCCCACGACGCCGCCGGAGCACGCAGGAGGAAGTACCGCCATGCCGTCGCCTCTCGCCGTACGCACCGCCGTCGCACTCCCGTCCGCCCTGCTCGCCCTGCTGACCGCCGCCGGCGGCGCCGCGGCGGACGAACCGCCCCCCTCCGGTACCGACTGGGAGAAGGTCGCCGCCTGCGAGAGCAGCGGCGACTGGCACTCCAACACCGGCAACGGCTACCACGGCGGCCTCCAGATCTCCCCGTCCACCTGGCGCGCCTACGGCGGCGACCGGTTCGCGCGGCGCGCCGACCTGGCCAGCCGCGCCGAGCAGATCGCCGTCGCCGAGCGCATCGTCCAGGACCAGGGCCTGGGCGCCTGGCCCAACTGCGCCCCGCAGGCCCTCGCCCGCGCCCGCTACGTGGCCGACCGCGGCTATCCGGGACGGCGCCTCGGGCTGCGTCTCTGACCGGGCGGAACGCGTCCCGGCCCGCCGGCCGGTCCGGCCGGAGGGCCGTCACGGTGAAATCGGTGGTCGGACAGGGTGAACGCGCGAGACCGGCCGCTGTACAGGCTTGGCCGGCATGAGGTCGCCCGATAGCAAGACTGCGGGGTTTACCAACGGGTTTACCAACCGCGAGGGGCAGGACCGCACAGTGAAGAGAACGGCACGCATCAACATTCTGCTCGCAGGGGTTCTCGGCCTCCTGCTGGTCGGCGGCGCGGCGTCACCCGCCATGGCCTGGGGGGACGGAGAGAACGACGCCGAGGGCTACAGCTACACCAGCTTCCACGCCGGATTCAGGTGCGAGGGCCGCACCAGCAGGGTCTGCATCAACGGCCCCGTGGGCAGCGGAAACGTCAGGGACGCGCAGAACATCAGCATCACCGGCAATCCCGGCAGCACCGCCAGCCCGGTGTCCAACAGCGGTTCCAACAACAGCGGTTCCAGCGTTACGGGCCCCTCGGCGGGCAGCAGCAACAAATCGGGCTGACCGGTCAGCCGGGCCCCAGGGCCTGCCCGAACCGGCCCCGGAGCGATCCGGGGCCGGTTTTCCGTTGTCCGCGGGCCGGAGCCCGGTGGGGGAACGGCCTCAGCGAATGACCTTGACGAGCTTGGCGATCTTGGAGATGTCGTTGTGACTGGCCCGCTCGTTACCGTGGGACTCGTTGAGGCTGTTGGTGGAGCCGGCGGCGATCTTGGGGTTGCCGGCGTCCACCGGGTTCCCGCGGTTGCGGAAGTTGTTGCTGTTCTTGTTGTTGCCGCTGTGCACCGGCCCGTTGACGCACGGATGCGGCGATTTCACCCTGGGGGACTGGTAGTTGAAGTCGACGAGGCGGTTGTCGCACAGCACGCCGGACATCATTCCGGTCACCGTGGCGAGATCGGCGCCCGTCACCGCGGACAGCAGTGATCCGTCCGTACCCGTCACCGCGGACAGCAGCGATCCGTTCGGAGGGGTCTGCGCCTGCGCGGCTCCGGAGCCGAACAGCACCAGACCGCACACCCCGGCGACCGTTCCCGCCTGCACTAGTCTTTTCACGACGCTCCTTGCTTCGTCAGCCTGCCGTCCGGACGTATCGTGCTGCCGTTGTCCGCCCGTGTCGTCGATAACCCGCAGGGAGCCAAACCCTCACGGGCCATAATCAGTCGGGTGGCCCAACAGCCCCGTACGGCGCGGCCCGGCCCGGAAGGTGCGGGGGGCAGCCCGACCCGAAGTCCGCGCGGCCCTCATGGGTAGCGGCGGCGGCGCCAACCCCCCTTGATCCATTGCGACTTACGCGGGGATCCCTCCGACGGGCCGTCCGACATCCTGGTGATCCAGAACCGTCGGGACCCGTGCACCCCGTACTTCGGTGCGTTGCGGATGCGGGCCGCCCTCGGCGGCCGGGCGCGGCTGGGCGCGGCCGGGCCGGAGCACCCGTGCGGGGGCGGTCCGGCCCGGCCGTACTCTCAGCGGCCCGCCGCCCCGAGCGCGTGCCCGGCGGTCGCGTCCACGTGGTCCGGGATCTCCTCGTGCCGGTCGCCGACCGTCATCGTGCCGGTGGGCTCGAAGACCAGGATCGAGGCGCCGGACGGGGAGTGCGGCTTGTGCTCGGTGCCGCGGGGGACGGTGAAGACCGAGCCCCGGGGGAGTCGGACCGTCCGCTCCCCTGCGGCTTCGCGCAGCGAGATGAACAGCTCGCCCTCCACGACCAGGAAGAACTCGTCCGTGTCGGTGTGGGCGTGCCAGAGGTGCTCGCCCCGCACCTTGGCGACCCGTACGTCGTAGTCGTTGACCCGGGTGACGATCCGGGGGCTCCACAGGGCGTCGAAGGAGGCCAGCGCCGCGCTGAGGACGAGCGGCTCGGTTGCCTGGTCACGTGCTTGATCACTCATGGCCCGATCCTGTCCCGGGCGCGCGGCCGCCGCGAGTGCTAGGAATCGCATATGCCGCAAGGATCCTCGCAACCGGCCGCCGGCCGCCCGCACCGCGTCGTCGTCATCGTCGACGAGAACTCCAACCCCTTCGAACTCGGCTGCGCCATCGAGGTGTTCGGCCTGCCCCGCCCCGAAATCGGCCGGGACCTCTACGACTTCCGGCTCTGCTCACCCGAGCCGAGGACATTGATGCGCGACGGGTTCTTCACCCTCACCGGCGTCGCCGACCTGGCCGCGGCCGACGAAGCGGACACCCTGATCGTCCCGAACCGGCCGGACGTCGACGTGCCGCGCCGCGCCGCCGTGCTCGATGCCGTCCGCCGGGCGCGGGACCGCGGCGCGCGCCTGGTCGGCTTCTGCAGCGGCGCGTTCACCCTCGCCGAGGCGGGGGTCCTGGACGGCCGCCGGGCCACCGCCCACTGGCGGTGGGCGGACAGCTTCCGGGCCCGCTTCCCCGCCGTCCGGCTGGAGACCGACGTGCTGTTCGTGGACGACGGCGACATCCTCACCGCCGCGGGCAGCGCCGCGGCGCTCGACCTGGGGCTGTACGTGGTCCGCCGCGACCACGGCGCGGAGATCGCCAACGCGGTCAGCCGGCGGCTGGTCTTCGCCGGCCACCGGGACGGCGGCCAGCGCCAGTTCGTGGAGCGCCCCGTGCCGCGCGTGGCCGACTCCTCGCTGGCCCCCCTCCTGGCCTGGGCGCAGGAACACCTGGACGCCCCGCTCACCGTCTCCGGGCTGGCCGCACGCGCCACCGTCAGCCCGGCCACCCTCCACCGCCGCTTCCGTGCCCAGCTGGGCACCACCCCGCTGGCCTGGCTGACCGGCGAACGGCTCGCCCTCGCCTGCCGGTTGATCGAACGCGGCGAGCCCCGCCTCGACGTCGTCGCCCGGAAGTGCGGCCTGGGCACGGCCGCCAATCTGCGCGCCCTGATGCGTCGCGAGACGGGGCTGACACCGTCCGCGTACCGGCGCCGCTTCGGTCCGCCCACGGCGCCCCGGCCCGCCGCATGACAACCCCCGCCACCCGCCTTAACCTGGGAAAATGGCCGGTGATCTGGTCACAGTCAGTCTCTGCGGCGATGTGATGCTCGGCCGCGGCGTCGACCAGATCCTGCCGCATCCCGGCGATCCCGAGCTGCGCGAGCCGTACGTGGCGGACGCCCGCTCCTACATCGGGCTGGCCGAGGCGGCGAACGGCCCGATCCCCCGCCCGGTCGCCTTCCCCTGGCCGTGGGGCGACGCGCTGGCGGCCCTCGACGGGGCCGCGCCCGCCGCCCGCGTGATCAACCTGGAGACCAGCGTCACCCGGAGCGACACCTTCGCCCCCGGCCGGCAGATCCACTACCGCATGAACCCCGCCAACCTCCCGTGCCTGGCCGCGGCCCGCCCGGACGTCTGCGTGCTGGCCAACAACCACGTGCTGGACTTCGGCCGCGCCGGGCTGGCGGAGACCCTGGAGAGCCTGGCGGGCGCGGGCCTGCGCGCCGCGGGCGCGGGGGCGAACGCGGCGGCGGCGCGGCACCCGGCCGCCGTCCCCCTCGACGGCGGCCGCCGGCTGCTGACCCTCTCCTTCGGGATGCCGTCCAGCGGCATCCCCCACACCTGGGCCGCGACCGCGCGGCACGGCGGGGTGCACTTCGTGGCCCGCCCGACGCTCGCCGCCGCGACCGAGCTGGTGGCCCGGCTGGGCCCGGAGAAGCGCCCCGGCGACCTGGCGGTGGCCTCGGTCCACTGGGGCTCCAACTGGGGCTACGAGGTCTCCCCCGAGCAGATCGCCTTCGCCCACACGCTCGTCGACGGCGGTGTGGACGTCGTCCACGGCCACTCCGCGCACCACCCCCGCCCCCTGGAGGTCTACCGGGGAAAGCTCGTCCTCCACGGCTGCGGCGACTTCATCGACGACTACGAGGGCATCACCGGCTTCGAGCGCTACCGCGACGACCTGCGCCCGCTCTACCTCGCCTCCCTGGAGCCCGACACCGGACGGCTCCACGCACTGCGGATCGTCCTCTTCCAGGCCCACCGGATGCGCCTGCGGTACGCCGGGCCGGACGACTGCCGGTGGCTGGCGGCCCTCCTCGACCGGATCGGCACCGGCTTCCGCCCCTGCGCCGTCTCGGCCGCGGAGGCCACCCTGACCCTCCGCCCGGCACCGGACGCGGTGTGACCGCCCCCGGCCCCCGGCAGTACCGCGCTACCTCCCGGCCACCGCCTCGGCCAGCGCCAGCACCCGCCGGGCGTCCTCCACATGCAGGTTCTCGATCATCCGCCCGTCGACGGTGACCACGCCCCGCCCCTCCCGCTCGGCGAGCTCGAACGCCTCGATGACCTTGCGCGCGCGGGCGATGTCCTCCTCGGCCGGTGCGAACACCCGGTTGCACGGCTCGACTTGGGACGGATGGATCAGCGTCTTCCCGTCGAAGCCGAACTGCCGCCCCTGGACGCATTCCGCCTCGAACCCCACGAGGTCCCGCACGTCGTTGTAGACCCCGTCCAGGATCGCCTTCCCCGACTCGCGGGCCGCCAGCAGCGCCAGCGACAGCCCGGTCAGCAGCGGCGCCCGGCCCGGCACGTGTTCCGCGTGCAGCTCCTTCGCCAGGTCGTTGGTGCCCATCACCAGCACCGTGAGGCGCTCGCTCGCCCCGGCCACCGCACGGGCGTCCAGCATCGCCCGCGGCGTCTCCACCATCGCCCAGATCGCGGTGCGGTCCGGCGCCCCGGCCGCCTCCAGCGCCCGCTCGACCTCCCGTACGGTCTGCGCGGACTCCACCTTCGGCACCACGACCGCGTCCGGACCGGCCTCGGCCGCCGCCCGCAGGTCGTCGGCGTGCCACGCGGTACCGGGCCCGTTGACCCGGATCGTCACCTCCCGGTGCCCGTACGCGCCCGAGGCCGCGGCCGCCGCCACCCGCTGCCGGGCCTCGGCCTTGGCGTCCGGCGCGACCGCGTCCTCCAGGTCGAGGATCAGCGCGTCGGCCGGCAGCGACCTGGCCTTCTCCAGCGCCCGTTCGTTGGCCCCCGGCATGTACAGCACCGACCGCCGGGCCCGCACGGCACCGTGCGCCTCCGCGCTCCGCACCACGTCCGTCACTGCTCCTCCCCTGCCGCCGCCGCTGCGGCATACGCCGCCCGCAGCTCCGGGTCCCGCGCCGCGAGCGTCTGCGCCAGCTCCGCCACCACCCGGCACTGCTTGAACGTGGCGTCGTCCTGCATCTTGCCGTCGATCATCACCGCGCCGGTGCCGTCGCCCATGGCCGCGATGACCCGGCGGGCCCAGGCGACGTCGTCCGGGTCCGGCGAGAACACCTTCTTCGCGATCCCGATCTGCACCGGATGCAGGCTCCACGCCCCGACGCACCCGAGCAGGAACGCGTTGCGGAACTGGTCCTCGCAGCCGACGGTGTCCTTGATGTCGCCGAACGGCCCGTAATACGGCAGGATCCCGTGCGCCGCGCAGGCGTCCACCATCCGCGCGATCGTGTAGTGCCAGAGGTCCTGTTGGAACACGGCGCGCGGGGCGTCCGGTCGCTCCCGGTCCGGGTCCTGGCGCACCAGGTATCCCGGATGCCCGCCGCCGACCCGGGTGGTCTTCATCCGCCGGCTGGCCGCCAGATCGGCCGGCCCCAGCGACATCCCCTGCATCCGGGGGCTGGCCCCGGCGATCTCCTCGACGTTTGCGACACCGGCGGGCGTCTCCAGAATGGCGTGCACCAGGATCGGCCGCCGGATCCCGGCCCGCGCCTCCAGCTGGGCCACCAGCCGGTCCACGTAGTGGATGTCCGCGGCGCTCTCCACCTTCGGCACCATGATCACGTCGAGCCGGTCCCCGATCTCGGTGACCAGCGTCAGCAGATCGTCCAACGCCCACGGCGAGTCAAGGCTGTTGATCCGCGTCCACAGCTGCGTCTCGCCGAAGTCGACGCTCCGGGCGACCTCGACCAGCCCCGCCCGCGCCGCCTCCTTGCGGTCCGCGGCGACCGCGTCCTCCAGATTGCCGAGCAGCACATCGACCGTCGGCGCGATGGCCGGCACCTTGGCCGCCATCTTCGGGTTCCCCGGATCAAAGAAATGGATCATCCGCGACGGACGGAACGGCACCTCCCGCACCGGCTCCGGTGCCCCGACCGCCAACGGGCGAAAGAAGTCCTTCGGAGAGCGCATCCACATCTCCCAACTCGGATCGGCATCCCGGCCGCCCCCACCCGCCATCCGACGGCGACCGCCGGGCTCACTCTAGGTCCGCGACCGCCCGACATTACCGGGCAGTACGTGTGCCCTTGATCACGCAGCGCGAGAGCCCCGCGGGCGCCGCGGTGCCCGGCCCCGGTCTCACCGCTCACACCGCCCGCTGGAACAGCGCACCCGACCGCCGGTGCGGCAGGTCCACGACGCGCACCGGCACGAAGCCCACCGAGCGGTAGTAGCGGTGCAGCCCGGGGTTGTCCTTCCAGGCGTCCAGCCGCAGATACGCCTTCCCGGCCGCCGCCGCCCGGCCGGCGGCCCAGTCCAGCAGCACGGCCCCGATCCCCTCCCCAACGGCCTGCCGGCCGACCGTCATCCGGTGCATGTACAGCGCCGAGTCCGGCCGGTCGGCGGCACCCCAGAACTCCGGGTCGGCGAACCCGTCGAGCTGGAACATCCCGACGGGGCGCTGCCGCCGCAGCGCGAGGAACAGCTCGCCGCGCCGCAGCGCCGCGGTGATCAGGTCGCGGCGCGGTGGGTACTGCCACTGGTCGATTCCCCGTACGGCAAGCCAGGTTGAGGCTTCGGTGAACAGGGTCTCCACCGTCTCGCGCTCGTCGGGCCGGGCGGCCCTGATCTCCGGATCGCTCATCTCTCCCCGTTCCGGGCCCGGTTGCGGGTGCCCTCCATCCATCGGCCCACCGGCCCGTTTCCTTCCCCGGACTCGGCCGTTGGCCCTGGTGGCAATTTTTCGCTCTCCTCACGAAGGGACCATGATGCGTCTGTTCCGCCCGATCACCCTCGGTATCACCGGTTTCGCACTGGCCGTGACCCTCCCCGCAAGCGCGGCGCTCGCCGACAGCGGAACGTTCGGCTGGGTGGGGCCCGGCGGCAAGCAGTACTTCGTCCGGAACCTGCCGGGCAAGCGGTGTCTCGACATGCGCCAGGAGGCCCGCGGCGCCCGCAACGGGACGAAGCAGCCCCTTCGCATCTACGCCCGCAAGGGCTGCAAGGGACCGGCGACCCGTCTCGCCCCGGGCGCCTCGGCCCCCTCCGGTACGCGCTTCGCCAGCGTCGTCTTCAACCCCAGCTAGGGCCTGGCCCATTGGACCGGCCCTAGGGGCGCTCCCGCGGGTCCGGGTCGTCCGGGTGGGCCAGCCCGGTCCGGTAGGCGAGGACCACGAGTTGCGCCCGGTCGCGGGCGCCGAGCTTGGCCATCGCGCGGTTGACATGGGTCTTGGCGGTGAGCGGCGTGACGAAGAGCAGCTCGGCGATCTCGTCGTTGGACAGCCCCGCGGCGACCAGGGTGACGACCTCTTCCTCCCGCGGCGTGAGCGTGGCGAGCCCCGGTGGCGCGGTACGGCTGCGCGGGGCCGGCTGGGCGAGGAAGCGGGCGATCAGGGCCTTGGTGGCGTGCGGTGACAGCAGGGCGTCGCCGGCCGCGACGAGCCGGATGGCGTCCAGGAGTTCACCGGGGTTGATGCCCTTGCCGAGGAAGCCGCTGGCACCGGCGCGGAGCGCCTCGGCGACGTACTCCTCGTTCTCGAAGGTGGTCAGGACCAGGACCTTCACGCCCGCGAGGTCCTCGTCGGCGGTGATCAGCCCGGTCGCGGTGATCCCGTCGAGGTCGGGCATCCGGATGTCCATCAGCACGAGGTCGGCGCGCCGGCTGCGGGCGAGCGCCACGGCCTCGCGCCCGGTGGCCGCCTCGGCGACGACCTCCATGCCGGGGGTGGAGTCGATGAGCATCCGGAAGGTGCCGCGCAGCAGCGCCTGGTCGTCGGCGAGCAGGACGCGGATGGTCATGATCAGCCCTTTCGGCCGGTGTGCAGCGGCAGTTCGGCGTGGAGACGGAAGCCCCCGTCGGGGCGCGGCCCCGCGCTGAGGGTGCCGCCGGCGGCCTTGGCGCGCTCGTACATGCCGATCATCCCGTGCCCGGTCCCGGCGCCGGGGCCGGGCTGCGCACCGGTCCCGGCCCGGCCGTCGTCCTCGACGGTGAGGCGCAGGACGTCGGTGCGGAAGTCCAGGCGGACCCGCGCCGCCACGGGGCCGGCGTGCTTGCGGGTGTTGGTGAGTGCTTCCTGGATGATCCGGTAGGCCGCCAGGCCGGTGATCGACGCCGGCTCGGCGGGGTGGCCGGTGCGCTCCAGGGTGACGTCGAGCCCGCTGTGCCGGAACGAGGCCAGCAGCGCGTCGAGGCCGGCGAGGCCGGGTGCGGGCTCACGGGGCGCGTCCGGGGACTCGCCGTGCCGCAGCAGCCCCACGGTGGTGCGCAGTTCGTCCAGCGCCGTCCGGCTGGTGTCCCGGATGCGCTCCAGCGCCTGGTAGGCGTGGTCGGGGTCGGACCGCATCAGGTGGTGGGCCACGCCCGCCTGGGCGTTGACCAGGGTGATGTGGTGGGCGACGACGTCGTGCAGCTCCCGGGCGATGCGCAGCCGCTCCTCGGTGACCCGGCGGCGGGCCTCCGCCTCCCGCGTGTGCTCGGCGCGCTCGGCGCGTTCCACCGCGGCGGCGAGCAGCCGGCGGCTGCTGCGCACGGCGTCGCCGCTGGCCGCCGCCAGGCCGATGCCGATGAGCACCGCCAGGTACTGCCAGAGGTTGTCCAGGCTCGGCCGCCGGATCACCGATACGGCGAGCAGCAGCGCGCCGGCGCCCCCGCCGATGCGCCACGCCGTCCGCCGCTCGCTGCGCACCGCCACCGTGTAGAGCGCGACCGCGGTGGCGGCGGGCGACGGGCCGGGGAAGGAGACCAGGGCGAGCTGGGCGATGTTGGCGGCCAGGGTCGCCGCGACCACCTGGAACGGCCACCGGCTGCGGACCAGCAGCGGCAGGCAGGCCAGCGCCAGGCCGCCGAGGTACCAGGCGGCCGGCGTCCGGTGGTAGTACGCGGTGATCACCGCCACCGGACTCGACAGCACGAAGCAGAGCCCCGCGCCCACCGGATCCGCCGTCCAGGGCCGGGCCCCCGGCCGCCCGGTCCGGTCGCTCAACTGCACTCCCTCACCGTACGCATCCCGTTCCGGACCTGCGGCGGAGCCGTTGCGGCCGGCTACCTCTCCACCGTGATGGCGAGCGCCGGGCAGCTGGCGGCGGCCTCCTCGACCTCGACCAGCCGCGCGTCGGACGGGGCGGGGTCGAGCAGGACGACGATGCCGTCCTCGTCGCGCTGGTCGAAGACGTCCTCGGCCGCCAGCACGCACTGCCCGGCGCCGACGCACCTGTCCTCGTCGATCGTGACCTTCACAGGGATCCTCCGTACGGGATGGCGGGGTGTTGCGGAGTCGTGGCGCGCCGCCGCGCCGCTGTAGTGCTCACCAGGTCACCGGCAGCTCGTGGACGCCGTAGACGAGCATGTCGTCGCGCATCGGCACCTGCTCCACCGGCACCGCCAGCCGCAGGTCCGGGAACCGTGCGAACAGCGCGGACAGCGCGGCCTTCATCTCCACCCGCGCCAGCTGCTGCCCCAGGCACTGGTGGATGCCGTGCCCGAAGGCGAGGTGCGACCGGCTCGACCGGCTGACGTCCAACTGGTCGGGCTCGTCGGGGAACTGGTCCGCATCGCGGTTGCCGGACGACAGCACGGCGACCACCATGCTGCCCGCCTTGATCAGCCGGCCGTCCAGTTCCACGTCCTCCAGCGCGGTGCGGCGCACCCCGTACTGGACGACGCTGAGATAGCGCAGCAGCTCCTCGACGGCGCCGTCCATCAGGGACGGGTCGGCGCGCAGGGCGGCCAGCTGCCCGGGGTTGCGCAGCAGGCACATGGTGCTCAGCGCGATCATGTTGGCGGTCGTCTCGTGTCCGGCGAGCAGCAACAGCCCGCCGACACCGGCCAGTTCCTCGTCCGTCAGCTCGCCCGACTGCACCAGCCCGCTGAGGATGTCGTCACGGGGCTCGGCCCGCTTGTCGGCCGCCAGCCGGCGGAAGTACGCGTTCATCGCCGCCTGGGCCTGCTGCACCTCCTCGGGGCCCGCGTCCAGCCGGATCAGCGTGGCCGAGTTCCGCTGGAACTCCTCCCGGTCCGCGTACGGCACCCCGAGCAGCTCGCAGATCACCAGGGACGGGATCGGCAGCGCGAAGTCCTGGACCAGGTCGACCGGGCCCCCGGCGGCGGCCATCGCGTCCAGGTGCTCGGACACCATCCGCTCCACGGCGGGGGCCAGCTGCCGCATCCGGCGCACCGTGAACTGCCCGGTGAGCAGCCGGCGGAACCGGGTGTGCTCCGGCGCGTCCATCAGGATGAACATCCCCGGCGGGGGCGGCGGCGCCGGCGTGCCCGCCGCCGCGGGGTCGCCGGTCCGCAGCTGCCGCCGGCGGGCGCTGAACCGCGGGTCGGACAGCACCGACCGTACGTCCGCGTACCGGCTGACCAGCCACCCGGTCGCGCCGTCGGGCAGGGTCACCTCGGCGACCGGGGCCTCGTCCCGCAGCGTGCGGTACTCCGCGGGCGGGTCGAACGGGCAGGTCCGTGCCACCGGCTGCCTCTCGGTGACGTGTGACGTCTGGCTCACGCAGCGGTCCTTTCGCGACGAACGACGGAAGTTAGCGACGGAAGTTACGGAACTTCTCGGTGCCCGGGGCCCTTTCGGCGGACGCCGTCCGCTCCGGCCCCCGGCCCTGTCCACCGTGCCGTCCGCCCCCGCCGCTGTCGTCGCCCACCCGCAGACACCTCACCTGCCGCGGATGCGGTACACGGCCGACGCCCGTACCGCGCCCGCAGCACCCGCCGCAGGCCGCCGGGCCCCCGCCGAGCCCCCTCGGATCCAGGCGTACCCCGACGCCGGGAACCACAACGGTCTCGTCGGGGGACGCAACTCCCGCCGCTCACAAGGACGTTCATCCACCGACGGCCCATCGGGCCGGACCGGCGGGTGAGTTGCCTCCACCACGGCCCCGGCCGACCCGTGCGGGTGTCACGGCGCGAAGCGACGCGCGCCCGTGATCGACCACACCTCGGCGATCCGGCCGCCGTCGATCGCGAACATGTCGATGCCGCTCTTGGTGACCACGGACCCCTCGGCGTCCGGCACATCGACGGTCCACCGGGCGACGGCGCATCCGGTCCCGGTGTCCACGACGGGGGCGCCGTCGACGGCGTAGCGCAGGCCGGGAGCGGGGAAGCGGTCACGGAACGCGCCGATGTAGGCGGCGATGTCGTCCGGGCCGCGGAAGGCATCGGCGTCGGCGGTGGCGGCGCCTCCGAAGCGGATGCGGAACGCCGGGGTGAGAATCCGCGAGGCGAGCGCGAGTTCGCCGTTCCAGATGGCCGTCCACTGGTCGAACAGGGTGACGGCGTGGTCGCGGGTCAGGTCGGTCGCCGGGGCGTGCGTGGTCATTCGGATGCCTTTCCACTGGGGCCGGTCGGCCCTCCGCTTGGTGTGGGCACCACTCTCCGGCGCTCCGGCGACACCGTCCTGTCGGTGATTAACCGGACTTCACGACCTCGCTCAGCCCGGTCTTCTCGTGGCCGAAGGTGTCCAGTTCCGCGAGGTCGACCAGCCGCGGCGGTGCGGTCTCGTCGAGCCGGTGCGCCTCCTGGATCCGGTCGAGCCGGAAACCGCGGACGGCGTCCCGCAGCCTGCACCAGGCGATCAGGTACCACCGCTCACCACCGAGGAACCCCAACGGCTCGACCAGCCGGTCGGTCGTCGCGCCCCGTGCGTCCGCGTAGACCAGCCGCAGCACGCGACGGTCGGACACGGCGTCCCGCAGTACGCGCGAGACCTCGGGTGACGGCGACGGCGACACCAGGAGCTGCACCCGCGCGGCGAACTCGTCCGCCGCCGCCCGCTCCCGTTCCGGCATCACGGCCCGCACCTTGCGCAGGGCGTCGCGGGCGTCCGCGGCGAAGGGGGTTCCGCCGAGGGCGTGCAGTCCGACGGCCAGTGCGGTGGCCTGTGCCGGGGTGATGTTCAGCGGCGGCAGGGTGCGTTCCCTGTCCAGGACGTAGCCGCCGGTGCGTCCCTGCTCCGCGTAGACCGGCACACCGGACTGCTGGAGCGCCTGGAGGTCACGCTCGATGGTGCGCACGCTCACCTCGAAGCGCCCGGCGAGCCACCGGGCACTGCGCGGCCGGGGTGAGGCGGCCCGCAACTCCTCGACCAGCGCGTACAACCTGTCCGTACGGTTCACGCGGACGACCTTAGCCGCGGCCGGGCCGGGCGCGGCGAGCGGATCCGTCCACGGCCGACCTGCGCGGGCGTGGGGCCGTCGGCCAACTCCTCGTCGTCGACCCGGCCTTCGGGCACCACCCGACCGCACCCCGGCTGCTCGCCGCCCCCCCGGAAACCGGCCAGGCCCCGCCGGCCCCGCCCGCCGGCCGGCCGGCGGGGCACGGCTCCGCGACCACTTTCCGCGACCACTTTCGTAGACCGGTCACGCGACCTTCGTCGGTCGCCGGCCGGCGGCGCCGCTGCCTATGGTGCGAGGGTGAAGAGCGTGGAACGGGCGGATGCCAGGGCGTGGGTCCGTGCCCTGTGGCGGCGCCTGGCCGAGCCGGGCCAGTGGTCCCCGCGGCGGGTGGCCGGGGAATGCGTGCTGGCTGTCGTGCTGGCGCTGCTCGCGCTGGGTACGGAGGCGCTGGGCGGGCACGGCGGGCTGCGGATGGCGCTCGTCGCGGGGGCCGTCGCGACGGCGTCCCTGCTCCGGCGTGCCCTGCCGGAGGCCATGCTGATCGTCGCGGGTGCCCTGGGCGGCGGAACCGACGGCGGCGACCTGCTGCTGATCGTGGTGGCCTGGTCCGCGGGGCGCAGGGTCGGCGGGGTGCTGCGGGCGACGGTGTCCCTCTGCGCGTCCTTCGCCGTCTACGAGGCGCTCGATCTGCGGCCGTGGTCCGAGGCGGCTCCGGGGACGGCGCTGTTCACGGCCGTGGGTTTCCTGGTGTTCGCGGTGGTTCCGGGGCTGGCCAGCCGTTACTGGGCCCAGCGGCGCACCCTGCTGCGGACGCTTCAGGAGCGCAACCTCCAGTTGCTCCGCGAGCGGCAGATGATCGCCGGTCAGGCGCGGATGCGGGAGCGGCAGCGCATCGCGCAGGACATGCACGACAGCCTCGGGCACCAACTGGCCCTCATCACCGTGCACACCGGCGCCCTTGAGGTGGACCAGGAGCTGACCGGGCGGCAGCGGGAGGCGGTCGGAGTGCTGCGCGAGGCGTCGGTGGCGGCCATGCACGAACTGAGGGCGGTCGTCGGCATCCTCAGCGACGGCACCCCGGAGGATGCGGAACCCGCCGCCAAGGGGGTGGCCGGCATCCGGAGCCTCGTCGAGTCGGCGGCGGCCGCCGGTACGCCGGTACGCCTGGAGGAATCCGGGGAGCCCCGTCCGCTCGCGCCGACCGCCGACCACGCCGGGTATCGCGTCGCCCAGGAGGGGCTGACCAACGCGTACAAGCACGCACCGGGTGCGCCGATCACGGTCAGCCTGCGCTACGAGCCGGACTCCCTGGTGGTGGATGTGGGCAACGGGCCGGTACCGCAGGCCGGCGTCGGGCACCGGGCCGCGGTCAGCGGCGGGCAGGGGCTGACCGGTCTGGGGGAGCGGGCCCGGCTGGTCGGCGGAATGCTGTACGCCGGCTCGACGGAGGACGGCGGCTTCCGGCTCGCGGGCGTCTTCCCGTACGGAGCGGGGAACGGCCACGGTCCGGGCGACACGCACGGTCCGGGGAACGCACGGACGACTTCCGACGGCGCGGTGGACGACTTTTGGCGGCAGAACGGCGACGGGCCGCTCGGCGAGGGTGAACCGGTCATCGACCAGCTCGACCCACGCGAGGAGCTCAAGAGCATCATGAGTGCGAAGAAGCGGAGCAACGGCTGCCTGATCATCGGCGGGACCGCCCTGCTCATGCTGGTGGGGCTCGTGGTCGCCGGCCTCTTCGGGGTCGGCACGGTGGTCCGCGAGGCCGAGAAGGGGGCGATCGACCCGCAGCTCTACGCCGGTGTGAAGGTGGGCGAGCCCGAGGCGCAGGTACGGCACACACTGCCCTCCGGCAATTCCTTCCTCACGTCCGGCACCAGGAGCAAGCTGCCGGCCGAACCGGCCGGTTCGACATGCCTGCTGTTCCTGTCCACCGCAGACGAGGACGACCCCGCCGCCGACACGGTTTACCGTTTCTGCTTCAAGGACGGCAAACTGGCCGACAAGCGGGAGTTCCACGTCAAGAGCTGACCGCCGGGAGACAGGAGACCAGGTGATCCGCGTCCTCGTCGCCGACGACGAGCCGCTCATCCGGGCGGGCATCAGGATGATCCTCACCTCCGCCGACGACATCGAGGTGGTGGCGGAGGCGGCCGACGGACGCGACGCGGTCGAGCTGGCGCGCCGCCACACGGTGGACGTCGCCCTCCTCGACATCCAGATGCCCCTCCTGGACGGGCTCTCGGCCCTGGCCGAACTCGGCCGGGCCGCCCCCGGTATACGCGTGCTGATCCTCACGACCTTCGGGGAACGCGACAACGTCCTGCGGGCACTGCGCCAGGGCGGGGCGGGCTTCCTGCTCAAGGACACCGCCCCCGGCGAACTGATCGCGGCGGTACGGGCGGCGGCCGCCGGCAAGGCGTACCTGTCCCCCACGGCCACCCGGCACGTGGCCGACTCGCTCGCGGCCGAACCCGCCGTGAGCCGTGGCGAGGAGGCGCGCCGGCGCATCTCGGCACTGACCGGGCGTGAGCGCGAGGTACTGGCACTGCTCGGCGAAGGGCTCTCGAACGCCGATGCCGGGCGGCGCATCCACATGAGCGAGGCCACGGTGAAGACCTACGTCAGCCGCATCCTCGCCAAGCTGGGCTGCGAAAACCGGGTCCAGGCAGCGCTGTTGGCCCGGGACGCCGGCCTTTCGGCCTGACGTACCGACAGCCCGCAGCCCGGCAACCCTTGCTGGCCGTCCTGTCCGGCACGCGAATGGCCCGCCGGGTGGACGTGCCCGTTCACCGGGCTCGCGTTGTAGCCGAGAGCCTGCTCGGTACGCGTTCGCAGTGACAGGGCGAGAGTAGGCATTGCCGCCGCGAGCGGTGGCTGGTCCTGCGAGGCTGGGCGGCGTGACGCACCCTGTCGCCCGGCTTTTGGTAGGGCCCGCGTCGTGGTGGGCGGTGCCGGGCCCGTCCGGGGCTCGTAGCTGTGGCCGGACACCCGAACGGTGTGGAGCGGTGCGGGCGGCCGCGGCCGGCTGTTCACGTCCTCGGGCGGGACGAGCAGGACTGAGCCCTGGTGACGGTCGGCGCTCGGGTATCCGATCCGGCGGGGCTGAGTCCGGCACGGTGCGGCCCTGCGGACCGGATGGTCCGCAGGGCCTTGGTGCGAAACCGATCAGTCCTCGTCCTCGTCCTCGTGGTGGTGGCGGTGGTGGTGCTCCTCTTCGTGGTGGACCGGGTGCACGTCGGAGTTGATGCAGGTGTTCCCGAAGGCGGGGTTGAGGACGCCGACCACGTTGACCGTGTTGCCGCAGATGTTGATCGGCATGTGGATCGGCATCTGGAGCAGGTTGCCCGAGGCGAAGCCGGGTGACTTGACGGCGGCGCCCTTCGCACCGCTGCTCGCCAAAGCCGCGCCTGTCGACACTCCCGTCGCGATGCCGGCCGCCATAAGGACCATGGCAGCCTTCTTGGCAGTGTTCACGGATAGTCCTCCTACGGTTGTCCGGTAACCCAGTCGCTGGATTACACGCTGCCAACGCCTGGCCGCCTCGGATGGCACGACAACCGGTGGTTAAACATCCCTGCGGCCCAACCGGCTTATGAGCATCCGTTGAGCAGGCCAGATGAAATTTCACCGTGTTACCCGACACGGCGGCCGGCGCGTGTGCGGGAACCTTGGCAACCGGGATCGGGCTTCTGCGTCCGCTGATCGGATGAACCGTGCCTTTCGGCCGTATTGCCCCTTCGTCCGCGTCGTTATCGGAGAGGAAAAGAGAAGGATGCTCTTCACTGGGCTGAGGTCAGACAGCGGCCGGTTCTTCCTCACAGGACGGACCGGTCGTTCCTTTTGGGCGTAAGGCGGTACTCGGGCCTGCATCCTTACCGCGAGCGGGGTCTCTGCGGGGGCGGCTGACGTTGGTGTCAGTTCCCCCGTTTCCGTGCGCGTCACCCGTTGTGAAGGGTTGGCGGTAGGTGTGCTGTGTTGAGGAGCCGGCGCAGGAGGAGGCTGTCGGGGGCGACGGCGGTGACGAGTGTCGCGGGGCCGGCGAGCGGTGTCAGCACGGCCTGGCCGTCTTGCGGGGCGCCACCGAGAAGCTGCACTTGAGGGGCGTTTTCCTCGAAGGCCGGGTCGACGACAAGGAGTTGTCCGGTCGCGCGGTTGTCGGCGAGGACTGCTGGGCCGTCCCAGCCGGGTTCGCCCGGTCCGTACGCGGCCTGTTGGTCGAGCAGGGTGCGTCCACCGCGTCGGACAGTGAGGCGAGTCGTCACATGGCCGGGGGGTTCGCCGGTGCGGCCGAGGATCTGTTCCTCACGTAGTACGAGGCGTGCGGAGGGGGCGAGGTCGATGGTCCAGGTTTGGCGCAGGTCGCTGCCGGCCGCGCAGATCAGCGGTTTGGGGAGCCAGTGGAGCTGCGCGTGTTCTCCTACGGTCAGGTGCACGTCGTAGGTGGCGTGTTCGGAGGTTGGACCGCGCAGGGCGAGGGTCGCTGCGGCGGAGGTGACGTGGAGCGCCGCGCCCTGTTGGACGGTGGCTTCGATCCGCAGCCGGTCGCCGCCGAGGGGGGCGCTCATGGCGCCGACGATGCACACCCGCGCCTGGGTCCCGTGTGAGCGGAGGCGGCGTAGTTCGAAGGGACCGTCGCCGTCGAGGACGGGCAGGGTGGTGGTGCCGCCCCTGACGGCGGCCAGGACGCGGGCGGTTGCGCGCACCCCTATGACAGTCCGGTCAGGGGCCGATCCGGTCTTCGGGTGGGTGGGGGCGGTGAGGGTCATGCGGGGCCCGCGCTCCAGTCGGTGAGGCGGTCGCGGACCCAGTCGGCGACCGGCTTGATGCCGTCGGCCTGCTTGAGGGCGGTGAAGGCGACGGGGAGGTCGCCGCGTTGGGCCTTGGCGTCGCGGGCCATGCCGTCGAGGTCGGATCCGACGTAGGGGGCGAGGTCGGTCTTGTTGATGACGAGCAGGTCGGCGGTGGTGACGCCGGGGCCGCCCTTGCGCGGGATGTCGTCGCCGCCGGCCACGTCGATGACGAAGATCTGCGCGTCGACCAGGCCCTTGGAGAACGTCGCGGTCAGGTTGTCGCCCCCGGACTCCACCAGCACCAGGTCGAGCGGTCCCACCGTCTGTTCCAGGTCCTCTACGGCCTCCAGGTTGGCGGAGATGTCGTCGCGGATGGCGGTGTGCGGGCAGGCACCGGTCTCCACGGCGGCGATCCGCTCGGCGGGCAGGACGGCTTCGCGGAGCAGGAATTCGGCGTCCTCGCGGGTGTAGATGTCGTTGGTGACCACGGCGATGGACAGCTCGTCGCGCAGTACGCGGCACAGCGCGGCGACGGTGGCGGTCTTGCCCGAGCCGACCGGCCCGCCCAGGCCGATACGCAGGGCACGCCGGCGCCCGTCGGGCCCTACGGGATCGGCGGCGCTGTAGGTGCGGCGCTCGGGGAACGTCTCGTCGTGGTCGCGGTGCATACGGGCTCCGGTTCTGCGTGGTGTGCGTGTGGCGTTCTCGGTTTTTGGGTTCTTGGTGGTCAGGAGGCGAAGAGGCGTGTCGGCCAAGTGGCGTGCTGCTGAGCGGTGATGTCGAGCAGCGGCGCGGAGGCGGCGGGAAGCGCGTCGAACCCTTCGTCGGGAATGCGCGCGGCGGCCGCAGTCGCCGCGGTGGCGGTCCGGTCGAGGTCGGGGGCGAGGTGGGCGAGGACGGCGGTGGCGTGGAAGGGGTCCAGGCTCAGCAGCCGGACCGCGGCCGTGGCCGGCCCGCTGACCGCTTCGTACGCCGCCGCGTACGCGGCATCCAACGGGGTCAGCCCGGCGGACCGCGCAACCAGCCCGAGTACCACCGGCTGGTGCGCGCCCTGTGGCCGGGCCGTGGCCAGTGCGTCCAGCTCGGCCGATGGCCAGGTCGCGCGGGCGGCCCGCATCATCTGCCGTCCCAGCTTGCGCGCGGTGGTCCGTAGCGCCTGGACGGGTGTGCGGGCGTCGGCGGCCTCGTCAAGCAGCAGTGGGTCATGGCCCGCGGCGGCTGCGGCGGCGAGCGCCGCAGCCACCAGGCCCGCGGTGTGCAGTCGCCCCCGGCAGAAGTCCTCCAGTGAGTGCGGGTCCTGGATACGGCCCGCTGCCACGGCGGGTTCGGCCCCGCCGGAGTGCGCGTGCCCTCCGGCGGGGAACCGGCCATCGGCCAGGACGAGCAGTGCGGCACGACTCATCTTTCGCAGTTCACCTTCCGTCGCCCGGCTCCATGGCGCGGGCCTCTGTGCCGTTGCATCGCCTGCTCGTCAAGGCTCAGAAGAGGAAGTACCTCTGGGCCATGGGGAGTTCGCTCGGATACTTCCGCTCGACGACCTGGCCCGCGACGGATGTCGTCACGTCCTCCACCTTCGCGCCTCCGGCGATCACCTCGTAGGTGTCGGGGTCGACCTCGACGTCGGGGGTGGCGCAGTTCTCCTTCATGTCCGCCTTGCGGACGCCGCGCGTGCTGGTGATGGCCTTGAACTGCTTGGTCAGCCTGAGCCGTTCGGCCAACCCGCTGTCGATGGCCCGTTGGGTGACGAAGTTGAACGAGGTGGAGCGCGGAGCCAGACCGGTGGCGCCCCACACGGCGCGGGGCAGGACCGGCTGCGGGGTGGGGATGGAGGCGTTGGCGTCGCCCACCTGCGCGTAGGCGATCTGGCCGCCCTTGATGACCTGGTGCGGTTTGACGCCGAAGAACTTCGGCTCCCACAGCACCAGGTCGGCCAGTTTCCTGGGCTCTACGGACCCGACCACCGCATCGATGCCCTGGGCGATCGCCGGGTTGATCGTGTACTTCGCGACGTAGCGGCGGGCGCGCCTGTTGTCGGCACCCTTTTTGCCCGTTGGGCGTTCCCCCTCCGGCAGCCTGTCCTCCTCCAGGAAGCCCCGCCGGACCTTCATGACGTGCGCGGTCTGCCACGTACGCGTGATCATTTCGCCGATGCGGCCCATGGCCTGGGCATCCGACGACATGATCGAGATGGCGCCGAGGTCGTGCAGGATGTCCTCGGCGGCCATCGTGGAGGGCCGGATCCGGGAGTCCGCGAAGGCCAGGTCCTCCTCGATCTTCGGGTTGAGGTGATGGCAGACCATCACCATGTCGAAGTGCTCCTTGACCGTGTTGACGGTCAGCGGCCGGGTGGGATTGGTGGAGGCGGGCAGGACATTCGGCTCCTTCACCATCTTGATCATGTCGGGAGCGTGGCCGCCACCGGCGCCCTCGACATGGAAGACGTGGATGGAGCGAACGGGGCGCCCATCGCTTCCGTCGCTGCCGTCGATGGCTGCGATCGTGTCGTCGACGAAGCCCGCTTCGTTCAACGAGTCGGCGTGCAGCGCGAGTTGGACACCGGTCTGCTCGCAGACCTCCAGGCACTTCTTGATGACGGCCGGGGTGGCACCCCAGTCTTCGTGGATCTTGAAGCCGATGATGCCCGCGTCCACCTGGTTGAGCATGGAGTCCTCGGACATGGTGGCGCCCTTGCCGAGCAGCCCGACGTTGACCGGGAAGGCGTCCAGCGCCTCGAAGGTGCGGGCGATGTGCCAGCAACCGGGCGTGACGGTGGTGGCGGTACTGCCTTCCGCCGGGCCGGTACCGCCGCCGATGAGCGTGGTGACACCCGCGGCCAGCGCCTCACCGACCTGCTCGGGGCAGATGAAGTGGACGTGCGTGTCGACCCCGCCGGCGGTCAGGATCTTCCCGTTGCCCGCGATGACCTCCGTCTCGGGACCGATGACGAAATCCGTGGGTGCCGGGCCGACGCCGTTGTGCTGTCCGGCCCCGTCATGGAGACGGTCCATCGTCTCGTCGTTGTACGCCTTGCCGAGCGCGGTGATCTGGCCGTCGCGGATGGCCACATCGGCCTTGACGATGCCCCAGTGGTCCAGGATGACGGCGCCGGTGATCACGGTGTCGGGAGGCTCGACGACATCGTCGGCGTCGGGGGCACCGGGCTCGTCAGGTACGCCGAGCCTGCGTGGGTCGCGTGGCGTGACGGACTGCCCCATCGACTCACGGATCACCTTGCCGCCACCGAAGACCATCTCGTTCCCGCTGCGCCCGGGACCGCCGGCCCAGTCGTCCTCGATCTCGATCCGCAGCTCCGTGTCGGCGAGACGGATACGGTCGCGGGTCGTCGGGCCGAACCGGTCCGCGTACTGGGCGCGGGTCAGGGGGGCGGACGGCTTGGGGGGCTCAGGGCAGCAGCACTCAGTCATCGAGCTCACCCCCGACCTCATCGGACGAATCCTGGACACTGTCGAGGGGGCCGCCGACCTGGCCGCGCAGGCCGTGCACCACACGCTTGCCCTCGATGGGCACGAGCTCGACGTCCTCGGGCACATTGGGCTCGAAGCGTACCGAGCTACCGGCCGGGACGTGGAGGCGCTTGCCCCAGGCGGCGTCACGGACGAAGTCCAGGCCGGGGTTGGCTTCGAAGAAGTGGTAGTGGGAACCGACCTGGACGGGGCGGTCGCACGGGTTGTTCACGGTCAGGGCAGTGACCTCGCGGCCCTCGTTGAAGCACACAAGCTCGTCGGCCGGCTCCTTGTCGTTCTCGAAGTAGTCAACCTTGCCCGGGGAGACGAGCGGCTTGTCCTCCTCGCCCGCTTCGGGGAAGGGATCGTGGATGGTGACCAGCTTCGTGCCGTCGGGGAACGTAGCCTCCACCTGCACGTTCTTGATCATCTCCGGGACGCCCTCCATGACCTCCTCCCGGGTCAGCAGCTTCTTCCCGGAGGACATGAGCTCGGCGACGGTTCTCCCCTCGCGAGCACCTTCAAGGACGTGGACGGTTAACAGCGCAATGACCTCGGGGTAGTTGAGTCGAATCCCCCGGGCGCGACGTTTCTCGGCGACATCCGCCGCCACATGGATCATCAGGCGCTCTTGTTCGTGTGGAGTCAGGTGCATAGCCCTACCCTGCGTTCGCCCTGTCCAGGGCTCATGCTCTGGACATCGGAGCCGGGACCGGCCATGACCGTCGACAGCCCGGGGCGGGGCCTCCACGGCCTCACTCCCACGCCGCGCGGCGCAGCACAGCTTCCTTGGCTACCCGGCCCCAACCCTCGTGACGACGAGCATGGGCACGCGGGCAGAGCCGAAAACACTCCGCTCCCAGACCACGCCCGTATGAGTGAGCCGTAAGGATTCTTCCGAGAAAAGCGAGGAATTCAGCTGTACGGCTCGGCCGACCGCCCACTCAGTAGCGATGCCCTCCGACAGATCTGCGTCGTGGAACACTGAACGTCCCTGCCGCACTGGCACCCCGGGTAGCCGTTGCCCCCTCTCAGGCTGCGGCTTGAAGATCCACAGGATTCTGCCGCCGTCCGGCTGCCCGTCCATCGGCAATCGCAGACAGTGGCTCAACGGCACCGGTGAGTCCTGCCCGCTTATGGGAACGACCGCGCAGTGTGTGCCCGGTTGGCGAGCAACACCTGCCGTCCGGCGCCCAGTCGGGTGAGCGGCTGGCGAGTGCTGCGTCTGCGCGTTGCCGGAGGGGCGAACATACCGGCAAGGGGTTCACCCACGGGAAAGGATGCGCCGTGCGCCGTGCATTGATCGTCGTCGATGTGCAGAAGGACTTCTGCGAGGGCGGCAGTGTTCCGGTGAAGGGCGGCGCGGACAGGGCCGCTGCCATCGCCGACCTGGTGCGACGCGCCGACGGGAGTTACGCCTACATCGTCGCGACCCGCGACCACCACATCGACCCGGGGGCCCACTTCGCCGAGCACCCGGACTTCGAGAACTCCTTCCCCGTGCACTGCGTCGTCGGCAGCGAAGGAAGCGGGTTCCATCCGAACTTCGAGCCCG
Organism: Streptomyces sp. GS7; assembly: GCF_009834125.1. Taxonomy (NCBI): domain Bacteria; kingdom Bacillati; phylum Actinomycetota; class Actinomycetes; order Kitasatosporales; family Streptomycetaceae; genus Streptomyces; species Streptomyces sp. GS7. The sequence continues at coordinate 197,992 of NZ_CP047146.1, forward strand.
CCGCCACCTCCGGGTCCGTCGACGAGGTCTTCTACAAGGGGGCGCACTCCGCCTCGAAGAGCGGCTTCGAGGGCTCGACCCAGGACGGCACGTCACTGACCGACTGGCTGCGTGCCCGCGACGTCAGCGATCTCGACGTCGTCGGCATCGCCACCGACCACTGCGTGAAGGCCACCGCGCTGGACGGCGTACGAACGGGCTTCGCGGTACGGGTCCTGCTCGACTACACCGCCGGCGTCGCCGCCGACACGACCAGTGCCGCGATCAACGAGCTGCGCCAGGCGGGTGTGGCGCTGAGCGGCGAGCCGGTCGTCCTGGCCTGACAGAACAACTGCCACTGCTGTCAGGCCGAGGACTTCGCCGCAGTCGAGCTGTCTGCCGGGGTACGCGGCCTGGGTCCCCCTGCCGGCCCCCGGGGGTCCGACGAGGACGATGCGCATCAGCGGAGGAACCCTTCGTAGTTGCGCTGCTGAAGCTGGCTCTCGATCTGCTTCACGGTCTCCAGGCCCACACTCACGATGATGAGGATGCTCGTCCCGCCGAACGGGAAGTTCTGGTTCGCGTGGAACAGCACCAACTCCATTGTCGGTACGAGCGCGATCAGCCCCAGATACAGCGAGCCGGGCCACGTGATCCGGTTGAGTACGTAGCTGAGGTACTCGGCCGTCGGGCGACCGGCCCGGATGCCCGGGACGAAGCCACCGTGCTTCTTCATGTTGTCGGCGACTTCTTCGGGGTTGAAGCTGATGGCCACGTAGAAGAAGGCGAAGAACACGATCAGCAAGACGTACGCGGCGAGGTAAACGGGGTGGTCTCCCTTGGTGAAGGTGGTGGCGATCCAGGTCGCCCATGCCGCCTTCGACCCGCTGAACTGTGCGATGAGCGTCGGGATGGAGAGCAGCGACGACGCGAAGATGACGGGAATCACGCCTGCCTGGTTGACCTTGAGCGGGATGTAGGTGGACGTACCGCCGTAGGACCGGCGCCCGATCATGCGCTTCGCGTACTGCACCGGGACGCGCCGCTGCGCCTGCTCGACGAAGACCACCAGGGCGACCATCGCCAGGCCCACCAGGATCACCGCGAAGAACTCGATCCAGCCGCCGGCGAGCTTGCCGGTGAGCTTGACCTGCCACAGCGCGCCCGGGAAGCGGGCGGCGATCGAGATGAACATCAGGATCGACATGCCGTTGCCGATGCCGCGGGCGGTGACCAGCTCACCGAGCCACATGGTCAGGCAGGTGCCGGCGGTCATCGTGATCACCATCGTGATGGTGGTGAAGACCGAGTCGTTGGGCACGATCTGGCGCGTGCAGCCCTGGAAGAGCGAACCGGCGCGGGCGGCGGTCACCAGGGCGGTGCCCTCCAGAGCGGCGAGCGCCACGGTCAGGTAGCGGGTGTACTGGGTGATCTTCCCCTGCCCGGACTGGCCCTCCTTCTTGAGGGCCTCCAGCCTTGGGATCACGACGGTCAGCAGCTGGAGGATGATGCTCGCCGTGATGTACGGCATGATCCCCAGCGCGAAGATCGTGATCTGCAGCAGCGCTCCACCGCTGAACATGTTCACCAGGCCGAACAACCCGCTGCTGGCGTGGGTCCGCTGCATGCAGAACTCGACGTTCGCGTAGTTGACCCCGGGGACCGGGATGTGCACTCCGATCCGGTAGAGCACGACGATGCCCAACGTGAACAGCAGCTTCTTGCGCAGGTCGGGCGTCTTGAACGCTCGGGCGAACGCGGTGAGCACGGTGCCTCCTGCGCCTCCCGCCACTTTCAGGGCAGGGAGGCGACGGTCTTGAGGATCGACGAATACGTAGCGGCTGTACGGCGCGGAGCTCGCCCGCACGGCGGGTTCCGAGGCAGGGGCCCGTGGCCGACGTGGTTGCCCAGGGTGCGGTGCGCGCGCAGACGAAGTCGCCGTCTCCCTCTCGCCCAGGTGTCCGGACACTGGGCTTCCGTACACACCTGTCGGGACCGCTTGAACGCGGCCAGGGCGCTACCTGGCGGTCGAGGTTCGTGTCGGCGTCGGAACCGGCTCGGCGGTTGAGCGACGGTACGGCATCGGCCCCGGACCGGTAGTTGAGGCACAGGTCGGCATCGGAACCGGCCTGGGGGGTGATGTGCGGGTGGGCATCGGAGGCTCGGGGGGCGAGGGGCGATACGGCATCGGCACCGGCCGGGTGGTTGACGTGCAGTTCGGCATCGGCGCCTGGGTGGCAGTGGGCGCGGGGCGGGGCGTCGACGGCATCGGGACCGACTCGGCGGGGGTGCCGGGGCGGTGCTGAGGGCCGGTGGGGCCGTCCTGGGCGAAGGAGTTGGGCATGACCATCAGTCCGACTCCGAGTCCGGCAACGGTCAGCACGGATCCGGTGGCCGCCCAGGCCGCTCGCGCACGCCGGCGTGCGCGCACGCCGGCGTGCAGTCGGTCTCGGTGCCGGTCCTCATAGAGCGTGTCCTCCTGGCTGTCGCGCATCATCCGCGCCAGCTCCTGCTCGAAGTGATCCATGGCTCCCTCTTCACTCCACCGGCTCTGCCTCAGCCAGAAGCTGACGCAGTCGTGCAACGCCGCGTGCCGTCAGTGAACGGGCGGTACCCACCGGACAGCCCAGCACCTCCGCGACATCCCGCTCGGGCAGGTCCTGGTAGTAGCGCAGCACCACCGCGGCCCGCTGCCGCGCCGGCAGCAACGCCAACACGGCCTCCAGCCGGGTCTGTTCGTCCACGGCAGCGGTCTCGTCTGCCACCTCGGGCGGGTCGGGCAGCTGGTCCACAGGGTGCTCGCCCCACCAGCGACGCCGTGCCGAGCGAGCCGCAGCACGGGCCAGGACCCTGCGCACATACGCCTCGGGCGCCTGCTCGGCCACCTTCGGCCAGGCAAACCACAGTTTGACGAGCGCTTCCTGCAGCAGGTCCTCGGCCCGGTGCCGGTCTCCACCGGTGAACAGCCGCGCCAGGTGAAGCAACGCCGACCACCGAGCCGCCACGAACCGGTCGAACTCGTCGGCCCGCAACTGCCCCATCAGCGTCCCCCCTCACCTCAACACGCCCCTACACCCTCAATAAAGGCACTGGCCCCTGCCCCGCTATGCACTCCCGGCAAGTGACCTGGCTCACGCATGTCGTCCTGGCCGTGCCCACGGCGCGAGTTGCCTGGGGCGGCGGCAGGCCAGACAGGATGTCTGCGGGTGGTGGACGAGTCGGTCCGAATGCCTGCGGGCACAAGGAGAGGGTGTTCAGGACCGGTTTGTGACGACCGACCCTGAACACCCTCGTGGCCGCACTCTATTGAGGACCGGTGATGAGTGGGCCGACTTGGCGAGGCTGCCTGGTCGGCAGCCGAGGCTCAGTCACGCACGCGGAACCGCTGTGCCCGGCCGTGATGAAGGCACTGCTCGGGGCACCCCACCCCGGCGACCGGCGTCGTAGCCAGTCCGGGAACGCCAGTCCGGCCCCAGAGCCTCTACCAGGAACAACTCGCCGAGTCCTGTACCGCCAGCGCCCGGAGCGGGGGTGCGCGCCAGGGCACGGGTGTCGCACGGCACCCCGGCGGTTGGGACAACACCGGGCCCGGATAAGTGATCTGGGCCCGGTGGCGGCCTTCCTCGAAGGCACCCCTGGGGGCGGAAGCACGCGGGAGGCGGATGGCGCGACCATCAGCTCCGCTTCGTGTCTGCGAATGTGCACACCCATAGGGAGTGGGTGACACAGGCCACGAAAAGCGCGTCTCGCGATGCGAGATAACTCGGTCTGGGTGGGGCGCTGTTCACGCGTCGACGACCCATTGGGCGGGCCGTTCAGGCGAGTTGGGGCACGCGGAGGACACGCCGCCTCGCGACAGGTCCAGGCAACAAACAAGGCCCAGGTCTCCGACCTGGGCCTTCGCTATGGAGCGGGTGACGGGAATCGAACCCGCGCTCTGAGCTTGGGAATCAACGGGATCTTAGGGGGCAACGGCGCTCTGAACTGCGACTATTTGGGTGCCGGGCCTTGCTGGAGGCGGTCAGTTTCGACCGCTGTTGACCCTGGTGTACCGCGCTAAAGGGCTGGGATGGGGCTGGCTGCCGATGGTGTGGGGGCGGAGGTGGCTTGTGCGGGCTTGGCTCGGGTGCGGAGAGGCGCAGTGGGTCGGTGCCGGCAATGAGGTGTGCACGCGCGAATGCGGCCGGCTACTGGATTAAAAGTCCCGACGGACACGTGACCGACGGTCCTACGCAGTCGGCCACAGTCCACTCATGCCAGGCCGGAGGACATCTGGCTGGCGTCGGGTCCACCGCCAGCCAGTCTGTGCCACGTCGTCCGCTCACGCATCGCTCACGCATGGCGGACGGCTGACCAGCCGTTTGAGGCGGTTGCCCGCGAATAGGCATCGCACCTTTGGTAGCGGCGGCCACTCGATCCGTGTTGCCAACGGCCCCGGCGTACACCCGCCGGGGCCGCACTTTCATATCGTTGCACGTGAGAGTGCGCAGACCCACCTTTCATGCTATGCGTGAGGCACTTTTACGGCATAAGGGCGATTACGTGGCAATGGGGTGGCTCGGCTCCCGGAAGCGGCCTTCGTGTCGCGTCAGCCCCGTTCCTCCTCTTCGGCTTCCAGGAGCCGGATTCCCTGGTGCGTCAGCGTGACCATCACGGGGGTGTTTCCCTGTGCCCAGTCGACGGTGACCAGCCCTTCGCCCACCAGGTATGCGCAGGCGGCGGCCAGGTCCTGCTCGGGGATCTGAAGATCGTCGCGCAGCTTCGCCCCGGTGACGCCGAGGAATCGATTGCCTTCCGTGGTCTCGTACAGAGCCTTCATGATCGTCTCGCGGTAGTGCTTCCGCTCGTGCAGTGTTGCCATGATTGCCGCTCACTCGTGCCGGGCACCGACTCGGCGCCTGTGGGCCAGGCGCGGTGGTAAGCCTGCCCCACCGCCCTTGCGGGCCCTCGCTTCAGATTTCGTCTGTCTGTGTGCGGGCGTCCCCGGAGGATCGACTGGATACCAGCCAGGGCTGCGCCGGCTCTGGCCTGTGGGTGGTGTCGACGGTGAGGTGGAGGCGGGTTCCGCCTGAGTCGTCGACGGGGTAGCTGCGCTGTTCGGTGGCGGCGAAGCGACGACGGAGGGCGTCTGCGACCTGACGGGCGGCTTCGGGGGACGCGGCGACGATGCGTACGTCGGCGCGCCCCGCTGAAGGGTGTTCTGGCGACTTCATGCTGACCTCGCTCATGGGGACCTCGCTCATTGAGGGCGACAGGAGGACGTGTCGGTGGGTGTGATGCCGTCGCGTCACACCCACCGCCCCCAGTCAGAAACAGGTCGGTGTCATCCGCGGCCCCCGTTTGCCGAGACGGCTCCGCCGTCGGTCTCCCAGTCTTCTTCCCGCCACAGCTCCTCCTGTGCGTCATGGGTGGTGTGCTCGCTCGTCATGAGGGCGCTGGCGGTCAGCAGGCCGCCGGAGGTGGCTGCGGCGGACATCAGCCGGGCGGCGGCGGCCGGATGGGTCTCCGGCGGGATCACCAGCAGGTCCCAGCGGCCCGCGGTGTAGGAGAGGAGGATCAGCTTGTTCGGATCCTGCTCTTCCGCGAACCAGCCCACGTGCACCGTGTGCCCGGCCACCGGCACCTTGCGCGGCACCACGGGCCAGTAGGTCGGGTTCACCGTGACATGAGTGATCCGGCCCCAGCGCGCGTCCAACATCGCTATCAGAGCGGGAAGTTCACGGAAGAGGTCGCGAGAGCGAGGCCACCAGGCACCGTCCAGAAGACCCGGAGGCGATCCTGCCGGAGTGAAGGAGAGGCGGACCGGTGGCGAAGGTGCGCGCTCGCTGATGATGACGCGGTCGATGGTCGCGGTCATGGCGCGGACCTGTCCCCGGGGCTCGTCGTCGAACGTCCCGGTGTTGTTGCTCGCCGGAAACGACACCGGCGTGGGAGCCGGTGTGCAAAATACTCCCGGTCTCTTCACCCTACTCCGGCCAAGGCCGTCCGTGACGGTGTACGTGAGCAGGAACTTTCCCGGCGAACGCGGATCCGGCGCCGTCACCGCGGGGTGCGCCCGTGCCCCGGCACGCGGAGTACGGTGAAGTGAGGAGGTCGCCTCGCCGGGCGGACGCACCGCGCTGGAAGGCGGGCGAATGCACATGGCCGACTCCGACACTCCCGGCGTCCCGCAGCTTCTGCCGGACGCGGTGCACCACGCCGTCAGGTCCGGGACGGCCCTGTTGAGGCTGGCGACCACGCAAACCCGCGAGCAGGTTCTCGACGGCGCGTGGTGGCCGCGTTCCCGCGACATCGGCGCCGAGCTCCCCAGCCTGATCGCCGCGCTGACCGAGCACCTCGGACCCGTCCTGCGCGTCGGCCTCGACGCCGGCGCCTGGGAAGAACTACCGACCCGCCTGATCATCGACGACCGGGTCGTGCACATCGACTCCTTCCCGGTCGGCGACGACACCGTCCTCATCACCCGAGGCGACCAGGACTACTTCTCCCTGCTCGTGGTCCCGCCGCACGCGACACCTGAAGCCGCCCGCTCCGCCATGGCCAGGGCCGTCCAGGCCGGCAACCTCACCCAGGCCGAGCAGATCCTCATCGACACCGGCACCCATCGGCCATACCCGGTTCCCGCGGAAGAGCCTCGGACGGGCCGTGAACCCGGCGAGCGGTGAGGTAGCCGTCGAGGCTTCGACGCTCCTTTGACGACAGGGACGCAGGTCGCCTCGAAGGTGCGGTTCCGACGGGCACCAATAGGTGACACTACGTCACGTGTCGCATGTGCAGAGTGATGGCGGTGGAGAGGGCCGGGACTCCGGTGCGCTGAGCCCTTCGGCCGTCTTGCCGGGGCTCGACGAGGAGCAGCTGGGGCTGCTGCGTCGGGTGGGGCGTGAATGGGGGCGGGTGTCGGCTCCCGAGGCGTGGCACCGGGCGCTGCCCGTGGATTCCGATCTGGGCCGTTTTCCGTCCCCCGCGGAGATCCAGCCTGTCGGGTGGGGTCGTCTGGTCAGCGTCTCGCCTCTCGGCGGGCGGCCGCCCGCCCCCGGCGAGGCCGCGGGAGAGCTGCCGCCCGGCCGACTGGGCCGCTTCGGCTACCACGTGCGACGCGTCGTCCTGGGGGCCGCCCTGAAAAGCACGGCGATCGCGCAGGAGCGGATGCGCAAGCTGGTGGCGTTGCCCGTCCTGTCCGCCGACGCGCTCTCCTCGGTTGCCTACGGGCCCGAGGCCATGCTCGCCGTCCTCGTGCTCGGCGGCGCGGCGGGACTGGCCTGCTCCGTGCCGATCGCCGCCACGATCTCCTTCCTGATGCTGGCGGTGGGGGTGTCGTACCGCCAGACGATCCGCGCGTATCCGTACGGCGGCGGCTCGTACATCGTCGCCAGCGGCAATCTGGGCCGCGTTCCCGGACTGATCGCCGCCGCCGGCCTGATGACCGATTACATCCTCACGGTCGCCGTGTCGATCGCCTCCGGAGTGGCGGCGATCACCTCGGCGGTTCCCTCACTCGCCACCGACGCGGTCCCGATCGGCGTCGGTGTGATCGCCCTGCTGCTCGCCGGGAACCTGCGAGGCATCCGGCAGGCCGGCGCACTGTTCGCCGCGCCGACCTACGCCTTCATCATCGCGGTGTTCGCGCTCGTCACCGTGGGCCTCGTCGACGCCGCCGGCCGCGGTTTCCACCCCACTGCGGCTCCGCACCTGAACGCCACGGAGAGTGTCGGTGTACTGCTGGTGACGCGCGCCTTCGCCTCCGGGGCCACGGCGATGACCGGTATCGAGGCGATCTCCAACGCGGTGCCGGCATTCAAGCCCGTGGAGTGGCGCAACGCCCGTACCACGCTGACCTGGATGATCGGCCTGCTCATCGCGCTGTTCGCCGGCACGATCGCCATGGTCCGACTCGACGGCGTCGTGCCCGGCACCCAGGAGACGGTCCTCTCCCAACTCGCCCACCACAGCTTCGGCTCCGGACCGCTGTACGTCCTCACACAGGCCGCCACGGCCGCGGTGCTGCTGCTCGCGGCGAACACCGCCTACAACGACTTCCCCCGCGTGCTGTTCCTGCTCGCCCGCGACCGACACGCCCCACAGCTCTTTCTGCGCCTGGGCGACCGCCTCGCCTTCAGCAACGGGATCATTCTGCTGACGATCGCGGCGACGCTGGTCTACGTGGCCTTCAACGGCACGACCGCGTCCCTGATCCCGCTGTACGCGGTCGGCGTCTTCCTGGCCTTCACCCTGTCCCAGGCCGGAATGGTGGTCCACTGGTGGCGCCTGCGTGACCGCCACTGGCGCAAGAGCCTGTTCTTCAACGCCACCGGCGCCCTGCTGTCGGCCGTCGTCTTCCTCACCGCCGGCCTCACCAAGTTCACCGAGGGCGCATGGGTCGCCGTGCTCGCCGTCGGACTGTTCCTCGTGGTGACGATGCGCATCCGGCACCACTACGAGACCGTGGGCAAGGCTCTTCGTCTGCACCCGCACGCCATCGAGCTTCCCACCCCCACCCTCCCGGCCCGCCCCGGTCCCGACGCGGCACCGTCCGCGGCGACAACTCCGCAGTCCCCCACGGCACTTCCCGACGCCCGGACGGAAGAAGAGGACGAGGAGACACCCCAGGAGATCCGCCACCTGTCGGTCGTCCCCATCGCGGCCATGGACCTGGCCGGCATGCGCGCACTGGCCTACGCCGCCTCGCTCCACCAGCCCGTACTCGCCCTCCACGTCAGCCCCGAAGAGGACGAGGCCGAACGCTTCCGCCAGTACTGGACCCTGTGGGGCGACCACCTCCCGCTGGAAGTCGTGGTCTCCCCCTATCGCGCGATCGTCGCACCACTCGTCCACTACATCGAAGCCCTGCACGCGAAGCGCCCGGACCTCACCGTGACGGTCATCGTGCCGGAGATCGTCACCATGCGCCGGCGTTACCGCCTGCTGCACAGCAGGATCGCCCCACGGCTGCGGCACGCCCTGCGCCCACTGCCGAAGATCGTCATCACCACGGTCCCCTTCCACGTGTAGCCACCTCCCCGTGGCTGTGTCGGTGCTTTGCGGCCTGCCGACCAGGACGTGCCGGTGACCTGAACGGTGTGCGACAGCTCGGGCGGCCCATCGGGGGTGGAGGATGATGTGCTGGCCGGTGGCTCGCTGCGGGGGCATGGCGATCTCCGCCCAGACGCATGTGCCGCAGGTGGTCCGATCCCCTCCAGCCGGCCCATTTCCGTGAGTTGGGGAACGAGGAGGGCACGCGGCCTTCGAGAGGTCCAGACAATAAACAAGGCCCAGGTCGCTGACCTGGGCCTCAACTATGGAGCGGGTGACGGGAATCGAACCCGCGCTCTGAGCTTGGGAATCAGGTGGGCTTTTGGGGCATCCTGTCTGGCCAGCAAAGACGCCGCGGCGGGAGAGCTGGCCCGGTACAGCCATCGCATGGTGGTGCGGCTGTCGGCTCACTCCAGGACGGCGAGGTGGTCGGCGGCGCCCCCGCGCCACTCGATCAGGAAGAGGGTTGCGTCGTCGCTGGTGCTCCCGCCCCGCTCCTGTTTCAGGGTGTGGGAGAGCGAGCGCACCACCGCCCGCGGCCCCTTCCCTGAGTGCTCGATGCGGTTGACCCAGTGGATGAGTTGTTCCTCGCCGAACTGCTCTTCGCCGGCTTCGTGCTCCTCGATCAGGCCGTCGGTGAAGCACAGCACCCGGTCGCCGCGTTGGAGCATCTGCTCGCTGATCTGGGGCTCTTCACCACCGAAGCCGACCGGCAAGGTGGTCGGGCTCTCCAGTTGCCGGACGACCTGGCGGTTGCGGATCAGCAGCGGTGCGGGGTGGCCCGCGTTGACCCACTGCAGATGGCCCGTTGTGATGTTGAGGCGCATCATCTGCGCGGTGACGAAGTGGTCGGGTCCGAATTGCTCGGCGATGGCCCGGTCCATGAACGCGTAGATCTCGGACAGACCGACTTCGGCGCGTCTGGCGTGCCGGTAGGCGCCGATGGCGACGGTCGCCATGGTGGCGGCATCCAGGCCGTGGCCCATCGCATCGACCATGGCCACATGCAGGATGTCCTCGTTGAGGGCGTAGTCGAAGCTGTCGCCTGCCACGTTGTAGGCGGGCTCCAGGATTCCCGCCACCGCGACCTGCGGGACGGACATCGCCAGCGGCGGCAGCAGGGACCACTGGATCTCCGCGGCCACGCTCATCGGTTCGCGGCGCCGGGCGAGGAAGAACTGGTCGGTGTAGCTGTGCTTGGTGACCAGCATGTCGGCGACGAGGCCGGTGAGTCTGCGCAGCAAGCGCCGGTCATCGTCATCGACGGTGTCCATGGTGAGAGCCAGCACACCCACCTGGTCGCTGCCGTCCAGCAACGGCAGATACATCCGAACGCCGTCGTCCTGCGATACCTCGACAGGGGCCCCGCACAGGAAGGCCGTGCCCGCGTGCGAGTCATCGATCAGCTCGGGCCGGCCGACGGTCAGCCGCCTACCTGGCAGCGGCACCAGCAGCAACTGCGCATAGTCCTGGAGGAGGATCGAGACGTGACGGCCGCCGACCCTCGCCACCTCTTCCGCGACCAGCGGGGCGATCAACTGCGGCGGCATCTCGTGCGCCCGGTCCAGCAGCACCCCCAGCAGTCGCTCGCCGAACCCTTCCGACCGGTCCACGGCGCCCGTGTCCGCCTCCCGCTCACCTGCCGCCATACCCATGCCCTTTCACCAAGCAGCCTCGTTGCGACGTCACCCGCCATGCCGGCCGTCTCCAACGGGTCGGTCACCGAGCGGCCTGGCGTTCGACTTCGGTGGCTTGGCTCCGGTAGCACTGCGCGCGGGTCTGGATGAGGGGGAGGGGAAGGTGAGCCGGTCCGTGAATGACTGAGTGCGGGCGGGAGGCAACGAGGCCCTGCCGCACTCCACGGTCGGAGTGTTCGAGTCCGTTGCGGCCCTTCGGCTCCTCCCGCTCGGTGAGGGGCCGGAGCACAAGTTCACGCCTTGCTCGGCGGCCGCCGGCCGCGCAAGGACTGGCAGACCCCCTCATGCGACTGTGCACGCGGGCTCCGGAAACCACCGTGATCGACTCGCACAGAGTGACCCGGCCAACCGGGCCAGAGGGCTCATTGAGCCAGTGGCGGCGTGTCAGTCTCTCCTTCAGGGCCGCCGGCTCAATGGCGTGGCGTGCGGTGGAAAGGTCCGGATAAGAGATAAGCCCCAGGCTGGTTGGCCTGGAGCTTTCCTCCGGAGCAGGCTGCGGGACCGACGTCGCGCTCCCGATGACTGACACGATGCTCAGGCACCTTTCGTGGCATCTGGTACCTGGGCAATGGCTGCTTGGGCGGGCGAACGTGAGGTCGGCAGGCTTGCGCCATGGCCGCCTTCGGAGTCCCAGACCGAGACCAGGGACAGTTCCATCTCCTCCGCGATCCGGCGTTGCTCCGCTTCGTCCATCAGGGCGCTCGCGGTGAGGGTGCACCGCGGATCGGCGGCCTCGGCCATGAGCCGGGCGGCCGTGGCGGGGCTGGTCTCCGGAGGGATCACCAGGAGGTCCCAACGGCCGACGGTGTAGGAGAACAGCAGCAACTTGTGGGGATCTTGCTCGGCCTTGAACCAGCCGACACCCACCACATGCCCGTCGACGGGCACCTTCCGTGGGATGACCGGCCAGAACGTGGGGTTCACCGTGGCATGGGTGATTCGCCCCCACAGTGGGTCGAGGACGGCCGTCAGTGCGGGCAGTTCCGCCGCGAGGTCACGGGAGCGGGGCCACCACGCACCGTCGAGCAGAGCCGGAGCACTGCCGGCCGGCGCCAGCACGAGTCGCAGGGGCAGCGAAGCGGTCCGGTCTTCGACCGCCGGCGTATACGCAATGGTCGTGGTCATGACGTTGGACCCTGCCCCGGGCCAACCGTGACCAGCCCGGTGTCGTGAATCGCCGAAAACGACACGAGCATGGGAGCTGGTGTGCGGAGTGCCCTCGGTAATTTCAGCTTACTCCCGGTAAGGCCCGCTGGACCGATGCGGAGCGACGTGGGTGCACGACAGAGAAGACCTTGGAGCAGTCGGCCCGAGAACCGCGAAGGGGCAGAGCCTCCCGTGCGGGCAGCCGGCGTGTGACATCGGCTGCCAAAAGGGGGCTGTCAGCCGCGGGACGGCGTGGGCCGTCATCCGAGGAAGGACAGCCGGACTTGGCGTTCGGGGCTGTCCCGGTCGGTGTTCACCAGTACGACGGACTGCGAGGTCCCCAGCTCCAGCTCACCGTCGACTACGGGCAACGTGGCGTGTGGCGGGACCAGAGCCGGGAGTACGTGGCCGCTGCCGTGGCCGGGACCGCCGTGGCGGTCCCGCCAACGGCCGTCCGCGGGAAGAATGTCGCGAAGCGCCGCCAGCAGGTCATCGTCACTGCCCGCGCCGGTCTCGATGATGGCCAGGCCGGACGTCGCGTCGGGGGTGAAGACGTTCAGCAGTCCGTTTCGCCCGTGAGCGACCTCCCGGAGGAACGCGGAGCATGCGTTCGTCAGGTCGTGCATGGTCTCCGTGGCGCCGGTTGCAATGTCGAGGGTGCGTGTGGTGAAGGTGCCAGCCATGCTTCACCGGTTCCCCTCGCGGAGGAAAAGCACTAACGGCTGGATGGGTTGTTCCTCCGGGCCTCCGCCGATAGGGGCACGTGCTCCCGGTTCGGACGCCGCCTGAGCAGGGCGTCAACTGCGCTCTTCTTCTTCGGCCTCCATACACCGGATGCCTTGGTGCGTCAGCGTGACCATGGCCGGCGTATTGCCCGCGGTCCAGTCGACCGTGATCAGGTCCTCGCCCACCAGATACGTGCAGGCGGCAGCCAGATCCTCTGCCGGGATCGCGAGATCTTGGGCCAGCTTGGCTCCGGTGACACCCAGGAGGCGGTTGCCTTCAGTGGCCTCGTACAGAGCCTGCATGATCTTCTCGCGGTACGCCTTCCGCTCGGTCAGTGATGCCATGGCTGCTACCTCCGGGGAGAACGGTGTCGCGCTCATCGCGGCGGAGAAGTGCCGGATGCCCGGTCGAGGGGCCGGCTCTGTCACAGCCGCGTATCTGAGGCCCGGCTTCCTCGGACCTCGTCCGCATGCGGACGGTCACGCGCGGCTGACTCGCTGGTCACCAGCCATGGCGCGGCCGTCGTGTTGGGCTCGGTTCTGATCTCTCCACACGGGGTGGCTCACCTTCCGGACGCGTGCAACCACCATCCGGAGCAGAGCCATCGAGACGCAGGGTGGGGATGGATCCCACAGCCCGCGAAGGGGCTGTGGGAGGACATAGGTCCAACGCGCCCTGTGCACGCCACGGAGGGGGATACGACTCTCGTCGCCCATCGCCGGTGTGGCAGCTGCTTGTCATAGTCAGGAAGCAACCATGATCGCCATGTGGTGCTCTTCCGCCGGGGGCCTGCGAGATCGTGCCAGGTGGTTACGCACGATTGCGTCGCGTCCCGTGCCCTTGGCCATAGGGTGCTATCCGCGTCGCGGGCGCGACGCCCAGTCCATCTACCCACCGCCCAGAGGCCCCCAGCTTCAGCTGCCACGGAGGGCCTCCCGGGTGTCACGGATCTGCGCCGGGTGCTCGCGATCAGGCCGCAGGGCTGAGGATATGCGCGTAACAGCCGACGAATGGCGCCCGTGACCAGCACGGCTTCCTGCGCGTACGGTCGTCAGGGGCTTGCGGGCTGGGCCCAAACGGCGGGCGATAGCTCTGGCGGCCCGTCGGGGGCGGAGAATGAGCCGTTGACGGATGACTCGCTGTGGGGGCATGGCGATCTCGGCCCAGACGCATTTGCCGCAGGTGGTGTGCTCGGCCCCGTGGCAGAGGGACAGGCGGTCGATGAGTGCCATACCGCGCCCGGACTCGTCCTCCGAATCCGCCCAGTGCGGAACAGGGAGGACGAGCGAACCATCGTAGACCTCGACGAGGATTCGCCGTCGGCTGAGGTTGGCGGACACCGTGATGGTGAGCACCGTGCTGGTGCCGTGCCGCACCGCGTTGGTGACCAGTTCCGAGGTGATGACGGTCAGTGCGGTATCGGAGGACTCGTCGAGGCGGAGCCCCCACTCTTTCACCAGACCCTGGAGACGGCGACGGCTGATCGGCACCGAGGTCGGATCGCGGACCAGAAGGAAACTTTGGCTGTGAAGGCGCATGCCGGAGACCCTTCGACGGACTTCAGACCGGGGCTTGAGGCGAGGGGAGATCGCTGAGCGGCAGGCCGACGTGATTCACGGGGATGCCTCCCTCAGCAGGGACGGCTGTGCGTGGGTGGGCGCCGCATGCCGACCGTTGTCGGTATGACAGCCCTCAGGGGGGAGTGCGGCCGGGGAGGTCGCTATCCGGGTGGTCTGTGGGCTACGTCGTCGCTACTTCGTGGCGATGACGTACACGCTTCCCCAACGGCGCTTCGGGTTGGCGATCGTGGGGTCGAAGGTCCACGGCTCCACGGTGGTGAAGCCGGCCTCGGTGAAGAGCTGGACGAGCTTCTCGTAGTCGTAGGCCCAGAGGTGCGGGGTGTACTTGGGATCGTCGTCCTGGTCGCGGAAGACGAGGTTGACGAGGTCGAGCCGGGTGTTGATGTCGTTGCGGCAGTTGCGCTTGGCGTACCAGCGTTCGAGCATCTCGTCGGCGGGGTTCAGTGGCCCGGGGTACTGGCTGAGGGCGAAGGCGGCGTCGGGGACGCCGGTGATGATCTTGCCGCCCGGTGTGAGTGCGTGGTGGGCCTCGCGGACGTAGTTCTTGGCGGAGCGGGGGTAGTCGATGTGCTCCAGGAAGTGCTCGGAGAAGATCAGCTCGACGGTGTCGTCGTTCAGGGGGATGCCTTCGCGGACATCCCAGAGCAGGTCCGCCGGCGGGACGGCGTCGATGTTGAAGAAGCCCTCGATGCGGTGGGTTCCGCCGCCGATCTGGACCTTGGAGGGCTTCCGGTTGATGCGGCCGTCGGGCCAAGCCCGCTGGCTGGCGTGGTGGTAGCGGTGGAGTTCGATCTCCTTGGCTGTGTGGCGGAGTGCTCGGGCCAGGCCGTGGGTGGTGGAGGGGTCGCTCAGTAGGGCGTCGATCTGCTCGCCGAGGAGGTCGACGGAGGGCAAGCCGAAGTAACTCATGGCGGGGCTCCTGGGAAGAAGAGGTAGCAGAGCAGCTGCTGGTGAAGGCTGCAGTGGTTACGCGGCGCTGGGCGCCGGGGCGGTCCACTGGTTGTTGCGCATGAGGGTGTACTTGATGTCCACCAGCCGCGGGGCGATGGTCAAGGAGAGCTGCTCGGCCGGGTGGAGGTGGCCGGCGTCGTCCTGTTCGGCGCGCCAGATGCGGTAGTCGAGGTTGGGGTAGGCGGGGTTGATCCCGATCTCGCCCTTGGGCATCGTGCCGTTGAACGGGGCGACGATGTCCATGTGGTTCCAGTAGTTCCAGGCTTGCAGGGCCTTGTACTGGTCGAAGTAGAAGTAGAAGTCGGGGTAGCGACCGAATGTGCGCAGTTCCCGGTGGATGAGGTGGCCCAGCAGGGGGCCGAGCTGGGTGGAGAGGGCGTCGAATTCCCAGCGTTTGTGATGCCAGGCTTCCGGGGCCTCCCCAGGGGCGAAGAGCCGGGCTGCGATGAGGTGGCTGATTCGTTCGACCAGGTAGTCGGCCGCGTGGTTGATCTCGATGGTCGGGTCGACCTGGTGGATGAGGTCGGCCAGCTGGCCGGGCCTGGGGCGGAACTTCGCGAGGTCGAACTTGCCGGCCATGTTCGGGTAGGAGGCGAAGAGCATCTCCTTGTACAGCCAGTTGTTCAGCTCTCCGATGTCGGCCAGGCGTCGAGTGTGCTGCGAGGTCGAGTGGAGCATCAGGTACTCCGCCAGCGCCTCGAAGTACAGGTAGCCGAGGATCGGTAAGCGGGGGATGGTCTCGTCGAGTAGGCCGAGGAAGGGCCTGGCGGCGATGTGTGTGCCTCGGTAGGCCACGGCTGCTGCGGTGGCGAGGAACGCAGCAGAGTTCTTCACCCGGGCCACGACGGTCTCGCGTAAGCGGTGGCGCTCGCTTTTGCTCAGCAGGTATTCGAGGTGGCAGTAGATCCGCAGGTGGATGAGGCCGAGGCGCAGGTAGTCCACTCCCGCCAGCCCTTGGTACGCCTGCGGTGGGGTGTTGATCTCGAAGATCAGTGGGGTGGGTACGCGGTCGGTGACGCCGAGCTTGGCCAGGAAGGCCGGCGCCTCCTTGGTCAGGACGTACGCGGCCAGGTTGTGCATCCGCAGGCCCCGGTCCGTAGCCGTGAGCGGGGCGCAGTAGATGCTGCCGACGAGGCAGCCGCCGGACGGGTAGAGCACTCCTTGCTCGTTGATCTGTTCAAGGGCGTGGGTGACGTGGAGAAGGTGCAGTCTGCTGTTGCCGTTGAGGGCCTCGAAGAGGGAGTTCTGGCGCAGCAGGCGCCCGTTTGGTGTGGCGGCGAGCCGCTCGTCCCAGGTTGCCGACTGTCGGGCCAGCGGGTCGTTTGTGTCGGCAGGGCTGGGGATGAGGGTGGTGTCGTAGAAGGCGTGGGCGTCGGCCCAGAGGTGGTAGGCGTCGAGGAAGTCCATGGTCACGCCAGCTCCTTCTCCGCAAGCGCGTACAGGACGGCCGCCGGGCTGTGGGCACCGGCAAGGTGGGCCTTCTCGGAGATGCTCACGAGGTCGAAAGCGAGGCTGCGGAACGTGTCGAAGGCGGGCTCTTTGACGTGCTGGGCGTTCGGCCAGCACCTGGTCTTCGGCAGGCGGTATCTGTCCAGGGCATCGGCGGCCTTCACCACGTCGCAGATGATCTGGGTTCGCAGGTAGTCGGCCTGGTCGTCAGGGCTGAATGCGCCGTAGGGCACGTCGTGCAGTCGTATGGCGGTGGCGGCCCTTGTGACGCGGCGCGGTGTGGCCGTGAGGTCGAAGCGGCCCCAGACGGTGTCCGCATTGGCGGCGAGCCATATCGCCGCGCGTTCCCCGTGGCCACGGTCGTCCTTGTCGTGATGGCGCTGGTAGTCGTGGACGGCGGCGGCAACGATGGCGGTGGTGGTGTCGGAATCGTCCAAGCCGTTCGCCTCGGCGAGGATGGCGGCCAGTGCTGCGGTGCGCATGGCGTGCCGAACGCCGTGGATCGAGTCGTACAGCCGGGGCTCGGCCATCCAGTCGCGTGGTAGCCCGGTCCGCCGCAGGAGGTGCTGCGCGATCGGCCGAAGGGCCGGTTGCGGTGAGGGCTGGAGGTCAGGCCGATTGGTGGTGATCCAGTCGATGGTGGCCCGGTCCATGTACTGGTGGAGTGGTAGCTGCCCTCGGGCAGCAAGGTCGATCAGGCTTGCGGTCGTTGGGGTCGTGCCCATCAGTGCCCACCCCCTCGGTGGTCTCCGCGGTGACGTGCTCCTACCGGATGGGCGCGGCTTGCCGCTCGCGCTCCTTGCGTTCCTTCTCAGCGGCTTCGAAGGCGGCGGTGAACTCGGCCAGCTCCTGCTCGGTCATCAGGGTGACGCCCAGCTCATTGGCGACATCCGTGATCTTGGCGGCTGCCACGGCACGAGCGGCGTCGGGGGCGTCGTCGTCCAGCAGGACCTCGAATTCGGCGTGGTATCCCCATGCCTCGCTCCACTTGACCGCGATCTCGACACCGTCGAAGCGGAAGTTGTGCCGAAGATTGGACGCCTCGTGCATCTCTTCCTCGAACCCGAGAGCGTTGAACAGCTTCACCGCGGCGCCCACGTCGGCCGGGGCGATGGCGAACTCCGTCTCCGCGAATGAGGCGCCCTGGCCGATCTTGCTTCCCTTGAGGGTGATCTTGGCGGTGCCGGCAGCCGTGTTGTCGGTGACCTTCAGCAACTGGTCCGGCAGTACGTAGAAGTAGATGTGCTTGTCGTCGGGGCCCAGGTCCTTGCCGTCCCTCCGCAGACGGTCGACGAGCTGGTCACGAGTCTCCTTGCCGAAGCGGGCACGCATCTCGATCTCGATGGGCATGGGCGTATCGCCTCCTGAATCAGGCATGACGGAGCCAGCCGGACCGGCGCCAAGGGGGTGGGTGCCGGTTCGGACGGCTGCTGCTTCTTCGGTTGTGGGGCAGGGGCGGGGCGGTGCGGCCGTCACTCGGCCCGGCTCACCACCCCGCCGGATGGATCACTAGTCAGTCCAGGTCGCCGAAGCGTTCCCGGACTACGCCTTCGTGCAGGTAGGTGGGGAGCTGGACACCGCCCACCGAGGTGCGGCTGGTGGCCACCTGCTCCTCGGTGTCGCTGGGGAAGCCCTCCAGGAGTCGCAGGCACTGCTGCACCCACTCACGGGACTTGGGCCGGTCCCCCAGGTCGCGGTGGCGTACTGCCAGGGCGTACGCGGTCTCGGTGGCCGCCCACCGGTCCGTCGTCAGTTCGCGCTGGAAGACGGACTCCAGCTCCTCGGCGGAGGCCAGGCGGGTCTGGATGGTCATGGATTCCCCTCTGAAGTTCGGTCGTGCACTGATGGTGCTCAACGCATCGGCGTCCCCGCGGTGACGCCGTAACCCGCCGCTAGTAGGTGTAGATCTCCGCGAGGGTCTTGTAGTCGTGCAGCTCGTCCTTGTCGAACCACAGCTCAAGCTCCTGCTGCGCTTCCTCCTTGTTGCCGGAGGCGTGCACGAGGTTCGCCACGG
Source organism: Streptomyces sp. GS7 (assembly GCF_009834125.1). Lineage (NCBI taxonomy): Bacteria > Bacillati > Actinomycetota > Actinomycetes > Kitasatosporales > Streptomycetaceae > Streptomyces > Streptomyces sp. GS7. Next base: position 216,564 of record NZ_CP047146.1, read on the forward strand.
CCTTGCCCGAGGCGATGCTGCCCGCGGCGCTGTAGTGCGAGAAGTCGCCTCGCACCGTCCCCGCCGGCGCCTGGTTCGGGTACGTGCTGCCGACAATCTTCCGCACCGTGGCGATGGCGTCGAACCCTTCCAGCACCAGCGCGATGACCGGCCCCTGCTGCATGAACGTCGACGTGACGCGGTAGACCTCCGACCCCAGCCGCTCCTCAAGATCGAAGTAGTGGCGCCGGGTGAACTCCTCGTCCATCCACTTCATCTTGGTGCCGACGATCTTCAGCGCGGCTTCCTCGAAACGGGTGATGATCCTTCCCGCCAGACCACGCACCAGCGCATCGGGCTTGAGCAGGACGAGCGTGCGCTCAACGGGGTGTTCCTGATCCTCAGCCATGGGGTCCCTTTCGCTTGTATGCACAGAGATTGACGGCGGATCAGCCGCCAGGTAGCTGAGGTTACCGGCGCCCATTTGCTCGACCGGACTCTCGGGCCTTCCCTCAGATGGCGGACACCGGAAGGCGGCACGATAGGGCCGAAAACAGGGATTCGTTTCAGCCAAGTGCGTTGGTCTTACTGCTCGTTGGGTCCGTTCACCTAGACTCTCCCCTTGGTGGACCGGCGCTGTCGGGCGCGGTCAGATTGGCCGCTCAGGGCGATTCCTACGGCTGACTCCGCCCTGGCGACCATCATTCTTCCGAGTCACCTACGGGACGGCCATGAACCGCCAGTGCAGCCGGAGTGCACCTTCAGTGCGCAGATTCCTGCACTGAGGACGGTGGCGAAGGAAGGGGTAGACGTGGACGTGATCGAACTCTGGAATGGCCGCCACGCCTGCCTGCTGCAGTCCGCCCTGCGCCTCACCAATGAACAGTTCGCGGCCCGGCTCGGCATCGCGGTACGGACCGTGGCGGCCTGGCACTCCGACCCGGCCGTAGTGCCGCGCAAGGAGATGCAACAGCTCCTCGACACCGTCCACGAGAAGGCCCCGCCAACGGCACGACAGCGGTTCGCGCTCCTGGTCTCCGCTGAACGCGGCTCGTCCGCACCGGGCCCAGCAGGTGCGCAGGCCCTGCGCGTTGCGATCGCCGTGGTGATACGTGACAGCGAGGTGCTGCTCGTCTGCCGACGAGACGATGACGCAACGGGCCTCAGCTGGCAGTTTCCGGCGGGCGTGATCAAACCAGGCGCCAGGGCCGAGACGGCGACCGTGCGGGAAACGCTGGACGAGACCGGTGTGCACTGCGCGATCCGGCAGCATCTCGGAAACCGCCTTCACCCGGTGACTGGCGTCCAGTGCGAATACTTCCTGTGCGAGTACCTCGCGGGCCAGGCCACCAACTCCGATGCTGTCGAGAACATCGATGTGATGTGGGTTCCCAGAAACGCGGTGACCCGTTTCATCCCCGTCGATACGATCTTTCCACCCGTGCTTGCCGTCCTGGAGGAGGAGACGTGACGCAGCAGACAGCCGATGAGCGACCCGGCATTGCAGCGGCCATCATCGTTCACGAGGGACGCGTTCTGATGGTCCGGCGCCGGATCAGTGAGGGGAAGCTCTCCTGGCAGTTCCCTGCTGGCGAAGTCGAGCCCGGCGAAACCCGCGAGGATGCCGCCGTGCGGGAGACCAAGGAGGAGACCGGACTCAACGTCTCCGCCGTCAAGCTGCTGGGCGAGCGCGTCCACCCGGCAACGGGCAGGCTGATGTCCTACACCGCCTGCGAAGTGCTCAGCGGAACCGCGTATGTCGCGGACACTGAGGAACTGGCCGAGTTTGCCTGGGTGGCTCACGTCCAGATCCCCGAGTACGTCCCGTACGGCTTGTTCGGGCCGGTGCAGGAGTACCTGGACGCCACGCTCGCCAGCTAGTCGGCCGGCCCTCACGCTGTCTCCTGGGTACGGCCTGAAGGGCGGCGAAGAAAAGCCGGATGTCCTCCTTCGCGACGAGTGGGGGAGGACATCAGCCGTGCCGATCCTGAACCACATCACCTCTGCCGACAGCTGGAGTCCCGAGCCTCCGATCCGGCCATGTGCGGGATCGGAGGCTCGTCGTGCACGGTGTCAGCGACGTTGGTGCTGCTGGCTGGTGGGGGCTGGCGTGGCCGCTACGGGCTGCGGGGCCTGGACCTGCCGGGAAGTGATGTCTGTCGCCATGGTTGAACGGCTGCGGGCGGCTTCGGCGCGGCGGTTGGGGGCGGGGTTGCGGCTGGTGTGCTGGATGCGGGTGATCAGGACCCGAGCGGGTTGGCGGGCGCTGGTCAGTTCACGTTGGGCGGCGGCCTCCTTGAGCAGTTGGTGCGGTTTGTGGCCGCGGGCTTCGGCGTCGGCGAGGACGGTGGCCAGAGCCGGCCAGGCGGGGTCGGAGAGGATGCGATCGGCGTGGTCGGGGACGGCCGCCCGTATGTCGCTGGCGAGCACGCGCTGGGCCTGCTCCCTGGGCGGGCGGGGTTCAAGTTCAGCGAGCACGGGGACGAGAGCTTGGTCGGCAGCGGCCTGGAGGTGCTGGAGGGCTTGGCGGGTGGCATCGGACTGGTGCGCGTGGCCCTTGGCCTCATGCCAGCGTCCGGCGACGATCGCCGCCCAGACGAGCGCTGAGACCAGGGCGGCGAGGGCGCTGCCGTCGGGGCCGGTAGCTGTGTTGGCGATATCGCGTGCCGCGGACCGCAGGGCATGGGCGGCTCGGTCCTCCGCCCGGATCTGGGAGCGCTGGGCGCGAGCGAAAGCCTTCGAGGCAGCCCGGAGTTCGGTGCGCAGGTCGGCGGGGGCTTTCTGCGCGGTGGCCTCGATCAGTTCGCCGAGGGCGGTGATGTGTGCCTGGGCTCGTACGTCGTCTGTGAGATCGGTGTGGAGGGTGTCGAGGGCGCCGGTGGCTTGGTGCCAGGGGGTGTCCGGCTGGTTGCGGCGGGCGGTGGGGTGCTCTTCCGGCCGGCTGGATTCAAGGCGGCCCTGGATCTTGGGCAGGGAGAGGTCGGGGGAGATCTTTCCGCCGGGGTGGAAGATCTGCTCACCCTGCTCGTTGAGGTCGCCGGGGCGGCCAACGGCATATCCCAGTAGGTCTCCTGACGGGCCGCGCCGGACCTGCACCTCGATGCCGTCGGCTTCGAGGTAGGCGATGAATTCCTCTGCATTGGTCACATGGGGAATGGCGGCACGAATGCGACCCTGGAGCCACTCCGGACTCGTCTGCTCCCAGCCGAGCCGTTCGGCCTTGTGCATCTCGGCCTGGGTAGGCCGACGGGTGCCGGTCCGGTCGCCCTTCTTCAACTGCCGCAGTCCATAGTCCTTCTCGATCTCGCGGCATGCGTCGCCGACGCGGATGCCGCTGTCGTGGAGTTTGGGGCGTCGGCCGTCTTCGCGGACGGTGGTAGCCAGGATGTGGATGTGGTCGTCCGCGTGGCGAACGGCGATCCAGCGGCAGGCCAGATCGTCGCCGGCCGGAGCGATACCGGCAGCCTCGACGATGCGCTGGGCGATCTCGCCCCATTCGGCGTCGGAGAGGTAGCGGTCCTCGGGTGCGGCGCGGACAGGGCAGTGCCAGACGTGATCGGTGATCTTCTTGCCGAACTCGCTGTTGCGCAGACGGACGGGCTCGTCGAGGTGGCGGGCGAGTTCGGTCAAGGTGGCGTTCTCGTCACGGCCGGGGTCGGGCATGCCAAGCGTGGCGAAGCCGGCGACGATGTGCGGGTCGAAGTGTTCGTCGTGGGTGCCCCGGCCGTAGAGGTAGGCCAGCAGACCACGGGTGTTGGCGCCGGGCGCCTTGATGGCGGCGATCATGCGGCGAGGTCCTCCGTCACGTCGGCGGGCTGACGCAGAGCCTCGGCGATCAACTCAAGTAGGTCGTGGAGTTCGTCGAGGCGCTGACGCAGGTCGGGCGGGGTGAGATCGCTGTTGAGGGCGCGGGCGATCTGGTTGACGTTGACGCCGATGCGGTTGAGCTGACGTAGGACCTGGGCGCGGAAGATGTGCGTGCGGCGGCGGTCCTCAGACAGGGGAAGGTTCGCGGTGAACCGACCGGTGATGAAGGCGAGGACGACGTCGGCGGCGAAGCCGGACTTGCCCTTATAGCCGTGCTCGATGGCCGTCTCCTGGAGACGGGTTTCCTCGTCATCGGTGAAGAGCATGGGGCCGACACGAACGGTGCGTTTGGTGCCGGTGAAGCGGCGGATCGTGGGCTGGGCACTCTTCACGGCGGGCTCGCCGGCGGCGGTCTCGGCAGCGCGGGAGGGGCGAAGGATCTCGCTCTGGACGGCGTGGAGCGTGTCCAGGTCGGGGCCACCCTCGGCCCCGACCTCCTGGTCCTGCGCCCCCTGGCGCTGGGCCGTCTCCGCCACCCCCGGGGCGGAGATCCCCGAAGACCGGCCTTGAGTCGGACTCGGGGTACTACTGGCTCCGCCAGGGGCCGTCCTTCCGAACGCACGCCGCAGACGGTCCATCAGCGTAGGGGACTTCGTCAGGGGCAGCGGCTTGTCGGGGGTGTTGTCTACATGGTGCTGGTCGTGTGTCACGGGTGGTTCTCCGGAAGGGGCGGGCAGGGCAGGCGGGTCGGCGGGGAAGGCCCGGCGGAGTGCGGGTGGTCAGCGCCCTGTCCACAGGTGTGGATAAGCGGACCCCGAGTGGGGCGGTGACCGGCTCACCGGGTGACCGGAAGGGTTCCGGTCACCCGGTGGGGCAGGTGGTCAGCCGCTGTCCGAACCGGTGTCAGCGGCGGCTTCGAGTTCGGTCCGCAGGATGTTCATGACCTCGGTCAGTCGTTCGCCGCCGACCTTGAGGCCCTTGTCCCGCACGGCTTTCAGGACGACCGCGCGGGAGAGTCGTCCCTGCTCGGCGGCGGCGATGCGCCCGACCTCCACGAGCTTGTCCAGGGTGGCGTCGGCCGGACGGCCGCCTCGGTGCTTGGCCTCCTGAACCCCCGCGCTCTGAACCCCGGCCTCCTGAACCGCGGCGACCGGTTCCGGCGTGCCATCGTCGGAGGCTTCGCGGGTGACGAGGATGTGGAGATGGACGGCTCCGGCGAGGGCGAGCGGGGCGATGGTGGACAGGACACCGACGGTGGCGTCTCCCAAGTGCAGTTCGCCCGTGGCGCCCTGCTGGTTGAGGCGGATGGCATGGAGGGCGTTGGCCCAGATGCTCGCGGCGGTGGCGGTACCGAAGAGCGTCCACACGTAGAGGCGGGCCCGGAACGGGGCGGTGCGCAGGACGAGGAGGGCGCGGACGCCGTAGGCGATGAAGCCGTCGATCACGAGGGGGAACAGGTAGGTGAGGAATCCGCGGATGTGTATGGCGATGGCCATCTGCTGGAGGGCGTCGTAGGACAGGGCGCAGCCGGCGCCGCCGAGGGCGACGATCGCGGCGCGGTCCCAGGCCGTCGCCCGTGTTGCCGACGGGTGCTTGAGCGCTGGAGCTGCGGTGGTGGACAAAGGGGTTCTCCGGGGGGCTTGAGGCGGGGCGCTTACGCGACCCCCTTTACAAGGAGGGGGTCGCGCGTAGGCGCTGGGGCGAGGAAGCGCCGTACGGGGCTGCGTACGCGTTTGACCTGCGGTTTTGTTCGATCCGTAGGCGGTGTGAGCGGCGCGTGGGCGGTCTCGGCGGGGGAGACCGCATACGGGGGTGCGTACGGAGCCGGGCCGGTTAGGAGACGGCGCTGATGTGGCGGGTGGCGGCGGTCCAGCGGGTGGCCTGGCCTCCGCCTGCCCCGCCTCCGGCGCCGGTCTCCTGGACGGCGTGTCCGCTCTTGGTGAGGGCTTCCAGGCGGCGCCTCGCTTTGGCGAGGTCCGCGGGGCGGGGGTTGGCTTCACCGGTTGTCTGCGTGGCGAGTTGGCGGGCGGTGAGCCCGTGAGTGCCTGCCTGGCGCAGCAGGGTGAGCGGGTCGAGGCTGGTGTCGACGTGGGAGGTGCCACGGGGGTGGTCGTGGATGACCGGCAGGGGGCCGATCTCGTCGTCGACGGTCTTGAGGTGGTGGAGCTGGACCACCGGGTCGCCGGCCGCGCCGTTGAGGAAGAGGACGCTTCCCGCTCCGGCGGTGAACCACGCCGACCCGTAGACCTGGTCCAGCACGGGGCGTTGGTTGCGCGAGGCGTCGGGGCCTTGCTTGCGCTGGTGGTGCAGTTCGAGCAGTTCGATGCCGTCGCGCAGCAGTTGCTGGCGGGCGTTGTTGTAGGCGAGCCCGGCTTCGTCATCGGTGAGCTTGCCGACCACGTCCTTGAGGCTGTCGATCACCACGGTGTCCGCGCCGTGTTCGGCGGCCAGCTCGGTGAGCAGCTGCGGCTCGGCGTTGAGAGACGCGGGCAGCGGGCCGGACCAGAAGACCAGGCGCTGCCGAAGGATGTCCTGGTGGGCTGGGTCCACGACGCGGGTGAAGGCGCGGGCGAGCTGGCTGGGCCGGTCCGCGGCGATGTAGAGGACCTTCTCGCCCTGCTGTACGGGCATGTCCAGGACTTGGGCGAGCAGGCCGAGGCGGGCGAGGACGATTTGCTGGGCGATGGTGGACTTCCCGACTCCCGGCGGGCCGACCAGCATCAGGCTCTCGCCCGACGCCCAGGCCGTCTTCCCCGGCGTGCCCCAGACGGGGGCCGTACTGGCGGGGGTGTCGGTGACGAAGGACCAGCCATCGGTGGCGTAGCGCTGAAGCCGTCCGCCCGAGCTGCGGCGGGCGCGGTCGGCTGCCTCGCTCAGCGAGGCTGTCAGCAGGCTGCGAACTTCTGCTGGGTCCGCTCCTGGTGCGGTGGCGCCCTGCAGGACACGCACCGCTGTGGCTTGTAGGACCCGCAGGTCGGCGTGGTGGCGCACGATGTCGGCGTAGTACTCGGCGCCGGAGCCCACCGATGCCGCGGAGGCCACGGTGTGCAGGTACGGGGGGCCGCCGACGCGGGTGAGATCGCCCGTGGACGTCAGCTGGTGGGAGAGGGCGATCGCGTCGGTGGGCGCGCCCTCCTTCCGTAGCTGCAGCAATGCGTGCCAGATCGTGGTGTGCGCTGGCTGGAAGAAGTCTCCCGGCTCCAGGACCTGGCGGATCCGGTCGATGACCTCGCTCTGGAACATGCACGCCCCGAGCACGGCCATCTCGGCGTCGGCGTCGTGCTGCATCGGTAGCGGCGTGCCGGCATCCGGCCCCGACAGGCCGGGGCGGGAGAAAGGCCCAGACGGGGGTGCGTCGCTCGGTCCTGTGCCCGTAGGCTTGTACATGGAATCCCTCCCCGGAGTGCATACGGCCCTGGCAGGCCGCACTCCGGTTGATCGCTTGATGGGTGGTCATTCAGGGAGCCGTTCGCGGCCCTCGGTGCGCTAACACCGGGGGCCGCTCCCGTTTTCAGGGGCGTCACCGCAGGCAGTGCCACCACCAACCCCCGCAGGGGAACAGGAACACTACACACCCTGTGCGCACAGTCAAGGCGCGATATTGGGCTCCTGCAACACAATCAATGTGCCTTCGCTGCACATATTGCGCTTGATCCTGTGCGGAAGGTGTGGTTACGTGGTGGGTATGACGGAGAAGGACTGGCGAGGACGGCTGGCTGAGCGAGTGGCGGATGCCGTGCGTCGCTACCGCAAGGAACGGGGGATGAGCGCTCAGGCACTCGCTGACGCGTGCGCCGAGATCGGCTACGAGATCCCGCGTACCGTGATCGCCAACCTGGAGAACGGTCGGCGCGCGAGCGTGGAGATCGCCGATCTGCTCGTACTCGCCAAGGCGCTGAAGGTGCCCCCGATCGCGCTGCTGATGCCGGTCGGTGTCGCCGGCAGCATCGAGGTGCTCCCCGGCCAGGAAGTGTCGGTCTGGGATGCGGTGACGTGGTTCACCGCGGAGGTCCCGCTCAGTGAGGAGCCGCCGGAGGGCACCATCGAGGCGAAGCTCTACGAGTTCCGCCTCCACGCACAGGTGCTCAGCGCGGCGCGGAAGGCGGTCGAATTCGCAGACGGCACCCGTCGCACCCTCAGCATGGTCCGTGATCCGGAGCAGCGGGCTATCAACGTCGAGATGCAGGAGAAGCTGGACGACTACGCCCGGCACCAACTCACGGACCTTCGGGCCCAACGCAACGCCATGCGTAAAGAGGGTCTCGTGCCCCCAGCCCTCCCCGAGGATCTGGCCTACGTTGACTTCCACGTCGACGAAAAGGGAGACATCTACCCCTTGGTCTAACCCGCTTTCCTCGCAACGGTGTTAGCGCGCCCGCGAGGTGAGCGAGCTCTTTCAAATGACCACCCATCAACGATCACGCCGCAGGGGTGCCAGCCCCAGGTCGGCGAGGAGGACTTCCATGCCTTCTTCCAGCGCGTCCGAGCGCTATCTGACCATCCCCGAGGTCGCCGAGCGCCTCGGCACCACGGAGCGTTTCCCCCGCCGCCTCGTCGCTGAGCGCCGGATCGCCTTCGTCAAGGTCGGGCGGCACGTCCGTATCGCCGAGAGCGTGCTCGCCGCCTATATAGCGGCCCGCACCGTTCAGCCGGCACGACGGTTCCGCTCCGGCTACGGTCAGGCTGCCTGATGGCGCGCAAGCCGCAGCGGCGGCGTGAATTCGGCAGTGTGCGCCAGACCGAGTCGGGGCGCTTCCAGGCCCGTTACTGGGCTCCGGACGGCAAGCGGCGCTATGCGCCGAAGACGTTCGAGACCAAGACGGAGGCAACGACCTGGCTCGCACTGACCCAGGCCGATATCGAGCGCAAGCACTGGGCCGACCCCGACGCCGGCGCCGTCAACTTCGAGGACTTCGCGAGGAAGTGGGTCAACGAGCGCGGCCTCGCAGCGACCACCGAGGACCTGTACACACGCTTGCTCACCAGGCACATCGCGCCCACGTTCGGCACATGGGACCTGGACGAGATCCAACCGGCGGATGTGCGCGTCTGGCGAGCCGAGCGGCTGAAGGCGACCAACGGTGCGAAGACGACAGTGGCCAAGTCCTACCGCCTGCTGAAGGCCATCCTTCAGACCGCGGTCGACGACGATCTCCTCAAGAGCAACCCGTGCCGTATCAAGGGCGCCGGCAAGGAGGAGGCCGACGAACGCGACGTCGCCGAGGTCGAACAGGTCTATGCCCTGGCCGAAGCCATCGGACCACGCTGGCGCATCATGATCTTCCTCGGGGCCTTCGCGTCCCTGCGTCCCGAAGAACTCGCCGAGCTGCGTCGCAGCGACATCGACGTCGACGAGGGCGTGGTGTGGATCAGGCGCGCCGCGCCGGAGCTGACCAACGGCAAGAAGGTGATCGGCGATCCGAAGTCGCGAGCGGGCAAGCGTGCCGTGTACCTGCCTGATTTCCTGGTGCCCGAGCTGCGTCGCCACCTTCAGTGGTTCGCCGAGAAGGAACCGGACGGACTCCTCATCGTGGGCGAGCGCGGGGCCGCTCTGCGACGGTCCTCCTTCGGGCGCAAGTGGCGCAAGGCACGCATCGCCGCGGGACTGCCGGACAACTTCCGCTTCTACGATCTGCGCCATACCGGTAACACCCTGGCGGCCGACTCCGGTGCGAAGCTCAAGGACCTCATGGTCCGCGCGGGCCAGTCCAGCCCCAAGGCTCAGCTGATCTACCAGCACTCCAAGAAGAAGCACCAGCGCAAGCTCGCGAAGAGCATCGACGCCGAGGTGCGTCAGCAGCGTCGGGAGGCAGCCGAGCAACTTCAGGCGGAGGAGCGGAAGCACTCCGGCTGAGGCGTCGGCTTTCCCCAATCCAGAGGGCAATGCGCAGCGTAGGCAGGACCGTTCAGTAACTGAACGGTCCTGCCTACGCTGCGCTGTGTTTTAAGCGCTTCACCTGGCGGTCGCTTGAGTTGGCGAGGCTGAAGCATTTCAGTTGGCGCGCCTGCTCATTGGCTTGTTGTGGAGCCGTGGCGGAATCCGCCGCCATGGATGAGTCTCCCGTGGCGGCGCCTCGGGTGCGGAGTGGTCGTGCGGCGGATCGCGATCAGGGCGGCGTCGTCGTCGAGGCGTCCGCCGGCGTGGGCGAGAAGATCGCGCCGGATGTGATGCAAAAGCGTCTCGGGGCTGGCGTCGGTCCACTGGGCTGCCCGTTCCGTGAACGGGTAGAACTCGCCGGCAGGGTCGCGGGCTTCGATGACGCCGTCGGTATAGAGCAGGAGGGTGTCTCCGGGCTCGAAGGAGAACACATCGAGGGTGTAGTCCTGCGGTCCCGTGTGGCCCACCCCCAGCGGGGGTGCGGGGTGCACGAGAACGGTGACCGCTTCACCCGGCCGTAGCAGCAGTGGCGGAGGGTGGCCGCAGCTGGTCAGTCGGGTGATGGGGTCCTCGTCGGGGATCTCCAGCAGCAAGGTGGTGGCGAAGCGTTCCCCGGCCTCCTCCTCTGGTTCGAAGTCGGCCAGGTAGCGGGCGACGCTCTGTTCCAGCCCAGCGGCCAGCGCCGGCAGTGTGGTGTGCTGGTGGGCGGCCTCGCGGAAGGCGCCGAGCAGCAGGGCGGCCTCGCCGATGGCGGGCAGGCCCTTGCCCCGCACGTCACCGATCATCAAGCGGGCCCCGTGCTCGGTGCGGGTGGCCGCGTACAGATCGCCGCCGATCTGAGCCTCGTCCTCAGCCGCCAGATACAGGCAGGCGACCTGCAGCGGCCCGATCCGGTCCGGCAGCGGCCACAGCAGGACGTGCTGCGCGGCCTCGGCCACCGACCGCACCTGGGCCAATTGCCGACTGCGCCGCTCGCGCACCGCGCAGAAGAACACGATCAAAACCGAGAGCACCGTGAGGGTGGCGATCTGCACCACGTGGTTCGTTGTGGTCAGCCCGCCGTGAGACACGCCAATGATCACCTGGGCCGCCACGGCCAGAACGCCGATCACCCCGGTCAGCCGGGGACCGGCGAACGAAGCGGTGATCGCGGGTGCGATGACCAGCGCCGGTCCCAGGTGGACGTCCGCGGGAGAGTTGATGTCCGCCACAGTGATCACCAGGATGAGCGCAACAGGGATCGCCAGCAGCGCATGGCTGGACTGCCATGACTGCCGCAGACCGGCAAGGCGCTGCTGGGCTGCCACGTCTCCACCCTGCACCCCCTCGGGGATGGCCGCGAGCCCGGACATCAAGACGGCATCCCCCGCCAACTGAAACCGTACGCAGTCGGGACAGCGTGACGCCCTCGTGAAGGTTCTACTGGCGGCAGCGGACCTCATGGCTGACGCTCCGGGCTGCGAGTTGTAGGTCGTGAACACCGCCTCCAGCGAGGACGACGTGGTGTGGGTCACGGAGATCTGGCGCAGTGCGGCTGACCATGAGGGCTCGCTGTCCGTTGCCGGGGTGAAGGAACTGATCGGGCAGGCGATGCCGCTGCTGTCGGTCCGCCCGAGCGGATCGACGTCCAGCCTGCCGGTGGCGCCGGACTGCGAGGGTGAACACCTCCTAGCCGACGCGGACTGGGCACGACGCAGACCGCACCAGTTCTGTGGCGACGATGAGTTGTGCGACGCGTCCGGCCTCCGTTGACAGGGCCGGCAACGCCTCGCGGACGTGTTCTGGCGGTGCGGCGCCGGATCGGCGAGGGGAAGCTCTCCTGGCAGTTCCCGGCTGGCGAAGTCGAGCCCGGCGAATCCCGCGAGAACGTCGCTGTGCGGGAGACCAAGGAGGAGACCGGACAGGGGCGGTCCGCGGCCCCTCCAGCTCAGGGTCCGGTGCGATGCCCTGACTATGCTGACCGCCGCGCGGTGTGTGCGAGACGGTTGCGCCACTCCGGTTGTTCTTGGGAGAGGTGAGGGTGTGGCCAAGCCTGTACGTGCGGCTGTCGGGAATGTGTGGGTCAAGTGCAGTTTCTGTCAGGGCGATCTGTTTCGGGACCGTGAGGTGAAACTCAACAGCTCCGGCATGGAGTTCATGAACTTCGGCTGGGCGAACGAGTCGGCGACCGGGCTGATTTGCTGGAACTGCGGCTATGTGCACCTGTTCGTGAACAGAGATCTCGAACTGTACAAAGTGAAGAAAGACAAGGGGTGACGTAGGCCCCTCGCAGATGGTCGGCGAGCGCAGGTCCTGCAGACGAACGTCCGGGGGAGCGCGTCGATTACCTGGCCAACGATGCGCTGTGTCTTCGGCGGAGTGCGTTCGGCGTCCGGAGCGCGAGGGCAGGGGGTCAGACGAACTCCCTTGCCAAGGGCCCATTTTGCATCCGTAATCTCACGACACCTCAGGTGTCGGTGACCCAAGTCACAGAAAATGCGTCTCGCTATTTGAGAAGGCCGACTCCCAAGGTGCCTGGCTCGGTGTGGGTGTGCGTGAAACTTACGCCTCGGCCGGCAGATGGGGCTGGCGGAGGGCTGGGTGGCCCGAGAATGGTCTAGACAACAAACAAGGCCCAGGTCGCTGACCTGGGCCTCAACTATGGAGCGGGTGACGGGAATCGAACCCGCGCTCTGAGCTTGGGAAGCTCATGTTCTACCATTAAACTACACCCGCGTAACCCTGCCTCGGATCTGGAGGCGGAGCGTCGTCGCACACTCTACCCCATCGCCGCCCCGCGGTGCTTTTGGCGTGTTCGGAGTGCGGTGCGGCGGGCGGGCCGGGTGGTCCCCGCGGGGTGGGATGCGGGTGCGGGCGACGGGAGTTGGGGCGTACGGTGGGGCATCGGAGTGCCGCCTGCGGCTGCGCCCAGTTCATCCCCTAATGTGGCTTTTGTTGTCCACGCAGTTGGGAGAGGGACTTGATGGAGCGCACCGTCGTACGTTGTGCCGAGGGGCATGTCTTCAGCACCGCTTCGTTCCCGATGCAGACCACCGACCGGCTCGGTCCGGGACGGCTGCTGCGCTGCCCGCGCTGTGCTCGGCTGCGGCACTCGGTGCCCGTGGAGCATGCCAAGCGGTAAGGCGGCGCGCGGCTCCGGCCGGCCGTTCGTGATGTTCGCTGAGGATGTCGAGGTGAGGTAGTCGTGGCCCGGTCCCCTGGTGGGGCCGGGCCCTCGTCGTGCGGTGCGGGGTGTGCGGGCGCGTATCCTCGTCTGCGTGCTTCTCTCAGACAAGGACATCCGGGCCGAGATCGACGCGGGTCGGGTGCGCATCGACCCCTATGACGAGTCGATGGTGCAGCCGTCCAGCATCGACGTGCGGCTCGATCGCTATTTCCGGGTGTTCGAGAACCACCGCTACCCGCACATCGACCCGGCCGTCGAGCAGCCCGATCTGACCCGCGAGGTCATTCCGGAGGGGGACGAGGCGTTCATCCTGCACCCCGGCGAGTTCGTGCTGGCCTCGACGTACGAGGTCATCTCGCTGCCCGACGATCTCGCGTCGCGGCTGGAGGGGAAGTCCAGCCTGGGGCGCCTGGGGCTGCTGACGCATTCCACCGCCGGGTTCATCGACCCGGGGTTCAGCGGGCACGTGACGCTGGAGCTGAGCAATGTCGCGACGCTGCCGATCAAGCTGTGGCCGGGAATGAAGATCGGGCAGCTGTGCATGTTCCGGCTGACGTCGCCGGCGGAGCACTCCTACGGCAGCGAGCGCTACGGCTCGCGGTATCAGGGGCAGCGCGGTCCGACGCCGTCCCGGTCGTTCAAGAACTTCCACCGTACGCAGGTGTGAGGCGGGGCGCCGCGCCGGGCGTGCGCTTCGGAGACGAGCTTCGGGGACGAAGAGAAGGTCTGAGAGATTTCGTGGGTGACGTGCGGGAGAACCTGACGTACGAGCGGTTCGGCGGGGCGATCCGTGAGCTGGCGCAGACGATCGCGGATGACGGGTACGAGCCCGACATCGTGCTGTCGATCGCCCGCGGCGGGGTGTTCGTGGCCGGCGGGCTGGCGTACGCGCTGGACTGCAAGAACATCCACCTGGTGAACGTGGAGTTCTACACCGGCGTCGGGACCACCCTGGAGATGCCGGTCATGCTGGCGCCGGTGCCCAACGCGATCGACTTCTCGGAGAAGAAGGTGCTGATCGCGGATGACGTCGCCGACACCGGCAAGACGCTGAAGCTGGTGCACGACTTCTGCCAGGGGACCGTGGCGGAGGTGCGCAGCGCGGTGATCTACGAGAAGTCGCAGTCGCTGGTGAAGTGCGAGTACGTGTGGAAGCGCACGGATGACTGGATCAACTTCCCGTGGAGCGTCGAAGCTCCCGTGGTCCGGCGGGACGGGCAGATCCTCGACGCGTGACGGGGCCGGCCACCCCGTAGTGCTCTCATGCCCGTAGGGCTCCCGTACCCGTGGTGTTCCCGTGGTGCGTGGGGTGGAGCGCGTTTCGGCCAGTTCTGTTCCGGGTGTTCCAACGGTTGCCGCCGCCGCGTAGAAACCGGCGGTAACAGCAGACCGGAGGGGAGGCCCGATGGTGCACGGCAGACGCGGACACAGGTGGCGGAGCGGGCGGCGATTACGTGCCGCCGTGGCGGCCTCGGCGGTGGCGCTGACCGCCGCGTTCACGGTGACGGCGGGCGGTGCGAGCGCCGCGCAGGTGCCCTCCGCCGGGGCGCGCTCCGCGCGGCCGTTGTCCGTGCGGCCGCTCTCGCCGGAACTGGAGAGGATCCGGGCGCGGCAGGCGGCGGAACTGTACGGCGACTCCGCCGTGCGGCCGGTCGCGGAGCGGAAGACCTCGCTGATCTCGCTGGGGGACAGCGAGATTTCCGGGGAGGGCGTCGGGACGTACGAGCCGGGCACCGACGGGCCCACCAACTGGTGCCACCGGTCGCCGGATTCGGCGATCCACCGGACCGGGATCGCGGCCGACGTGACCTACAACGTCGCCTGCTCCGGCGCGTACAGCGGCAATATCCGGATCGGCGGCAGCAAGCAGTATCCGGATGAGCTGGTGCAGAGCGACAGCCTGGCGATCGCGGCCCGCAACACGCGGCTGAAGATGGTGCTGCTGGTGGCCGGGGCCAATGACGATCTCCAGTTCGGGCCGGTGATGACGGACTGCGTCGAGCACTGGTTCCTGCTCCAGGGCACCTGTGAGCCGAAGTACCAGCCGGGCTGGCAGGCGCGGGTCGACGGGCTGGTGCCCAAAATCGAGGCGACGGTGCGGGACCTGCGGACCGTGATGCGGGGCGCGGGGTACGCCGACGGCGACTACCGGCTCGTGGTGATGTCGTATCCGAGCCCGATCGGGCCGGATGTGGAGGACAACCCGAATTACCCGGGCAAGCTGCCGGGCGGGTGCACCGGATACACGTCGGACGCGGCGTGGGGGCGGAACGCCGCGGTGCCGGCGTTCGAGCGCGGGATGCGGAAGATCGCGCAGGACACGGGGGCCAGCTATCTCGACGCCTCGCGGTTGTTCCACGGCCACGAGGTGTGCATGGCCGATACGTGGGCCCGCGGGCTGTACGTGAACATCACCAACCCCTTCCCGCCGGACGCGAATTCGGTCCGCCAGTCGTTCCACCCGAACGTGCGCGGGCACGGCGCCTTCGCGTCCTGCCTGACGCAGCTGTACGCGGCGCCGCAGCTGCGCGAGGCGGCCTGCGCGGACCCGGCGAACACCGGGCAGCCGAAGCTCTACCCGGGCGCCTGGGACGACGCCTTCCGGCCGCTGAAGAACGCCGGGACAGGCAGCTGCCTGGACGCCGACGGCGGCGCCAGCCGCAACGGGACCGCGGTCGGCGGCTGGGACTGCAACGGGCAGCGCAATCAGGGCTGGTGGTACGACCCGGAGCAGAAGTCGGTCCATGTGGAGCTGACCCACGCCCGGTGCCTGGACGTGCCGGGCGGGCGCTACGAGGTGGGCGCCGCGCTGGTGCTCTGGAACTGCTCGGGGGTGGGAAACCAGCAGTTCGTCCGGGACGGCGGGACCCTCCGGCCGGCCGCCGCGCCGTCGCTGTGCCTGACGCTGGGCGCCGCGAAGGACCCGCTCCGGCTGCAGCGGTGCGACGGGACGGCGGGTCAGCGGTTCGCGTGACGTCGGCGGGTCAGCGGTGCGCGTGACCGTGACGTGGCCGGCGGCCCGTCCCGCACAGCGGAAGGGGCCCGCCCTGGGAAACAATCTCCCGGGGCGGGCCCCCTTTTCCGTCGGCCGGAGCGGGGCGCCGGCCGGCTACAGCGTGCCGAGCTTCACCAGGGCCAGCAGGGCGACCAGCTGGATCGCGGACGCGCCCAGGGCCTTGGGCCACGGCAGGTCGTGCGACTTGCCGACCATGGAGGCCAGCAGATAGCCGGTGGCGAGCCAGGTGGCCCAGCCCAGGACCTGCACCAGCGGGCTGTCGCCGCCCAGGAACATCGCGAACAGCAGCCGGGGCGCGTCCGGGATCGTCATGACCAGCATGGACAGGCCGACGGTGGGCTGCCAGGCGCCGTCGCCGCCCAGCTGGCGGGCCATGGTGTGGGTGACCGCGCCCAGGATCAGACCGCCGATGACGAACATCACGGCGGTGATCAGCACCCAGGGGACGCTGTTGCCGAGCGTGGCGTTCAGCACATCCGCGCGCGCCTTCTCGAAGCCGAAGACCGCCAGCAGGCCGTAGACGAAGCTGACGATCAGCGCCGGGCCCCAGAGCGTGTGGTCCCGCATCTGCCAGAACGTCGGGGTGGGGCGCAGCACCACACCGGACAGCAGCTGCTTCCAGTGCAGCCGGGGGCCGGCCGGCGGCGCCGTCGTCTGGCCGGCGCGGTAGGTGCCGCCGGCCGCGTACTCGCCGTCGGCGGGGCCGTACCCGTCCCCGTACGCGTCGGGGGCCTCGCCCACTCTGAACTCCCGGGTGCGGCTCGGGGAGTTGTCGTCGGAGTACGGCGCGTAGGACGGGCCCGCGTCCTGATAGCCGCCGTTGTCGAGGTACTCGGGCTGCCCCTGCGGGCGCGGGCCGCCCGGGGGAGCGCCGTACGGCCGCGGCGGCGCCTGCGGGGGCACCCACTGGCCGTGCGGAGGCGGGGGCTGCTGCCCGTACGGCCCTTGCTGCCCGTACGGTGCGTGCGGCCCCTGGTGCCCCTGCTGCTGTCCGTTCTGCGCGGGGCGGGCATCCCGTCCGCGACCCATCCTGAATCCAGCCACGCCTTCGAAAGTACCTGGTCCGCGCGGGCTCGGAGGCCGGACCGGGAGACCCGCCCGGGGTTTGCTGCCGACCTGTGACATCCCCTAGGGGACGTCCCGGGGGGATCCCTAGGTGTTCTGTCCGGGGAGGTTGTGGACGGTGAGGCAGGTCTCGGCTGAGGGATCTTGAACAGGTGAGGGCCTTCCGGGTTCGGTGTGGATTGCGACGTCTACACCGACCGAAAGGCCCTCGTGCCCCACCGTAATGCACCCCTGACCGAGACTGGACGGCTGCGTCTGGCCCGCTGCGTCGTCGACGAGGGCTGGACCCTGCGGCGGGCCGCCGAACGCTTCCAGGTCTCGCCCACCACCGCCCAACGCTGGGCCGACCGCTACCGGCTGCTGGGTGAGGCGGGGATGGCAGACCGTTCAAGCCGCCCACACCACAGCCCGCGCCGCACCCCGACACGCACGGAACGGCGCATCATCAAGGTCCGCCTCCTGCGCCGGTGGGGCCCGGCCCGCATCGCCCACCTGCTGCGACTGGTCCCCTCGACCGTGCACCGCGTGCTGACCCGGTTCGGCCTGGCCCGCCTGACCCACCTGGACCGGGCCACAGGCCGGCCGATACGCCGCTACGAACGCGACCGCCCCGGCGAGTTGGTCCACGTGGACATCAAGAAGCTCGGCAACATCCCCGACGGCGGCGGCCACAGGACACTCGGCCGGCAAGCAGGCCGCAAGACCCGCTCGGGAGTCGGCTACAGCTACATCCACACCGCCGTCGACGACCACTCCCGCCTGGCCTACAGCGAGATCCACACCGACGAGAAAAAGGAGACCGCCACCGCCTTCTGGACCCGGGCCCAAACGTTCTTCACCACCTGCGGCATCACCGTCGAACGCGTCCTGACCGACAACGGCGCCTGCTACAAGTCCCACACCTGGCGCGATGCCCTCGCAGCAGCCGGGATCACCCACAAGCGAACCCGGCCCTACCGACCACAGACCAACGGCAAAGTCGAACGCTTCAACCGCACCCTGCTTGACGAATGGGCCTACGCGAAGCCCTACCGCTCAGAGACCGAACGCCGCGAAGCGTTCCCCCAATGGCTCCACACCTACAATCACCACCGCGGACACACCGCGCTCAAGGGCAAACCACCCGCCAGCCGCGTCCCCAACCTCACAGGGCAATACACCTAGGGCCTGTCCGCCGGGTCGGGGCCGGAAGGTGCCGGGGTCCAGCGCAGGGTCAGCTCCGGGAGGTTCTCCATGTTGCCGCTGCCGTCGCCGGTGGCCACGACGGTGAAGCCGTGGTGGGCGTAGAACGCCCGGGCGCCGGTGTTCTGCTGGAAGACGTGCAGCGACAAGCCGCCGGGGCTGTGCCGCCGCGCCTCGGCGAGCAGCCGGCTGCCGATGCCGGCGTGGCGGACGTCCGGGCGGAGGTAGAGCTGGTCGAGGAGGTCGCCGTCGACGGCGGCGTAGCCGAGGATCTCCGGGCCGCGGGCCGCGACCACGGTGTGGCAGCGGGGCAGCACGCTCTCCCGGATCCAGTGGGTGACCTCGCCGTGGCTGCGCCGCTGGGGCGGCAGGTACGGCATGGCGACGCGCCGCGATTCCCGGTGGACGGCGGCGATGCCGGCGGCGTCGGCGGGCTCGGCGGCGCGGATCTCGACGGGTGACGGGGCGGGCGCGGTGCCGCGGGTCTCCTGTGCCATGCGGCCATCGTCGGCGGCGGCGGGGGGAGCGGGCAACCGATTACCGGACGCCGGACATCGGACACCGGTGACGGGACACCGGCCGGGCGCACCGGGCCCCGAACGCCGGTGGCCGGTCCCGCGGGGTGCGGGGCCGGCCACCGTGCGCTGCGTCCGAGGTGCTACTTCACCGGCTCGGGCTCCGGCGCGTCCGCCGACTCGGCGTCGTCCGACGGCGGGTCGATCGGGGTCCTGACGGAGTCCAGCAGCAGCTGGGCCACGTCGACGACCTGGATGGACTCCTTCGCCTTCCCGTCGTTCTTCTTGCCGTTGACCGAGTCGGTCAGCATGACCAGGCAGAACGGGCAGGCGGTGGAGACGATGTCGGGGTTGAGGGAGAGGGCCTCGTCGACGCGCTCGTTGTTGATGCGCTTGCCGATCCGCTCCTCCATCCACATCCGGGCGCCGCCGGCGCCGCAGCAGAAGCCGCGCTCCTTGTGGCGGTGCATCTCCTCGTTGCGCAGGCCCGGCACCTTGGCGATGATCTCGCGCGGCGGCGTGTAGACCTTGTTGTGACGGCCCAGGTAGCACGGGTCGTGGTACGTGATCAGGCCCTCGACCGGCGTGACGGGGATCAGCTTGCCCTCGTCGATCAGGTGCTGGAGCAGCTGGGTGTGGTGGATGACCTCGAACTCGCCGCCCAGCTGCGGGTATTCGTTGGCGATGGTGTTGAAGCAGTGCGGGCAGGTCGCCACGATCTTCTTCGACGCCTTGGGCTTCTTCGTCGACTCGTCCTCGCTGTCCTCGCCGAAGGCCATGTTCAGCGCCTCGACGTTCTGCTGGCCCAGCTGCTGGAAGAGGAACTCGTTGCCCAGGCGGCGGGCGGAGTCACCGGTGCACGCCTCGTCGCCGCCCATGATCGCGAACTTCACGCCCGCGATGTGCAGCAGCTCGGCGAACGCCTTGGTGGTCTTCTTGGCGCGGTCCTCCAGGGCGCCGGCGCAGCCGACCCAGTAGAGGTAGTCGACCTCGGTGAGGTCCTCGACGTCCTTGCCGACGACCGGGACCTCGAAGTCGACCTCCTTGGTCCACGCGAGGCGCTGCTTCTTGGCCAGGCCCCAGGGGTTGCCCTTCTTCTCCAGGTTCTTGAGCATCGTGCCCGCCTCGGACGGGAACGAGGACTCGATCATGACCTGGTAGCGGCGCATGTCGACGATGTGGTCGACGTGCTCGATGTCGACCGGGCACTGCTCGACGCAGGCGCCGCAGGTGGTGCAGGACCACAGCACGTCGGGGTCGATGACGCCGTTCTCGGCGAGGGTGCCGATCAGCGGGCGCTCGGCCTCCGCGAGGGCGGCGGCCGGCACGTCCTTGAGCTGCTCCTCGGTCCCCTTCTCGTTGCCCTCGGCGTCCTTGCCGCCGCCGGCGAGCAGGTACGGCGCCTTGGCGTGCGCGTGGTCGCGCAGCGACATGATCAGCAGCTTCGGGGAGAGCGGCTTGCCGGTGTTCCAGGCGGGGCACTGCGACTGGCACCGGCCGCACTCGGTGCAGGTGGCGAAGTCCAGCAGGCCCTTCCAGGAGAAGTGCTCGATCTGGGAGACGCCGAACTGGTCGTCCTCGCCCGGGTCCTCGAAGTCGATCGGCTTGCCGCCCGACGTCATCGGCTGGAGCGCGCCGAGCGCCGTCCCGCCGTCCGCCTCGCGCTTGAACCAGATGTTGGGGAAGGCCAGGAAGCGGTGCCAGGCCACGCCCATGTCGGTCTTGAGGGCGACCGTGATCATCCAGATGAAGGACGTCGCGATCTTGATGCCGGCGAAGAGGTACGTCAGGTTCTGCAGCGTGCCGACGCTCAGCCCCTTCAGCGCCGCGACCACCGGGTACGTGACGAAGTACGCCGCCTCGTAGTGGTCGACGCCGTGCTGGGCGCCCTCCAGGGCGTGCAGCATCACGATGCAGACGCCGACGATGAGGATGACGCCCTCGACGAAGTACGCCTGGCCGGTGTTGGAGCCCGCGAAGCGGGACTTGCGGCCCGCCCCGCCCGGCCTGCTCAGCTGCCGGATGACGATCAGGACGATGATGCCCACGGTCGTCAGCGTGCCCATGCCCTCGACCCACAGCTCCCAGGGCAGCCAGTTGCCGAGGAACGGCAGCAGCCAGTCGGCCTTGAAGAGCTGGCCGATGGCGTTGACGATCGTCAGCAGCAGGGTGAGGAAGCCGACCGCCACGAACCAGTGCGCCACACCGACGACGCCCCAGCGGTTCATCCGGGTGTGGCCGACGAACTCCTTGGCGACCGTGACCGTGCGCTGCACGGGCTCGTCGGTGCGGGTACCGGCGGGGACGGACTGGCCGAGCCGCAGCTGGCGGTAGATCTGCAGGATGGCACGGCCGAACAGCGCTACGCCGACCGCGATTAGGACCAGCGACACGATGATCGCGGCGAGTTGCATTGGGGGCTCCTCGAACCTGCGAGAGCGGGCGAAATCAGAAGGATCTGCGGGATCTGAGGGATCTGCGCGACCAGATCAGCCGGATCCGAGCGGAACTACTAAGCAGTAACTTTTTGGGTCTGCGGCTGAGGTTACCCAGTATTCCGGGCCTCATGAAGCCGCGCGGCCGGTGATCTGTGTCGCGCGGGCAACCCTCCGCCGGGGGTCCGCGTCTTGAGTGGCGGCCTGGTGAGGATAAGGGCCACATAAAAGTTGAGTGGGTCGGACTCAGGTCTGTTGACAGGTTTGCACCTGTGTTGCACTCTTGAGCCTGTTCCACTCAAGTCAGCTGGAGGAATCGAAATGGCACGTGCGGTCGGCATCGACCTGGGCACGACGAACTCCGTCGTCAGTGTTCTCGAAGGCGGTGAGCCCACCGTCATCACCAACGCCGAGGGCGCCAGGACCACGCCGTCCGTCGTCGCCTTCGCCAAGAACGGCGAGGTGCTGGTCGGCGAGGTCGCGAAGCGCCAGGCGGTCACCAACGTCGACAGGACCATCCGGTCGGTCAAGCGCCACATGGGCACCGACTGGAAGATCAACATCGACGGCAAGGACTTCAACCCGCAGCAGATGAGCGCCTTCATCCTGCAGAAGCTCAAGCGGGATGCCGAGGCGTACCTGGGCGAGAAGGTTGTGGACGCGGTCATCACCGTCCCCGCCTACTTCAACGACTCCGAGCGCCAGGCCACCAAGGAGGCCGGCGAGATCGCGGGTCTCAACGTCCTGCGGATCGTCAACGAGCCGACCGCCGCCGCCCTGGCCTACGGCCTGGAGAAGGATGACCAGACCATTCTGGTCTTCGACCTCGGTGGCGGCACCTTCGACGTCTCGCTGCTGGAGATCGGCGACGGCGTCGTCGAGGTGAAGGCCACCAACGGTGACAACCACCTCGGTGGTGACGACTGGGACCAGCGCGTCGTCGACTACCTGGTCAAGCAGTTCGCCAACGGCCACGGCGTCGACCTCTCCAAGGACAAGATGGCGCTCCAGCGCCTGCGCGAGGCCGCGGAGAAGGCGAAGATCGAGCTGTCGTCGTCCACCGAGACGACGATCAACCTGCCCTACATCACCGCCTCCGCCGAGGGCCCGCTCCACCTGGACGAGAAGCTCACCCGCTCCCAGTTCCAGCAGCTGACCGCGGACCTGCTCGACCGCTGCAAGACCCCGTTCCACAACGTCATCAAGGACGCCGGTATCGCGCTGGCCGAGATCGACCACGTGGTCCTGGTCGGCGGCTCGACCCGTATGCCGGCCGTCGCCGAGCTGGTCAAGGAGCTGACCGGCGGCAAGGACGCCAACAAGGGCGTCAACCCGGACGAGGTCGTCGCCATCGGCGCCACGCTCCAGGCCGGTGTCCTCAAGGGCGAGGTCAAGGACGTCCTCCTGCTGGACGTCACCCCGCTGTCCCTCGGCATCGAGACCAAGGGCGGCATCATGACCAAGCTCATCGAGCGCAACACGACCATCCCGACCAAGCGCTCCGAGATCTTCACCACGGCCGAGGACAACCAGCCGTCCGTGCAGATCCAGGTCTACCAGGGCGAACGCGAGATCGCGGCGTACAACAAGAAGCTCGGGATGTTCGAGCTGACCGGTCTGCCGCCGGCCCCGCGCGGTGTCCCGCAGATCGAGGTCTCCTTCGACATCGACGCCAACGGCATCATGCACGTCACGGCCAAGGACCTCGGCACCGGCAAGGAGCAGAAGATGACCGTCACCGGCGGCTCCTCGCTGCCGAAGGACGAGGTCGACCGGATGCGCGAGGAGGCCGAGCGCTACGCGGACGAGGACCACAAGCGCCGCGAGGCCGCCGAGACCCGCAACCAGGGCGAGCAGCTGGTCTACCAGACCGAGAAGTTCCTCAAGGACAACGAGGACAAGGTCCCCGCTGAGGTGAAGACCGAGGTCGAGACCGCCGTCGGTGAGCTGAAGGAGAAGCTCAAGGGCGAGGACACGGCCGAGATCCGCACCGCCACCGAGAAGGTCGCGGCCGTCTCGCAGAAGCTGGGCCAGGCCATGTACGCCGACGCCCAGGCCGCGCAGGCCGCCGCCGGCGGTGCCGAGGGCGCCCAGGCCGGCCAGCAGGCCAAGGCCGAGGACCACATCGTGGACGCCGAGATCGTCGACGAGGAGAAGCCCAAGAAGGACGGTGCGGCGTGACGGAGGAGACCCCGGGCTTCGACGAGAAGCCCGACGTCCCCTCCGACGCCGCCCCCGAAGACGCGGCGCAGGCCGAGTCCGCCGACAAGGCGGGCTCGGCCCCGGCCGGGGACGTACAGGACGTGGCGCTCCAGGCGCAGCTGGACCAGGTGCGTTCGGCGCTCAGCGAGCGCACGGCGGACCTCCAGCGGCTCCAGGCGGAGTACCAGAACTACCGCCGCCGGGTGGAGCGGGACCGGGTCACGGTCAAGGAGATCGCCGCGGCGAATCTGCTGTCCGAGCTCCTTCCGGTGCTCGACGACGTCGGCCGGGCCCGTGAGCACGGCGAACTGGTCGGCGGCTTCAAGTCGGTCGCCGAATCGCTGGAGACCGTGGTCGCCAAGCTCGGTCTGCAGCAGTTCGGCAAGGAGGGCGAGCCCTTCGACCCGACGATCCACGAAGCGCTGATGCATTCGTATGCGCCGGACGTGACGGAGACGACATGCGTCGCCATCCTGCAGCCCGGGTATCGCATCGGTGAGCGGACGATCCGCCCCGCGCGGGTCGCCGTCGCCGAACCGCAGCCGGGTGCGCAGAGCGCCAAGTCGGCCTCCGACGAGGACGCCAAGGGCCCCAAGGGTGCCAAGGGCGCCAAGGGGGCCAAGGCTTCGGACGAGGAGAGCGGTGGCCCGGACGAGGGCTGACGTAAGGGCGGCAGAGAGATCCGCGCGGAAGGAGGGACGTCGGGGATGAGCACCAAGGACTTCGTCGAGAAGGACTACTACAAGGTCCTCGGCGTCCCGAAGGACGCCACCGAAGCGGAGATCAAGAAGGCGTACCGCAAGCTGGCCCGCGAGTTCCACCCGGACGCCAACAAGGGCGACGCCAAGGCCGAGGAGCGCTTCAAGGAGATCTCCGAGGCCAACGACATCCTGGGCGACGCCAAGCGCCGCAAGGAGTACGACGAGGCCCGCGCGCTGTTCGGCAACGGCGGCTTCCGGCCCGGCCCCGGAGGCGGCGGCAGCTTCAACTTCGACCTGGGCGACCTCTTCGGGGGCTCGCACGGTCAGGGCGGCGGCGCCGGCGGCTTCGGCGGCGGGCTCGGCGACGTCTTCGGCGGCCTGTTCAACCGCGGCGGCACCGGTACGCGCACCCAGCCGCGCCGCGGCCAGGACATCGAGTCCGAGGTGACGCTCAGCTTCACCGAGGCGGTCGACGGGGCCACGGTCCCGCTGCGGATGTCCAGCCAGGCTCCCTGCAAGGCGTGTTCGGGCACCGGCGACAAAAACGGTACGCCTCGGGTCTGCCCGACCTGTGTCGGCACCGGCCAGGTCAGCCGGGGCGCGGGCGGCGGCTTCTCGCTCACCGACCCGTGCGCCGACTGCAAGGG
Source organism: Streptomyces sp. GS7 (assembly GCF_009834125.1). NCBI lineage: Bacteria > Bacillati > Actinomycetota > Actinomycetes > Kitasatosporales > Streptomycetaceae > Streptomyces > Streptomyces sp. GS7. Next base: position 241,157 of record NZ_CP047146.1, read on the forward strand.
CCGCGGCCTGATCGCCCAGGACCCCTGCGACGTCTGCAAGGGCAGCGGGCGGGCGACCAGTGCCCGCACGATGCAGGTCCGCATCCCCGCGGGCGTCTCGGACGGGCAGCGCATCCGGCTGCGCGGCAAGGGCGCTCCCGGTGAACAGGGCGGCCCGGCCGGCGATCTGTACGTGGTCGTCCATGTCGACGCCCACCCGGTCTTCGGCCGCAACGGCGACAACCTCACCGTCACGGTGCCGGTCACCTTCCCGGAGGCCGCGCTCGGTGGCGAGATCAAGGTGCCGACGCTGGGCGGACCGCCGGTGAAGCTCAAGCTGCCGGCCGGCACTCCCAACGGACGCACGATGCGGGCCCGCGGCAAGGGCGCGGCCCGTAAGGACGGCACCCGCGGTGATCTGCTGGTCACCATAGAGGTGATCGTTCCCAAGGATCTCAGCGACAAGGCAAGGGAGTCGCTGGAGACCTATCGCGAGGCGACCGCGGGCCCGGACCCGCGGGCGGAGCTGTTCAAGGCCGCGAAGGGAGCTTGAGATGGACAGCCGGGGCGGGCAGCGTCGTAACCCGTATGAACTGACCGATGAATCGCCGGTGTACGTCATCTCCGTCGCGGCTCAGCTCTCTGGCCTGCATCCGCAGACCCTGCGGCAGTACGACCGCCTGGGCCTGGTCTCCCCCGACCGCACCGCCGGCCGGGGCCGCCGGTACTCCGCCCGCGACATCGAACTGCTGCGCACCGTCCAGCAGTTGTCGCAGGAGGAGGGCATCAACCTCGCCGGCATCAAGCGCATCATCGAGCTGGAGAACCAGGTCGCGGCCCTCCAGCAGCGGGTCGCCGAGCTCCAGGGCGCCCTGGAGGGCGCGGCCAGCGCGATGCGGCAGCGGGAGGCGGCGGTGCACGCCTCGTACCGCCGCGATCTGGTGCCGTATCAGGACGTCCAGCAGACCAGTGCGCTGGTGGTGTGGCGGCCCAAGCGGTCGTCGGAGTAGCGCGCGGAGCGCCACCGCCGCTCGTCCGTGCGGCAAGGGCCGGGGAGACCACCCCGGCCCTTCGCGTGTCGTCAGCAGCCGTTGTATCCCGCGGTCGGCATCGAAAGCCGCCGGTGCACATGGGACTTCATCGCGAGCGTGTAGACCGGCTCGTCCAGATCGGCGGTCTCCAGGCGGACGCCCGCCGCCGCGCACCGCCGGCCGAACTCGTCGGCCCCGTCGATGGCGTACTCCAGCGCCCGGCGGTTGGGCGTCACGAACACATCGACCCGGCCGTCTTCGACGTCGCTCCACAGTGCGCTGTGGTCGGCGCGCAGCTGGTGCAGGCTGAGCTGGCAGGTCAGGTGGTAATCACGGGCTGCCGCCCACTGTTTGCACATGTCGTGCTGGCTGCGGTCATCGACCAGGAACGGATCCTCGTCCAGCTCGGACAGCGGCATCAGGCAGGCGATCGCCGTCACTCGGACCGAGTTCATCGTGCCCTCCGGGGCGTGGCGACTGTGGGGGCGACGATACCCCCGCCGACGGCCCGCGGTGGAGGGGCTGCACCGGGTGGCGAGGCGTATCCGCAGGCATGGCAGATCTTCCAGCCGTCCTGGTTCACGGCGAGCTGACCGCCGCACCGGGGGCAGTTCTCGGCGTACGGGCGGGGAGGGGCGGGGCGCGGACGGCGTGGAACGGTCGTCGCGATACGTGATGCCGACGCCATGCGGCCTCCAGCTGCCGTCTTTGTGCCCGGGACAGGTCCGATGCCGCTCGCCGTTGTGCGGAGGTGTTCGTTCCTGCCGTTCCTGAGTACCAGGAAGGCGCCCGATGGCGGATCCGGAGGGTTCGGTTTCGGCCAGGTCCGGACCAGTGCGCGGACGCGGCGCCGCCCGGCGCGCGTACGGGTCCGGAACGGGGCTCGTGGAACGCGCGGGACTCGTGGAAGAGGCTCGTGAAAGGGACTCGGCCGCGGGCTCTCAGGCCCGGCCGAGGGCCTTGGTCACCGAGATCTCGATCACGACGCGATCGGGGTTGGGCTCCGGGGTCCGGCCGTACCGCTCGGCGTACCGGCGCACCGCGTCGGCCACCGACTCGGCGTCCGTACGCACCCGGGCGGTGCCCTCCAGCGTCGCCCAGCGACCGCGGTCCACCTGGCACACCGCCACGGTGGCCCCGCCCGCTCCGGCGGCCAGGACGTTCTTGACCTTGGTGCTGTCCTTGCGGGTGATGATCCGCGCGATCCGCTGCCCGGCGTCGTAGGTGACACCGACCGGCACGACATGCGGTGTGCCGTCCGTACGCAGGGTCGTCAGCGTGGGCATGAAGTACTCGCCCCAGAAGGCGAGGTACTCGGGGGTGAGGGCGGAGAGGTCGTGGGCCATGGGGGCCAGGGTAGTTGGGGGCCCGGGAATCAGAGGAAGTCGCCCGTCTCCAGGTCGAAGGAGAAGGGGGCGGGGAGGGAGAGGGGCTTGCCGAAGGGGGCAGTGACGCGCGATTCGTAATCGCCGTCGGAGGGCTCGTGGAAGAGCGTGGTGGTGGCCCGGCCGCGGTCGATCAGCAGATAGAGAGGCGTGCCTCCGAGGGCATAGCTGCGGCGCTTGGCGGTTCGGTCGAGTTCCGGCCGGTCGCCCGTCACCTCGATGACCATCTTCAGCTCCGTGCCGGGTCTCCACCATGGCGGGGTGCCCCGGAACTCCCGGGTTCCGACGATCGTCAAGTCGGGGATCACGTGGTTGTCGGGATGCGAGCCGGACGACGGCGGGATCAGCCCCTTGTGCGCGGATAGGTCGAATTCTGGGCGGTTCCGCAGCAGCTGCTCCGTGAAGCCGCTGAGGCAGTGTTCGTGGTTCCCGGCCGGTGCCGTCGTCACCACCATCTCGCCCTCGATGAGCTGGGCCCGTACGCACTCGGGTGCTGCCGCGTCCAGCTCGTGGAAGATCTCCAGCAGGATCGCGGACTGGGCGTCGGTCTCGCGGGGGGTGGGCTCGGCGGTCATGCCTCCCAGCCCGCCGGGCGACTGCGCGCCCCGGTGGCGGTGTCCGGTCGGTTCGCCCGTGGGTGGGAAACGAACCTTGAGTGGAATAGACTCAACTTATCGCACGTTAGCCAAAGCAGGGCTAGCCCCCGCGGCAGGATCGGTACGCAGAGGCGCGCGCAGCGCACAGGGCACGAGGAGGATCACGAGGACGTGGACGCCGAGCTGACCAACAAGAGCCGGGAGGCGCTGAGCGCCGCCAACGAGCGGGCGATCGCCGCCGGGCATGCGGACATGACGTCCGCGCATCTGCTGCTCGCGCTGCTGGCGGGGCGGCCCGATGACAACGCCAACATCATGGACCTGCTGGCGGCCGTCGAGGCGGACGCCGTCGCGCTGCGCTCCGGGGCCGAGCGCCAGCTCGCCGGGCTGCCCAGCGTGCAGGGCTCGACCGTGGCCCCGCCGCAGCCGGACCGCGAGCTGCTCGCCGTCATCGCGGACGCCGCCCAGCGGGCCAAGGACCTGGGCGACGCGTACATCTCCACCGAGCACCTCCTCATCGGCATCGCCGCCAAGGGCGGGCGCACCGGTGAGCTGCTGGAGCAGCAGGGCGCCACGGCCAAGAAGCTGCTGGCCGCCTTCGAGGCGAGCCGCGGCGGCCGGCGGGTGACTACCCCGGACCCGGAGGGCACGTACAAGGCGCTGGAGAAGTTCGGCACGGACCTCACCGCGGCGGCTCGCGAGGGCAAGCTCGACCCGGTCATCGGCCGGGACCACGAGATCCGGCGGGTGGTGCAGGTGCTGTCCCGCCGTACGAAGAACAACCCGGTCCTCATCGGCGAGCCGGGCGTCGGCAAGACCGCCGTCGTCGAGGGGCTGGCCCAGCGCATCGTCAAGGGCGACGTCCCCGAGTCGCTGCGCGACAAGCGGCTGGTCGCGCTCGACCTGGGCGCGATGGTCGCCGGCGCGAAGTACCGCGGCGAGTTCGAGGAGCGGCTCAAGACCGTCCTGGCCGAGATCAAGGACAGCGACGGCCAGGTCATCACCTTCATCGACGAGCTGCACACGGTCGTGGGCGCGGGCGCCGGCGGCGACTCGTCCATGGACGCGGGCAACATGCTCAAGCCGATGCTGGCCCGCGGCGAGCTGCGGATGGTCGGCGCCACCACCCTCGACGAGTACCGCGAGCGCATCGAGAAGGACCCGGCGCTGGAGCGGCGCTTCCAGCAGGTGCTGGTCGCCGAGCCGACCGTCGAGGACACGGTGGCGATCCTGCGCGGGCTCAAGGGCCGCTACGAGGCCCACCACAAGGTGCAGATCGCGGACTCGGCGCTGGTCGCCGCGGCCACCCTCTCGGACCGCTACATCACCTCCCGGTTCCTCCCCGACAAGGCCATCGACCTGGTCGACGAGGCCGCCTCCCGGCTGCGGATGGAGATCGACTCGTCCCCCGTCGAGATCGACGAGCTCCAGCGCGCCGTCGACCGCCTCAAGATGGAGGAGCTGGCGCTCCGCAACGAGACCGACGCCGGCTCCGTGCAGCGGCTGGAGCGGCTGCGCAAGGACCTCGCCGACAAGGAGGAGGACCTGCGCGGTCTGACCGCCCGCTGGGAGAAGGAGAAGCAGAGCCTCAACCGCGTCGGCGAGCTGAAGGAGCGGCTCGACGAACTGCGCGGCCAGGCCGAACGCGCCCAGCGCGACGGCGACTTCGACACCGCCTCCAAGCTGCTGTACGGGGAGATCCCGTCCCTGGAGCGGGAGTTGGAGGAGGCCGCGCGGGCGGAGGCCGAGCAGGAGGCCGCCAAGGGCGCTGGGACCAGGGAGCCGATGGTCAAGGAGGAGGTCGGCCCGGACGACATCGCGGACGTGGTCGGCTCCTGGACCGGCATCCCGGCCGGGCGCCTCCTGGAGGGCGAGACCCGCAAGCTGCTGCGGATGGAGGAGGAGCTGGGCAAGCGGCTGATCGGCCAGGGCGAGGCGGTACGCGCGGTCTCCGACGCGGTGCGCCGCACCCGCGCCGGTATCGCCGACCCGGACCGGCCCACCGGCTCCTTCCTCTTCCTCGGCCCGACCGGTGTCGGCAAGACCGAGCTGGCCAAGGCGCTGGCGGACTTCCTCTTCGACGACGAGCGGGCGATGGTCCGGATCGACATGTCGGAGTACGGCGAGAAGCACAGCGTGGCCCGGCTGGTCGGCGCGCCGCCCGGCTATGTCGGCTACGAGGAGGGCGGCCAGCTGACGGAGGCGGTCCGCCGCCGCCCGTACAGCGTGGTGCTGCTCGACGAGGTCGAGAAGGCCCACCACGAGGTCTTCGACATCCTGCTCCAGGTGCTCGACGACGGCCGCCTCACGGACGGCCAGGGCCGCACCGTCGACTTCCGCAACACCATCCTCATCCTCACCTCCAACCTCGGCTCCGCCTTCCTGATGGACCCGCTCCTGAAGGAGGAGCAGAAGAAGGAGAAGGTGCTGGAGGCGGTCCGCGCCTCCTTCCGCCCCGAGTTCCTCAACCGCCTCGACGACCTGGTCGTCTTCCACCCCCTCGGCACCGACCAGCTCCAGCGGATCGCGCAGCTCCAGCTGAGCCACCTCCAGCACCGGCTGAGCGACCGCCGCCTCACCCTGGATGTCAGCGACCGGGCGCTGACCTGGCTCGCCTGGCTCGGCCGGGAGCCGGTCGCAGGCGCCCCGGCGCCGGACCTCTCGTACGGTGCCCGGCCGCTGCGCCGCCTGGTCCAGACGGCCATCGGCGACCAGCTGGCGCGCGCCATCCTGTCGGGCGAGGTGCTCGACGGGGACACCGTCCGGGTGGACGTGGACGTGGACGGGGACGGCGAGGGCCTGACGGTGGCGGCCGCCCGACCGGCCGGCTGACCTTCCCGGCCGGGCCGCGCCCTCCGGCCACCCCGGATGCGCGGCGTCTGCCGGTCCGGGGTTGCCAGGACGGGGCGCATATGGGGGAGGATGGCAGAGACCATACGAAGGGAATTCCACGGTGAGCATCGACCCGTCCTCGATTCCGAATTTCGGGGGCCAGCCCGAACCTCAGCCGTCGGGGCCTGATGGTCCCGTCGTGCCCGACCAGGACCTGGTCAAGCAGCTCCTCGACCAGATGGAGCTGAAGTACGTAGTCGACGAGGAGGGTGACCTCGCCGCCCCGTGGGAGCAGTTCCGCACGTACTTCATGTTCCGGGGCGAGGAGGAGCAGCAGATCTTCTCCGTCCGGACGTTCTACGACCGTGCCCACGGCATCGACGAGAAGTCGAAGCTGCTGGAAGCGATCGACGACTGGAACCGCCGGACGCTGTGGCCCAAGGCGTACACCCACACCCATGACGACGGCACGGTCCGTCTGATCGGTGAGGCATCGATGCTGGTCGGCACCGGTGTCTCGCTCGAACACTTCGTGTCGAGCACGGTCAGCTGGGTCCGCGCCTCGATCGAATTCGACAAGTGGCTCGTCGAGCAGCTCGGTCTGGAGGCCGAGATCGAAGGCGATGAGAAGCCGGGGGACGACGAGGGCTGAGCCCCGTCCGACCCGCACCCCGGCTGCGCGGGCCCCAGGAGCCGACCGTTGTCGGTTCCCGGGGCCCGCGTCCGTCTGTGACGCCGTTACAGCGGCGAGTCCCGGGAGCGGGCCGTGGTAACGACGTCACGGCGGCAGCGACGCGATCGCCAGCAGATAGACCCCGTACCCGAGCGAGAGCGCGGCGAGCGCGCCGGCGACCGGGACGGCGGTGCGGATCCGGGCCCGCGCCAGCGCCCGCGCCGCCGGCAGCAGCAGCGGAAAGGCCGGCAGCAGGAAGCGGGGCTTCGACGGGAAGTATCCGGTGCCGCCGAGCGCGATCGCGACCAGGACCGTGGTGTAGACGAGCAGCGCGACCGGCGGCCGGTCCAGCACCAGCAGCGCGTACAGCAGCAGCGCCGCGGCGATCACCGCGACCGCCATGAAGTGCACCGGCGGGGCGCCGGCGAGCACCAGGTGCCTGATCTCCCGCAGCGTGTCCCGCCCGAAGTCGAAACGGGAGCCCCACAGCTCCTGTACGTCGAAGTACCCGAGCGGCCCGCCGCCGGTCCGCACGCCGACCCACAGCACGTATCCCAGCCAGCCCGCCGGCGCGACCAGCACGGCCGCCACCGGCCGCAGCCCCGGCCCCCGGCCGCCGCCCTCCCCGGCACCGCCGCTTCCCCGCCGCCACGCCTCCGCGGCCGCTCCCGCGCCCACCGCCGCCACGATGGCCAGCGCGCTGGGCCGGGTCAGCCCCGCCGTCGCCGCCAGCACCCCGGCCCACAGGAAGCGCCGGGTGAGCAGCGCGTACAGCGACCAGGCGGACAGCGCGGTCAGCAGCGACTCGGTGTACGCGAGCGACTCGATGACGGCCTGCGGCAGCAGCGCCCACAGGACGACGAGCAGGGTTCCGGTACGTCGCCCGTGGAGCCGCTCCCCGACCGCGTAGATCCCCCAGGCGGCCACCCCGGCCGCCGTCCAGGAGACCAGCAGGGCGGCGTTCACCGCCCCGACCGGGGCGGCCGCCGTCCCCACCGCCCGCACCAGCCACGGGTACAGCGGGAAGAACGCCAGGTCCGCGACGGGCAGATCGGGCCACATCCCGGTCGGCGCCGGCGCCCCGTAGCCGTGCAGCGCGATGCTCAGATACCACCTGGAGTCCCAGGACGCGCCCAGCAGCGTCCGCGGATGCCGCCCGGTGTGCCAGGCCCACACCGCGGTGCACAGCATCCCGGCGGCCCGGATCCCGGCGAACAGGACGAGCGCGGTCCGCGCCCGCCGCAGCCCCGCCCGCACCCGCTCCCGTAGGGGCCCCGGACGCCCGCCCGGGTCCGCCGCCCGCGGCGTCCCCGGCGGCTCGGCGGTCTCCGGTGTTTCGGCGGTCTCGGCGGACACGGAACACCTCCGGTTCGGGGGCGCGCCTCCGCGCCGGAGGCAGGTCAGGGCACCGGACCGCCAGGGCCTGTCCGACGGGTCGGGGCCGGGTCCGCACCCAGACTCCCCGCGCCCCGCCCCCGCCCGCGACCGCAGCCGCCCGAACGGGTGGCGGCCCCTCCTCGGAGGACCGCGGTCTCAGAGCCGCTTCAGCCGCCCCGCCGCCTCCTCCAGGGTCGCGGTGCACTTGCAGAAGGCGAAGCGCACGAACGGGGCGCCCTGGTCCTGGTGGTCGTAGAAGACGGCGTTCGGGATGGCGACCACGCCGGCGCGTTCGGGCAGGGTGCGGCAGAAGGCGAAGCCGTCCTGCTCGCCCAGCGGGCGGATGTCGGTGGTGATGAAGTACGTGCCGGCCGGCCGGAAGACCTGGAAGCCGGCGTCGGCGAGGCCGCCGGCGAGGATGTCGCGCTTGGCGCGGAGGTCGTCGCGCAGGGCGGTGAAGTAGCTGTCGGGCAGGGCGAGGGCCTCGGCGACGGCGTACTGGAAGGGGCCGGCCGAGACGTAGGTGAGGAACTGCTTGGCGGAGCGGACGGCCGCGGTCAGCTCGGGGGACGCGGTGACCCAGCCGACCTTCCAGCCGGTGAAGGAGAAGGTCTTGCCGGCCGACCCGATGGTGACGGTGCGCTCGCGCATGCCGGGGAACGAGGCGAGGGGGAGGTGCTCGCCCTCGAAGACGAGGTGTTCGTAGACCTCGTCCGTGACGACCAGGAGGTCGCGCTCCACGGCCAGTTCGGCGACGGCGGCGAGTTCGTCGCGGGTCAGGACGGTGCCGGTGGGGTTGTGCGGGGTGTTGAGGAGGATGAGGCGGGTGCGGTCGGTGACCGCGTCGCGCAGCTCGTCGAGATCGAGGTGGTACGTGCCGGTCTCGGGGGACGGGCGCAGCGTCACCGGGACGCGGCTGCCGCCCGCCATCGCGATGCAGGCGGCGTACGAGTCGTAGTACGGCTCCAGGGCGACGACCTCGTCGCCCGGTTCGAGGAGGGCGAGCAGCGAGGCGGCGATGGCCTCGGTGGCGCCGGCGGTGACCAGGACCTCGGTGTCGGGGTCGTACGACAGCCCCAGGTGCCCGTAGAAGCGCTGCTGGTGGGCGGCGACGGCGGTGCGCAGCTCGGGGATTCCGGGGCCCGGGGGGTACTGGTTGCCGCGGCCGTCCCGCAGGGCGCGCACCGCCGCTTCGCGGACCTCCTCCGGGCCGTCGGCGTCCGGGAAGCCCTGGCCGAGGTTGATGGAGCCGGTGCGTTGGGCGAGCGCCGACATCTCGGCGAAGATCGTGGTGCCGAAGGCGGCGAGGCGGCGGTTGAGCAGCGGTCGGTCCATGCGCGCCATCCTGCGCCGAACCTCTGGAGTTCCTCAACTGTGCTTTGAGCCCTCCTGGGCGGGGCATCAGCCCCTGCACGACAGACCATGAGGCCGCTGGAGAGCGCGGCCGGCGGCGCGGGACGGCGCCGCGGCGGCGCACCGGCGCCGGACGGAGCGATGCCTCGCTTCGGGGGAACGGAAGGAGTGTGAGGCGGGAATGATGGGCCTGTTCTTTTTCGCGGTGATCTGCGTGGTGGTGCTCGGGCTGGTGGGGGTGGCCTCGCGGGGCGGCTCCGGCCGGAAGCGGAGCGGGTACGGCGCGTCCAAGGGCTCCCGGAGCAGGGGCGGCGACGGGGGCGGCAGTTGGTGGGCGGCGGGGGCCGGCGACGTCGGTTCCGGTTCGAGCGGCGGGCACCACCATCACCACTCGTGCGGTGGTGGCGGCGGCCACCACGGCGGCCATTCCTGCGGCGGGCACTCCTCCTGCGGCGGTGGCGGCTGCGGCAGTTCCTGAGGGGCCGCTCTAAGGGGACCCTGACAGACCCCTGGGGGAACTCGCACGAATGTGCCCACGGTCGCGGCGCGGGTTCCGCGCGCGGTCGCGGGCACTCCGCTTTTCCTGGCGGAAACGGCCGTTGTGTCGCGCTCGTACCCGGTCTCCGGTGGCACACATGCGGGCAGCCCATGCGGCCTTGCATATGCGTCCAGCGCATGGCGTGAAACGTTCAACGCCCTTTGTGGGATTGGTGGTTGAACAGGTGAACTGCATGGCCCTCTAGGGGATGGAAACCCGGCGAAGCTGGGTAAAATCACTGTGGGCGGCACGCCATCCGTGATTCCCTCTCCTTTGAGAATCCCCCAGTTCTCGGACCCCACGTGGGCACGAGCCGGCAGGCAGTCGTACATCCCTGATCCTTCTCGGGCGGACCGGCCCACCATCCACTGCGTGCTTGCGGAGCCGACCCATGCTCACGACCCTGAAAACGGCGTACACCGATACCCGCGCATCCGATCTCGCCTGGGCCCTGGGCAGGGAACCCCTGCCGGCCCTGGCCGTACTGAATCTCCAACTCGACGACGCCCGGGTGCAGTTGAGGCTGCTCGGGGCTTCCCACCAGGTGCTGCTGGATGAGGAGCACGGCAACTGTTCCGAGACGGTCGCCTGTATGCCGGGCAGCAGCACGCCGCTGCCGCTCGGTGTGGCCAAGCGGCTGGGGGACTGGGAGTACGAGTTCGCCGCGCACGTCGAGACGCTGTCGCGCGGCTCGTTCGCCGGGCGGGCGCAGGAGCTGCTCGCGCTGGTCGCGGAGCATCCGCACGGCCTCGCCGGCACCTTCCCGGGCTCGCCGCACGCCTTCACCGCGATGCTGGCGCAGCGTCAGCAGGGGCAGGTGCGCTGGCGGACCTGGCACGCCTACCCGCAGGAGGGGCGCCTGGTGGCGACCCGTACGCGGGTGGGGGTGCGGGCGGTGATCGCGGCCTGAGGGGCGCCGGAGGTGGTGTGTGAGGCCCTGGTTGCGCCGTGGTCGTAGAGGTGTCAACTGGTGCGCGCGGCACCCAGAGTGCACTCGTGTGGGTGACATAGGGCCACCTCGTCGTCACGTAGCGTTCATGTCATGATCGACCCGCCAGAGCCTTTCCTCGGCGCCCTCGGGCCGCCCGAGGCCATGATGCCGGCCCGGCTGCCGGTGCCGTCCGGGCTCGGTCGGCTGCTGGTGCTCGCGGTGGTCTTCGTCTGCGCGGCCTGCGGGCTGGTCTACGAACTCGAACTGGTCGCCATGGCAAGCTACTTGATCGGCGACTCGGTCACCCAGGCGTCGGTCGTGCTCTCCGTGATGGTCTTCGCGATGGGGGTCGGCGCGCTGCTGGCCAAGCGGCTGCGCTGCCGCGCCGCGGTCGGCTTCGGGGTGGTCGAGACGGTCCTCGCGCTGGTCGGCGGCAGTTCCGCGATGGCGCTCTACGCCTGCTTCGCGTGGTTCGGGCAGTCCCGCTCCGCGCTCGTCGGCTTCACGCTGGCGATCGGCACGCTGATCGGCGCCGAGGTGCCGCTGCTGATGACGCTGATCCAGCGGGTGCGCCGGCAGGACGCGGGCGGCGCGGTGGCCGATCTGTTCGCCGCCGACTACGTGGGCGCACTGGTCGGCGGGCTGGCCTTCCCCTTTCTTCTGCTGCCCTGCCTGGGCCAGTTGACCGGTGCGCTGCTCACCGGCGGGATCAACGCGGTGGCCGGCTCGGTGCTGGTGCTGTGGCTCTTCGGGCGCGAGCTGACCGCCCGTACGCGCTGGCTGCTGCTCGCCGCCAACGTGCTGGTGCTCGCGCTGCTCGCCACCGGCGTGGTGCTGGCCGGGCCCTTCGAACAGGCCGCCCGGCAGGCGGTGTACGGGTCGGCGGCCCGGGTCGCGGTGCAGACCGGCATCCAGGAGGTGGTGCTGACCGGCGGCACGGGCGGATCGCGCGGCGGCGCGAGCGGTGCGGGGCGGGGGAGGAAAGGTTCCGGCAGGCCGCTGGAGCTCTATCTCGACGGGCGGTTGAAGGTCAGCGCGGTCAACGAGTTCCTCTACCACGAGGGGCTGGTGCACCCGGCGATGGCCGGCGGCCCGCACCGCCGGGTGCTGGTCCTGGGCGGCGGCGACGGCCTCGCGGTACGCGAGCTGCTGCGCTACCGCACGGTCCGCTCGGTCACCGTCGTCGAGATCGACCCGGGGGTGGTGCGGCTGGCGCGCACGGACCCCGGACTGTCGGCGCTCAACGCGCGGGCGCTGCGTGATCCGCGGGTCCGGGTGGTGACCGCCGACGCGTTCAACTGGCTGCGGAAGCAGGGTGCTTCGGTCCACCGGCCGCGCCCGGAGCGGTACGACGTGATCGTCTCCGATCTGCCGGACCCGGGGATCACCGCGAGCACCAAGCTCTACTCCCAGGAGTTCTACGGCCTCGCTCTGCGGCTGCTGGCCGACGACGGCCGGATGGTGGTGCACGCCGGACCGCCGTGCGCCCGGCCGCAGACGTACTGGACGGTGGACGCGACCCTGCGGTCGGTGGGCCTGGCGACCCTCCCGTACCGCATCCCCGGCCGGCTCTCGGACTTCTCGGGCGGCCCCGACCGCTCGGTCGCGCCGTACACCGTGTTCGGGCGGCCCGGGACGAGCGACCGGGCGCCCACGACGGTGCCGTACCTCTGGCGGGTACCGCCCGCCGCCCCGCCGGGCGGGGTCCGGTACTGGGGCTTCCTCCTGGCCGCTCGGCAGCCGCCGCGGCTGGCCTCGGCTCCCGACGCCCCGCCGGCGGCGTCCGTCGTCCTCGGCGAGGCGCAGGCCGGGCGGCAGGGCGCGGTACGGGACCGGATCCCCGGCCTGGCGCCGTCGACGCTGATGCGTCCCCGGTATCTGGAGTGAGCCGCGGGCCCGACCCGAACACCACGGACATCCACCAAGGGCTCCCCGTGGCGCTGACGAAGGAATTAGGCTCCCATGACATGGAGCATGAGGTGTACGTTCCGTTTCCCGTCGGGACCGTGCGGCAGGCACTCACCGAGCCGGAGCGGGTGGCGCGCTGCGTCCCGGGAGTCCAACTCGACGCCGATGCGGCCCCGCACCGCCCCGAGGGCCGGCTGCGACTGCGCGTCGGGAGCTCCACCATCACCTATCGCGGGGCGCTGACCGTCAGCGGCGGCGCGGCGGACGGCACCGGTCCGTTGACCGTCGAGGCGACCGGCGCCGAGACACGCGGCGAGGGGGCGGTGTCGCTGACGCTGACCGTAGGACTGTCCTCCGCCGGCGAGCCCGGCCCGGGGACGGTGCTGACGTGCCGGGGCACGGTCCGCAGCGACGGCCGGCTGGCCGATGTCGACGGCCAGGCCGCGCGGACCGCCGGGCGCCGGCTGCTGGACCGCTTCGCGGAGAACCTCGCGGCCGATCTGGAGGCGCGGCCGGTGGCGGAGCCGGAGGGCGGCGCCGGGCCGGTGCCGCAGAGCGTCTTCGACACCGAGGTGCCGCCGCCGGCGCTCGACCCGCTCAGCGACGCGGAGGACGACGTCAGCGTCGTCGCGGACGCCGAGGAGGCGGCCGCGGCCGACGCGGCGGACGACTTCTCCGTCGAGGACGTCGATGGCGTGGACGACGTCATCGACGCCGACGACGAGGACGACCTCGACGACGAGCTCGGGGACGACCTGGCCGCGCCGGACGACATCGGTGCCGGGCACGGCACCGTGCCCGCGGAGGCCGCGCACGCCCGCCGGACGATGATCGGGCGCAGCGCGGAGGAGGTGGACCACGCCCCGCCGCGCGGCCGGTACGCGCCGGTGCCCGCGCCCGAGACGAGCGGGGGCTCGGCGACGCTGCGCTGGGCGGCGCCCGCCGCCGCGGTGGTGCTGGCGTCGGCGGTGGTCGTCGGCCGGGTGCTGCGGCGCCGCCGCTGACCGGGGCGGTCTCCGTCCGGCCTCCCCCTGCCGGTGGCCGTGCACCGGCGGGGCCGCCGCCACACCGCTAGGGTCGCTTCCGTGAGCACCGAGAACACCACGCAGAGCGCGGCCGGTACGCGCGGGGCGGACGGCGTACGGCTGGCCGCCCGAGACACCGAACTGACCGTCCACCCGGAGAACGGCTGCCGGATCGGCAGTCTGCGCGTCGGCGGCACGGAGCTGCTGCGGCAGGGCGACAAGTACGGCTGCTTCCCGATGGTGCCGTGGTGCGGCCGGATCGAGAACGGCCAGTTCCGCAACGGCGCCGAGCGGCACCAGATGCCGGTCAACTCGCCGCCGCACGCCATCCACGGCACCGGCCGCGACGTCCGCTGGCGCACCGTGCGGACCGGCGGCACCGCGGCTGCCTTCACCTACGAGCTGACCGATCCGGCGGCGCCGTGGCCGTATCCGGGGACCGTCACCCAGGTCGTCGAGCTGGCCGAGGACGGCGGTTCGCTGACGCTCACCATGGGCGTCGAGGCGACCGGCGACTCCTTCCCGGCGCAGGCCGGCTGGCACCCGTGGTTCCTGCGGAACCTCGGTACGGGCGGGGACGTGCGCGTCGACTTCGCCGCCGAGTGGCAGGAGGATCGCGGGCCGGACCATCTGCCGACCGGCCGCCGGATCCCGCAGCGGCCCGGTCCCTGGGACGACTGCTTCGGAATGCCGCGCGGTGTCGAGGTGACGCTCACCTGGCCGGGGCGGCTGGAGCTGACGGTGTCCAGCCGCGCCGAATGGGTCGTGGTCTACGACGAGCAGGAGGCGGCGGTCTGCGTCGAGCCGCAGTCCGGCCCGCCGAACGGTCTGAACACCGCCCCGCGCCTGGTCACCCCGATCGATCCGCTGGAGATCTCCACGACGTGGGCCTGGCGGGCGCTGTAGCCGGCGGGCCCGGCCGTCCACGCGCTCTGTCCTAAGCTCATACGCATGACTGACGACGTGCGCGGCGAGCTGCTGCAGCAGATCAAGGACAAGGCCGTGGTGCACGGCAAGGTGACGCTCTCCTCCGGCAAGGAGGCCGACTACTACATCGACCTGCGCCGGATCACCCTCGATGGCCAGGCGGCGCCGCTGGTCGGTCAGCTGATGCTCGACATCACCGCCGATCTGGAGTACGACGCGGTCGGCGGGTTGACGCTCGGTGCCGACCCGGTGGCCACGTCGATGCTGCACGCCGCCGCCGCGCGCGGCCGGCGGCTGGACGCGTTCGTGGTGCGCAAGGCGCAGAAGACCCACGGTATGCAGCGCCGTATCGAAGGTCCGGACATCACCGGCCGCCGGGTGCTGGTCGTCGAGGACACCTCCACCACGGGTGGCTCGCCGCTGACCGCCGTCGAGGCGGCGCGTGAGGCCGGGGCCGAGGTCGTTGCGGTTGCGACGATCGTTGACCGGGGTGCCGCTTCGGCTCTTGCCGACGCCGGGCTCCCGTACATCACCGGATACCAGCTCGGGGACCTCGGCCTCAGCTGAGTACCGGTCGACGGAGCGGCCTCTGAACTGCGGTTTTGATGCAGATGCGGCGTGCCGGGGGTGACCCGGCGCGCCGTTTCACGTGAAACCCGGCACGCCGTTTCACGTGAAACGGCACACCGCACGCGCGGGCCCGCCGAACGGGCGATGTGGAGCTGCGCAGCGAGTCTGGGAAGATGTGCCACGGCGAAGTCGTCGCCCCCTGGTCAGGGCCAAGAACGCACACCCCGCACATACAAGGAGCGGACAGATGCCCATCGCAACTCCTGAGATCTACAACGAGATGCTGGACCGGGCGAAGGCGGGCAAGTTCGCCTACCCGGCCATCAACGTGACCTCGTCGCAGACCCTGCATGCAGCGCTGCGCGGTTTCGCCGAGGCCGAGAGTGACGGCATCATCCAGATCTCCACCGGTGGTGCGGAGTTCCTGGGCGGTCAGTACAGCAAGGACATGGTGACCGGCGCCGTCGCGCTCGCCGAGTTCGCGCACGTCGTGGCCAAGAAGTACGACATCACCGTCGCGCTGCACACCGACCACTGCCCCAAGGACAAGCTGGACGGCTACGTCCGCCCGCTGCTGGACATCTCCGCGGAGCGCGTCGCCAAGGGCGAGAACCCGCTGTTCCAGTCGCACATGTGGGACGGCTCGGCCGAGACCCTCGCCGACAACCTGGCCATCGGCCAGGAGCTGCTGGCCAAGGCCGCCGCCGCCAAGATCATCCTTGAGGTCGAGATCACTCCGACCGGCGGCGAGGAGGACGGCGTCACCCACGAGATCAACGACGAGCTCTACACCACGGTCGAGGACGCGCTGCGTACCGCCGAGGCGCTGGGCCTGGGCGAGAAGGGCCGCTACCTGCTCGCCGCCTCCTTCGGCAACGTCCACGGCGTCTACAAGCCGGGCAACGTCGTGCTCCGTCCCGAGCTGCTGAAGGACCTCCAGCAGGGCGTCGGCGCCAAGTACGGCAAGACCGCGCCGTTCGACTTCGTCTTCCACGGCGGCTCCGGCTCCACCGAGCAGGAGATCGCCACCGCGCTGGAGAACGGCGTGGTCAAGATGAACCTGGACACCGACACCCAGTACGCCTTCACCCGCCCGGTCGCGGACCACATGTTCCGCAACTACGACGGCGTGCTGAAGGTCGACGGCGAGGTCGGCAACAAGAAGACCTACGACCCGCGCAGCTGGGGCAAGCTGGCCGAGGGCGGGATGGCCAAGCGCGTCACCGAGGCGTGCGCCAACCTGCGCTCCACGGGTACCAAGCTGAAGTAGGCACATCGGTTCACCAGGGCCCCGTATCCGTTCCGGGTACGGGGCCCTGCCGCGTCCGGGGCTCGTGCGGCCGCCCGCGGATCGGGGCATGCTCACGGTATGAGTGAGCCGCGCCATGGATGAGCCCGGCGGGATCCGGCTGGCCTCGCCGCAGGGCCGCTGGGTGCTGGCGACGGCCGTACTGGGGTCGGGCATGGCGATGCTCGACACCACGGTCGTCAATGTCGCGCTGCCGAAGATCGGCGCGGACCTCAACGCGGATCTCGCGGTCCTCCAGTGGACCGTCACCGCCTACATGCTGACGCTCTCCTCGCTGATCCTGCTGGGCGGGGCGCTGGGCGACCGGCTCGGGCGGCGCAAGGTCTTCGTCATCGGAGTCGTGTGGTTCGCGGTGGCCTCGCTGGTGTGCGGGCTGGCGCCGAACGCCGGGGTGCTGGTCGCGGCACGGGCGCTCCAGGGCGTCGGCGGGGCGCTGCTCACCCCCGGCTCGCTCGCGCTGATCCAGGCCGTCTTCCATCCGGACGACCGGGCGCGGGCGGTCGGCGCCTGGTCGGGGCTGGGCGGGGTGGCCGCGGCGGTCGGTCCGTTCATCGGCGGCTGGCTGGTGGACGGGGCCGGCTGGCGCTGGGTGTTCTTCCTGAACGTGCCGCTGGCGGCGGTCTGCGTGCCGGTGGCGCTGCGGCACGTACCCGAGACCCGGGAGCGGGGCGCCCGCGGGGTGCGCGGCTTCGACGTACCGGGCGCGGTGCTCGGCGCGCTGGCGCTGGCCGGGGTGACGTACGCGCTGATCGCGGCGCCGGGACGGGGCGTCGCGCCGGGGGTGATCGGGCCCGCGGTGGCCGGGGTGCTGCTCGGGGTGGCGTTCGTCCGGGTGGAGCGCCGGCGGGCCGATCCGATGCTGCCGCCGGAGATCTTCGCCGGCCGGCAGTTCACCGCGGTCAACGCGGTGACGGTGTGCGTCTATGCCGCGTTCGGCGGGTTCTTCTTCCTGACCGTGCTCCAGCTGCAGGTCGTCGCGGGCTACTCCGCGCTCCAGGCCGGTACGGCGCTGCTGCCCACGACCGTGCTGATGCTCCTGCTGTCCGCCCGCTCGGGCGAGCTGGGCCAGCGCATCGGCCCGCGGATCCCGCTCACCGCCGGCCCGGTGCTCTGCGCGGCCGGGATGCTGCTGATGACCAGGGTGGGCCCGGGCGCGTCCTACGTCGCCGATGTGCTGCCCGCGCTGGTGGTGCTGGGCGCCGGCATGGTGACCCTGGTCGCCCCGCTCACGTCCACCGTGCTGGCTTCGGTGGATGTGGACCGGGCGGGCCTGGCCAGCGGGATCAACAACGCGGCGGCCCGGGCCGCGAGCCTGATGGCGGTGGCCGCGCTGCCGCTGCTGGCCGGGATGGGCCCGGAGGCGTACCGCTCGTCGACCGAGTTCTCGGCGGCCTTCCGGCGGGCCATGCTGCTGTGCGCGCTCGTGCTGCTGCTGGGCGCGCTGACCGCCTGGCTGACCGTCCGCAACGACGCCCTGCAGGCCCCGGAACCGTGCCACGCCGAGTGCACGTACCACTGCGGCGTGACCTCCCCGCCCCTGGACCCGGGCGAAGCCAACCCCGGACAGGAGCAACCCCCCGGTGTCCCCGACCCGTAGCCGGCCGCACCACACCACTCGCACTGACCCCCACCTCCCGAAACTCACCCACCCACGGGAGGGGACGGGCCGGAGTGGCGGGGTGTCCGGACGTAAAGCGAAGCAGTCCGGACACCCCGCCCCGGAGGACCGTCACCGCACCCCGAAAGCCCCGCGCAGCGGACAAAAACCACCACGGCGGGGCACCCGACAACGTGGGAGGCGGGCCCCGCGCAGCGGCTCCGCGCCGCAGGCGCAGCACAGCCAAACCCCGACGGTGGGAGAGCCGACAACGTGGGAAGCCGGCCAAGCGCAGCGGACCGGCGGGAGGGCCGACAACGTGGGATGCAGCCCAGCGCAGCGGCCAGGCAATACTGAGACCATGCCCATTCACGAGAACCTGCTCGGGGGACCGCCCCCGACCCATCTGCCCGACGACCCCGAGCCCCGCGAGCTGCTCGCGTCGGGCACGGCCCCGTCCGATGTCGCCGCGAAGTACCCGACCTCCTCGCTGGCCTGGGCCCAGCTCGCGGACGATGCCTTCCAGGCCGGCCGGACCGTCGAGTCGTACGCCTACGCCCGTACCGGCTACCACCGCGGGCTGGACGCGCTGCGCCGGGCCGGTTGGAAGGGCCACGGCCCGGTGCCCTTCGAGCACGAGCCCAACCGCGGCTTCCTGCGGGCGCTGCACGCCCTTGCCCGCGCCGCTCAGGCGATCGGTGAGCAGGACGAGTACGAGCGTTGCTCGGCCTTCCTGCGGGACTCCTCGCCGACCGCGGCCGACACGCTGTCCTGACGAAACGCGCTGCCCTGACGGAACACGTCGTCCTCATGGGAGCACGTTGCCCTGACGGGAACACGTCGCCCTGACAGGAGCGCCTGCGCTCGCCCTACGGGGTGGGACGGGGGCCCGGGAGCCGGGGTCCCAGGGGCCGGCCGCATGTCCGCGGTCGGCCCTTGCGCGGTGGTGGCCCAGCACCGATGATTTCAGTGGGCCGGGTCATCCCGAGCCTGAGGGGACCGGGGCTCCCGTGCCGACAAGGAAGGAGCGGACCGCTACCCGGAGTTCGCACCTGAGGAGTCCCTCATGTCGCATCCGTCTCCCACCGATCCCGCGCACCGCCCGCCGGCGCCGGCCACCGAGGTCCCTGAGGCCGCCGAGGCCCCCGAGGCGGACCCGCCGTTCGGCCCCGATCTGAGCATCGGCAGCAGCACCACCACCCCGTACGAGGACTACGTCCAGGCGCGTGTCCTCACGCATCTCCAGCAGCCGCACTCCGACGACCCCGGCGAGATGGTCTTCCTGGTCACCACCCAGGTCATGGAGCTGTGGTTCACCGTCATCGTCCATGAGTGGCAGACCGCCGCCGACGCGCTGCGCCGCGACGATCTGACGGTGGCGATGGACGCGCTGCGCCGTTCCACGTACGAGCTGGAGGCGCTGAACGCCGCCTGGAAGCCGCTCGCCCGGCTGACCCCGGCGCAGTTCAACTCCTACCGCGCCGCGCTCGGCGAGGGCAGCGGGTTCCAGTCAGCGATGTACCGGCGGCTGGAGTTCCTGCTCGGCGAGAAGTCCGCGTCGATGCTGGTGCCGCACCGCGGCGCCGCCCAGGAGCACGCCGAACTGGAGAAGGCGCTCCAGGAACCGAGCCTGTACGACGAGACGCTGCGGCTGCTGGCGCGCCGCGGCCACGCCGTCCCGGCGGCCGTGCTCCGGCGGGACCCGGCGCTGCGCTACGAGCCGGACCCGGCCGTCGAGGCGGTGTGGGCCGAGATCTTCGCCGGGCCGCAGGAGTCCGAACTGGTCCGGCTCGGCGAGCTCTTGACCGATGTCGCCGAGCTGGTCTGGCGCTGGCGCAACGACCATCTGGTGGCGACCCGGAGGGCGATGGGAGCGAAAATGGGTACCGGTGGGTCCGCGGGAGTCGCCTGGCTGGAGAAGCGGGCCCGCAAGAACGTCTTCCCCGAGCTGTGGACGGCGCGAAGCCATGTCTGAGAGTCCTGAGAACAGCAGGAGTCCCGAGAACGGTGGGAGTCCCGAGAGCAGCGGGAGTCCTGAGAGCAGTGGGAGTCCTGAGAGCAGCGGGGCACAGCGCCCCGAGGGTGCCGGGAGCCCGGAGCGCGCCGTGACGCCGCGGCAGTCCGCGGGCTCGTCCGGCGGTTTCGGCACGCGCAAGGAGGCGGCGCGCGCCGCGGAGCTGGACGCGGCCGGGCCGCTCACCGCCACCCGCGACCGCTTCGTCCTCGACGAGGACACCGTCTATCTGGACGGCAACTCGCTGGGCGCACTGCCCCGCTCGGTGCCCGGCCGGATCGCGGATGTCATCACCCGTGAGTGGGGTGAGCTGCGCATCCGGTCCTGGACCGAGTCGGGCTGGTGGACCGCGCCGGAGCGGGTCGGCGACCGGATCGCGCCGCTCGTCGGGGCGGCGCCGGGCCGGGTGGTGGTCGGCGACTCGACCAGCGTCAACATCTTCAAGGCGGTGGTCGGCGGCATCCGGATGGCCGGAAAGGGCTGTACGGAAATCCTGGTCGACGCCACGACCTTCCCGACCGACGGCTACATCGCGCGCTCGGCGGCCCGGATGGCCGGTCTCGCGGTGCGCCCGGTCGAGCCCGCGCGCATCGCCGACGAGGTCACCGAGCGGACCGCGCTCGCGCTGGTCAACCACGTCGACTACCGCACCGGGGAGCTCAACGACCTGCCCGGCATCACCGCCGCGCTGCACTCCGCGGGCGCGCTCGCCGTCTGGGACCTGTGCCACAGCGCCGGTGCGCTGCCGGTCGGGCTGGATGCCCACGGGGTGGATCTCGCCGTCGGCTGCACGTACAAGTACCTCAACGGCGGCCCGGGTTCGCCCGCGTACCTCTACATCCGGGAGAGCCTCCAGGAGCGGTTCGAGTCGCCGCTGCCCGGCTGGAACTCGCATACCGACCCGTTCGGGATGGAGCCCGGCTACACCCCGGCCGACGGCATCGTGCGCGGCAGGGTCGGCACCCCCGACATCCTGTCGCTGCTGGCGCTGGAGGCGGCGCTGGAGGCGTGGGAGGGCGTCTCCATCGAGGAGGTGCGCACCAAGAGCCTGGCGCTGACCGACTTCTTCCTGGAGTGCGTCAACGAGTACGCGCCGCCGGGCCGGGTCCGCTCGGTCACGCCGTACGAGCACCGGCGGCGCGGCAGCCAGGTGTCGCTGGAGGCGGTGGGCGCCGGTGAGGTGATGGACGAGCTCATCCGGCGCGGTGTGGTCGGCGACTTCCGCCGCCCGGACGTGCTGCGCTTCGGCTTCACCCCGCTCTATACGACCTTCGCGGACGCGGAGCGGGCGGCCTGGGTGCTCGGCGAGGTGCTACGGGAGCAGGTGGACCGCGAGACGGCCGAGGGGCCCGGGGCGGCGGGCCCGGCGGCCGGCGGCGACGGCGGGTGAGCGCGGCCGGCGAGGAGGCGGCGCTGCTGGGGCTCGCCCCGGTGGCGCCGGTCCGCACGGTGGCGTACGGGCCCCATCCGGACCAGGTGGTGGACCTGTACGGGCGGTGGCCGGAGCCGGGGTCCAGGTCCGGGGCCGGGGCCGGTCCCGGGGGCCCGTTGGTGGTGCTGCTGCACGGCGGGTTCTGGCGCGCGGCGTACGACCGGCGCCATCTGTCGCCGTGTGCCGACGCGTTGGCCCGCCACGGCCTGTCGGTCGCCTTGGCCGAATACCGCAGGGTGGGCGCGGGCGGCGGCGCGCCGCGGACGTTCGCGGACGTGGCGGCGGCCATCGGCACGGCGGTCGGCGCGGCGGTCGGTGCGGTGCCCGGCCCCGGGGCCGCGGCGGGGGCTGGTGGCGAGCCCGGTGGCGGGTCCGGTGGTGCGGCGGGGGCCGGGCCGGGCCGCCGTGGTGTCGTCCTCGTGGGGCACTCGGCGGGCGGGCACCTCGCGCTGCTCGCCGCCGCCCGCCCCGGCCCGCCGGTGGCCCGGGTCGTCGCGGTCGCGCCGGTCGCCGATCTGGCCCGCGCCCACGAGCTGGGCCTGAGCGACGGCGCGGTCGCCGAGCTGCTGGGCCCCGGGCCGGGGTTCGCGGAACGCCTGGCCGCCGCGGACCCGATGGCCCACCCGCCCGCCGGCGTCCCGGTCACGCTGCTGCACGGCACCGCCGACCTGGACGTCCCGCCGGACCTCTCGCGCCGCTACGCCGCCGCCCACCCCACCGCCACGGAGCTGCGCGAACTCCCGGACGTCGGCCACTACGCACCCGTCACGCCCGGTACCGCCGCCTTCCGCACCCTCCTCGCGCTGCTGGCCGACGAGGGCCGGCAGACGGGCTGACCAGCGGGCTGACGGGCTGGCGGGCGGAGCGGGGGCCGGCCGGCGGACACAGGGCGGTGGCCACCGGCCAAGGCGGCGTCCGCCGGGAGACGGCAGCCGAGGGTAGGGCGTCGATCGTGGACGGGACGTCGGTCGGGGGAGGACGCCAGCCGGCCAGGACGGCAGCGGCCCGACGCCGCAGCCGCCTGTCTTGTGCGGGATATCCAGATGTGACCGATATGACCATGGCGTCGGCGGCGACCGCCCGCCGCCCGTGTGACCTGCGGGGCAGCCGATCCCGCCCGCGTAGTACCTGAGACGGACGCCCATAGATCCGCTTCCGTGGGGACGCCTGGGCGGCCATCGCTGCTTACCGTTGTCTGCGTGAATGAGACGACCCAGACGCAGAGCACCCTGCGCTCGGAGGCCCGAATAGCCCATGGCGCGCTGCACACCCTGCGCCAGGACCTGTTCGTCGACGCCTTCGCCCTCCGTCCGATGCCGCCGCTGGAGGACTCCAGACTGCCCCGGTGGCTGCCGGGGCGGGTACGGCGCTGGGCGCGCTGGCTGCCGCACTCCGCCGTCGGCTTCTTCTCGGCATGTGTCTTCCTCTCGACCGTCGCCACCGGCTATGACCCGGGCCCGATCCGCGGCGTTTTCGCGGTGGGATTCGCGCTGCTGCTCGCCGCGCCACCGGCGCTCACCCTCTTCCGGCCGGTGGGCGCCTTCTGGCTGTCGCTGTCGGCGGTCGTCCTGGGGATGATCTTGGGGCGGATCTTCTCCCCGTACGGCGGCGGCTTCTCGTACGGCGCGGCCTTCGCCATCCACCTCGTCGTGATGGCGCTGGTGGTGCTGCGCACCCGGCCGCGGCTGGCCGTCGAGATGTGGCTGGTCACCTTCGGGCTGGGGGCGGTGCTGTCGACGCTCGCCGGCGGGAGCGCGACCGACAATGCGGAGGTGGCCTTCTTCTGCGGCGTCGTCCTCGTCTCCGCCGCGGCGATCCGCGCCTGGCGCGAGGAGCGCCGGCAGGTCGTCGAGACGCAGAGTGTCACCGCCGAGGAGCGCTCCCGGCGCACGCTGCTGGAGGAGCGCGCCCTGATCGCCCGCGAGCTGCACGACGTCGTCGCGCACCATATGTCGGTGATCGCCATCCAGGCCGAGGCGGCGCCCTACCGGGTGGCGGACACCCCGCCCGAACTCGCCACATCCTTCGCCACCATCCGCGAGAACGCGGTCGCCGCGCTCACCGAACTGCGCCGCATCCTGGGCGTGGTCCGCTCCGAGGATCCGGACGCCTTCGTCGAGAGCGACCCGGAGGCCCCGCAGCCGACGCTCGACAGCCTCGATTCGCTGTTGGGCAGCGTCCGTAGCGCCGGTCTGACCGTCGAGGCGGTGACCACCGGGGCGCCCCGGCCACTGCCGCAGGGCGTCGAGCTGTCCGCCTACCGGATCGTGCAGGAGGCGCTGAGCAACACGCTGCGGCATGCGCCGGGCGCGGAGGCCCGGGTGGAGATCTCCTACGTCCTGGGCGGGCTCGGACTGCGGATCGTCAACGGCGCGCCGAGCCGGCTCGCCAAGCCGTCCCCGGGCGCCGGGCACGGGGTGCTCGGTATGCGGGAGCGGGTGCAGATGCTGGGTGGCGAGATAACGGCCGACCACACCGAGGACGGCGGGTTCGAGGTCGCGGCCTTCATTCCCGTCGCGCACACGGCGGGGGAGACCGCGTCGGGCAGGGGGACCGCATGATCCGGGTACTGATCGTCGACGACCAGGTGATGGTTCGCGAGGGTTTCTCCGTGCTGCTGAACGCCATGCCGGACATCGAGGTCGTCGGCGAGGCCGTCGACGGCCGGCAGGCGGTGCACAAGGTGGCGGTCCTGCGGCCCGACGTCGTCCTGATGGACATCCGCATGCCGGAGATGAACGGGCTGGAGGCGACCCGCGAGATCGTCGCCGCCGACGCGGACGCCAAGGTCCTCGTGCTGACCACCTTCGACCTGGACGAGTACGTCTACCAGGCGCTGCGCGCCGGAGCCAGCGGCTTCCTCCTCAAGGACGCCTCGGCCGGCCAGCTCGCCGAGGGCGTGCGGATCGTCGCCTCGGGGGAGGCGCTGCTCGCCCCGACCGTCACCAAGCGGCTGATCAGCGAGTTCTCCCGGCTCGGCGCACCCCGTGCGCCGGCCCAGGAGCGCATCGGCGATCTCACGGAGCGGGAGACGGAGGTGCTGGTGCTGGTGGCCCAGGGGCTGTCGAACGGCGAGATCGCGGAGCATCTCGTCGTCGCCGAATCGACCGTGAAGACGCATGTCAGCCGGATTCTCGTGAAGCTCGGGCTGCGCGACCGGACCCAGGCGGCGGTGTTCGCGTACGAGGCGCGGCTGGTGACGCCGGGCGGCTGAGGGCCGCGGACGGCCGGTGCGGCGGGCGATACGGCGGGCGGTCCGCGCCACAATGATCTCCTTTCCGGTACGGGTGCGCCCGGTGCGCCGGCCTGGTCCGCACACCGGGGCGGCACGTCGGTCGACGCTTCGGACGGCACTGTCCACAGGCTGTGGACGATTCGGCGGGCCGGCGGGAGTGCGCCGCCGGAGTCCGCTACAGCTCCGGCGGCGCACGACAGAGGGTCAGCCGAGGTCGCGGCGGCGGAGGCCGGTCAGGCCGGCGGATATGAAGACCGCCGACAGGGCCGGCAGCCACAGGAAGGGTGCGGCCGTCACCGTCCCGCCGGGGAGCTTGGGCAGATGCCCGTACGGCGAGAGGTCCATCGCCCACTGGGGGAGATCGAGGGCGGGACCGACCCAGCCCAGGGCGAGGCAGCCGCCGACCAGGGCCCAGACGGCGCCGGTCGCCTTCGGCAGCAGGCCGAAGACCAGCACCGCCAGCCCCGTGAGGGTCCACACCGCCGGGAGCTGGGCGAGCGCGGCGGTCAGCACCGGACCCGTACGGCCGGCGAGGTCGCCCACGGAGGCGCCGTAGCTGATGCCCAGGGCCAGCCCGCCGGTGGCCAGCACCACGGCGCTGCCCGCCACGGCGACGGCCAGATGACCGCACGCCCAGCGCACCCGGCCCACCGCGCTCGCCAAGAGCGGTTCGGCGCGGTCACCGGTCTCCTCGGCGCGCATCCGGAGCACCGCGCCCACGGCGTAGATCGCGGCGATCATGCCGAGCAGGCCGGTCATCGTGGCCAGGAAGGCGTCGGTCAGCCCCCGTTGGCCGCCCATCCGCTCGAAGAGCTCGCGGGTCTGCTGATTGCCGCCGACCATGCTCGCGGCCCCCTTGGCGATCCCGCCGAACGCCGCACCGGCGAGCGCGAAGCCGGCCGTCCAGCCCAGCAGGGTGGTGCGCTGGAGCCGCCAGGCCAGGCCCGACGGGCCGCCCAGCGAGCGGGGCGCCCGGGCCGGTCCGGGGCGGGCCGGCAGAAAGCTCATCCCGATGTCGCGGCGTGCGGTGAGGGCGTACGCCGCCGCCGTCGCCACGGCCGTCGCGGTGGCGAAGAGCAGCACCACCCACCAGCGCTCACCGGCGTACGCCCGGAGGTTCTGCGACCAGCCGACCGGCGAGAGCCAGGTGAGCACGGGGGCGCCGCCTTCCCTGGCGGTGGCCCCGCCCGGGGCGCTCGCGGCGTCACCGGCGGCGCGCAGCGCGAAGGCCAGCCCGAGGGCCGCGCCGGTCAGGCCCTTGGCCATCCGGGCGCTCTCGGTGAGCTGCGCGGCGATCGCGGCCAGGGCGGCGAAGAACATGCCGGCGCCGCCGACCGCGATGCCCAGGGCGAGCGAACCGCCCGCCGGCTGCCCGGACTTGGCGAGTCCGGCGGCGATCAGCACGGCGAGCCCGGCGTTGGCGACGAGCGCCGCCAGCAGGGCCGCGGTCAGCGGCGCCCGGCGTCCCACCATGGCGGCGGAGAGCAGCTCCTGACGGCCCGTCTCCTCTTCCTCGCGGGTGTGCCGGACGACGATCAGCAGGCTCATCACGGCGGCCAGCACCGCGCCGAGCCCGGCCATCCGCCAGGCGACCAGGCCGCCGACGGAGTCGCTGAAGACCGGTCCGTACAGCGCGCGCAGCGAGGCGTTGGCGTTCATCGACGCGGCGAGGTCGGCGCGCTTGGCGGCGGTGCCGTACAGCGCCTGGAGGGACGAGCCCATGCCGGCGACGGACAGCCCGAGGACCAGCACCCAGGCCGGGATCATCAGCCGGTCGCGGCGCAGGGCGAGGCGCAACAGGGCGCCGGTGCCCGCGAGATGGCGGGCTCCCCCGGCGCGGGCGGGGGCCGCCGCTACCGCGGTCATCGCGCGACCGCCCCTTCGGTGCGGGCGCCGCCCGGCCGCCGGACGTCGTCCTGATAGTGGCGGAGGAACAGCTCCTCCAGGGTGGGCGGCGTGCTGCTGAGGCTGCGCAGGCCCGCCGCGCCGAGCAGCCGGAGCACCGCGTCGAGCTTGTCGGTGTCGGCCTGGAGCCGGACCCGGCAGCCCGCGCCGCCCGCCCCCGGCCGCACGTCCAGGTCGTGGACGCCGGGCAGTCCGGAGAGACCCTCGGGCGCTCCGGCGAGCTCGGCGACGACGGACGTACGGGCGAGGTGCCGCAGCTCGCCGAGGGAGCCGGACTCCACGGTGCGGCCCTTGCGGATGATGCTGACGCGGTCGCAGAGCGCCTCGACCTCGGACAGCACATGGCTGGAGAGCAGGACCGTACGGCCGCGGTCGCGCTCCTCCGCCACGCAGGACTGGAAGACCTCCTCCATCAGCGGGTCGAGCCCGGAGGTCGGCTCGTCGAGTATCAGCAGGTCGACGTCCGAGGCGAAGGCGGCGACCAGCGCGACCTTCTGGCGGTTGCCCTTGGAGTACGTGCGCCCCTTCTTGGTGGGGTCCAGCTCGAAGCGCTCCAGGAGCTCGGCCCGGCGCGCGGTGTCGAGCCGGCCGCGCAGCCGGCCGTAGAGGTCGATGACCTCGCCGCCGGAGAGGTTCCGCCACAGGGTGACGTCGCCGGGCACATACGCCACCCGGCGGTGGACCGCGACCGCGTCCTGCCAGGGGTCCCTGCCCAGCAGCCGGGCGGCACCGCGGTCGGCGCGCAGCAGACCCAGCAGCACCCGGATCGTCGTGGACTTGCCCGCGCCGTTGGGCCCGAGGAAGCCGTGCACCTCACCGGCCTCGACTTCGAGGTCGAGGCCGTCCAACGCCTGTGTCCGGCCGAAGGACTTGTGGAGGCCGGACACGCTGATCGCCTTCGTCATGATTCCGAAGGTACGCGAGATTCACAAACTTGTGAAGTTAAGAAACCGTATAAAGTTGGCGGAGCGGCTCTGATCAGGGGAGATGATGCGGGTATGGGCGAGCAGCGACAGCAGGGCAGCAGCGACCGGCGGAGCGGACGGACCGCGCTGGACGCATCGGAGGCACCGGAGGCACCGGAGGCACCAGAGACACAGGAGGCGCAGGACGCAGCCGGGCGCGACGGCCGGGACGTCCGCGCGGGCCGTGACGACGCTGTGCCGACCTTCGTCGAGCGGTTCGCGGCGCAGATGGTCGACGCCGGGATGCAGCGCATGCCGGCCCGGGTCTTCGCCTGCCTGCTCGCCTCCGACACCGGCGTGCTGACCTCGGCCGAGCTGGGCGAGCGGCTCCAGGTCAGCCCCGCCGCGGTCTCCGGCGCGATCCGCTACCTCTCCCAGGTGGGCATGGTCGGCCGCGAGCGCGAGCCGGGCTCCCGCCGCGACCGGTACCGCGTCCACAGCGACCAGTGGTACGAGGCGCTCACCCGCCGGGACAGCGTCCTCATCCGCTGGGAGCACACCCTCCGCGACGGCGTCGAGAGCCTGGGCGAGGACTCCGACGCGGGCCGCCGGATCGCCGAGACCCTCGCCTTCATCGAGTTCATGCAGCAGGAGCTCACCGGCATGATGGACCGCTGGCGCAACCACCTCGGCCGGCTGCGCACCGACCAGGACGGCACCGCCCCGGCCGAGGCCCCCCGGCGCTGAGCCCTGGCACCGGCCGTTCCCCGGTGCCGGCGGTCAGGGCCTTTCTGGGCCAGGGTCGGACAGGCCCTAGTCCCGCCGCGGCAGCTGGAGCCGCCAGGCCCCCGGCTGCACCGTCCACGTACGCGTCCTGACCG
Source organism: Streptomyces sp. GS7 (assembly GCF_009834125.1). Lineage (NCBI taxonomy): Bacteria > Bacillati > Actinomycetota > Actinomycetes > Kitasatosporales > Streptomycetaceae > Streptomyces > Streptomyces sp. GS7. Next base: position 269,560 of record NZ_CP047146.1, read on the forward strand.
GCCCGCCGACCAGCGCGTCCGCCCGGTAGTGGAAGTCCGCCCCGGACACCGTCACCGCCCGCGCCCGGGCCCGTACGGGGTGCCCCTCGCCGGCCCAGTGGACCACCACCTCGGCCAGCCCGCCGGACGGCGCCGGGACGTCCGGTGCCGCCGCCGGCCCGTGCGCACCGGCCGTGTCGCTCGCGCCGTCCGCGTCGTGCGGACCGGCGCCGCCCTCGGCACGCACCCCGCCGGGCATCACCGACACCCCGCGCACCGGCCGGTCCAGGTCCGCCAGCAGCGCCCCGTCCGCCTCGATCCGCAGCCGCAGCCGCTGCGCCGGCACCCGACCGCGCCGGCCGCCCAGCCCGGCCGCCGGGGCCAGCAGCGACAGCGCCGTGCGGGCGGTCCGCGCGGCCGGCCGCCACCAGGGGCGGTGCCCGGCCCCGGGGTGCGCCGCGTCCTCCGGGGCCTCGGCCTCGTCCGTGTACCCCGTGGCCCCGACATGGCCCGGCGGGTCGTAGCCGCCGCACCGCCCCGGATCGCCGAGCACCCCGTATTCCGGCGGCGCCCCGTCCCCGCAGGGGATCCGCAGCCCGCCCAGCACGATGCCGTCGCTGTCGTCCGTGAGCAGGTCCATCGGTCGCTCCCCGCCGTCCAGTACGGCGCGCGCGGCGGCGACGGCGTCCGTGGGGACGCCCAGCGTCCGGCTCAGCGCGACCGCGGCCGGCGCGCCCACCGGCACCATCGACAGCGGCACCCCGCCCAGTTCCCGCTCTCTGTGGAGCAGGCCCACGACCCGCAGGAGCGCGCGGTCGTCGCCGATCACCACCGGGCGGCGGTGGCCGCGCCGGGCCAGTGCCCTGGCGAATTCCTCGGGCCCCTCGGGGAGGCAGATTTTCGCTCCCGCGCCCGCGCACAGGACATCCTTCGCGATGCGTACGGACTCGCCGTCCGTACTGCGGGCGACCGGGTCGATGACCACAAGCAGGGGGCACCCCCGAACGGAGTCCGCGGGAGAGTGCCCAGAAGGCTGCGCCGACACCTCGGTCCTTCCTCAGGTAGCATCTCGGTGCAAGAGCCCCTTGCGCTATTGCGCCAGGGGCTTCGTCTATTCCGGGGCACCGGTCCGACGGCTCTGGCGATGACGTCTGCGCGAACACGCGACGCCACGCCATCCACGCACGTTGGACATGCCCCGCCCGGAAGGGGTGTACGCCTGTGCCCGCACTTGTGCTGCTCGGTGCTCAGTGGGGTGATGAAGGCAAGGGAAAGGCCACCGATCTGCTCGGTGGGTCCGTGGACTACGTGGTGCGCTACCAGGGCGGCAACAACGCCGGCCACACGGTCGTCGTCGGCGACCAGAAGTACGCACTGCACCTCCTCCCTTCCGGAATCCTCTCGCCGGGGTGCACCCCGGTCATCGGCAACGGTGTCGTCGTCGACCCCGCGGTCCTGCTCTCCGAGCTGAGCGGACTCAACGAGCGCGGCGTCGACACGTCCAAGCTGCTGATCAGCGGTAACGCGCATCTGATCACGCCGTACAACATCACCGTCGACAAGGTGACGGAACGCTTCCTCGGAAAGCGGAAGATCGGCACCACCGGGCGCGGCATCGGCCCGACCTACGCCGACAAGATCAACCGCACCGGCATCCGGGTCCAGGACCTCTACGACGAGTCGATCCTGGTCCAGAAGGTCGAGGCGGCGCTCGACGTCAAGAACCAGCTGCTCACCAAGCTCTACAACCGCCGCGCCATCGAGGCCGGCCAGGTCGTCGAGGAGCTGCTGGGCTACGCCGACCAGATCAAGGGCTATGTCGCCGACACCACCCTGATCCTCAACGACGCCCTGGACAACGACAAGGTCGTGCTCTTCGAGGGCGGGCAGGGCACCCTGCTCGACATCGATCACGGCACGTACCCCTTCGTGACGTCCTCGAACCCGACCGCGGGCGGTGCCTGCACCGGCGCGGGTGTCGGCCCGACCAAGATCAGCCGGGTCATCGGCATCCTCAAGGCGTACACCACCCGCGTCGGCGCCGGCCCGTTCCCGACCGAGCTGTTCGACGAGGACGGCGAGGCGCTGCGCCGGATCGGCGGCGAGCGCGGTGTCACCACCGGCCGTGACCGCCGCTGCGGCTGGTTCGACGCGGTCATCGCCCGCTACGCGACCCGGGTCAACGGCCTGACGGACTTCTTCCTCACCAAGCTCGACGTCCTCACCGGCTGGGAGCAGATCCCGGTCTGCGTGGCCTACGAGATCGACGGCAGGCGCGTCGAGGAACTGCCCTACAGCCAGACCGACTTCCACCACGCGAAGCCGGTCTACGAGATGCTGCCGGGCTGGTCCGAGGACATCACCCAGGCGAAGACCTTCTCCGACCTGCCGAAGAACGCCCAGGCGTACGTCAAGGCGCTGGAGGAGATGTCCGGCGCCCCGATCTCCGCGATCGGTGTGGGCCCGGGCCGGGACGAGACCATCGAGATCAACTCCTTCCTGTCGTAAGGAAGTCCGGCACGGCCCCGGCGGTCCGGTCCCCTCGGGGCCGGACCGCCGCCCGGGGTGACGGCACAGGCGGCGCGCCTGTGCCGTCACCCCGTTTTCGTGTACAGCAGCGGCGCCAGGCCGCCCGCCTTGTCGAAGGTGCGCCGCAGCTGGCCGCCGATCAGCTCCAGGGTGCTGGGGGAGCCGGGGCGGCAGGTGTCGGGCGGGCCGGAGACCACGGTGGACGGGCCGAGCCGCACCGGCGGACCGGCGCTCTTGAGGGTGGCCGCGAACCGGCAGTCGTACGTGGGCCCGGTGGCAGCCATCCGGAGCACGGTCTCCCCCGGCTTGCCCTGGACGAGGGTGAAGCGGCGGACGTCCAGCGCGGAGTCGCCCACCGTCGTCGACCAGACGCCCAGATAGCCGGCCGGAATGCCGCCGTCCGGCGCGGTGGTCCGGGCCGGGGCCTTCTCGGTGGCGACGGCGCTGCCGTCCGACCCGCCCAGCAGCGCGTACGCGGTGGCGGCGCCCGCTCCGGCCAGCACCAGCGCGGCCGCGGCCAGCAGCGTCCGGCGGGTGCGGCGCGTGCGGCGGGTCCGACGGGTGCGGCGGCGGTGCGCCGGGGCGGCCGACGGCGCCACGGTGGCGGGCGGCCCGGCGGCCGGGTCCGCGGCGGATGTCCCGTGCGGCCGGACGGCGGTCGGCGGGGTGGGCGTGCGGTCCGGGCCGTCGTGCGGGTTCTCCGCGTCCAGCAGCTCCACCGCATGCCGCCCCAGGCGGGCGATCAGCGCGCCCGGGAGCCACGGTTCGTCGTCGGCCGCCCCGGCGGCGGGCAGGCCCTCCTCGGCCCGCGCCGCCAGGTCCCCGGGCGCGGGGCGCCGGGCCGGGTCCTTCGCCAGGCAGGCGGTGACCAGGTCGTACAGCCCGTCGGGGAGGCCGGTCAGGTCCGGTTCCTCTTCGGCGATGCGGTACATCATCGCGTGCGGCAGGGTCGTGTCGGAGCCGAACGGCTGGCGGCCGGTGGCCGCGTACACCAGCACCGAGCCGAGGCAGAAGACGTCGCAGGCCGGGGTGAGCGGTGTACCGCGGACCTGCTCGGGGGCCATGAAGCCGGGCGAGCCCACCGCCGCCCCCGTATGCGTCACCCCGCTCGCGGCCACCCCCTCCAGCGCCCGCGCGATGCCGAAGTCGATGACCCGCGGGCCGTCGATGGTGATCAGGATGTTGGACGGCTTGAGGTCGCGGTGGATGATCCCGGCGGCGTGCACCGACCGCAGCGCGCGGGCCAGCCCGGCGGCCAGGATCCGCACCGTGCGCTCCGGCAGCGGTGCGCCCCCGCCGACGACCTGCTGGAGGGAGGGGCCGGCGATGTACCCGGTGGCGAGCCAGGGGGTCTCGGCCTCGGTGTCCGCGTCCAGTACGGGAGCGGTCCACTCCCCGCCGACCTGCTGGGCGGCCCGTACCTCGCGCCGGAAGCGGGCCCGGAACTCCTCCTGGTGGGCCAGTTCCGCACGCACCAGCTTGACGGCGACGGTCCGGCCGCGGTCCGAACGGGCCAGGAACACCCGGCCCATGCCGCCCTCGCCGAGCCGTCCGATCAGGCGGTAGTCCCCGATCCACTGGGGATCCTGCGCGCCCAGCGGAGTCAGCCCTCCGGACCGGCCCGCCCGTCCCGAACGCCCCTGCTGTTCCATGATCCGCCGCCCCTTTGCCCGGTCTCCCCCGACCCCGCCCAGTGGGAGCGCCAACTCGTCCGCGGTGAGGATATCGAGGCCGTACGTCAGGCCGGTGGGGCGGGATTCGGCCAAGGCGTGCGCCCGTAGGGGCGGGCCGGGGCGCCGCCGTCCACGAGGGCCGGGTTCCCCGCTGCGCGGCATACAGGGCGGTGGCCTGACGGCCTGCCGTGTCGCCAAGAGGGCTTCCCTGTCCGGGAATTGACGGAATGGATGTCTGATTCCGCGTTCCGGAACTTTACGGGGTTACCGATCGTCGAGAGCGGAGAACAACCGCACAGAACAACCGCACAGAGCGACGCACAGAGCGACGACAGACACCTCACGATGCCCAGGCGTGCACGATCCCCCGTCCCCCATCACAAGGAGACCGTGTGATACCCGCCGTACGAGCCATCGCGCGCGCCGCGATGGCCGCCCGACCGGTTCCGCTGGCCGAGGTCCAGGCCCGCGCCGAACTCCTCGCCCGCTACAGCAGCACCTACCTCGTCCCGGTCGAGGTCTTCGCCGCCTTCGCGGCCGAACTCACCGACCGGCGGCGCCCCGGCGGCCCGTTCGCGGTGCTGTGCATCAACGGCCGCCGCTGGTTCCGCTACCACTCCCTCTACTACGACACCCCCGACCTGCGCTCCTTCCACGACCACCGGCAGCGCAACCGGCTCCGCTTCAAGATCCGCGAACGGCTCTACGCCGACACCGGAGAGCGGCAGTTCGAGATCAAGCTCAAGGGGCGGCACGGCGAAACGGTCAAACACCGCCAGCCGCTGATGCCCGGCGCCGCGGCCCTGGGAGACGCCCCGCGCGGCTTCCTCGCCTCCGTGCTCGACCGCACGTACGGCATCCAGGCCCCCACCCAGCTGGGCCGCTCCCTGGAGACCGACTACCAGCGGACGACCTTCGTGGCGGACGGCCAGCGCGTCACCTGCGACGCGGCCCTCCTCTGCCGCGACCTGGAGACCGGCCGCACCGTACGGGCCGACGGCGGGCTGGTCCTCGTCGACACGAAGACCTGCGGGCGGCTCACCGAGGCCGACCGGCTGCTGACGGGATACGGGCTCCAGGCAGCCGAGTTCACCAAGTACTGCGCCGGATTATCGGCGCTGCGGCCCCATCTGTACGCCAACCACTGGCACGGGGCGGTCCGCACCGCCTTTCCCACAGCGGCGGCCTGACCGCCGTGCCCCGCGCGCCGCACGCCGAGCGCCGCGGTTCCTGACGGAGCCCGGGGGAGGTACCCCACCCCCGGGCATCCCTGGAGTTTCCTCCAGGACCGTAGACATTCTGTCCGTGCGCGTGGTGAGTGCCATACACAGTGTCGGTACCGGTCGGCGGACCGTGATCCTTAGGCTGGGAGCCGTTCGCCGTTCCTGTCCAGCGGTGGACCCCCGCGACCGATCCGAGGTACCGACCGTGACCACGAAGCACCCCGACCCCTCCGCCGGCGCCGCAGTCAAGGCCGCCGACCGCGCGCACGTCTTCCACTCATGGTCCGCACAGGGCCTGATCGACCCGCTGCCGGTCGCCGGTGCCGAGGGCTCGTACTTCTGGGACTACGACGGCAACCGCTACCTCGACTTCTCCTCCCAGCTGGTCAACACCAACATCGGCCACCAGCACCCCAAGGTCGTCGCGGCCATCCAGGAGCAGGCCGGCAAGCTCTGCACGCTCGCCCCGGGCTTCGCCGTGGACGTCCGCTCCGAGGCCGCCCGGCTGATCGCCGAGCGCACCCCCGGCGACCTCGACAAGATCTTCTTCACCAACGGCGGTGCCGAGGCCGTGGAGAACGCGGTCCGGATGGCCCGGCTGCACACCGGCCGCGCCAAGGTGCTGTCCACCTACCGCTCGTACCACGGCGCCACCGCCGCCGCGATCAACCTGACCGGCGACCCGCGCCGCTGGCCCTCCGACACCGCCTCGGCCGGCGTCGTCCACTTCTGGGGCCCGTTCCTCTACCGCTCGCCGTTCCACGCGGAGAACGAGGCCCAGGAGTGCGAGCGCGCCCTGGCCCACCTGGAAGAGACCATCGCCTTCGAGGGCCCGCAGTCGATCGCCGCGATCATCCTGGAGACCGTCCCGGGCACCGCCGGGATCATGGTCCCGCCGCCCGGCTACCTCGCCGGCGTCCGCGAGATCTGCGACCGCCACGGCATCGTCTTCATCCTCGACGAGGTGATGGCCGGCTTCGGCCGTACCGGCCGCTGGTTCGCCGCCGACCACTTCGGCGTCACCCCCGACCTGCTCACCTTCGCCAAGGGCGTCAACTCCGGCTACGTACCGCTGGGCGGCGTCGCCATCAGCGCCGAGATCGCCGCCACCTTCGACCAGCGGCCCTACCCCGGCGGCCTGACCTACTCCGGCCACCCGCTGGCCTGCGCCTCCGCCGTCGCCACCCTCAACGCGATGGCCGAGGAGCGGATCGTGGAGAACGCCGCGGAGATCGGCGAGACGGTGATCGGCCCGGCGCTGCGCGCCATCGCCGAGCGCCACCCCTCGGTCGGCGAGGTCCGCGGCATGGGCGTCTTCTGGGCCCTGGACCTGGTGAAGAACAAGGCGACCCGCGAACCGCTGGTGCCCTACAACGCGTCCGGCGCCGCCAACGCCCCGATGGCCGAATTCGCCGCGGCCTGCAAGCGCGGCGGCCTGTGGCCCTTCGTGAACATGAACCGGACGCATGTCGTCCCGGCCTGCACCGTCACCGAGGCCGAGGCCAAGGAGGGCCTGGCCGCCCTCGACGAGGCGCTGACCGCCGCGGACGCGCACACCGCCTGAGCCGGCCGATCGCTCGTACCCATCGGGAGGCACCGTGCGGCGGCCCTCGCCTATCGTGGGCGAGGGCCGCGCTCACCTGCGGTCATGGACGTCGAAGGGGACGCACCGGATGGCCGCCGGCGGAGAGAGCTCAGTCATACGGCGCAGCACCCTGCGCCAGCAGATCGCCGACGCGCTGCGCGACGAGGTGCTGGCCGGCCGGCTGCCGTGCGGCCACCCCTTCACCGTCAAGGAGATCGCCGACCAGTACGGCGTCTCCGCGACGCCGGTGCGCGAGGCGCTGCTCGACCTGTGCGCCCAGGGCCTGCTGGACGTCGAGCAGCACCGCGGCTTCAAGGTGCACGCCTTCACCGCCGACGACTTCCGCGCCATGGTCGAGGCTCGCACCCTGATCATCGAGGGCATCTTCCGCAGCGGCGCCGAACGGGCCCTGCTGGCCACCCCCGCCGAGGTGCTGATCTCCGTCCGGCGCCGCGCCGAGGAGGCCGAGCGCGCCGCGCGGGCCGGCGACCTGGACGTCCTCATCGGCTACGACCTGCGGTTCTGGCGCGAGCTGAGCGGCATCGTCAAGAACCCCTACATCAGCGACTTCCTCGACCGGCTCCGCGTCCAGACCTGGATGTTCGCGGTGCCCCTGCTGCGCCGCGAGCCGCAGCTGAGGGGCCGCCTCTGGCACGGCCACAGCGAACTCGCCGACGCCCTCCTGCGGCACGACCTGCCGGACGCCCAGCGGCTGATCGCCGAGTACAACGAGCACTCCCTCGCTCTCGTCGGAAGGCCCGGGTAGCACTACGCTGTCCCGACCATCGGCCGTAATGGGCCGTACCCGTACCTGTACGTGCGCCGGTGTCCCCGTCCCCGACCGGAAGCGAGCCCTCACCCGTGGCATGTGACCTGTGGCTGGTACCCCTCGTCGATGTGCTGTGCCACAGCCCCGACAACCCGTTCTCCGAAGAGATCGCCGCCTACGACAGCGCCCTGGCCGAGGCGGGCCTGCCCACGGTCCCGGTCTTCAGCTACATGCCGGGCCTCTCCGGCGACGTGGCACCGGTCGCCGGCTTCGACTACGACGCGCTGCACTTCCTGCGCCGCGCCTACCTCCTGCGGCTGTGCGGCCTGGAGGTGACCCCGGTCGACGAACTGGGCGGCGACTACGAGCAGTTGCTGGAGATGTTCGAGACCACCGCACAGCAGTCCCACCTGGTCTGGCACTACGACCACGCGGGCGCGTACGTCCCGGTCGACTTCCCGCACCCGCTCGCCAACGACGAACTGCTCGCCGGCGGCGGCCCGTTGGGCTCCTCGCACGGCCTGCTGCGCGACCTCGAACTGGTCGCACCGGCCCTCGGCATCGATCCGGCCAACCCGCCGGCCGCGCCCGCGCCGCCGGCCGGCCCCACATCGCTGGAGGAGCGGGCGGGCGCGGCCCCTCTGGACGACGGCCCGTTCGCCCGGGAGCGGCACGTCTGGCTCGGGCTGCACGCCGCCGCCACCCGGAGCCTGGGCCAAGGCTCCATGATCGTCTTCAGCTGAACCGGTACGGACACCGCACCGGTACGGACACCGCACCGGGCGGGCCGGTGGGGGCGCCCCACACCCCCGCCGGCCCGCCCGGTCCCGCCCTCCCACCGCGCACCCGGCGCGGGCGCACCGTCAGCGGGGCGCCTCCGGTGGCCGCTGCCGCGGCATGTTCGGCCGCGCACCGGGCGGCAGCATGAACCGCCCCGCCTGGCCCGGGCCCTCCTGCCGCGGCGCCGCCCACGGCAGCACCGCCTGCGTGGCCTGCGGCACCGGCCCGGACCGGAACTCCACCATCCAGTCCGCCGTCTCGGCCCGGACCAGCTCCCCGACGTCCTCGTTGAACCGCCGCAGCACCCCCAGGCAGCGCTCCGCCGCCTCGCTCGCGGTGCCCTCCGTCGGCCCGAGCACCTCGCGCACCCCCTCGGACGCCCAGTCGAACTGCAACGCCTCCAGCCGCCGGTGGATCGCCTGCGCGGTGGCCAGATCGCGCATCCAGCCGGTGGTCACCCCGAAATACCGGTCGCCGCCCACGCACACCGCCGCCAGCAGCAGCGCCAGCGCGCCCCACGGCGCCCCGTGCCCCCACACCCCGGCGAGGTCCAGCAGCGGCAGCGCCCCGCCCGCGGTCATCCCGGCCGCGGTGCCCAGCCGCAGCACCCGCGCGCCCCGGCGCTTGGCCAGCCGGTCGTGCAGGTACCAGTCGGCGGTGCGCAGCGCGTTCTCCTCGGTCCACAGATAGAGCGCGTCCAGCCGGTCGGCCGGCTCGCCCCAGTCGCCGCCCGGAAAGGCCCGCCCGATGAGATCGCCCGGGCCCCGCAACCGGCCGGTGGCGCGGCGCTCCGGCTGCCCCCGGTCCCGAAAGCGGTCCGGGTGCCGCCCGCGGCCACGTCCCCGCCCGCCCTCCCCCCGAGGGGGCACCTCGGGCTGCATCTCCGGCTGACTCACCCGTGCGCTCCCTCTGTACGGATATGTGCGGTGCGCCCGTGGCGTAACGAGACGGCGGCTGCGCACGTCCCCCTTCCTACCGCCGAACGGCTGGCCACCGTCCCGCGGTCCCGCCGTTTCCGCCCGGAAGTGGTGCGGGATCGGGTATAGGGCCGCCGCGGATCTCACCCGAAAGAGTTGCCGCCGCGGGGGCGGACGGTTTCCGGCCCGCCCGGCGGCCCGTGTCCGCGCCCGCGCCCGTGCCCGCAGCCCTGCGGGCTGGCGTCGGGCCCGTCGCGCCGCTCGTCTAGGCTGCACTGCGTGAAGGTCCTCGTCATCGGCGGCGGCGCCCGCGAACACGCCCTGTGCCGCTCTCTGTCCCTCGACCCCGACGTCACCGCGCTGCACTGCGCTCCCGGCAACGCCGGCATCGCCGAGGTGGCCGAACTGCACGGCGTCGACGCCCTCGACGGCGCGGCCGTCGCCGAACTCGCCGCGGGCCTGGAGGCCGACCTCGTCGTCGTCGGCCCCGAGGCCCCCCTGGTGGCGGGCGTCGCCGACGCCGTACGCGACCGCGGCATCCCGGTCTTCGGCCCGTCGGCCCAGGCCGCACAGCTGGAGGGCTCCAAGGCGTTCGCCAAGGACGTGATGGCCGCCGCGGCCGTGCCCACCGCCCGCAGCTACGTCTGCACCACCCCCGAGGAGATCGACGAGGCGCTGGACGCCTTCGGCGCCCCGTACGTGGTCAAGGACGACGGCCTGGCGGCCGGCAAGGGCGTCGTCGTCACCGAGGACGTGGCAGCCGCCCGCGCCCACGCGCTGGCCTGCGACCGCGTAGTGATCGAGGAGTTCCTGGACGGTCCCGAGGTCTCCCTCTTCGCCGTCACCGACGGCGAGACCGTCGTCCCGCTCCAGCCCGCCCAGGACTTCAAGCGCGCCCACGACGGCGACGCGGGCCCCAACACCGGCGGGATGGGCGCCTACAGCCCGCTGCCCTGGGCCGACCCGAAGCTGGTCGACGAGGTCCTCGAGACCGTGCTCCAGCCCACCGTCGACGAACTGCGGCGCCGCGGCACCCCGTTCTCCGGGCTGCTCTACGCGGGCCTGGCGATCACCTCCCGCGGGGTCCGCGTGATCGAGTTCAACGCGCGGTTCGGCGACCCGGAGACCCAGGTCGTACTGGCCCGTCTCCAGACCCCGCTCGCCGGCCTGCTGCACGCCGCCGCGACCGGCACCCTGGCCACCTTCCCGCCGCTGCGCTGGACCGACGGCGCCGCGGTCACCGTCGTCATCGCCTCCCACAACTACCCGGGCACCCCGCGCACCGGCGACCCGATCGAGGGCCTGGCCGAGGTGGCCGAGCAGGACGCCCCCGATGCGTACGTGCTGCACGCCGGCACCGAGCGCGATGCGTCCGGCGCGGTGCTCAGCGCGGGCGGCCGGGTGCTGTCCGTCACGGCCACCGGCGCCGACCTGGCCACCGCCCGGGAGCGCGCCTACCGGGCCATCGGCCGGATCTCCCTGGACGGCTCCCAGCACCGCACCGACATCGCCGCCAAGGCGGCGGCGGAGGCGTAGCGCGTCTCCCGGCGCGTCCGCACGCGTCGCACACGTGGTCCGAGGCATATGTCATTCCCCATGGCATATGCCTCGACTATTTCCGGGCCTTCCGGACATCCGGGAAGCGGCCCAGATCGACCGGTCGCCGGTCCTCGGCTTTACCCAAAGCCATTCCATCGAGTGACCGCGCCGGTAACCGGCTGACGAAAGAACAACCCCCAACTAGGGTGCCGCGCAAGCGTCCTGTGGTCGCAGTGCCCTCATCCGGCACGGTTGCCACGGTGGCGTCCGGCAAGTGGGTCACCGGCATTGCGATGTCAGTGGCCAGTGCCACAGTGGTGGGGGAGTGACCTCGCTCGCCCACGCACCGCATCATCTTTTGTCCGTCCGTCCCGTTCCCCGTCCCGTGTTCGCTCTCCTTCCTTATCTCTCCGGTCCGGCTCCATCAGGACAGCAGGGGGTGTACAGGCTCGTGGCAAGTCCGGAAACAGGCGTCCTGGCGGCGCGTGCCCGCGCCCTGGCCGTACTCCGCGTCCGCGGCGCGGCGCTGGCCGCGGCGATACTGCCCGCCGCGGTCGCCGTGGTGCTCTTCGCGGGCGGCGCCACCGGCCATCTCGGCGCCGGTCTCGGCGCCGACGGCGGCTGGGGCATCGCCCGCTGGACGGTCAGCGGTGCCGCCGTGCTCACGCTCCTGCTGGCCGCGCTGGTGGCCGCGGTCGTCGTCCGCGCGCGGCCGGCCCTCAGCCCCTCCGTGCCGCTCTCCGAGGAGTCCGCCCCCGATCTCTACCGCCTCGTCCGCGACCTCGCCGACCGCCTCGACGTCCCCGCTCCGTCCGCGATAGCGCTCACCCCGGACTGCGACAGCTGGCTGGAGGACCGTACGCACCGCGCCCACGGCCCGCCGCGGCCCGCGCGGGGCGCCGGCCGCCGGGCGTCTGACGCCCCGGTCCTGGTGATCGGCTCACCGTTCCTGTGGTGGATGCGGGTCGCCGAGCTGCGCGCCCTGCTGGCCCCGGTGGTCGCCGGCACCGGCCCGTCGGCGCACCCCGACATAGCCGCCGCCCGCCGCTTCATCCGCGGCCTGGACGCAGCCGTCGCGGTCGCGGCCCGCGCCAGGGGCCCGCTGCGCGGCCTCCCGCTCCGCTTCGTCGGCCGAGTGGCCCGGCTGCTGCTGCGCGCCTGCCGCGAACACGCCACGATCATGGAGCGCGGGGTGGCGGCCGCCGCCTCCGAGCGCGCCCAGACCGTCGACTACGGCCTGCGGATCGTCGCCCAGGAACAGGTCGGGCTGGCGTACGCGGGCTGGGACCGGCTGCTGACCAGGGTCGCGCTGCCCGCCTGGCGGATGGGCCGCTGGCCCTCCCGGCTGGACGCCGGCGTGGTCTCCGCGCTCACCGAACTCTCCCGCCGCGACCGCCTCGCCGAGGGCTTCGCCTCCCGCCTCGGCGAACGGCCCGCCTGCGACCTCCTGGAGGAGCCCGGCGCCATCGACCGTGCCGCCTCCCTGCTGGCGGCCCGGCTCTTCCACGGCGGCCCGGCCGAGCCGGGGCCCGACTGGTCACCGGTCGGCTGGCAGCAGTATCCGGAAGAGGTCGTGGACCGGAAGTGGCGCCTGGAGGCGGCCCGCCTGCACCGCGTCCTCGACCAACTCCCGGTGACCCCGCCGCCGGACACCGCCTCCGAGGACGGCCCCGCGTCCCGTACGCCGGACCACCCCGCCACCCCCGCCGAGCCGTCCTCCCCGGCCCCGCCCACGGCGCCCACCACCACCCACCGCACCACCACCGCCCCGCCGCTGACCTACGCCCGCGCCCGTGCGTCCGCCGGCCATCGCCCCGCGGGCCGGCCCGGCGGGGAGCCCCCCGGCTCGGCCGCCGCCCCCGCGGCCGCCGCCCCCACCGGCCCGACCCTGGCCCGGGTGATCGACCGCCTGGCCCGCGACTCCCGCACCGGCGATCTCGTCGCCGCCCGGCTGGGCGCGGAGGTCGCCCGCGAGGAGCGCGAGGAAGCCGCCCGCCAGGCCGCCCGCGGCAGCGGTACGCGGGACGCCGCCGCAGGGGTGGCCTGGGGCGACGGCCTGGCCGAGGGCGGCCTCCCGCTGTTCCCCCTGCAACCGCCGCGTACCGGCCGCGAACTGCTCGCCGACCACGTCACGGCCATGGTCTGCTGCGCCGCCGTCGACACCGCCGGCGCCGCCCCCGGCCTGGACTGGCTCGACGGCCCCGCCCTCATCGTCGACGGCACCCGCCGCGCCGACCTCGGCCGCCCGGTCCTCTGCCTCGTCGACGACGGCGACGCGGAACCGCTCCGCGGCTGGCTGACGACCATAGGCATCCGCCCCGAGAAGCCGGTCCGGCTGGTGTGACCGCTCGTGTGATCGCAGGGGACCGCCGGATCGGCTGAGTGTTCGCTTTCAGTTCATGCTTCGGGGCAAGCGCACCTAAATTCACGACGAAGGGTGACGAAGTGAGTGCGTAATGTGATGTGCTGGGGGGCGGGTAAGGCCCGTTCGCCCCGATGCCGGGATCCGTCCCCGTGCGTACGGCGGCGGCCCGGAGCGGCGGGCGGCGGCCACCCGCCCGGTCGGCCGCGGCCAAGGGGGACGCGGGAGGGGAGTGGAAGGTGGCGACGGAACAGATCAGGCGCTGGGAGTCGGGCGCCCTCGCCCACGCGGTCACGGACCCGTTCGGACAGGGCCCGCTGCCCTGGTTGCGCGGCAGCGAGACGTACTTCGACTCCGGCCACATCATTCCCTGGTACGTCGATCCCGCGGTCGCCCGCGGCGACCTGCTGGTGCCCGCGCCCCGCAAGCACAACGGCCCGCGCACCGCCGACGACGTGCACTGCCAGATCAAGGGCTTCGCCGGCACCGGCACGGTGGCCCCCGGCGAGGCCATCGACTTCCGGGTCTCGGTCGACCCGCCGCAGCCCTTCAGCATCGACGTCTACCGCATCGGCCATTACGCCGGCGCCGGAGCCGCCAAGATCACCACCAGCCCCCGGCTGGCCGGCATCGTCCAGCCGTCCCCCCTGCTGGTCGACCGCACGGTCTCCTGCCACCACTGGTGGCTGTCCTGGCGCCTCCAGGTGCCCACGTACTGGCAACTGGGCGCCTACGTCGCCGTGTTGACCACCGCCGACGGCCGCTACCGCTCCCACATCCCCTTCACCGTCCGCGACGACCAGCCCGCCGACCTCCTGCTGCTGCTCCCCGACATCACCTGGCAGGCGTACAACCTCTACCCCGAGGACGGCCGTACGGGCGCCAGCCTCTACCACGCCTGGGACGAGAAGGGCGCCCTCCTCGGCGAACGGGACGCCGCCACCACCGTCTCCTTCGACCGCCCCTACGCCGGCGCCGGCCTGCCCCTCCACGTAGGCCACGCCTACGACTTCATCCGCTGGGCCGAGCGCTACGGCTACGACCTCGCCTATGCCGACGCCCGCGATCTGCACGCCGGCCGCGTCGACCCCACCCGCTACCGCGGCATCGTCTTCCCCGGCCACGACGAGTACTGGTCGGTACCCATGCGCCGCACGATCGAGGGCGCCCGCGACGGCGGCACCTCCCTGGTCTTCCTCTCCGCCAACACCATGTACTGGCAGGTCGAGTTGTCCCCGTCGCCGTCCGGCCCCGCCGCCCTGCTCACCTGCCGCAAGCGCCAGGGCCCCGGCCGCCCCGCCCTCTGGCGCGAACTGGGCAACCCCGAACAGCGCCTGATGGGCATCCAGTACGCGGGCCGGGTCCCCGAGCCCGCCCCCCTGGTCGTCCGCAACGCCGACCACTGGCTGTGGGAGGCCACCGGCGCCGACGAAGGCGACGAGATCCCCGGCCTGGTCGCCGGAGAGGCCGACCGCTACTTCCCGCGCACCAGCCTCCCCGAGCACACCCGCCGCATCCTGCTGGCTCACTCCCCGTACCGCGACAGCGAGGGCAACCGCCGCCATCAGGAGACCTCCCTCTACCGCGCCCCCAGCGGCGCGCTGGTCTTCTCCTCCGGCACCTTCGCCTGGTCGCCCGCCCTCGACCGCCCCGGCCACGTCGACCAGCGCGTCCAGCGCGCCACGGCCAACCTCCTCGACCGCATCTGCAAGCGCGACTAGGGCCCGGCCCATCGGACAGGCCCTACGGCAGGCCCCGGAAACCGCCCGCAGCGCCTGCGCGCCACCGGGACCTACCGCGCCGCGAACTCCCCCAACTCCCGTGCCAGCGCGACCGTCAGCGCCCGGAAGATCCGCACCTCCTGACGCGGGTCCCCGGCCCGCGTCACCAGCACGCTGTGCGCCCGCGGCGCGTCCAGCACCGGTACGAACACCGTGCCCGGCCAGGGGTAGTAGCGGGCGAAGGACTTCAGCCCGGACCCCGCGCCGCGCCCGGCCGCCACACTCGTCAGTACGTCGTGCGGCGTCAGCGCGCAGTCCGGCGCCCGCCGCTCGCCGTCCCGGAAGTACAGGTAGTCGACGAACGGCCGCGGGGTGCGCGCCGGCACCCGCAGAAACGGCAGATCGATGACGTCCGCGACCCGCAGCCCCTCGTGCGCCGCGTCCGCGAGCGGCGACCGCGCCGAGACCGCCACGATTCGCTGCTCGGTCGTCAGGACGTCCACCTCGATGCCCTCGGCCTCCACCGCGGGCCGTACGAACGCCACGTCCACCCGGTCCTCGCGCAGCGCGCTGCAGTGCTCGGTGAAGGTCAACTCCACCAGATGTACCGGCACTTCGGGAGACGCCCGGCGGAATGCGCTCACCGCGGCCGGGGTCAGCTCCGCCGAACCGTGGCCCATCACCCCGACCCGCAGCCCGCGCGACGAACGCCCCCGGGCGGCCTCGGCCACGTCCTCCATCGCGGCGTTCGCGGCGGCCAGCAGCGTCCGGGCGTGCGACGCCAGCCGCCGCCCGGCGGCCGTCGGCACCACCGGCCCCCGGCCGCGGTCCAGCAGCCGCGCCCCGAACTCCCGCTCCAGCTGCTGCACATGCTGGGTGACCGCGGCCGGCGACAGGAACAGCCGGGTCGCGGCCCGCCCGAAGTGCTCCTCCTCGACCACCGCCAGGAAGGAAGACAGCCGTCGCAGATCCATCGGATTTCTAGCGAGGGGATCCTCGTCTTCAGGCGAGGGGGGAATCGCTTCTTTCAACTGCTCTGACCTCGACTTTCTTCATGGATCTGCGCTGTTGTCAGTGGGGTTACGTAGGGTTGGTGGGGTTGTGTGAAGGGGGGTGAACGAGCGTGCGCCGTGCCTACAAGTTCGTGCTGCGCCCGACGGTGCGGCAGGAAGCCGCGCTGCGGGTGATGCTGCGGGATCACTGCATGCTCTACAACGCCGCGCTTCAGGAACGCCGTGATGCCTACCGGCACGCTTCGCGTACGACGGTGCGGTACGGGGAGCAGTCCGCGCAGCTGAAGGAGATCCGCGGCTTCGACCCGGACCAGGCCCGCTGGTCGTTCTCCTCGCAGCAGGCCACACTGCGGCGGTTGAACATGGCGTTCGCCGCGTTCTTCCGCCGGGTCAAGGACGGGCAGACTCCTGGGTATCCGCGCTTCAAGGGCAGGGGGCACTTTGACACCGTCGAGTTCCCCAAGGACGGTGACGGCTGCCGCTGGGACTCCACCCCGCATCACCGGCAGACCCGTGTGCGTCTGCAAGGTGTCGGGCACATCCGGGTCCACCAGCACCGTGCCGTGCGCGGTCGGGTCAAGACGATCTCGGTCAAGCGCGAGGGCCGCCGCTGGTACGTGATCCTCGCCTGCGACGAGGTACCCGCCGAGACACTGCCCGCCACCGGCAGCATCGTGGGTATCGACATGGGCACCACGCACTTCTTCACCGACTCCGACGGCGTGCACGTGGCCAACCCGCGCTTTGTGGAGTCGATGGCCGAAGAACTGGCTGCTGCTCAGCGGCACCTTGCGACGTTCCCTAAGCGCACGCGGTGCCGCACGAAGAAGCACTGTGCCGCAGCACGCAAGGTCGCCAAGATCCACGCGAAGATCCGGCGTCAGCGGGTCGACCACCACCACAAGACCGCTCTCGCCCTGGTCCGCGAGCACGATGTGATCGGGCACGAGAAGCTGAACACAGCGGGCATGACCAAGACACCCGCACCCAGGCCCGACCCCGGGCAACCCGGCGCGTACCTCCCGAACGGGGCCGGGGCCAAGGCCGGACTCAACCGCAGCATCCTCGATGTGGGTTGGGGGCTCTTCCTGGGAATCCTGGCGCAGAAGGCTGAGAGTGCCGCTCGCCGCGTGATCCCGGTCAACGCCCGCAACACCTCCCGCACGTGCCCTGAATGCGGGCATGTCGCCAGGGAGAACCGTGTCACTCAAGCGAAGTTCGAGTGCGTCAAGTGCGGCCTCGTCGCCAACGCCGACCATGTCGGCGCACTCAACGTGCTCAACAGGGCCGGGCTGGTCCTCTGCGCGGCGGCCTAGCCACCCACGCAGGAAACCCGCGCGTTTACGCGTGGGTGGAGTCACACGCGCCACGATAAGCCGGGGCCCAAGCCTCCACCCCGGGCCGTTCACCATTCCTGAACGGAGGCGGCGCGCCCGCCCGCCCCCGCCGTACAACGTCCCCCATGCCCCTGTCACACACCCCGACGGCCCAGGTCGGCACCGCCGCCACCGCGGCCTTCGCCCCGCGCCACTGGCTGCGCGCCGGCTGGCTGATGACCGCCTCCGGGTGGAGCGCCAACCAGTACTCCTCCCTCCTCGGCGCCTACCGCGCCCACCTCGGTCTGACCGCCGCCGCCACCACCGCCCTGTTCGCCGTCTACGTCGTCGGCCTGATCCCCGGCCTCCTCGCCGGCGGCCCGCTCGCGGACCGCCACGGCCGCCGCCGGGTCACCTACACCGCCCTGGGCATCTCCGCCCTGGCGACCTGCCTGCTGATGGCCGGCCCGGCCGCCCCGGTGCTGCTGTGGCCCGGCCGCTTCCTCACCGGCGTCGGCGCCGGCACCCTGCTCACCGCCGGCAGCGTCTGGATCAAGGAACTCTCCACCCCGCCGTACGGCACCGCGCCCACCCCCGGCGCCGCCGCCCGCCGTTCCGGCCTCTTCCTCTCCGCGGGCTTCGCCACCGGGGGCCTGGCCGCCTCCCTGATAGCCCAGTGGGCCCCGTACCCGATGACCCTGGCCTACGTCCCGCACCTGGTCCTGGTCGCGGTCGCCGCCCTGGGCGCCGCCCGCGCCCCCGAGACCGTCCCGGCCCGGACGCCGGGTGCCGCGGCCCCGGAGCCCGCCGTCCCCGCGTACCGCACCCCGTTCCGCCGCCTCGTCGTCCCGGTGGCGCCCTGGGTGTTCGCCGCCCCCGCGATCGCCTTCGCCGTCCTCCCCGGCCTCGTCGACACCGGCCTCCACGGCTGGCAGACCGTGTACGCCGGGATCATCACCGCCGTCACCCCCGGCGCCGGCCTCCTCGTCGCCCCGCTCGCCCGCCGGCTGACCGCCCGGCACCGCGTCGCCACCGGCGCCGCCGGCCTGCTCGTCACCGCCGCCGGCCTGCTGACCGGTGCCCTCGCGGTGGCGCGCGCGGAGCCCGCCGTGGCGCTGCTCGCCGCCGCGCTGCTCGGCGCCGGCTACGGCCTGTGCGTCGCCTACGGCCTGACGGAGGTCGCCGCCCTCGCGCCCCCGCACCACCTGGCCCGCCTCACCGCACGCTTCTGGACCACCTGCTACCTGGGCTTCTGCGCCCCCTACGTGGTCACCCTGCTCACCGCCACGTTCACCCCGCCCGCGATCCTCCTGGGCGCCGCCGTCCTCGCCCTGCTCACCCTCGCCACGGTCGTCCGTTCCGGAGCCCGTACCTCCGCTTGACCACCGGCCGCGGCCCCCGAAGCACGGACCGCCCGCCCCATACGGGAGAATCACCTCGACTCCTGGATCAACCTACGCGGAGGCAGCGTGTCCGGTTTCGTAGAAAAGCCCGAGCCCGTGCAGGTCCCGGGGCTCACCCACCTGCACACCGGCAAGGTGCGCGACCTCTACCAGAACGCCGACGGCGACCTGGTCATGGTCGCCAGCGACCGCACCTCCGCCTTCGACTGGGTGCTGCCCACCGAGATCCCCGACAAGGGCCGGGTCCTCACCCGGCTCTCCCTCTGGTGGTTCGACCAGCTCGCCGACCTGGCCCCGCACCACGTCATCTCCACCGACGTCCCGCCCGGCGCCCCCGCCGACTGGGCCGGCCGCACCCTGGTCTGCTCGTCCCTGGAGATGGTCCCGGTCGAGTGCGTCGCCCGCGGCTACCTCGCCGGCTCCGGCCTCGTCGAGTACGAGAAGTCCCGCACGGTCTGCGGCCTGGCCCTCCCCGAGGGTCTGGTCAACGGCTCCGAACTCCCCGCGCCGATCTTCACCCCGGCCACCAAGGCCGCCGTCGGCGACCACGACGAGAACGTCTCCTACGAGGAGACCGCCCGCCAGGTCGGCGCCGAGACCGCCGCGCAGCTCCGCCAGCTGACCCTCGCCATCTACGGCAGGGCCCGGGACATCGCCCGCGAGCGCGGCCTGATCCTCGCCGACACCAAGTTCGAGTTCGGCTTCCGCGAGGGCCGCCTCACCCTGGCCGACGAGGTCCTCACCCCCGACTCCTCGCGCTTCTGGCCCGCCGACCAGTGGCAGCCGGGCCGCGCCCAGCCGTCCTTCGACAAGCAGTTCGTCCGCGACTGGCTCACCTCCCCCGCCGCGGCCTGGGACCGCACCGGCGAGCAGCCCCCGCCGGCCCTCCCGCAGGACATCGTCGACCGCACCCGCGCCAAGTACATCGAGGCGTACGAGCGCCTCACAGGCCACACCTGGTCCTGACGGCCGGCGCGGCCCGACCAGCACCAAAAAGACCCCGGTCGGCAACCGACCGGGGTCTTTTCTCGGAGCGGACGACGAGGCTCGAACTCGCGACCTCAACCTTGGCAAGGTTGCGCTCTACCAACTGAGCTACGTCCGCATGCCCACGCTTCCGCGCGGTGCGAGCCCCACTATAGCCAACCTCGCCGCCGTGTGAGGCGCCCCGCCGCACGACGGCGCCCCGCGCCCGCCTCCGCGGTGCCGCCCGACGGCCCGTTCCGCCCCACCCCCGGCGACCGCGCGGCCCGCTTCCCGGCACAGGCGCCCGGCTCCCGCACCACTGCTCCCGAACCATCCGCGGTGCCCCCTCGCCACCGACCCCGTCCCCCGCCAACTCCGGCCCCGCGCAACGGTCTCCGCGACGCCCCTCCCGCGCACGACCTCCGCCGGCGCCACGCCAGCCCCACCGTCGCCACGGCCCCCCGGCATGCCCGCCCCGTCCTCCACCCCACACCGCCGACCACCCCCGACGCGCCACGATCCCCGCCCCGCACCCGGCGCCGCACCCCTCCACGATGTGTCCACCGCCACACCCACCGCCACACCCACCACCCGCACGCGGGCACCCCCCTTCCGCCCCGGCGCATCGCCCGCACGTCGCGTCCGAGAAGCATCAACCCGGCCCGCTCCAGGGCGAGTAGCAGCACCGCCGGCCTCGTCCCGCCCGGGGAAATACCCGCGCCCCGCAACGCCGTTCCTCACGTACGCACACACCCGCCCCGCGCGCCCCTCCCCGTCTCCTTCTCCGGGGCCGTTGCCGTATGTGGAAAAGTCCCCGGGCCAACTCCCCGGCCCCATGGCGGGCTTCGGCGTCCGGCCCGCCCGTGGGTCCACCCGGGAAAGGAACGGCACGGTCGCCCCCCGGCAGTCGATGACACATGGCAGTCACCGGCGCCCCGCACCCGGCGGAACGCACCGAGCGCATACGCCCCGCCGCCGGCTGTGACGCAGATCGCAGCACCCCGCTCGCGTACGGCTATTCATCCCGTACCGGGGCAATCCGAACACGGTGCGACGGCGGGAGGCCGGGTGAGGTCCCACCCGCGAGCCCGTGTCCGCAAAGCCGGGCCCGCAAAGCCCGCCTCGCGAAGAAAGCATCGGCAGAATCCCGGAAGCCGGGAAGTCCGCAAGCCCGCATGCCGGGAACCCGCGAGAGTCGCACGCCGGAAATCCGCCGGGCCCGCGACGGAAAATCAAGAAGGCCCCGGTCTCCAGGACCGGGGCCTTCTTTTCCTGAGCGGACGACGAGGCTCGAACTCGCGACCTCAACCTTGGCAAGGTTGCGCTCTACCAACTGAGCTACGTCCGCAGGCATCCACTCGGCTTTCACCAAGTGGCGCGACAGCTACTCTACCTGATCCTTTGGACCGGTTGAACTGTCAGAGCGGGTGACAGGGATTGCACACTGCGCCTCCCCCTTGGAAAGGGGGCGCTCTACTACTGAGCTACACCCGCGTGACTCCTCGGGGCCCGGCCTTTCGGCCTCGCCCCTCGGCGTGCTCCAGACTCTAGCTGATCAGTGGGGGTGCTGTGCAAGTCGGCGGTGTGCTGGCCCGCGGGTGCCGGTAAGTCGGTTAGTGGTTGGCCTCGTTGAAGGCCTCGTAGACCTTCTTGGGGATCCGGCCGCGCGGCGGGACGTCCATCTGGTGGGAGCGCGCCCAGGCGCGGACCGCCGCGGGATCGGGGGTCACCGCGGTCCGGTGGAAGGTCTTGCCGGACTTGGCACGCTTGCGGCCGGCCTCCACGAACGGGGCGAGGGCGCCGCGCAGTTTCTTCGCATTGGCGGGATTGAGGTCGATCTCGTACGACTTCCCGTCCAAACCGAAGATGACCGTCTCTGCGGCTTCTCCTCCGTCGATGTCATCGGAGAGCGTCACTACTACGCGCTGCGCCACGGATATCGGTCCTTTCGGGGAGCGACCCCTTGTTGACATGGGGTGATGCTCCGGATCCGGCTGATTGGGATCAATGCTTTTTCATTTGTACAGCGATGGGCATTGCATTGTGAAGCCCAGTTAATTTTGTCAGCGTGTCTTCCCGCAATCAGGACTCCGGATCTTTTCGAGGATTTTCCCTGGAGCGCACTCCCGCCGATACCGGGCCGTGATCGGACGGCCCGGATATCTATGCGCGTAGATTTTCGAACACGGTACTGTGAGGACACCGCCTTACGCACCACACCACCGGGAGTGCCAGTGGCACGCGTCGTAGTCGACGTCATGCTCAAGCCGGAGATCCTCGACCCGCAGGGGCAGGCGGTGCAGCGCGCACTGCCACGCCTGGGTTTCGAGGGGATCGCCGACGTCCGTCAGGGCAAGCGTTTCGAACTTGAGGTGGAGGGTCCGGTCGACGAGGCCGCCCTCGCCCGTATCCATGAGATGGCCGAGACCTTCCTGGCCAACACCGTTATCGAGGACTTCACCGTCCGGGTCGACGAAGCCGAGCGAGCCGAGTCATGACCGTTCGTGTCGGAGTCATCACCTTTCCCGGCACGCTCGACGACCGCGACACCCAGCGCGCGGTCCGGGTTGCCGGGGCCGAGGCGGTGCCGCTGTGGCATCGCGACAAGGACCTCCACCAGGTGGACGCCGTGGTCCTGCCCGGTGGTTTCTCCTACGGGGACTACCTGCGGGCCGGGGCGATCTCGCGGTTCTCGCCGGTGATGGAGACCGTGATCGACCAGGCCCGGGCCGGGATGCCGGTCCTGGGCATCTGCAACGGCTTCCAGGTGCTCACCGAGACCCACCTGCTGCCCGGCGCGATGCTGCGCAACAACCACCTGCATTTCGTCTGCCGCGACCAGAAGCTGCGGGTGGAGAACGCCGGGACCGCCTGGACCACCGACTACGCGCGGGGCCAGGAGATCAGCATTCCGCTGAAGAACATCGACGGCCGGTATGTGGCCGACGAGCGGACGCTGGACATGCTGGAGGCGGAGGGCCGGGTGGCGTTCCGTTATCTGGACGGCAACCCGAACGGTTCGCTGCGGGACATCGCCGGCATCACCAATGAGGCGGGCAATGTCGTGGGCCTGATGCCGCACCCCGAGCATGCGGTGGAGCCGCTGATCGGTACGGGGCGTACCGACGGTCTGGCGTTCTTCACCTCGATCCTGAAGAAGCTGGTGGGCGCATGAGCCTCGATACCGTCAAGCACGCGGCCGAGAGCCCGGAGGCGGCCCAGCCCTGGGCCGAGCTCGGCCTCAAGGAGGACGAGTACGCGCGGATCCGGGAGATCCTGGGGCGGCGTCCGACCGGCGCCGAGCTGGCGATGTACTCGGTGATGTGGTCCGAGCACTGCTCCTACAAGAGCAGCAAGGTCCACCTCAAGCAGTTCGGCGACAAGGCCCCCGAGAACGACGCGCTGCTCGTCGGCATCGGGGAGAACGCCGGTGTCGTGGACGTCGGTCAGGGGTACGCGGTGACCTTCAAGGTCGAGTCGCACAACCACCCCTCCTACATCGAGCCCTACCAGGGTGCGGCCACCGGTGTCGGCGGCATCGTCCGCGACATCCTGGCGATGGGCGCCCGGCCGGTGGCGGTGATGGACCCGCTGCGGTTCGGTGCCGCCGACCACCCCGACACCAAGCGCGTCCTGCCCGGCGTGGTCGCCGGCATCGGCGGCTACGGCAACTGCCTGGGCCTGCCCAACATCGGCGGTGAGGTGGTCTTCGACCCCTGCTACCAGGGAAATCCGCTGGTCAACGCGCTGTGTGTGGGCGTGATGAAGCACGAGGACATCCACCTCGCGAAGGCGTCCGGCGCCGGCAACAAGGTGATCCTCTACGGTGCCCGCACCGGCGGTGACGGCATCGGTGGCGTGTCCGTGCTGGCGTCGGAGACGTTCGACACAGCGCCCGACAGCGCCGATGGCACGGGCAAGCCGGCCAAGCGGCCCGCCGTGCAGGTCGGTGACCCGTTCCAGGAGAAGCTGCTGATCGAGTGCACTCTGGAGATCTTCAGGGAGCATCTGGTCGCCGGCATCCAGGACCTCGGCGGCGCCGGCCTGTCCTGCGCCACCAGCGAACTCGCCAGCGCCGGCTCCGGCGGCATGCGGGTGGAGCTGGATGCCGTTCCGCTGCGGGATTCCTCGCTCTCGCCGGAGGAGATCCTCATGAGCGAGTCGCAGGAGCGGATGTGCGCGATCGTCGAGCCCGGCAAGGTCGACCGCTTCCTGGAGATCTGCGAGAAGTGGGACGTGATCGCCACCGTCATCGGTGAGGTCACCGACGGCGAGCGGCTGGAGATCTTCTGGCACGGCGAGCAGATCGTCGACGTCCCGCCGCGTTCGGTCGCCCACGAGGGCCCGACCTACCACCGCCCCTACGCCCGCCCCTCGTGGCAGGACGCCCTCCAGGCCGACGACGCCGCCCGCCTGCCGCGCCCGGCCACGCCCGAGGAACTGCGCGCCCAGGTGCTGCAGTTGGTCGGCTCGCCCAACCAGGCGTCCAAGGCGTGGGTCACCGACCAGTACGACCGGTTCGTGCAGGGCAACACCGTGCTGGCGCAGCCGGAGGACTCCGGCATGGTCCGGATCGACGAGGACACCAACCTGGGTGTCGCCGTCGCCACCGACGGCAACGGCCGCTACGCCAAGCTCGACCCGTATGCCGGTGCGCAGCTGGCGCTGGCCGAGGCGTATCGCAATGTCGCGGCCACCGGCGCCAAGCCGCTGGCGGTCTCGGACTGCCTGAACTTCGGCTCGCCCGAGGACCCGGCGGTCATGTGGCAGTTCGCCGAGGCCACCCGCGGTCTGGCCGATGCCTGCCAGACGCTGGGCACGCCGGTCACCGGCGGCAACGTCTCCCTCTACAACCAGACCGGTGAGACGGCCATCCACCCCACTCCGGTGGTGGCGGTGCTGGGTGTCATCGACGATGTCACCCGCCGCACCCCGGTGGCGTTCGCCGAAGAGGGCCAGCTGATCTACCTGTTGGGCGACACCCGCGAGGAGCTGGGTGGTTCGGCCTGGTCGCAGGTGGTCCACGACCACCTGGGGGGCATGCCGCCGCGGGTGGACCTGGACCGCGAGCAGCTGCTCGGCGAGATCCTGATCTCCGCCTCGCGGGACGGGATGGCCGACGCCGCCCACGACCTGTCCGACGGCGGGCTGATCCAGGCAGTGGTCGAGTCCTGCCTCAAGGGCGGCAAGGGCGCGCGCCTGGTCGTTCCCGACGGCCTGGACCCGTTCGTCTTCCTCTTCTCCGAATCCGCCGGCCGTGCCATCGTCGCGGTGCCCCGCAGCGAGGAACTCCGCTTCACCGACATGTGCGGCGCGCGGGGACTCCCCGCCACCCGCATCGGCGTCGTCGACGGCGAAACCCTCGACATCCAGGGACAGTTCAGCATTCCCCTCGCCGAACTGCGGCACGCCCACGAGACCACGATCCCGGGGCTGATCTCCTAGCGTCGCTCCCGGACCACCGGTCCGTGTGTGCCGCCGTGCCGACACGGCCCGCCAGTACGTCTGGCGGGCCGTGTCGCCGTTTCGGCGCGCACCCGCGGGCGCTCCGGCGTCCTGCGCAAGGCGTTGGCTCCTTTCGTACGAGGCACCGCCGACCACGTGGTACGGCTGGAGGCGATGCCGACCGCCGCCGGGCGCCGACGCCCGGCCGACCGCAGGGGGAGTCCCACATGAAGTCCGCCCGTTCCCGGCCCGCCCACCCGACCTCCCTGGTGCTGCGGAAGCTCTTCCCGTACGCCGCCCGGTTGTGCCTGGTGGCGTTCCTCGCGTTGCTCGCCGGGAGCTTCTTCGCCGGCATTCCGGTCTGGTGGGCCTGGATCCCGTTGGGCCTGTGGGTGGTGATCGGAGTCGGGGGCAACCGCCGGTCCGGGGCGGCGGAAACGGGCGGCGGGTCCGGCGCCGCCGCCCCGGAGGCGGTGACGGTCGCCGCGCCGGTCGCCGGCCGCTGGGCGGCCCTGAACAGCCCGGCCGACAAGGTCCCCAGCCACGGCACCCGCGACTACGGGCAGGAGTACGCCATCGACATCGTGGTCGCGCCGGGGCCGGGCGCCCGGCCAGGCCCCGGCTGGTGGCCGCCGGCCCGGCCCGCCGCCGCCTTCCCGGCGTTCGGCAAGCCGCTGTTCGCCGTCGCCGACGCCACCGTCGTCCGCGTCGAGGACGGTCAGCGCGACCACCTCAGCCGTACGTCCTGGCTCGCGCTCGGCTACTTCTTCCTGGTCGAGAGCGTGGTGCGCTCGCTGGGCGGCGGCCGCCGGGTGATCGGCAACCATGTGGTCCTCGACCTGGGCGACGGCACCCACGCGCTCTACGCGCACGTCCGGCGCGGCTCGGCCCGCGTGCGTCCCGGTGACCGGGTGCGGACCGGCCAGCCGCTCGGCGAGTGCGGCAACTCCGGCAACAGCACCGAGCCGCACCTGCACTTCCAGCTGATGAACGGCGCCGACCCGGACACCGCCGACGGCGTCCCGTTCGTCTGGCGGGGCATCGGCGTGCCGCGCAACGGCGAGACCTTCACGGCCGAGGAGCCCGAAAGCACCCGCGCGCGCCCCTGAACCCGGCCCGATTGTCAGTGGTGCGTCCTAGGCTGATCACCATGTCGCCGACCGCCCGGAAGCCGCGCCCCCGCCAGTACGACCCCCGCAAGACGCGTGCGGCCGTCACCGCGCAGCTGGATCATGTCCGCGCGGCCGTGGGGGAGTTGACGCCGGAGGAGTTCGCGCTGCCGACCCGGCTGGGGGACTGGAGGGTGCGGGAGCTGGCCGTGCATCTGTCCATGGCGGTCGGCAGCGTGGCGCGCGCCCTGCGGCTGCCGGTCCCGGAGCGGGCCGGGGCCGCTCTCCTGGACTGGCCGGCGGTCACCGCCGAGTTCGCCCCCGGGGTCGACGCGCACACCCGCGAGCTGGCCGCCGCCCACGACCCCGTGGAGCTGCTGGCGCGCGCCGCCGAGGAACTCGCCGAGCTGCTCCCGCAGGAGCCGGACGACCGGGTGCTGCCCGCCCGGCCCGCCGCGATGCGGCTGGACGACTTCCTGGTCACCCGCTGCATCGAGCTGGTCGTGCACACCGACGACCTGGCGGCGGCGACCGGCCGGGAGATCCCGTACGACCGCCAGGCGCTGGCCATCACCACCCGGCTGCTGGCCGACGCGCTGGCCGTGAAGGCGCCCGGCGGCTCGGTCGAGGTCCGGGTGCCGCCGTTCGCCGTCGTGCAGTGCGTCGAGGGCCCCCGGCACACCCGCGGCACCCCGCCGAACGTGGTCGAGACCGACCCGCTGACGTGGATACGCCTGGCCACCGGCCGGCTGGGCTGGGCCGCGGCGCTGGACGCGGCGGCGGTCAGCGCCAGCGGCGAACGCGCGGACATCAGCGGCGTTCTGCCGGTCATGAGCTGAGCCGGTCCGGTGCCCGGCCCGTGCCCGGTCCGGCTGTCGCGCGCGGGCGTCGCGTATCTCACACCGACCGACCGGAAAGCAAAACCGGCATACACCATATATGGCCTCAAGCCGCCTTGTCGCGGGTGTTGGAAAATACGCGAAAGTGCAGCTCAGAGGTGGTGGGGTGGGCGCGGGCGAGAAAATCGGTGCCCGTCCTTCAGGGGGGCGGGGAGGGCGTACCGGCCACGCGACCGGGGTGGGTGCGACGGCGCCGGTCGGGACGCCGGGCGCCGCGGCGCATCTGGTGGGAGGCCAGGCGCGCCAAGGGTTTGCGGGGCCCGCGACGGCGCAGTGCGCGGCTGAACGGACGCGCACACGTCAAGCGCGCGCAATGCGCCGTTCATGCGCTCCTCCAGCTCCGCGTCCATCCCCGGTTCGGATGAATGCGCGACCTGCCCTAGACTCTGGAACGTGCCACGTGGTGACGGACGACTCAACCACGACCTGCTCCCCGGCGAGAAGGGCCCCCAGGACGCATGTGGCGTCTTCGGTGTCTGGGCTCCGGGTGAAGAGGTCGCCAAACTCACCTATTTCGGGCTGTACGCGCTGCAGCACCGTGGACAGGAGTCCGCGGGCATCGCGGTGAGCAACGGCTCCCAGATCCTCGTTTTCAAGGACATGGGCCTGGTTTCCCAGGTCTTCGACGAGACTTCGCTCGGCTCCCTCCAGGGCCATATCGCCGTGGGCCATGCCCGCTACTCCACCACCGGTGCCTCGGTGTGGGAGAACGCCCAGCCGACGTTCCGTGCCACCGCGCACGGCTCGATCGCGCTCGGCCACAACGGCAACCTGGTCAACACCGCCGAGCTGGCCGCCATGGTCGCCGCACTGCCGCGGGACGGCGGCCGGGCGACCCAGGTCGCGGCCACCAACGACACCGACCTGGTGACCGCGCTGCTCGCCGGCCAGGTCGACGAGGACGGCAAGCCGCTGACCGTCGAGGAGGCCGCGCCGCGCGTCCTTCCGCAGGTCCAGGGCGCCTTCTCCCTCTGCTTCATGGACGAGCACACGCTCTACGCCGCCCGCGACCCGCAGGGCATCCGCCCGCTGGTCCTCGGCCGCCTGGAGCGCGGCTGGGTGGTGGCCTCCGAGACGGCCGCCCTGGACATCGTCGGCGCCAGCTTCATCCGGGAGATCGAGCCCGGCGAGCTGGTCGCCATCGACGAGAACGGCCTGCGCAGCTCGCGTTTCGCCGAGGCCCGCCCCAAGGGCTGCGTCTTCGAGTACGTCTACCTCGCCCGCCCGGACACCGACATCGCCGGCCGCAACGTCTATCTCTCGCGTGTGGAGATGGGCCGCAAGCTGGCCGCCGAGGCGCCCGCCGACGCGGACCTGGTGATAGCGACCCCGGAGTCCGGGACCCCCGCCGCCGTCGGCTACGCCGAGGCCAGCGGCATCCCCTACGGCTCCGGCCTGGTCAAGAACTCCTACGTGGGCCGGACCTTCATCCAGCCCTCGCAGACCATCCGTCAGCTCGGTATCCGGCTCAAGCTCAACCCGCTCAAGGAAGTCATCCGCGGCAAGCGCCTGGTGGTCGTCGACGACTCGATCGTCCGCGGCAACACCCAGCGCGCGCTGGTCCGGATGCTCCGCGAGGCCGGCGCCACCGAGGTCCACATCCGGATCTCGTCCCCGCCGATCAAGTGGCCGTGCTTCTTCGGCATCGACTTCGCCACCCGCGCGGAGCTGATCGCCAACGGGCTGAGCGTCGAGGAGATCGGCAAGTCGCTGGGCGCCGATTCGCTGGCGTACATCTCCATCGACGGGATGATCGAGGCGACCACGATCGACAAGCCGAAGCTGTGCCGCGCCTGCTTCGACGGTGAATACCCGATGGAGCTGCCCGACCCGGAGCTGCTGGGCAAGCACCTCCTGGAGTCGGAGACCGCGGCCCCGTCCGCCTCCGACGTGGACGGTCTCCGGACGCTCACGGCCGGGGTCGGCGGCGCCGACGCGCTGCGTCGCCCGTAGTGCTCGTACCCACCCAAACGAAAGTTCTCAGCCATGTCCGCTGATTCCACCGGTGCCAGCTACGCGTCCGCGGGCGTCGACATCGAAGCCGGCGACCGCGCCGTGGACCTCATGAAGGAGTGGGTGTCGAAGGCCACCCGCCCGGAGGTCGTCGGCGGGCTGGGCGGTTTCGCCGGCCTCTTCGACGCCTCCGTGCTCAAGCGCTACGAGCGTCCGCTGCTGGCCTCGGCCACCGACGGCGTGGGCACGAAGGTCGACATCGCCCGCCGGATGGGCGTCTACGACACCGTCGGCCACGACCTGGTCGGCATGGTCGTCGACGACCTGGTCGTGTGCGGTGCCGAGCCGCTGTTCATGACCGACTACATCTGCGTGGGCAAGGTCTACCCGGAGCGGGTCGCGGCGATCGTCAAGGGCATCGCGGAGGGCTGTGTGCTGGCCGGCTGCGCGCTGGTCGGCGGCGAGACCGCCGAGCACCCGGGGCTGCTGGGCGCGGACGACTTCGACATCGCCGGCGCCGGCACGGGAGTGGTCGAAGCTGACCGGCTGCTGGGCGCGGATCGTATCCGTACGGGCGACGCGGTGATCGCGATGGCCTCCTCCGGACTTCACTCGAACGGGTACTCGCTGGTACGCCATGTGCTCTTCGACCGGGCCGGGATGGCCCTGGAGCGGGAGATCCCGGAGTTCGGCCGCACCCTCGGCGAGGAGCTGCTGGAGCCCACCAGGATCTACTCGCTGGACTGCCTGGCACTGACCCGGACGACCGAGGTGCACGCGTTCTCGCACATCACCGGCGGCGGGCTGGCCAACAACCTGGCCCGGGTCATCCCGGACGGGCTGCACGCCACTGTCGACCGCTCCACCTGGACTCCGGGCGCGATCTTCGACCTGGTCGGCTCGGCCGGCTCGGTGGCGCGCCTGGAGCTGGAGAAGACCCTGAACATGGGCGTCGGCATGGTCGCCGTCGTCCCCCAGGAGTCCGTGGACGTCGCCCTGACCACCCTCGCCGACCGCGGCGTGGACGCCTGGGTCAGCGGTGAGATCGTCGAGCGCGGCGACCACACCGAGGCAGTGACCCTCACCGGTGACTACGCGGCCTGAATCGGCTGAGCCCTGGGGCCGCCGCACCGGCGGTCACCAGGGCAGCACAGAACCCGGCCCGGGCAATGCCCAGGACCGGGTCCGTGATGGTGTTATGAGTGCCGCGAGCGCGCAGAGCGTCAAGCGCGACGACGCTGGTTGGTCGAGTTGCCCTCGTCCTCGTCGTCATCGGTGTTGTACCGGTCTGCGTACTGTGCGTACGGGTCGTCGTCCTCGTCATCCTCGAACGGCTCTCCGTTCGGAGGCTGCTGGTTCGACGGCGTTGCACCCAGCTCGTCGGCCAGTCGTGAGAGATCCGTCCCACCGCTGCTGTACTTCAGCTGGCGGGCGACCTTTGTCTGCTTGGCCTTGGCCCGGCCGCGCCCCATGGGTCGACCCCCTCAATGACGGGGCTCGATGGCCCCAGAGTCTTGACACGCGTTCATGATTCAGAGCGGACTCTCGACAGAGAGACCGGCCCGTAGGGCTTTAACGGTACCTGCTTCCGCGGCCATACGGTACGTCGCCCGCATCACCCACCGCTCCGCACGACCGGCGAGGCGCCCCGTCCACGCTGGTCAACTGCGATTTTAACCTGTCCTGAACGGCGACCCGCCGACGGGTGGTGAGGGATGTCTCCCCCGCCGCCCGCGGTGGGTCGCGCACAGTGTGTTTTCGGCCACCTGGGCCGCGCTGGACCGCGGTGCGGCCGTCAGGTGCGCGGGCCCCCCGCCGTCCGCGCTTCGGCCATCCGCTGCTCGGCGATCCGGTCGGCCGCCTCGGCCGGGGGGATGCCCTCGGACTTCGCACGAGCGAATATTGACAGCGTGGTGTCGAAGATCTTCGCGGCCTTCGCCTTGCAGCGGTCGAAGTCGAAGCCGTGCAGCTCGTCGGCCACCTGGATGACGCCGCCGGCGTTCACGACGTAGTCCGGCGCGTAGAGGATCCCGCGGTCGGAGAGGTCCTTCTCCACGCCCGGGTGCGCCAGCTGGTTGTTGGCCGCGCCGCAGACCACCTTGGCGGTCAGCGCCGGCACCGAGTCGTCGCTGAGCGCGCCGCCCAGCGCGCAGGGCGCGTACACGTCCAGGCCCTCGGTGCGGATCAGCGCCTCGGTGTCCGCGACGGCGGTCACCCGGGGGTGTCGCGCGAGGACCCGGTCCACCGACTCGGCGCGGACGTCCGTGATCACGACCTCGGCGCCGTCCTGGAGGAGGTGCTCGACCAGATGGTGACCCACCTTGCCGACGCCCGCGATGCCGACCTTGCGGTCCCGCAGCGTCGGATCGCCCCACAGGTGCTGGGCCGAGGCCCGCATGCCCTGGAACACGCCGTAGGCGGTCAGCACGGAGGAGTCGCCGGCGCCGCCGTTCTCGGGGGAGCGGCCGGTGGTCCACTTGTTGGTGCGGGCGACCACGTCCATATCGGCCACGTACGTGCCGACGTCGCACGCGGTGACGTAGCGGCCCCCGAGGGAGGCCACGAACCGGCCGTAGGCGAGCAGCAGTTCCTCGGTCTTGATCAGATCGGGATCGCCGATGATCACCGCCTTGCCGCCGCCGTGGTCCAGCCCGGCCAGGGCGTTCTTGTAGGACATGCCGCGCGACAGGTTCAGGGCGTCCAGCACGGCCTCCTCCTCGGAGGCGTAGGCATGGAAGCGGGTGCCGCCGAGGGCGGGGCCCAGCGCGGTGCTGTGGATGGCGATCACGGCCTTGAGGCCGCTCGCCCGGTCCTGGCAGAGAACGACTTGCTCGTGGCCGCCCTGCTCCGTGCGGAACAGGGTCTGCAGCACGCCGCTCTCGGCGCCTGCGGGGGCAGGACGTACGTCAGTCACGGTGGTGACTCCCATATGTCGCGGAGGACGCCCTCCTGCGGGTGGGGAGGGCCGGTTGGAACGAGCGTAAGACCTGGAGGGCGCGTTGATCCGCCAGGTACCGGGGATCACCCTCTCCCGGGGGACGGGCATGGGACGATCTGCCGTATCCGGACCGGGCGGAGGGTAGGCAACTCCGGGCGGTGGACTTTCCTTTGAAGGAGCGGGCGTGGCCTTGGCGTCGTCGGTACGGGTCCCGTATGTCGCGTATCTGCGGGTCTACGAGCCGCTGGCCGCGTTCCCCGAGCCGGAGCGCTCCTACTGGGCACGCTACGCCAAGCGCGACCACACGCCCACGGCCGTCGACGAGCAGCGCCGGGCGCTGGCCGATCTGCTGCCGACCCCGCCGGTCCCGGTGCCGGTCCACGAGAGCGCCGACGCGTTCGTCGCCGTGGTGAACAAGGTCACCTGCGTGTGCCCCTGGCGCACCCGGCTGCGCGGCTGGCAGGCCCTGGAGGCCCTGGAGGAGCTGCTGCCGACCTCGGTGCTGGACGCCGCACTGCCCCCGGTGGTGCGCCGCCAGGCGGCCACCGACTACGAGCGGTGGCGCGAGCGCAATCCGGACGCCCGGCCGTGGATCCGGGCGGCGACCTGGCACGTCCCGGTCCGCTGGTTCGTCCTCTTCTCGGACGGCGAGCGGGAGTACGCGGAGGGTGAGCAGGGGCCCCTGCTGCGTTACCGGACGCCGATGGTGCAGGCGCGGCGCCGCGTCGCGCGCGGGTTGCGTACTCTTCGGGACGCCCTGGAAGAGGGGCCGCTCATCGACGGCCTGGTAGATGTGGGGCGCTGGCTCGAAGAATTCCATCCGCGTTCGCTCGTGGAGCTGGACTACGGAGGGCTGGTGCACGCGGTGCCCGAAGGGCAGCTCGCCGAGGACCGCTCCGCCGCGGAGGTGGCGGAGGGACTGGCGGCGCTGCGCGAGGGGGACGGCGAGCGGGCCGGCGCCGCGTACGAGAAGCTCTCGCAGCGGTGGCGCGCGGTGCGCGAACGTCAGTTCTCCAGCTGAATGTCCGGCGCCCGGGGCGGAGTTGCCGGGTGCGGCATTCCGGTGGTCGGGACGTACGGGACGTAGGTCCTGATCCGGGCTATTGCCTCAGGCGTGACCTAAAGCACTGACTTCGGGTCTTGCTCCCAAGGCGTACCCTCGTGCCAAAATAGGACAAGGAGCCTGACTCGGGCTCCTTCCGTCCAACTAAGGGCGGATAGATCGGTATTGCGCTCCTTGAGGGGTCTCGTGGTGGCTGGTCACGTTGTGACTGATCGTCACGGGGGTGTGACTGTCCGCTATGGCACGGTCCATCGGCATCCGCCAAGGTTGAACACCTGAGAGGGCAATTCCATCGGTTTGGCCGACGTGGCTGGACAGATGGTGTAGTTGTAGTGCCGAGGACAAGCCGTTCGTCCTATAACCGACTCGGCCCGCGTCTGCCATTTCGGGCAACGTGGGTCAAGGTGCAGAATTTAGAGGAAAGAACCGTGATGGTTCGGTTCTCCCGAGGAGGCCGCTCATGACCGCTCGCACCCCTGACGCCGAGCCGCTGCTTACCCCCGCCGAGGTTGCCACGATGTTCCGCGTGGACCCGAAGACGGTGACCCGCTGGGCCAAGGCAGGCAAGCTCACGTCCATCCGTACGCTCGGAGGGCACCGGCGTTACCGCGAGGCTGAGGTCCGCGCGCTGCTCGCGGGTATCCCGCAGCAGCGTAGCGAGTCCTGAATAACCGCATAACCAGGCTGTTTTCGGGCCCCCCAACCCGGAAACGCCCGCTTTGGCACCACATGCTTCACCCCGCTCCATAGAGCTCTTTACGACGCGGCGCCTGCCCCAACAGGCCCACACCCGCTCCATCTGGGTACGTCATCGATCGCGCTGGACTCCGCCGGGTCCAGCGCGATCTCTTTTTGTGTGCGGCCGCTCCAGGGCCGCTCGCGGCGCTCGGGCCACCCTGGCGCCGGTCGGCTCCGGCGGGGGCGCCACGCCCCGCCCAGGGGCCCTGAGGGGGCCCGTCAGTGCGGACCTGGCGGTCTTGTTTCGGGACGCTCGGCGGAGAGTGCAATTGCACATATTAAATTGACCGGTTGTAGATGGGCGGTAAGTTCCCCATCCCGCGAAACTTGTTCGGTGACTCCCATCACAGGGTGCGGTCCTTGAAGGCCATGCGGACCCTGCGGTAAAAGGCGTTCCGCTACCGCCCTGTCAACAGCCTTCCACCGCACCACCGGTGGCGCAGGCGTCCTTGGTCACCGGGCGGCGGGACTTTCGTCCTCCGCCGGCGGCTCGCAGACGGCCGGAGAGGGGGCGGAGGCGGCCGGGGGCGCGTCGGCCCCGGAGAGCGCCCCGTGCGGCTCCATGGCGAGCCGCAGCAGCTGATGGCAGACCGGGCAGTGCCGGGTCAGATGCCGAGAGCCGTAGGCGAGGGCCGCCGACAGGTGGGCTCGCAACAGTGCCCTGGTCTCGTGCCGTACCGCAGCAGTCATCGCACGCCACCTCCCCGGCCCCCACGCCTCCTCTGTGAGTACCGGCGGCAGGTGCCGCCGTCAAGACGCCCGTCGCCGCCGGCCGGATCGGACGGGGGCCTTCGGGCCACGGGGCGGACGGCCCGGGGAGGGGGTGCGCGGGGCGCGGGCGACCGGGGGGATCGGTTGCCCGCCGGGGCGCGCTGCGGGGGCGTGTGCCGCGCACCGTACCGCGCCGCGGGCGTGCCCGGACAGCACAACGGCCCGCATCCGAGAAGGATGCGGGCCGTGAAAAAGCGGTCCTGACGGGATTTGAACCCGCGGCCTCCACCTTGACAGGGTGGCGAGCACTCCAAACTGCTCCACAGGACCTTGCGTTTCGCTTTCCGCTTGCAGCGGGCTGCGGAACAAGACTGTACAGCAGGTCAGGGGGTGCGGTCGAACTCGATCCCGGCACCCCGCCCGGGGCTACGGGGCCGCCGCGTCCACCGCCTTCACGATGCGCTTGTCGGAGATCGGGTACGCGGTCCCGAGGGCGTGCGCGAAGTAGCTGACCCGTAGCTCCTCGATCATCCAGCGGATCTCCCGGGCCGTGGCCGGCGCCGGGCGGCCCGGGGGGAACTGCTCCAGCAGCCAGGCGTATTCGTCCTGCATCTCCTTCACCTTCGCCATGCGCGTGCGGTCCCGCTCGGCGTTGGTGGGCAGCTGCGTCAGACGGCGGTCGGCGGCCACCAGATAGCGCATCAGGTCCGGCAGCCGCTTGGCGCCGTGCGCGGTCACGAAGCCCGGCTTGATCAGCTCCGCCAGCTGCTCCTTGACGTCCGCCAGCGACGTCAGCAGCGACGGGAACGCGGTCGCCTTCAGCCGGCGCTCGCATGCCTGCCAGGCGGCCAGCACCTCCTGGACCTGCTGGATGGTCTTCAGCGTCGCGTCGACCAGGTCGCTGCGCACCGCGTCGTACAGCTTGCGGAAGGACTCCTCGTCCCACGCCGGGCCGCCCCGGGCCGCGATCAGCCGGTCCGCGGCGGCGGTCACGCAGTCCTCGAAGAGCGCCGCGATGGAACCGTGCGGATTACGGGACAGCGCGAGCTTCTGCTGGTTGCTCAGCTTGTCCTGGGCGAACTTGGCGGGGTTGGACGGGATGTTGAGCAGGATGAGCCGGCGGGTGCCCGCCCACATGGCCGTCAGCTGCTCGGCCTCGGTGTCGAAGAGGCGCACGGCGACGCTGGTGCCCTCGTCGACCAGCGCCGGGTACGCCTTGAGGGGCTGGCCCGCTCGACGGGTCTCGAAGGTGCGCGGCAGCGTGCCGATCGTCCAGGACGTCAGGCCGGTGCGCTGCTCCAGGCCGGCCAGGGGGCCGCCGTCGCCGCGGCCGCCCCTGCCGTCCTTGGCGGGCCGCTCGGCGGCCTGCTCGAATGCCTTGGAGATCGCCGCCCGGGTCTTCGGCTTGAGCTGGAGCCGCAGCGCTTCGAGGTCCTTGGCCTCGGCGAGCTTGCGGCGCCGCTCGTCGACCACCCGGAAGGTGATCTTGAGGTGGTCGGGGATCCTGGCGGTGTCGAAGTCCGCCGCCTCGACCGGGACGCCGACCATCCGCTGGAGCCCGGCCGCCAGGGAGGCGGTCAGGGCGCCCTGGAGGGGGACGGTGGTGTCCAGGAAGCGGGCGGCGAAGTTCGGCGCCGGGACGTAGTTGCGGCGGATCGGCTTGGGCAGCGAGCGGATCAGCTCCGTCACCAGCTGCTCGCGCAGGCCCGGGATCTGCCAGTCGAAGCCCTCGGAGGAGACCTGGTTGAGGACCTGGAGCGGGATGTGGACGGTCACGCCGTCCGCGTCCGCGCCCGGCTCGAACTGGTAGGTGACCTTGAACTTCAGCTTCCCCTGGCGCCAGGAATCCGGGTAGTCGTCCTTGGTGACGGCCTCGGCGGATTCGTTGATGAGCATCGAGTGCTCGAAATTGAGCAGCTCGGGCTCTTCGCCGCGCTTCTTCTTCCACCAGGAGTCGAAGTGCGCGCCGGAGACCACGTCCGCCGGGATCCGCTGGTCGTAGAAGTCGAAGAGCGTCTCGTCGTCCACGAGGATGTCGCGGCGCCGGGCGCGGTGCTCCAACTCCTCGACCTCGCCGAGCAGTTTGCGGTTGTCATGGAAGAACTGGTGGTGGGTGCGCCAGTCGCCCTCCACCAGGGCGTGCCGGATGAACAGGTCGCGGGAGACCTCGGGGTCGATCCGCCCGTAGTTGACCTTGCGCTGGGCGACGATCGGGACGCCGTAGAGCGTCACCCGCTCGTACGCCATCACCGCGGCCATCTTCTGTTCCCAGTGGGGCTCGCTGTAGTTGCGCTTCACCAGGTGCTGGGCCAGCGGTTCGAGCCATTCCGGCTCGATCCGGGCGTTCACCCGCGCCCACAGCCGGGAGGTCTCGACCAGCTCCGCGGACATCACCCAGCGCGGGGGCTTCTTGAAGAGGGCGGAGCCGGGGAAGACCGCGAACTTGGCGTTGCGGGCGCCCAGGTACTCGTTCTTGCCGGCCCCTTCCTTCCCGCCCTCCAGCCCCGCGTTCTTCAGCCCGATATGCGAAAGCAAACCGGACAGCAGGGAGATGTGGACGCGGTCCGGTGCCGCGTCCTGCTCCGACAGGTGGATGCCCATGCCCTTGGCGACCGTACGGAGCTGGGAGTAGATGTCCTGCCACTCGCGTATGCGGAGGTAGTTGAGGAACTCCGTGCGGCACATCCGGCGGAACGCGGACGACGACAGCGCCTTCTGCTGTTCGCGCACATAGCGCCAGAGGTTGAGGAACGCCAGGAAGTCGGACGTCTCGTCCTTGAAGCGGGCGTGCTGCTGGTCGGCCTGCTGCTGCTTGTCCGACGGCCGCTCGCGCGGGTCCTGGATGGACAGCGCCGCCGCGATGACCATGACCTCGCGGACGCAGCCGTTGCGGTCCGCCTCCAGCACCATCCGGGCCAGCCGCGGGTCCACCGGCAGCTGGGAGAGCTGGCGGCCGAGCGGGGTCAGCCGCTTCCTGAGGTCCTTCTGCTGGAGGTCGAGCGCGCCCAGCTCGCTCAGCAGGTCGACGCCGTCCTTGATGTTGCGGCGGTCCGGCGGGTCGATGAACGGGAACTTCTCGATGTCGCCGAGGCCGGCCGCGGTCATCTGGAGGATGACGGAGGCCAGGTTCGTCCGGAGGATCTCGGCGTCGGTGAACTCCGGGCGGGTGAGGAAGTCGTCCTCGGAGTAGAGGCGGATGCAGATGCCGTCGCTGGTCCGGCCGCAGCGGCCCTTGCGCTGGTTGGCGCTGGCCTGCGAGACCGGCTCGATGGGGAGCCGCTGCACCTTCGTACGGAAGCTGTAGCGGGAGATGCGGGCCATGCCGGGGTCGATGACGTACTTGATGCCCGGGACGGTCAGCGAGGTCTCGGCGACGTTCGTGGCCAGCACGATCCGTCTGCCCGTATGGCGCTGGAAGACGCGGTGCTGCTCGGCGTGCGACAGCCGGGCATACAGGGGCAGCACCTCCGTCGCCGGCAGGTTCTTCTTGTTGAGCGCGTCCGCGGTGTCCCGGATCTCGCGCTCACCGGACAGGAAGACCAGGACATCGCCGGGCCCCTCGGCGCGCAGCTCGTCCACGGCGTCGCAGATCGCGGTGATCTGGTCGCGGTCGGGGTCCTGGCCGCCCTCTTCCAGCAGGGGGCGGTAGCGCACCTCCACCGGATACGTACGCCCGGAGACCTCGACGATCGGCGCGTCCCCGAAATGCCGGGAGAACCGCTCGGGGTCGATGGTCGCGGAGGTGATGACCACCTTCAGGTCCGGGCGCCTGGGCAGCAGCTGCGCCAGATACCCGAGGATGAAGTCGATGTTGAGGCTGCGCTCGTGCGCCTCGTCGATGATGATCGTGTCGTACTGGCGCAGCTCGCGGTCCGTCTGGATCTCGGCGAGCAGGATGCCGTCGGTCATCAGCTTGACCAGGGTGTCGTCGCCGACCTGGTCGGTGAAGCGGACCTTCCAGCCGACGCTCTCGCCCAGCGGGGTCTTCAGCTCCTCGGCGACCCGCTCGGCGACCGTACGGGCCGCGATCCGGCGCGGCTGGGTGTGCCCGATCAGGCCCTGGACGCCGCGGCCGAGCTCCAGGCAGATCTTGGGGATCTGGGTCGTCTTGCCGGAGCCGGTCTCGCCCGCGACGATCACGACCTGGTGGTCGCGGATCGCCGCGAGGATCTCGTCCCTCTTCTGGCTGACCGGGAGTTCTGCCGGATAGCCGATCTCCGGCATCGCGGCGCGCCGCTGGGCGACCCGCAGCTCCGCCTCGTCGATGCCGCCGGCGATCTCGGCGAGCACGGCGGCACGGGCTTCGGGCTTGCGGATCCGGCGCGCGCCGTCGAGTCGGCGGCCCAGCCGCTGCTGATCGCGCAGCATCAGCTCGGGCAGTCGCTTCAGCAGCGCGGGCAGCGCGGGGGCGGTGCCGTCGGGCAGGGCGGAGGCAGGCTGACTGGACATACGTCCCCCAGGATCTCACCTCGCGCAAACGACTGGCGAACCATTTGACGGCGGTGACCGGATCGCGGACGGGGCGGCGGTAGTGCCCGGGGGTCCGGGAGGATATGTCCGGCAACGGTGCTTTAGCGTGTTCATATGTTTGATCATGAAGGTGCATCGGTCCCGCACGGCGCACACGGAAGGCGCCCGACCCCCGCGGAGAGATGGGCCGCCTTCAAGAGATCGCCGTTCTTCCCGGCGGCCGTCCTGATCCTCATCCTCGCCGCGGCGGCCGGCCTCTTCGCCGGCTCGTACACCTACACCATGGCCAACCCGACCCCGCGGCACATCCCCACCGCCGTCGTCGCCACCGCCGATGCCCCGCAGGAGGAGGCGTTCGTCCTGGGCATGGAGAAGGCCCTCAACGCCTCGCTCCGGCTGACCCGGTACGCCACCTACGAGGAGGCGCGCGACGCCGTCGACGAGCAGCGCGAGTTCGCCGTCCTGAGGGCCCACGGCCGCGGCGTGGAGCTGGACGTGTCCGGCGCCTCGGGCGCGTCGGTGGCGCAGCTGCTGAGCCAGGCGGGCGCCGAGGTCGGCCGGGCGACCGGGGTGGAGGTCCTGGTCCGGGACGTCAAGCCGCTCCAGGAAGGCGATCCCCGCGGGCTCGCGCTCTTCTACATCTCGCTGGCCGCCGTGATCATCGGTTTCGTCGGGGCGATCCAGCTCAGCGTGCACGCCCGCGCCCTCAACCCGGCCGAGCGGATCGGCTGCACCCTCGCCTACGCGCTGCTCGGCGCCTTCGCCATCGCGGCGGTGGCCGACTGGTGGCTGGGCGCGCTGCGGCTCCCGTTCGCCGAGTCCTGGCTGATCCTCGCGCTGACCATGTTCACGTCCGGCATGGTCTTCACGATGTTCAACACCCTGATCGGCCGCTGGGCGATGATCCCCACCTGGGGCCTGATGGTCCTGCTGGGCAACCCCTCCTCCGGCGGCGCGGTCTCCTGGCCCCTGCTCCCCTCCGTGCTCGGCTCCATCGGCCGCTGGCTGCCCCCGGGCGCGTCGGTCAACGCCCAGCACACCGCGGTCTACTTCCGCGGCCACCAGCACCTCTTCCCGTTCCTGGTGCTGGCCGGCTGGTCGGCGCTCGCCTGCACGATCTTCCTGGTCTGGCGGCACCGGCACCCGGGTGGCCGCGACATCGCCCCGGCGCATGCGGCGGACGGCTGACGCGGGGTCCGTTCCCGGACACGAAGAAGGCCCCGGTTCGGTGAACCGGGGCCTTCTCCCAATGGGTGTGGCTGGGGCCGGGGTCGAACCGGCGACCTATCGCTTTTCAGGCGATCGCTCGTACCAACTGAGCTACCCAGCCGCAGCGGTCCTGACGGGATTTGAACCCGCGGCCTCCACCTTGACAGGGTGGCGAGCACTCCAAACTGCTCCACAGGACCTTGCATTGTGCGAGCGGCGTGAACCAGTCTCGCACACGGTAATGCGTGCCCCCAACGGGATTCGAACCCGTGCTACCGCCTTGAAAGGGCGGCGTCCTGGGCCACTAGACGATGAGGGCTAACCGACCATGAGGCCACTTCTCTCCGTCGTCCCCCACCAAAGGAAAGGGACGTGAGAAGCATGTGACTCCACTTCCCCCCGAAGGGTTCCGCTTCTCCTCTGATCCTATGGATCTCGGGACGGTCAAGCCCTGACCGGTGCGCTTGGGCACGTCGCAGACTCTACTACGGCATTCCGGCCCGGGCCAAACTCGATTCCGGAGAGGCCGACTGGCCGGGTTTCACCCGTTCGGGCAGGTGGCGGCTGACCTCGGCGCGGGCCAGGCCCAGCCCGCCCAGCGTGATCTCGTCCCACGCCTGGAGCCGCCTGGTGGCGCGGTCCAGATAGAGCACCGACGCCTGCACGGGCGCGGGCTGCCGGTTCTGCACGGCGCGCAGCCCGCCGCCGCCCGTGGAGCCCTCGACCATCAGCCGGGTGCCCTGGGGGAGTGTGCTGATCGCGCGCTGGTGGATGTGGCCCGCGAGCGCCAGCGGGGCCAGGCCGTCCGCCTCGGTCACCGCGGCCGGGTTGTGGGCGAGCGCGATGTCGACGGGGGTGCCGGCCAGCCGCTGGGTGCGCAGCGCGTCGGCGAGTCGCCCGCCGGCGGTGCGTTCGGCGGCGTCGCCGGCCGCCACTATGGAGCGGTCCGGGGTGAACTGCGGGTCGCCGACGCCCGCGATGCGGACCCCGGCCACCTGGGTGACCCGGCCGTTGTCGAGGACGATGACGTGCTTGCGGCCGGTCAGGTACCGCTGGGTGCCGCGCGAGTCGTGGTTGCCGCGCACCCAGACGTACGGCGCGCCCAGGGTGGAGACGGGGTCCAGGAAGTGGTTCTCGGCGGCCGAGCCGTGGTCCATGGTGTCGCCGGTGTCGATGATCACGTTGATCCGGTACTGCTTCACCAGGGAGGCGATGATGTGCCAGCTGGCCGGGTTCAGGTGGATGTCGGAGACGTGCAGGACGCGGATGGTGGTGGGGTCCGGCCGGTACGCGGGCAGCGTCGAGGCGGCGTCGTAGAGCTTGGTGACGTTGGTGACCAGGCGCGCCAACTCCTTTTGGTAGACGTTGAATTCGCTGACGATGCTGCGGGCGTTGCCGACGACGGACGGCGCCGAGGAGAGCAGTCCGGAGAAGCGCGGCTCCAGGACGGACTCGGGGTTCCAGGTGGCGTAGGCGGTGGCGCCGGAGGCGGTGAGCAGGGCGAGCGCCAGGCCGCCGGCGGCCAGTGCACGCCGCGGGCGGCGGTAGACGACCAGGCCCAGCGCGGTGGCGCCCGAGGCCACCGCCACGCAGGAGGCCACGGCGAGGCCCGCGGCGCCGCGGAGGACGTCGCGGGTGACCTGGTCCTGGAGGCCGGCGAACCGCTCGGGGTGGTCGACCAGCTCCGCGGAGCGGGCCGGGTCCAGCCGGTCGACGTCGACATCGAGGCGGACGGGGGCGTAGTGGCTGTCCAGTTCCAGGTCGCCCAGGGGCGGGACGGTGATCCGGGTGCCGCCGGCCAGGGAGGGCCGCAGCGCCATGGTGGTGTCCATCGGGCCGACCGGGGCCTGGACGCTCCCGATGACGAGCAGCCCCAGCCACGCCCCGAGCACGGCGACGGCCGCCAGGCCGACGGCGCGGGCGTACGGGCGCGCGGGCGGGGCGAGCGTGGCGGCGGGTGCCGTACGACGCGAGCGGTAGTGGCGGCGGACGGCCGCGGGCAGGCCCCGTACGGCGCTCGGCAGGTCCCGTACGGACGGCGTGCGGACGCCGGGGCGACGGGGGCGCGGTAGGCGGGGGTGCGGGCGGCCTGGCGGGTCGGGGTGCGGTGTCCGGGAGCGCGCTGCGCGGGCCATTGGCCCCATATGCCCGCGGTGCCGTCCGTTATGCGGGACGTTCCGGCTCCGCTTGGGCTGCGGGCCGGCGGCCGGTCCCCGACCATCGGTTGCGGAGCGGGCCGCGGGGTCCGCGCGTTCGCGGGCGGAGAATGGTGGTGTGCTGGAGATGACGCGCGAGGAGTTCGAGGAACTGGTCGCCGAGGCGCTGGACCGGATCCCGCCGGAGCTGACCCGGCTGATGGACAACGTGGCGGTCTTCGTCGAGGACGAGCCCCCGGCCGACGAACCCGAGCTGCTCGGCCTGTACGAGGGGACGCCGCTGACCGACCGCGGGGAGTGGTACGCGGGCGTCCTGCCGGACCGGATCACGATCTACCGCGGGCCGACGCTGCGGATGTGCGCGACGAAGGAGGACGTGGTCGCCGAGACGGAGGTGACGGTCGTTCACGAGGTGGCGCATCACTTCGGGATCGACGACGAGCGGCTGCACGCCCTGGGGTACGGCTGACGGGAGCCGCCGGCCGGGCGGGCGCGATCGGGCGGGCGGTGCGCGTGTCCTCAAGCGGGGGGCGGGAGTTGGGCAGGGCGTCCGTCGCCGCCGTCCCTGCGCTCCGGATCCGGAGGTCCCGCCGTGCGCCCGATGCCACCCCGCCCCCCATTGCTTCCGCCGCGGCCGGCCGCGGAGCGCGTCGACCGCCCGGTTGCGCGCTCCGCGCCGCCGTCCGGGCGTCCGCTCGCGCGGGTCGCCGCCGTGGCGGTGACCGTCTCCGCGCTCGCCGTCTCGCTGGCCGGCTGCATGAGCGTCAGCGATCCCGGCCAGCCGAAGCCGTCGGGCAGTGCCGCGCGGCACGGCGACGGGAAGGGCGCGAAGCCCAGCCCCGGCGGGCTCGCCGCCGACGGGCGCGGCAACGGGTCGCGGCGGACGGGGCACGGCCCCGGGCGTCCGGCGGGCGGCGAGCCGGCCGCGGGCCGCTCGGGCGGGGGCGGGGCGTCGCCGAGTGCGCAGTCCTCGTCGTCACCGGCGGCGCAGGCGGAGCCGGAGCAGCCGGCCAAGCCGTCCGGCCCCGAGCCCGGAGCGGGGGCCGGGCGCGGCGGGTCCGGCGGCCGGGGCGGCGCCTCGGCGCCCGCGCAGCCCTCGCCCTCCCGCCCCGAGCGGCCGTCCGCGCCGGCCTCGCCGAGCGCCGGTGTGCCGAGCGCGCAGCCGTCCGGCCCGTCGCGCGGCTCCCAGCCGCCCGGCAGCACGCAGGCGTCCGGGCCGTCGCCCGCGTCCCCGATGTCCTCGGGCGCCTCCCCGTCGTCCTCGCGCGGGGCGCACTCGTCCTCCTCGTCAGCCTCGGCGCCGTCGCTGTCGGCGCCGCAGGTGGAGTGGGACGCCTGAGGAACGGGCGGCGCTCATGGGGGCATACGGGGGTCTACGGGGGCGTTGGTGAGGGGGTGG
Source organism: Streptomyces sp. GS7 (assembly GCF_009834125.1). Taxonomy (NCBI): domain Bacteria; kingdom Bacillati; phylum Actinomycetota; class Actinomycetes; order Kitasatosporales; family Streptomycetaceae; genus Streptomyces; species Streptomyces sp. GS7. The sequence continues at coordinate 313,425 of NZ_CP047146.1, forward strand.
GGAGGGTGCGGGGAGCGGGTGGCCGGGGGTCCATTTGCCTTCCGGGGGGCAGGGTGCGTATGGTGGTAGATCGTTTGATCCCATTTGCCCGGCGCCAGAAAAGAAGCGCGCCGCGTGGCGCGTTCTCTCCCTTGCCGTGGCTGACCGCATAGAGGCGGTCTTTGTGAAATCACACGGAGTTGTGGGCGCGTGCCGAGACTCCGGAAGGTTTCGCATTTCGCATGTCCATTTCCACTGATCAGTCCGCCCTGCCCGCGTTCGACGAGCAGCCGGCTCCCGAGGTCGTCGAAGCGGCAGAGGCCGAGACGGCCGCTGCCGGCGCCGAGACCGTGACGTTCGCGGACCTCGGACTCCCCGAGGGCGTTGTCCGCAAGCTCGCGCAGAACGGTGTCACCACCCCGTTCCCGATCCAGGCCGCGACCATCCCGGACGCGCTGGCCGGCAAGGACATCCTCGGCCGCGGCCGTACCGGCTCCGGCAAGACCCTCTCCTTCGGTCTGCCGACCCTGGCCCGGCTGGCCGGCGGCCACACCGACAAGAAGAAGCCCCGCGCGGTCATCCTCACCCCGACCCGCGAGCTGGCGATGCAGGTCGCGGACGCCCTCCAGCCGTACGGCGACGTCCTCGGCCTGAAGATGAAGGTCGTCTGCGGCGGTACGTCCATGGGCAACCAGATCTACGCCCTGGAGCGCGGCGTCGACATCCTCGTCGCCACCCCGGGCCGGCTGCGCGACATCATCAACCGCGGTGCCTGCTCCCTGGAGGACGTCCAGGTCGCGGTCCTCGACGAGGCCGACCAGATGTCCGACCTGGGCTTCCTGCCCGAGGTCACCGAGCTGCTGGACCAGGTGCCCGAGGGCGGCCAGCGGATGCTGTTCTCGGCCACGATGGAGAACGAGATCTCCACGCTCGTGAAGCGCTACCTGACCGACCCGGTCAGCCACGAGGTCGACAGCGCCCAGGGCAACGTCACCACCATGACCCACCACGTCCTCGTCGTGAAGCCGAAGGACAAGGCGCCGGTCACCGCCGCCATCGCCGCCCGCAAGGGCCGCACGATCATCTTCGTCCGCACCCAGCTGGGCGCCGACCGGATCGCCGAGCAGCTCGTCGAGGCGGGCGTGAAGGCGGACGCGCTGCACGGCGGGATGACCCAGGGCGCGCGTACCCGCGTCCTGGCCGACTTCAAGGACGGCTACGTCAACGCGCTGGTCGCCACCGACGTCGCCGCCCGCGGTATCCACGTCGACGGCATCGACCTGGTCCTGAACGTCGACCCGGCCGGCGACCACAAGGACTACCTGCACCGTTCGGGCCGTACCGCCCGCGCCGGCCAGTCCGGCACCGTCGTCTCGCTGTCGCTGCCGCACCAGCGCCGGCAGATCTTCCGCCTGATGGAGGACGCGGGCGTGGACGCCTCGCGCCACATCGTCGGCGGCGCCGGCGTCTTCGACGACGACGTCGCCCGGATCACCGGCGCGCGCTCGCTCACCGAGGTCCAGGCCGAGTCGGCCAACAACTCCGCCAAGCAGGCGGAGCGCGAGGTCGGCGAGCTCGGCCGCGAGCTGGAGCGGCTGCAGCGCCGCGCCGCCGAACTGCGCGAGGAGGCGGACCGGCTGACCGCCCGCGCCGCCCGCGAGCGCGGTGAGGACCCGGCGGAGGCGCTGGCGGCGACCGCCCAGGCTTCCGCTGAGGCGGTGGCCGAGGCCGCGGCGGCGGTGCCGGAGCAGGCGACGGGCGAGCGCCGGTCGTCCGACCGCCGTGACGACCGGGGCAACTTCGAGCGCCGGGAGCGCCGCGACGACCGGCGTGACGAGCGCTCCGGCGCCCGTTCCTTCGAGCGTCGTGACGACCGCCGTGACGACCGTGGCGGCTTCGGCCGGGACCGTGACCGTCGTGACGAGCGCTCCGGTGGGCGGTCGTTCGACCGCCGCGACGAGCGCCGCGACGACCGGGGCGGCTTCCAGCGGGACCGCCGTGACGACCGTGGCGGCTTCGGCCGCGACCGGGACCGCCGTGACGACCGCTTCGGCGCCCGTTCCTTCGAGCGTCGTGACGACCGCCGTGACGACCGTGGCGGCTTCGGCCGGGACCGGGACCGGGACCGTCGTGACGAGCGCTCCGGTGGGCGGTCGTTCGAGCGCCGCGACGACCGGGGCTTCAACCGCGACCGCGGCGACCGTCCGAGCCGTCCGTTCAACCGCGACGACCGCTCCGCCGGCCGTCCGTCCTCCGGCGGTTACCGCTCCGGCGGCGGCGACCGTCCGTTCAACCGCGACGACCGCTCCGGCGGCCGTCCGTCCACCGGCGGCTACCGCGGCGACCGTCCGTACGGCCGGCGGGACGACCACCGCGGTTCGGGCAGCGCGGCCGGCTCCTTCGGCCGCCGCGACGACAAGCCGCGCTGGAAGCGCAACGGCTGATCCCCGAAGCGCGACGGCCGAGATTCGGCCATAGCTCCCGCAGGGCCCGTACGGTGCGCAAGTGCCGTACGGGCCCTGCGCGTTGGCGCAGGTGGCGGCATACGGGCGGGCGGGTGCGGCAGCCGTCCGCGACGGCCGTACCGGGGCTCTCGCGGCGCCCGGGACACCGCGGCCGCGCCCGTGGCGGCACGCCGCCGATTGGCCGGATAGCCCATGCCTTCGGGCTGCGGGACGTCCTCGGGCTATGCTGCTCGGTGCGGGCCATTAGCTCAATTGGCAGAGCAGTGGACTTTTAATCCATTGGTTCAGGGTTCGAGCCCCTGATGGCCCACCGACTCCCTCGCAGGACAGGCCGCCTGACCTGCGGTTCAGCGCCTCGACCGGAAAGCACCGGTCGGGGCGCTTCGCTTTTCCGGCCGGGCGCGGGCGCCGCGTGGCGCGGACGGCCCGGCAGGCGCTGCGTCAGATGCCGGGCGGGCGAGGGGAATGCGGCGCGCGGCGGCGCGGCTCGGCTCCGCGGGGCCGGTGCCTCGGACCAGGGCGACCGGCGGACGTTCCCGGGACGGAGCCCGGAGCCCGGAGCGGGCCCTGCGACGGTACAGGCGGACCCGGCCCCGCCCGGCCTGCCCGACGCCTCTTACCGCCTCTTACTGCCCCTTACCGCCCCGTACCGACGCCCCGTACCGAGGCTCCGTACCGGCGCCCTCGTATTGACCCGTCCGGACCTCGAGGACTCGCCGCCCGGTCCCCGTAGCGGCAAGCCTTGGGGGACGGTGTCCGTTCGTCCGCAGGCGAGGGCTCCCCTGCGGACGGGGCAGCCCTTGCGGGGCGCGGCCGGGTGGACGGAGTGGGAAGAGGCGTGTGCGGATGCGTCGAGGTGGCAGATACCGCACGGGCGACCGGGAGAGGCGGGCGCGCCGGGAGCAGATGTCCCCGCTCGGCCGCCGCCTGGCGCGCTGGCTGCCGGCCGCGCTGATCGTCGGCGGCGTGGTCTTCGACTACGTCACGCCGCCCCAGTACACCGCGGCCCCGTTCCTCTCCGCCGCTCCCCTGGTGGCGGCCCCGCTCTACACCCTGCGGGCCACCGCCGTCACCGTCGTGGCCGCCGTCCTCAGCGAGGTGTGGGTCGTGACGTACCACGGCGAGACGGACTACTACGAGTCGGTGACCGAGGCGGTCACGGTCGTCGTGGTGGCGCTGCTGGCGCTCGGCATCAACCGGGTCGTGCGGATGAGCGACGCCCGGCTGGCGTCCGTACGGGATGTCTCGGAGGCGGCCCAGCGGGCCGTGCTGCCCGCGCCGCCGGAACAGTTGGCCGGGCTCTCGGTCGCCGCGCGCTACGTGGGCGCGCGGGCCGACGCCCGGATCGGCGGCGACTTCTACGCGGTGCAGGACACCCCGTACGGGGTGCGGATGATCGTCGGCGACGTGCGGGGCAAGGGCCTGGAGGCCGTGGAGGCGGCGGCGGTCCTCATCGGTGCCTTCCGGGAGGCGGCGGAGCAGGAGGCCACGCTGGAGGCGGTGGCCGGCCGGCTGGAACGCGCGCTCAAACGGGAAGGCGGGCGGCGCGAGGGGCCCGACCGGCTCGAGGGCTTCACCACCGCCGTACTGGCGGAGGTCCCCGCCGGGGACCGGTCCGTGGTGCGCGTCCTGAACCGCGGCCACCCGGCCCCTCTGCTGCTCACCCCCGACGGCGGGCTGCGGGAGCTGATGCCCAGCTCGCCCGCGCTGCCGCTGGGGCTGAGCGATGTGGCCGGCTGGCCGGACCGGTCGGACGAGACGTTTCTTCCGGCCGGGGCGCTGCTGCTCCTGTTCACCGACGGGGTGACCGAGGCCCGGGACCTGCTGGGCCGGTTCTACGACCCGGGCGGCCGGTTGCGCGGCCGGCGCTTCGCCGGGACCGACGACCTCCTGGAGCTGCTGCTCGACGATGTCGCCCGGCACTCGGGCGGGGCGCCGGCGGACGACATGGCGCTCCTGGCGGTGCAGCGGCCCCTGGAGGGGTAACGGTCCCTGGGGAACGGCCCCCTGGAGGGACGAGGGATGGGGGCAGCCGCCGCGCGTCTCACGGCCTCCCGGGTCACCGGAGCCAGTCCTCCGGGGTCACAGGGGCCAGTCCTCCCGGGTCACCGGAGCCAGTGCAGGCTCCGGCCCTGTGGTCCGGTGAGGGCCACCGGGCGCTCGTCCAGCGCGAGCGTCAGCAGCGCCGAGTCCTCCGGGCCGAGGGACGCGTGCTCCGGCGCGGCGATCCAGGGCAGCACGCTGTGGTGCTCCTGGGAGATCCAGTGCCCGCCGCCGTCCCGGTCGGCGAGCAGCGACCGCACGCGCCGGGCGAACTCCTCGCGCCGGGCGGGCGGAAGACCGGCCAGTACGGCGCTGTGGAAGACGACGAGCGTGGCCTCCGGCGGCGCCTCGGCGGCCAGCGCGGGCAGTTCGCCGACCAGGTCGCCGCGCACGATACGGGGGCGCGGCGCCGGCCGTACCGCCTCGACGGCCGCCGACAGCCGCGCCATGCGGTCCGCGTCCTGTGGCCATACGAGGGCCCGCAGCCAGCGGAGGTCGTCCGGCTCGCCGACCGGGTCGAGGGGGTTCGGGTCGATACCGGCGCGCCAGACGATGTCGGGGAGCGCGCCGGGCGGGACCGTACCGCCGCTCGCGGCGCCCGCCGCCCCGCTCGTACGGCAGGTGAAGGTCACGGGGCTGTCCGGGGCGCCGGCCTCCTCGTACGGCGTCCCGTAGGGGCCTGCGGCGTCCGGTCCTGCACCGGCACCGGGACCGGCACCGGAACGGGCACCGGGACCCGGGTTGGAGTCGGAACCGCCCGCCTCCTGCCCGGTACGGCAGTAGCGGTACCGGTACCGGTATCGGTCCGGATGCAGACACAACCCGGCCGATGCGCCGATCTCCAGGAGGGCCAGCGGCTGCGGCAGGCGGGCGAGCAGCGGCAGCAGGGTGGCGCAGTGGGCCGGTTCGCCGGTCCGGGGCGCGCGGCGCATGATCACCGCGCGGACCTCGTCCCAGTGCCGGACCGTCCACTCGCGCCAGCGCCCGTAGGCCGTCTCGTCACGCGGGCCCAACTCCGCGTGCGGGCCGTCGAGATAGCGCACGGCGGCGAGCAGCAGCTCTGGGTGCCGGCGGTCGCCGGCGGGCAGCGAACCCGAGAGCAGGCCGCAGAATTCGGGGTCCCGGCTGATCCGTGCGGTCAACTCCTCGTGTGGGGCGGAACGTCCCCGGGCCTGTTGCCGGGAGAACTCCCGGTGCCGATTCGCCACTGCCTGAGCGCTGTTGACGGTGTTCCCGGCGTTCCCGGTGTTCACGACGTTGACGACCATGATCCGACCGTACTGCTCTCACGCTCCGTGACCGCGGGGCATCCCTCCGCATAACAACTGACACACCATCACCGCAAGATCACCCGGCGCGGCGCCGGCCACTCGCCCGGTCTGCGCCCGCGCCGGCGGCCAAAATCCCATGCCACAGCTCGTACGGGGAGTGGGCAAAACCCGTGCGGATTCGCGGGAACGCTTGGTATTCCGCCGCCGTCTCTATTACTGTCCGATAACGGAGCGCGGTCGTCCCAGCCGTCGCCAATGGCGGCACCGCGCGCCGACGCCGAATCCCGAATGCGTTGTTCCCGCACGTCCAGGACCACTCCGCACCACTCCGAACTGCTCGCTCGCACCCGTCCTACAGAGCCGTACAGAGCCGTGAAGAGCCGTGCGGAATTGCCCAGAACCGCACCGGGTCGCCCGACGGGGCGCACCCGAATCCGCCGTATCTGCCTGGAATTGCGCAGCACCGCGCCAAGGGAACCGGGGAACCACCACCTTGGGGTGAATCGGACGCCTCTCGCCAGGGGGCGCCCGTAGGAGACCTTCCTGCTCCGAACCCGTCAGCTAACCCGGTAGGCGAGAAGGAAGGAAAGGAGTGCGCCCCCGTGGCGTCCAACAGGCCCGCCCCACACGCCCCGTCCGCCTACGACCTCGCCGGTCCGGGTCGCCGCGACGGCGTCCTCGGCTTCGACGTCCCCGCCGCTGATCTCCCCGACCCGGGCGAGGGGCGAGACACCTGCGAAAGCCCCGCCGACACCACGGGATTCGCCGGCGCCCCGGGATTCGCCGCCGCCCACGACGGCGCGTCCGTCGAGGACGATGGCCCCTGGGAGGAGTGGAACCCCACCGAGGAGTCCGTCCGCCCGGTCCGCGGCAAGCACCGGGTGGCCAAGCAGCGCAGCGGCGGACTCGCCCGCGGCGGTACGGTCCTGGGCGTCGGCGTCATCGCGGCGGTCGGTGCCGGCGGGATGGCCACGGCCGAGGACCGGCCGCCGGTGCCGATATCGATGCCCGACCTCGGCGGGATGGCCGACGACCTCGCAGGCAAGCTCCCGGACGCCGCCTCGCTGCCCGGCATCGGCTCGCTCCTCTCCGACGGCGGGGGCACCGCGACGGCATCGGCCGCCGGTACGGACGCCCCGTCCGCCGCCGGAGCGGACTCCACGCCCGCGTCCGCCGGCACCTCCCGCCCCCTCTCCCAGGCGGGGGTGACGCACCACGAAGCCGGTCAGGGCACGGGCGCGGCCGAGGCGCTGCGCAGCCGGATCCTCCAGCAGGCCGATGCCCAGCAGGGCGCTGCGGACCGGGAAGCGCGTGAGACCGCGGAACACTCGGCGATCCAGGAGGCTGCGAAGGACGCGACCGTGCACCAGAAGACGGCCGAGCAGGCCGCTGCCGCCGAAAAGGAGGCGGCGGCGGAGGCCAAGCGTCAGGCGGCGGAGGCCGCCCGCCTCGCCGAACTGGCGAAGAGCTATGTCGTCCCGGTCTCCTCGTACACCCTCACCGCGAGCTTCGGGCAGGCCGGCGACCACTGGGCGGCGAACCACACCGGCCAGGACTTCGCGGCGCCAACGGGCTCACTGGTCAAGGCGGTTCACTCCGGCACCATCACCAAGGCGGGCTGGGCCGGTCCGTACGGCTACCGCATCGTCCTCACCCTCGACGACGGCACGGAACTCTGGTTCTGCCATCTGTCCTCCATGGTGAAGACCTCCGGCAAGGTCACCACGGGAGACGTGATCGCCCGCGTCGGCGCCACCGGCAACGTCACCGGCCCGCACCTCCACCTGGAGGTGCGCCCGGACGCCGGCGATCCGATAGACCCGATGCCGTGGCTGCGCGACCACGGGGTCGGCGTCTGACGTATGGGGCACGTCCCCCCCCGTGGAATGCGTACGGGCGCACGCCCCCACGGGATGCGCGCAACGACGCGTTGCAGGGCGGCAGGGCGGCAGGGCGGCGAACGACTCCCGCCCGCCGACGGAGTGACTCCCTCTCCGCCAACGGAGTAACTCCCCGCCCGCCGACGGAATATCTCCCCGTCCGCCGGCGCTGAAGCGACGCATGACGACCCACACCACCAAGACCATCGGCTCGCTGTCCGTCTCCCCGCTCTGCCTCGGGGGCAACGTCTTCGGCTGGACCGCCGACGAGGCGGAGTCCTTCCGGGTGCTCGACGCCTACGTGGCCGGCGGGGGGAACTTCATCGATACCGCCGACGCGTACTCGATGTGGGTGCCCGGCCACCGGGGCGGCGAGTCCGAGACCGTCATCGGCAACTGGCTGGCGGCCCGCGGCAACCGCGACCAGGTCGTCATCGCCACCAAGGTGGGTGCCCGACCGGATCTCAAGGGCCTGTCCGCCGCCACGATCAAGACCGCGGTCGAGGCGTCCCTGACCCGTCTCCGTACGGACCACATCGACCTCTACTACACCCACTACGACGACGAATCGGTCGAGGTGGCGGAGTTCCTGACCGCCCTCGACGAGCTGGTCCGCGCCGGCAAGGTCCGGGAGATCGGCGCGTCCAACATCTCCGCGCGGCGCCTGGACGAGTCGCTGGCCTTCTCCGCCCGCGAGGGCCTGGCCCGCTATGTGGCGCTCCAGCCGCACTACAACCTGGTCTCCCGCGACACCTACGAGGGCGAACTCGCCGATGTGGCCGCCCGCCACGGTGTCGCCGCGGTCCCGTATTACGCCCTCGCCTCCGGCTTCCTGACCGGCAAGTACCGGCCGGGCGGCAGCGTCGACAGCCCCCGCTCCGGGAAGGCCGCCGCGTACCTGGATACCGAGCGGGGCCGGCGCGTCCTCCAGGCCCTCGACACGGTCGCCGGCGCCCACGACGCCGAGCCCGCCACCGTTGCCCTGGCCTGGCTCGCCGCAAGGCCCACCGTCGCGGCCCCCATCGCCAGCGCCCGCAACGTCGCCCAGCTCCCGCCCCTCCTGGCCGTCTCCGACCTCACCCTCACCGACGTCGAACTGGCCCTCCTCACGAGGGCGTCGGCCTGACCCTCGCGCCCTGGCCTCTGTGGGCCCGGGATCCGTGAGAACGCGGAACCCTTGACAGCGGGCGACCTCGAGCGCGAGGACCGCCAACATCGAACCGCCAACATCGAACCGACAACAGTGGCCTGACAACAGCGGACTGACAACAGCGGACTGACAACAGCGGACTGACAACAGTGGTGCGGGGCGGTAACCCTCACCCGCCCCGCACCACGAACACCACAACAACTCGGCCCCCCGGGGCGCCACTACCCCCGACGATCCGCCACCACCCACGACGCCAGCGCCACCCCGCCCGCGACCGCGAACACCGAAGGCCACGCCCCGATCTTCTTGGCCAGCGGATGCGACCCCGCAAACGCCGCCACATAGGCCCCGCTCAGCGCAGCCGCCGCCTTCGTACCGGCCTTCTCCTGCCACCCCTTGGCGGCCACCGCCCCGGCAGCCGCCAGCGCCACCCCACCCAACGGCCGCTTCTTCGTCCACCGGGCGACGCCGTAGCCGGCCACCAGCCCACTTGCCGCGACCACACTCGTCGGTATACCGGCCATCACAGAAACCTCCGTAATCCGTCCCAAATCAAGGTCGATGTCGAGGAGCCTACGCTCGGACCTCGTGAACTTCGGGACCCCGCCCGGCGTCTCCGAAGGGCAGCGTCAAGGAACACCAGATCAAAAGGGAATGCGTACAGAGCCATCGAGCGCGGTGGGCCGACCGACCTGTTGTGTTGACCGAGCCGGACGTGCAGTCGTAATTACGCATTCCACCCAGATGGGTGGCCTGGATAGGTGCCCCGGACAGGTGGGTCAGGCCGGTGGGCTGGCCAGGCCCTGGTCGTCGACGGTCGGTCGGGTCCACGTCAGGAGCGCGGTGCGTGACGACGGCTCGCCGATCACTCCTGGGCTTCCCGGGCTGCGGAGGTGAGGGACATGTCCGCGTAGCGGTCGCCGGCCACCTGGCCGGCGATCGGCTCTAGGAGGGCCAGCTCTTCGGCGGTCAGCACGATGCGGGTGGCCGCGGCGTTTTCGAGGAGCCGGCTGCGCTTGCGGGTTCCCGGAATCGGTACGACGGTCAGGCCGTGCGCCTGGGCCCGGTGCTGTACCCAGGCCAGGGCGATCTGCGCCGTGGTGGCGCCGCGGTCGGCTGCGATCTTGTGCAGCGGCGCCAGGAGGGCGGCGTTCGCCCTGGCGTTGTCGCCGGTGAAGCGCGGCAGCAACTGCCGGAAGTCGCTGCCGGAGAGTTCTGTGCTCGCGTCGCTGAAGGCACCGGTCAGAAAGCCCCGGCCGAGCGGCGAGTACGGCACGAAGGCGACCCCGAGCGCGGCGGCCGCGCCCACCGCGCTGTGTTCGACGTCCCGGCTGAAGACCGACCACTCCGTCTGCAGCGCGGTGATCGGGTGGATGGCGTGCGCCTCGCGCAGTTCGGCACCGGTGACCTCGCTCAGGCCGAGGTGCTTGACCTTGCCTTCCCGCACCAGCTCGGCCATGGCGCCGACGGACTCGGCGAGCGGGATGGCCGGGTCGCGGCGGTGCATGTAGTAGAGGTCGATGACCTCGACGTTCAGGCGGCGCAGGCTCGCTTCGACGGCCTTCTTGACGTAGCCGGGGTCGTTGCGGATGGCCCGGTAGCTCGGGTCGTCGGTGCGGTATTCGATGCCGAACTTGGTGGCCAGGGTGATCTCGTCGCGGTGTGCGGCGACGAAGGGCGCGAGGAACTCCTCGTTGGCGCCGACGCCGTACATGTCGGCGGTGTCGATGAGGGTGACGCCCGCCTCGACGGTGGCCTCCAGGGTGTCGCGGGCCGCCGCGTCGTCCGTCTGTCCGTAGGCGGCGCTGATGCCCATCGCACCGAAGCCCTGGACGCCGACGAGGGGGCCGCCGGTGCCCAGCTCGACCTTGCGGATCTGTTCGATGGCGTTGCTCATGATGGCGCTCAGGCCCCTTCCGGCGCCTGGCGGGCGCCCGCATAGAAATTGATCTTGGCGTCGAGTACGGCGAGGGTGTCCTGCAACTCCGCGATGCGCGTGGCGACTTCGAGCCGGGTCTGTTCCAGAATCTCCCGGCGTTCGCCGAAGGTGACCTCGCCCTGGCGGACCAGTTCCGCGAAGCGGACCATGTCGGCGACCGGCATCCCGGTCAGCCGCAACCTGCCCACGAAGGTGAGCCAGTCCAGGTCCCTGTTGTCGAAGCGACGCTGGCCGGTGTGCGACCGCTCCACCTGCGGCATCAGACCGATCTGCTCGTACCAGCGCAGGGTGTGCGCCCTGAGTCCGGTGTACTCCGCGACCTCGCTGATCGTGTAGCGGTCCTGGCCGTCGGGGCGCGGATGCGCCGCCCCCGCGGACACACAGGCGTCCACGGGCGGCGACGCCACGGGGGTGCTGTCGATCACCGTCATGCCGACCACGCTAGGACCTTCAAGTGCACTTGAAGCAAGCGCCCGTCGCGCGGCGCCTCTTGGGTCGTCGTGCGGTGCCTGTGCCTCTTGGGTCGGTCGCGTCCGCGGCCCACCACGTAAGGGCCTGCAGTCCGCGCTCAACCGGGCGACTGGTCCGCCTCGTCGACGAGTGCCACGGCGCCCGGTCCGCCTTCCCTTTCCTTCCTCTCTGTCCCCACCCTCTCCACTTTCCCTGCCTTCCCCACCTTCCCTGCCTTCCGTGCCGTCTTCCCCTTGCTTCCCTCTCGGCTTGCCAGGGCCTGGATCAGGGCCGGTTCGGCCCACGGGCGGTAGTGCCACAGGAGGTCCAGCAGGTCGCGCTCGCGGGCCGCGAAGTCCGGGGTGGTGCCCGTCAGGTGGGCGCGGCGCCGGTGGAAGGAGAGGGTGGTGGCCAGGGCGGTGTATTCGGTGACGGCGCGGGCGGCGGTGGGGCCGTGGGTGCGGCGGGCTATGTCGCGGGCCAGGGCGCGGGTTTTCAGGGAGGTGAGGGCGGTGGGTTCGGCGGGGGCGAGCCAGCCGGCGGTGATGTACGGGGCGAGGTAGGCGTGGAGGGAGAGCAGTTCCTGGTGGCGGACCCAGAGGGCGAGCCAGGTCACGACGAGGAGGACGGGGACGATGAACAGGCCGTAGATGGTGACGAAGCCGCTGTTGCCGAGGCTGGAGGCGGCGTTCCAGACGGCGTGCAGGAGGATCGCGGTGACCAGGCCGAGGACGGCGAGCGCGGCGCGGGCGGCGCGGCGCCGGGGGTAGCGGGTCGCGGCTATCCCGAACGCGAGGCCGGTGAGGATCGTGAAGAGGGGATGGGCGAAGGGGGAGACCACGATCCGTACGAAGAAGGTGCCGGCGGTGAGGGAGCCCAGCCCGCTGTGCCCCAGGGACTGGTCCTCGCCGAACGCGCTGCCCAGATAGAGGATGTTCTCGGTGAACGCGAAGCCGGTGGCGGTGATGCCGGCGATGACGATGCCGTCGGTGATGCCGTTGAAGTCGCGGCGCCGGAAGCGGTAGAGGAGGAGGACCGCGGCGGCCTTCACCACCTCCTCGATGACCGGCGCGATGGCGGTCGAGCCCCATGTCTCGGCTTCGGTGGGGGACGCGGAAGTGATGTTGGTGGCCAGCCAGTTGGTGGCGAAGCCGTTGGCCAGGACCGCGACCAGGGTGGCCGCGCAGGCGCCCCAGGCGAAGGCGAAGGCCAGGTTGCGCCACGGCTCGGGCTCGATGCGGTCGAGCCAGCAGAACGCCGAGATGAGAAGCGGTACCGGGAAGACCGCCAGGCCGAGGCCGACCAGGAAGCCCTCGGTGCCGGTCTGGCGGCGGACGATGCCGATGATGAGTACGCCCGAGAGCGCGAGCAGCGACGCCAGCGCGATCGCGCGGACGGTCTTGCTGTGCCACGGCGCGGGCCGGCGCCCCGGCCGGGACCCGGGAGGGGCCTCGGCGTATGTGTACGGGGGCGGGCCGGGTGAGCGCTCGGGGAGCGGCGGCGGGGACGGGTACACCCATAGACCCTAACGAGGGGCGACCGCATGACGCGCGGATGGCGGGAAGACGTCGGCCGGCGGTCGGTTCGGGGTGGGGCTGATGCCGGCCGGTGGGCGAGGCCGGTGCCGGTGGGCGACACCGGTGTCAGGGGCCGGCCCCTGGGCACCCGTTGCCGGACGCCCTTGCGCACCGGCCGCTGTGGGAGGAGCTTGTGCACCGGCCGCTGCCGGACGCCCTTGTGCGCGGCTGCTGCCGGAGCCGCCTACGCACCGCCACCGGATCAGGCTCCCGTCGTACGGGCCGGTCCCGCGGCCCGAGCCGCTCTCAGCCGCGGCGCCGGAAGAGCAGGTCGTGGACGACATGCCCCTTGTCCAGGCCCTGGCCCTCGAACCTGGTCAGCGGGCGGAAGTCCGGCCGGGGCGCGTAACCGGGGTGCAGGTTCTCCAGCGTCGGCTCGGCGGAGAGCACCTCCAGCATCTGCTCGGCGTACGGCTCCCAGTCGGTCGCGCAGTGCACCAGGGCGCCGGGTGCGAGCCGGGTGGACGCCAGCGCGATGAACTCCGGCTGGACGAGGCGGCGCTTGTGGTGGCGCTTCTTGGGCCACGGGTCGGGGAAGTACACGCGCAGGCCGGCGAGCGAGCCGGGGGCCAGCATCTCGCGCAGCAGGATGATCGCGTCGCCGTTGGCCACCCGGATGTTGGACAGCCCGTTCCGCTCCGCGAGACCGAGCAGATTGCCCTGGCCTGGAGTGTGCACATCGCAGCCGAGAATGCCGGTCGCCGGGTCGGCGGCGGCCATCTGCGCGGTGGCCTCGCCCATGCCGAAGCCGATCTCCAGGACGACCGGCAGCCCGTCGAAGAACGCGTCGAGGTCGATACGGGAGAGCCCGTCGATGTCCACGCCCCACTTGGACCACAGCCGGCGCAGCGCGTCCGCCTGCGAGGGCGAGACGCGGCTGCGGCGCGGCTGGAAGGAGCGGATCCGGCGCTCGTGGTGCGAGCCCGCGGGGTCGGCCGCCGGTCCGGTCCCGTCCGGGAACATCGGCCTGCCGCGCCGGGGCACGGCTGCGGAGACGGCGGTGGCACCGAGGGGGCGGGGCTCGCCGGCCTCGGGGGCCGGGGAGGCGGCCCGCTCTCCGGCGGCGCGGCCGTCCGTGTGCGTGGCGGGCCCGCGGGCGTGCGCGGCGTCGGCGCCCAGGGCGTCGGCTTCGGGGGCGGTGGTCTCGGGGGTGGCGCGGTTCTCGGACACAGTGTGTCGATTCTACGGATGGTGGGGGAGGGGACGGGAGCACCGGCGGGGGCGGCTGTGCGGCGCGGCCGCGGGGGACGGCGGGACGGCGGTACGGGACGGCGGTGTAGGGACCGTCGTAGGGAGGGCAGCAGGGGAGGGAGCCTGCTGATGGGTATGCGGCCTGGGGCGCGCCCACGGAGGAAGCGAGGAGGTGAGGAAGTGAAGTGAGGAGGTGGAGTGAGGAGGTGGAGTGAGGAGGTGGAGTGAGGAGGTGAAGTGGGGAAGTGGCCTGGAAGGGCGCGTCTGGAGGGGGCGCCTGGGGGGCGCACAGGGCGCACGGGGCGCACACCCGACAGGGGCAATTACGCCCCGCGAGGGCACCCCCGGCCCGCCCCGCCTGGGCGGCTCGTCACCCCGCCCGGCCGGCCCGTCGCCCCGCCGTGCCCATCCCACTACGTGTCGCTCATCACCGCTCGCTAGGCCCTGCTACGGCTGCCCCGCACGGCTCCGCTCAGCCCCGTGACCTCGGCCACCCCGCCGGCCCCGGTGCCCCAGTTGTCCTGCGGATCCCAGTTGTCCTGCGGATCCCAGTTGTCCTGCGGATCCCAGTCGTCCCGCAGATCCCGGTCACCCCCATCGGCCCGGTCACCCGTGGGCGCCGGTCGTCCCCCGCGGATCCCTCGTCACGCCCGCGGGCCCGCCACGCACGCGCAGATCCCCATCACACCCGTAGGCTCCCATCACCCGCAGGTCTCCCCCTCACCCCCGCAGCACCCCCCTTACCCGGCGGGCCACCTCCCGGCCGATGGGGAGGGAAGCCGTGGCGGCCGGGGACGGTGCGTTGAGGACGTGGATCATGCCCGGGGTCTCGGCGAAGAGGAAGTCGTCGACGAGGGTGCCGTCAGGGAGGACGGCCTGGGCGCGGACCCCGGCCGGGGAGGGCAGCAGGTCCTCCTCCTGGGCGGCGGGGAGCAGCCGGCGGACCGCGTCCGTGAAGGCGCGCCGGGACAGCGACCGGTGCAGTTCGCCGGCGCCGTAGCGCCAGTGGCGGCGGGCTATCCGCCAGGCGCCCGGATACGTGAGGGTGCCGGCCAGGTCGGCGGGGCGGACCGTGCGCCAGTCGTAGCCCTCGCGGGCCAGGGCGGGGACGGCGTTCGGGCCGATGTGGACGGCGCCGTCGATGCCGCGGGTGAGGTGGACGCCCAGGAACGGGAAGGCCGGGTCGGGGACCGGGTAGACCAGCCCGCGGACGAGGGCGGCGCGCTCCGGGGCGAGGGTGAAGTACTCCCCGCGGAAGGGGACGATCCGCATCCCGGGAGCGTCGCCCGCGAGCCGCGCGATGCGGTCGCAGTGCAGGCCGGCGCAGTTGACGAGGGCGCGGGCCCGGTAGACCGTGCCGGCGGCCGTGCGGACCGCGACCCGGCCGGGGCGGCGGGCGATGGTGGTGACGTCCTCGCCGTACGCGATCCGGGCGCCGTCCTCCTGGGCGAGGTGGCCGAGCTGCCGGGCCACCGCGCCGAAATCACAGACGCCGGTCGTGCCCACATGGATGGCGGCCAGGCCGCGCACCTCGGGCTCGTACTCGGCTATCTGGGCGGGGCCCAGCTCGCGCACCGGCAGGCCGTGCTCCCGGCCGCGCTGGATGAGGCCGTGCAGCCGGGGCAGCTCGCTGCGGTCCGTGGCCACGATGAGCTTGCCGGTGACCTCGTGGGCGATGTCGTGTTCGGCGCAGAACTTGACCATTTCCGCCGACCCCTGGAGGGCGAAGCGGGCCTTGAGCGAACCGGGCGGGTAGTAGATCCCGCTGTGGATCACGCCGCTGTTGCGTCCGGTCTGGTGGCGGGCCGGTCCGGGCTCCTTCTCCAGCACCACGACGCGTATACCGGGCACCGAGCGCGTCAGGGCATGGGCCGTGGACAGCCCCACGATCCCGGCACCGATCACCAGCACATCGCAGTCGTACGCCGCCACTGCACCTCCCCAACCGCAACTCGCGGGCCTGCCCGTCGCCGCGGCCCCGCGCATCATCGCCGACGACGTACTCCATCATGACGGGCGGCACTGACAACGCGGCCCTGCCGCCACCGCTACCCCGCTCGCGGCCGCGCCATCCGCCCCGCCGCACGCCCACCCGTCCAACCCGTCCCCTGAACCGCCACGCCTCCGTCGACCGGTTCCCCCGCCGACCGGTTCCCCTGCCGACCGTTCCGCCCGTTCAGGTCGTTCCGCCCGTTCCGTCCGCTATGCCGGCGCCGCCAGCAACGGCCGTGCCCGCTCGCGGAGTTCCACCACCCGGGGCTCGTCCCCGTACGGCTCCAGGCGGTGCAGCAGATCGCGGACGTACTCGGTGGTGCGGGCGGAGGAGATCCGGCCAGCGACCTCCACGGCACGGGTGCCCGCCGCGCAGGCCGCGTCCAGATTGCCGGACTCCAGTTCGGCGACGGCGGACACGACGAGGCGCAGACCGTGCGACCGGACGAACTCCTCCGTGGGACGGGAGAGCGCCTGCTCGGTGAACCGGCGCACCTGGCGGGGCAGCCGCAGATCCCGGTAGCACTCGGCCGCGTCGGCGGCGAACCGCTCGTACGAGTAGAAGTCCAGCCAGGAGGGGTCCGGATCGCCGCTGCGGGAGCGCTCCAGCCACCCCTCGGACGCCTTGAGCGCCACCTCGCAGGCGCGCGCCTCGCCGGCCTTGGCCTGCGCCCGCGCTTCCACCAGGCGGAAGAAGCTCATCGTGCGGGCCGTTGCCAGGCCGCGGTTGCGCTCCAGGGCGGCCTGCGCGAGGTCGACGCCCTCGTCGGCGAAGCCCCGGTACGTCGCCTGGAGGGACATCGATGCCAGGACATAGCCGCCCAAGGGGACGTCGGCGGCGGCGCGGGCGAGCCGCAGCGCCTGGATGTAGTACCGCTGGGCGGCCTCCTGCTGCCCGGTGTCGAAGGCCATCCATCCGGCCAGCCGGGTCAGTTCGGACGTCGCCCCGAAGAGCGCGCGGCCCACCTCGTCGCTGTACGAGGCGAGGAGCAGCGGCGCCGCGTCCACCCGGAGGCACTCCGGCACCATGGACGAACGCCAGTCCCCGCCGCCGTACTTGGAGTCCCAGCGCCGGGCGTCCTCGGCGGCCTCGCGCAGCTTGGTGACATCGCTGTGGCCGACGTGCTGCGGGATACCGGCGTCGCCGGCGGCCGCGGCGTCCCTGTCCCGCGCCTCGGCCGCCTCCCGCGCCACGGAGCTGTCGGCCGGGGATATGAGCCAGCGGGAGGCCGGGGTGGCGTACGCGCTGACGGAGAAGGAACCGGCCAGGCTCTGCCAGATGCCGCCCCCGCCGGCCCGCCGTCCGGCCAGATCGAGGCGGTAGAGCTCGGTCGCGGAGCGCACCGCGGCGCCCACGTCACGGGGAAACGCGAGGCCCACTTCGGGCGCCGGGTCGGCGTCGGCCAGTCCGATCTCGTGCAGCGGCACCGGACGCCCCAGCTTGCTGCCGATCGCGGACGCGATCAGATGGGGCGCGGCACCCTGGGGCACCATGCCCTTGGAGACCCATCGGGCCACCGACGTCTTGTCGTAGCGAAGCGTCAGGCCGCGTTGCGCACCGAGGTCGTTGACCCGGCGGGCGAGTCCGGCATTGCTGATCCCCGCGAGGGCGAGAACGGTGCCGAGCTTTTCGTTCGGCCCGCGTATATCCCTGGACATGCGCACCCCTCGACACAGCGACAGCCTCCCCGGTACCCCGGGGCATGCGTCCACCCAGAGTAGTTCGCCGGATCCCGACCGTTAAGAGTCGGTGTCCCGGATGGCGAGATTCGTGTTCAAACAGGGGTGCGGGAATTGGCATGTGCTCCGGGTACGTGTGCCCGTGCGCCCGTCCGTGCGCGCTGGCCGCCCGTCAGCGGGAGCGCTTCGATGATTCTGCGTGGGTCGGCCCGCTGCACTGGATCCAGTGGGCTGGGGGACACCGCCACCTCATTCCCCGCGGGTGGCGGTCCGGTCCGGGAGGCGCAGCCCGCTTCCCGGGCCGTCGCGGGGGCCGGGCGCCACTCGGCCACCGCACCGGACGACACGGCACCCGACGTGTCGGCCGGTCTCCAACTGGGTTGTACGGTACGGACTTTGGCCGAAAAGCGATGGGTGATGCTTTCACGCCGCCGCCCGCCCCGGGGGCCACACGGGGGGCCACCCGGGGTCGCCGCAGCGGCCCGCGCCCGCCCCTGGGCGCATCGCGCGCCGCGGTGGCGCGCCGCCGCGCCCGCCGCCCGGCACCGTTGACCGCCCGCATATGAGCCCCCTTTGGCACCTCCCGAAACCCCTCGTCATGGCAGCATGGACCGCACAACAGCTGGGGAATCCGCTGTACGGGGCGGCCATCGGCCCCGCTGCGGACGGGGAATCGGGTGGAGGCGGCGATGCGCTGGTTGGTGGGGTGGAGCAGCGCCGCGACCGCCGGCCGGGAGAGCCGCACGGTCCTGCCCGTGGGCGCGCAGCTCCTCTGGGGCGACCCGGACCCCCTGTGGGCGGTCGGCGACTGGCGGCCCTACGAAGTCCGCGTCGTACAGGCCGACCCGGAGACCCGGCTCGCCGTCTTCGGGGTGTGCGGCGCCACCGACGACCAGCTGAGGGTCGGGCTGTTCGCCGCCCGAGGGGGCGCACTGCGCCACCTCACCGCCTGGCCGGGCAGCTACACCGCCGTCGTCCAGGTGGGCCGCCGGATCACCATCACCGGAGATCTGGCCGGCGCCCGCCCCGTGTTCCACACCCGGTGGGCCGGCGGTACCGCGTACGCCACCGCCGCCCTGCCGCTCGCCGACCTCGTCGAGGCCAGCCTCGACGTCGGCCATCTGGCAGCCCTGCTGGCCTGCCCGGACGCCCCCGAGGCGCTGGGCGCCGGCACGCCCTACGAGGGTGTGCGCCGGATCCCGCCGGGCCACGCCCTGGTGCTGCGCGCCGGCACCAGCGAGATCGCCTCCTTCGAACCGGCCGCCTCACTGGCCGTCGCCGCGCCCCAACTGGCCCCGGACCAGGCCGTGGACGGCGTCCGCGAGGCCCTCGTCGAGGCGGTGCGCACCCGGCTGGCGGGCCCCCGCTTCGCCCCCGACCCGGACGGGCCGGAGGGGCTGGACCCCGGCCCGGTGCCCGGTATGGGCCCCGCGGAGCGGCGCGCGGCCCGCGGCGGACCGGTCCCCGGCATCGGCGCCGACCTCTCCGGAGGCAGCGCCTCCGGAACGCTCGCCCTTCTGGCCGCCGGTCTCCCCGGGCAGCCCGGCACGATCAACGGCCACGGCGAGCGCCTGCTGGCCGTCACCTTCAACGACCGCGCCACCAACGGCGGTAGGCCCCACCGCGAGGCCGAACTGGAGCGCGCCCGCAGCATCGCCGACAACCCCCGGCTGCACCACGTCGTCGTCGCCGCCGGCGAGGAGGCGCTCCCGTACGCCGACCTCGACAGCGGTCCGCTCACGGACGAGCCGGGCCCCTCGCTCACCGTCGCCGGCCGCCACCGCCGGCGGCTGCTGGCCGGCAGCGCCGACCACTTCGTCGGGAACGGCGCGCGCCAGGTCCTCGACGCCCACCCGGCCCGGCTCGCCGACCTCCTCGTGGACCGCCGGCGGCGCCATCTGCTGCGCCCGGTCACCGCGCTGGCCAAGGCGGACGGCCCGTCCGCGCACTCCGCCCTGGTCCCGTTCACCGTCTACCGGGCCGCCCGCCGGCTCGCCCGCACCCCGTACGCCACCGGCATCACCGAGGCGGCGCGCCGCCTCATGGAGCGGCAGTTCGCCGACGAACCGGTGGCCGGCGGGGCGGTCGACGCCTCACTGGCCGCCCTCGCCTGGTGCCGGCCCGGACCGGCCGCCCGCTGGCTCACGGGAGAGGCGCTGGCCGAAGTATCGGGTCGCCTCGGGGACGCGGCGACCCGCTCGCCCGCCGCCGGCCGGCCCGGCGAACGGCGCGCCCGT
The DNA here is from genome assembly GCF_009834125.1 of Streptomyces sp. GS7. Taxonomy (NCBI): domain Bacteria; kingdom Bacillati; phylum Actinomycetota; class Actinomycetes; order Kitasatosporales; family Streptomycetaceae; genus Streptomyces; species Streptomyces sp. GS7. The sequence continues at coordinate 333,279 of NZ_CP047146.1, forward strand.
GCGGCACTGGCCCGTCAGGCCGCCGACCACCGGGTCTTCGAGCAGGCCGCCGAGGTCCGCAGCCAGCGGCTGCACGCCCCCTTCCTGGACAACCAGGTAGTGCTCGCCTGCCGTGCGCTGCCGGACACCCTCCGGGTGCAGCCGGGCGCCCGCGCCGCCGTACTGCGCTCGGTGCTGGCCGGCGCCGGCGTACGGGACCTGCCGCCGGGCTGGGGCGCCACCTCGCACCTCACGCACACCGCCGCGGTACGTGCCGGACTGCGCGCCGCCGTCGGCCAGTTGGTGCAGCTCTTCGACGCGCCGTTGCTCGCCGACGCGGGACTGATAGAGGCACGGGTGGTGCGCAAGGCGCTCCGCGCGGCGGCCGAGGGCGCCGCGCTGCCGCTGGACGGACTGGCGGAGCTGGTCTCCACGGAGCTGTGGCTGCGGCGGCTGCTGGCCCGGCGCGGCTCGTGCTGGACCGGCGCGGAGGCGCCGCGGCAGCGCGCGGTGGCGGGCGGCGTGGTCCCCAGGGCACGGCTTTCCGGAGCCTGAGCCGGGGCGGGTGGGGGACAAGCGTCCGGGCCGCCGGGCCGGCGCGGCGTGGGGCTGTGCCCGGACCCGGTGGCTCCCGTTCGCGTGCCCCGGGAGAACCCGACCGGGCCTCAGGAGAACCCGACCGGGCTGTGGACAACCGCCGCTGCCGCGGATCCGGGCTGTGGACAACGCGCGGGGGTGCGCCGCGGCCCGCGACAATGACCGCGTGAAGGTTCGGATTCTGGGCACGACGGAGGTCCTGGGCGAGGGAGGACGACCGGTGCCGCTGGGCGGTCCGCGGCTGCGGGCGCTGACGGCGGCGCTGGCGCTGAGGGCCGGTCGGGGGGTGGACGTGGCGACACTGATCGACGACGTATGGGCGGTGGACGGGCCGCCGCGGGACGCGCCGGCCGCACTGCAGGCGCTGGTCGGGCGGCTGCGGCGGGCGCTGGGCAATGAGGCCGTGGCCTCGCTGCCGGGGGCGTACCGGCTGGTCGCCGAGCCGGACGAGGTGGATCTGCACCGCTTCGCGCGGCTGGTGGCCGACGGCACCCGGGTGCTGCGGGACGGTGACCCGGCGCCCGCGGCCGAGACCCTGCGCGCCGCGCTCGCCCTGTGGCGCGGCCCGGCCCTCGCGGACCTCCCCGACGGCGCGAGCGCGGCCCGCGGCCCCGAGGCGCTGCGGCTGACCGCGCTGCACCACCGCATCGACGCGGATCTGGCCCTCGGGCGTGCCGCGGAACTGCTCCCCGAGCTGGTCCAGTTGACCGCCGACCACCCCCTGGACGAGCCGTTCCGCGCCCAGCTGATCCGCGCCCTGGACGCCACCGGACGGAGCGCCGCAGCCCTGGCCGCCTACGAGGACGCCCGGCTGGCGCTCGCGGACCGGCTGGGCGCCGACCCCGGACCCGAACTCCGCTGCCTCCACGCCCAGTTGCTGGCAGCAGCCGAGCAGCCCGCGGGTGCGCCCGCGGACGATCGCCGTACGGCCGCCCCCCGCGCACCCGTGCGCGGCGGCAACCTCCGCCCCCGCCTGAACTCCTTCCTCGGCCGAGAGGGCGAGCTGGCCGCACTCCGGCAGCAGTTGGGGAGCCGCCGGACCCGCCTCGTCACCCTCACCGGCCCCGGAGGCTCCGGCAAGACCCGCCTCGCCGAAGAACTGGCCGCCTCCCTTGCCGCCGACCACCCCGACGGCGTCTGGATCGCCGAACTCGCCCCGCTGGACGCCCCCGAAGCCGTCCCGGGTGCCGTCCTGTCCGCACTCGGCCTCCGGGACACGGCCGTCTTCGGCCCGGCCCTGGAGGCCCGTACGGCCGGCGAGCACCCCGACCCGGCCACCCGGATCGCCGACCACTGCGCCCACCGCCGGCTGCTCCTGGTGCTGGACAACTGCGAGCACGTGATCGGCGCCGCCGCCGCGCTGGCCGACCAACTGCTGCGGCACTGCCCGGAGATGACGGTGCTGGCCACCAGCCGCGAGCCGCTGGGCGTCCCCGGCGAGGCCGTACGGCCCCTGGAGCCGCTGCGCCCGGCGCCCGCGCATCAGCTGTTCGCCGAGCGGGCCGCGGCCGTCCGCCCCGGCTTCCGCGCCGCCGGCGACGCCGCCGCGGTGGACGAGATCTGCCGCCGCCTGGACGGGCTGCCGCTCGCCATCGAACTGGCCGCGGCCCGGCTGCGGCTGCTCTCCGCGCGCCAGATCGCCGACCGCCTCGACGACCGCTTCCGGCTGCTGACCAGCGGCAGCCGCACCGCACTGCCCCGCCAGCAGACGCTGCGCGCGGTCGTCGACTGGAGCTGGGATCTGCTGGACGAGCCCGAACGCGCCCTGCTGCGCCGGCTGTCGGTGTTCGCCGGCGGCTGCACCCTCGGCGCGGCCGAAGCGGTGTGCGGCGAGCCCGAGGGAGCCGATGGCGCCGAGGAGGTGCTCCACCTGCTGGGCGCCCTGGTCGACAAGTCCCTGCTGCTCGTCGACCACCGGGACGCCGAGCCCCGCTACCGCATGCTGGAGACCATCCACGCCTACGCCAAGGAACGGGCCGCCGCCCGCCCCGAGGAACGCGACCGCACCCACGCCCGGCACACCGCCCACTTCCTGCGCTTCGCCACGGACGCCGACCCCCGCATCCGGTCCGCCGAACAGCTGCCGTGGCTGGCCCGTATCGAGGCCGAGCTGGACAACGTACGGGCGGTGCTGCACCGCGCGCTCACCGCGCGGGACACCGCCACCGCACAGCGGCTGACCGTCGCCATGGGCTGGTTCTGGTGGCTGCGCAACTACCGCGTGGAGGGCGCCTCATGGGTCAAGAGGGTCATCGCCCTCGGCCCCGCCCTGGAGGAGCTCGGCGACGCGGATCCGCGGTTCCGGGCGCAGGCGGACCTGCGTCTGCTGCTCCTCTTCCTGCTCCACGACCACGAACTCGACCGCGAATTCGCCGCCCCCGAGAAGAGAGCGCTGGTCGACCGCCTGCTCACCACCTACTCCCGCCCCCATCCGGGCAGCGCCCGATTCCCCGGCCTGCTCTGGCCGTTCTCCGCGTACTTCCTCGGTGGATACGGCGAGATCCTGCCCCTGCTGGACGACGCGGTCGCCACCACCCGGGAGCTGGGCGGCGACTGGGAGCTGGGCGTCGCCCTGCTGTTCCGTACGCATATCGCCATCGACCTGCCCGGCGGCCTGGAGCCGGCCGAGGCGGCCCGGCGGGAGCTGACCGCGCTGGCCCGCCGGACCGGCGACCGCTGGATGCTCGCCCAGGCCGCCGCGGCCACCGGCGAGATGCGCCAGACCTGCGGGCGCTACGAGGAGGCCCGTGCCGCCTACGAGGAAGCGCTGGCCCTGACCCAGGAGCTGGGGGCGCACACCGAAGCCCCGTGGATCCTCTCCCGGCTCGCCGAACTCCACTTCGCCGGCGGGGACCTGGCGGCCACGGAGAAGGCGCTGATACGGGCCGACGAGCAGGCCGCCGAGTGGCACGTACAGGACCCGGTGGCCTGCAACCACGCGCTGCGCGCCCGGATGGCGCTGCTCCGCGGTGACCCCCGGGCGGCGCACGAGGCGTGCGAGGCGGCCCGGGCCGCCGGTGAGCTGGGCACCCTGCCACCCCAGTTCACCCTCCTGCTCGCCGGTCTCGCGACCCGGATCGCCGCCGCCTCCGGCGACGCACCGCGCGCCCTGCGCCTGTGCCACGACGCGTTGACCTCGGGCCTGACGCGCTACTGCACCCGCCCCGTGGTGGCCGCGGTCGTCGAGAGCGCGGCTTCGGCACTGCACGCCACGGGCCGCCCGCGTGACGCCGCCCGGCTGCTGGGCGCCGCGGACGCCTGGCGCGGCCGACTGCCCCGCCCCGTCCCCGAGGAGGCGGACATCGGGCGCACGGCCGCGGCCCTGCGCGCCGAGCTGAACGGCGCGGCCGACGGCGCCTACGAAACGCTGCACGCCGAGGGCACACACCTCACACCGGCGGACGTCATCGCCCTCCTGGTGTTCGCCCCCCTCCCGCCGGAGTCCGGACCAGCCCCCACGCCGGCGCCCGCATCCGACGCCTCCCCGGCAGCCGGCACGGCCCCCACCCCGGGATCCGGCACATGACCCGGCCTACGACACGAGGGCGGACCCGCCCCCCAACTCCCGCCCGGCCGCGGTGCCGGCCACGCCAGCCGTCCCGCGACCGTCAACAGCCCCGCAGGCGTCGACGGCCCCGGGACCGCCAACGGCACGGCTCACCGGCAGCTGATCTGCGACCGGGCCCAGTCCCCCAGCGCCACCAGATCGCCGGCGCTCGCCGGCTCGACCACCAGCCGCAGCGTCCTGCGGCCCGCCAGCGGTACGTGCACCGGGACTCCCCGCTCCCCGCCGTGCACCACCCCCGACTGCCACAGCCGCACCCCGTCCGCGTACACGGAGAAGCGCAGCGCCCCCAGCCCCAGGCTGAGATCGTCGACACCCGCCACGGCGTCATACGCGGTGCACTGCCGGTTGAGCGCGATCACCACCGAGGACGACGCCTGCACGCTCACGCCGTGGGGATACGCCGTGCCGTCGATGCTCGGCCGATGCCGCTTCCACATCCAACTGCTCTCGAAGGTGCGCACCTCCGGCGCGGTGCCGTCGCCGGCGAAGTCGTAGGGCAGTGAGCCGATTTGGTACGTCGTCGGCGGCGGCTTCGGCGGTGTCGGCGGTGTCGGTGTGGATGTCGGCGTGGGCGCGGGCGTGGGCGTCGGCTTCGGCGGCGTGGGGACCGGTGTCGGCGTGGCCGTCGGCGTCGGCGTCGGCGTCGGCGTCGGCGTCGGCGTCGGCGTCGGCGTAGGGCTGGGTGTCCGGACGGGTGCCGGCACGGGCACCGCCCCGCCCACCGGCGGCACCGGCTTCTGCGACGGCACCGGCTTCTGCGACGGCGCCGGAGACGGCGATCGCGGTGCGGACGGTACCGGCCGGTGCGGCTTCGCCTGCGGGTGCGGGGCCGGTTGAGGGGACCCGGCCAGCGCGAAGGCCAGCGCCGCGCCCGCCGCGACCACGAGCCCGGCGCCGATCGCGACCTTCACCGGCACGCCCAGCCCCTCACCGAGGGCCGCGCCGCCGGCACCGCTCGTCGTGCCGGAGCCGGCCCCGGCCCCGGACGCGGCGGCAGCCGCACCGGCCCCCGCCGCCGCCCCCGCCCCGGCGACCCCCGCCACGACGGCGGCGCCCTTGACGGCGTACCCGGCCGCGAACCATCCGACGACCGCGATCGGCAGCACCGCCCCGATCCGTTCGTTGACGTCCGCGACCTCCAGCGCCGCCATCCGGCACCGGGCGCACTCCTCCAGATGCCTGCGCAGCCCCCGTTCGGCCCGCATCCGCAGCCCGCCCCGGGCGTACGCGCCGAGCCGGTCGGCATACCGGGCGCAGTCGCCGCCCGCGGTCAGCGACTGGCTCACATGCGCCTGCAGATACGCCTGTTTGAGGCCCTCCCGGGCCCGGTGCGCCAGTACGGCGGTGGCGTTCGCGGTCAGCCCCAGCAGCGGTGCGACCTGACTCGGCGACTCGTCCTCGATCGTGGTGTGCCACAGCACCGTCTGATAGCGCTCCGGCAGGCTGCGGAACGCCTGCATCGCCATCGACTGCTCGGCCTCGTGCATCGCCCGGACGTCCGCGCCGAGGTCGAGCGTGTCGTCGTCCAGCGACGCCCCGGCCGCCGACACCGCGAACACCGCGAAGTCCTCGACCAGTTGCTCCCGTCTGGTGGTCTTCGCCCAGGCCGCGGCGACCCGCCGGACGGCGGTCAGCAGATAGGCGCGCACCGCCGAATCCGGCCCCGCCCCGCCCCGCACCGCCTGCAGCGTGCGCGCGAACACCTCTCCGGTCAGGTCCTCCGCGGTGTGCGCGTCGCGGCAGCAGCTGCGCGCATAGCGCCGCACCGCCTCGGCATGCCGGCGGTACATCTCCTCGTACGCGCTGTCGTCGCCGGCCCGCATGGCCGCGATCAACTGGCCGTCGGACGGCGGCAGATCGGCGTCCGGGCCGCTGGCGGACGCACCGGCCGGTTCGCGCCCGGAGGTCTCCGCCACCCGGCGGGCGTGCTCGCGCTGCGGCGGCACGCTGGGCTCGGGCACCTCCGGCCCCGCCGGGCGCTTCACCGGGGGCGTCGCTCCCAGCGGCCCGGTCTGACCGGGAACCTGTCCGGAAGGCGGGCCCGCACTGTCGTCTCCGCGCCGCTCGTCCCGCCCGTCAACACCCATCGCCGAGGCCCCCGAACCCGCCATCACACCGCAACACCGCGCAAGCGTGCCACATCGATGGCCCACGCTTCAGGGGCCGTGTGGCCAACCACTCGTCCGAGGAGGCCCCTCGGACGACCGCACTGGCGTTCACTCGTGCGGGGTAATTTGCGCGTACGGGATATTCCGCACACCCCGGGGTCGCCGCGGGGCACGGGAGCAGCCGCCCCGCCCGGACACCCCGCACCCGGGGCTCCTCCGGACGGGGCCGGCCGCCGGTTCTCACCCGGCCGGGCGCGACCGCAGTCCCTCCAGCAGGATCTCCAGCAGCCGCGCGGAGGCGGCCCGCTGGTGCTCGGGATCGGGCAGCGCGGGCGCGCCCGTGGCGATCACGAGCAGGACGTCGGAGACCGTGACATCGGCCCGCAGCGCATCCGCCGCCCGGGCCCGCTCCACCAGTCGCCCGACGACCTCCAGCAGGGCCTGCCCGCCGGGCGTCTCCTCCACCGCGCCGGCCCCGCTCTCGGCGGTGGCCGTCCGCGGCTCGACCGCCTCGCCGGCGACCCGCTGCTGCGGCACCCGCGCCTCGATCCCGCCGTCCGGAACCCGTGTCTCCGGCCCGCTCTCCTCGCTCGCGCCCACCCGCAGGATGCCCGGCGGCAGCAGCCGTCCGGCTCCCGAGGCGACCGACGTCCGCAGGAACCGCGACAGCGCCGACCACGGGTCGTCCTCCTGTCCCAGCGCGGCCCGCGCCTGCTCGGTCAGCCGCGCGGTCTCCTCCTCGGCTATCCGCCGGACCAGTACGTCCTTGCTCGGGAAGCGGCGGTAGACCGTCCCGACACCGACGCGGGCCCGCCGCGCCACGTCCTCCATGGGCGCGCCGTATCCCAGCTCGCCGAACACCTCGCGGGCCGCGCGCAGTACATGCTCCAGATTGCGCTGGGCATCCACGCGCAGTGGCGTGCTGCGGCCGTTGGCGCCGGTCACCGCGCCCGTACCGCGGCTGTCACCGCTGCTGCCGTTGGCACCGTTGGAAGCAGCGGTCACAGCGACTGCCGCCGGCCATTGAGAGCCCTGAATGTGCATAGTGATCCCCCGGTAATGACGTCTCCCCCCGGAGACTCCCCGCCCTGACGGTCGGGGTGACCCGACAAGAGGGTGCACCCCAACGAGATACGAACATAGTTGAGCCTGCGTCAAGATTGAAGGGGGCGTTCCGCGCGCTGCGCCCCCCGATCGGCCCAACGGGGCCGATCCGCCCTGATTGCGCTCCCTCCCGCTCTGCGCCAATCTCTGCCTGACCAGCGTACTTCGCACGGGTCGGTCGGAATGTCCCACTCCGCACAGCTGCCCGCGCCGTACTTACTTTTCGACCGGCCTGTGGACAAAGGCGTCTCGGGGGTGCGTCATGGAACAGTGCTGCGCTTCCCGGGGGCGCAGCGCCCGAGGGTGGCCGCGCCGCCGGCCGGCCGCCCGATCGGTGGCGCCCCGGACCTGGTCGACACCGCGAGGAGTACCTCTGTGAAGGCTGTGTCTTCGGACGATGTGGCGCGGATTCTCGTGGTCGGCGGCGGCTGCGTGGGGATGTACACCGCCCTGCGGCTGCAGCGGACGCTCAAGCAGGAGCTGCGGCAGCACACCGCCGAGATCATCGTCGTCGACCCCGAGCCGTACATGACGTATCAGCCGTTCCTGCCCGAGGCGGCGGCCGGCTCCATCTCCCCGCGCCATGTCGTCGTCCCGCTGCGCCGCGTCCTGCCGGACTGCGATGTCGTCATCGGCGAGGTCACCGCCATCGACCATGCCGAGCGGAAGGCGACCATCTCGACCCTGGCCGCCGAGGAGGCCGGCGCCGAGGCCATGATCGTGGCGTACGACGAGCTGGTCCTCGCGCCGGGATCGGTCTCGCGCGCCCTCCCCGTCCCCGGCCTCGCCGACGTCGGCATCGGCTTCAAGACCGTCGAAGAGGCCATCGGGCTGCGCAACCACGTCCTCGAACAGCTCGACATCGCCTCCTCCACCCGCGACCCCGCCGTCCGCGACGCGGCGCTCACCTTCGTCTTCGTCGGCGGCGGCTACGCAGGCGTCGAAGCGCTCGCCGAACTGGAGGACATGGCCCGCTACGCCGTCCGCTATTACCACAACGTCCGGCCCGAGGACATGAAGTGGATCCTGGTCGAGGCGACCGACCGGATCCTGCCCGAAGTCGGCCCGGAGCTGGGCCGCTACGCCGTCCGCGAACTGCGCGCCCGCAACATCGACGTACGGCTGGAGACCCGGCTGGAGTCCTGCGAGAACCGCGTCGCGCAGCTCAGCGACGGCTCCCGCTTCCCCACCAGAACCCTGGTCTGGACCGCGGGCGTCAAGCCGCACCCCATCGTGGCTGCGACCAAGCTGCCGCTGAACGGCCGCGGGCGCCTCAAGTGCACCGCCACGCTCCAGGTGGACGGTGCCGAACACGCCTGGTCCGCCGGGGACGCCGCCGCCGTCCCGGACCTGACGGCACCGCCGCCCGCCTCGCCCGACGAGCCCCCGGCGGAGTGCGCGCCCAACGCGCAGCACGCCGTCCGCCAGGCCAAGGTGCTCGCCGAGAACCTCACGGCGGTCGTGCGCGGCGGCCAGGTCAGGAACTACGAGCACAAGTACGTCGGTTCGGTCGCCTCGCTCGGTCTGCACAAGGGCGTCGCCCATGTCTACGGGCGCAAGCTGAAGGGCTACCCGGCGTGGCTGATGCACCGCGTCTACCACCTCAGCCGGGTCCCCACCCTCAACCGCAAGGCCCGGATCCTCGCCGAGTGGACCCTCGCCGGCCTGTTCAAACGCGAGATCGTCTCACTGGGCTCGCTGGAGAACCCACGCGCCGAGTTCGAACTCGCCGCGGGCACCGGCCGGCACAACGAAACCAGCTGACCGGCCTCCCCACCAGGGAAGTTGACCGCACGTCCGGCCGGGGTGCGACGCCCGGGGAGGAACGAGGAACTCCACTCCGGCGCCCGGCGTCTGACGGATGACAGTCCGGTCGGCCACACTGGACGTGTGACCATGGGTGGGCTCGTATCTGCAAAGAGTGACAATCACGAGGATTCTGGACGTTTGCTGCAATCCGCCAGAGGGTGCCGACAGTGCCCCCCGCCACGCCAGGGGGCATCCCCCCATGCCGACGGCCCGACCCCGCGCGACGACGCGAAGTAAGAGGTACCCCTCCGTGATCTTCACGCGCTGGAGCGCCAAACTCCCCGGCACACAGCGGCGCGCCGCCGCCCGGTCCGACCGCGCCACCCCGCCGGCGACCCCGTCCGCGGACCCCGCGGCACACTCCGCCGCGCCCGCGGACGGCGGCGACGCGCCCGAGGGACCGCCAGGCGGCGTCCCCGCCGCCCGCGGCGAAGGCCCCTCCTCCGAGGACGCCGCCCCCGGAGCCGCTCCGCCCACCGTCGACGCGCTCTCCGTCCACGACATCCTCGGCACCATCCCCGCCCTGGTCGCCGTCGTCTACGGCCCCGAGCACCGCATCGCCTATGTCAACGGCGCCTACGCCGGCGTCTTCGGCCCCCGCCCGGCCGGCCAGACCGCCCGCGAAGCCCTCCCCGAACTCGGCGAACTGGGCCTGCTCCCGCTGATGGACCAGGTCCTGCGCAGCGGCAAGCCGCGCACGGTCAAGTCCCGCAAGGTCCCGGCCGGCGCCGGAGGCGACCGCACCCGCGACGGCTACTACACCTTCACCTGCACCCCGATCGAGGTCGCCGCCAGCGGCCCGGCACCCGACCCCGAGGTCGCCTGCGTCGCCCCGCACAAGGGCGTCCTGGTCTTCGGCGCCGAGGTCACCGACCAGATCGAGTCCGCCGAACGGCTGCGCGCCAGCGAAGCCCGCCAGCGCGCCGCCGCGGTCACCCTCCAGCGCTCCCTCCTGCCCCAGGAGCTGGAACAGCCCGACGACCTGCGGGTCGCCGCCACCTACCAGCCCGGCGGCACCGACGCCGCGGTCGGCGGCGACTGGTACGACGTCATCACCCTCGGCGCCGGCCGCACAGCCCTGGTCATCGGGGACGTCATGGGCCGCGGGGTGCGCGCCGCCGCCGTCATGGGCCAGCTCCGCACCGCGGTCCGCGCCTACGCCCGCCTCGACCTCCCGCCCCACGAGGTCCTGCAACTCCTGGACGGTCTGGCCGCCGAGATCGACGCCAGCCAGATCGCCACCTGCGTCTACGCCGTCCACGACCCCAACGAAGGCCGCCTGGTCTACTCCTCGGCCGGCCACCTGCCGATCCTCGTACGCGACCCGGACGGCGCGGTCCTCCGCGCCGCCGAACCGACCGGCCCGCCCCTGGGCACCGGCGGCTGGCTGCACACCTCCGGCTCGGTCCCGCTCGCCCCCGGCAGCAGCGCCGTCCTCTATACGGACGGCCTCGTCGAGCGCCGCGACAAGGACATCGACGACGGCGTCGAGGCACTGGAGCGCGCCTTCGCCGGCGCCACCGGCGCACCCGACATCGTCTGCGACCGCCTGCTGCGCTCCCTCGGCATCACCGCGACCCACGACGACGACGTCGCCATCCTCGTCATCCAGAACCCGGACCGTACGGGCCATGACGCCGAGCTGTTCCACAACGCCGCGCTCGAACTCCACGGCGGCACCGAAGCCGCGCCCAGGGCCCGCGCCTTCGCGTCCGGCGTCCTCGCCTCCTGGCGGTTCTCCCCGGAACTCCACGACCTCGGAGTCCTGGCCGCCAGCGAACTGGTCGCCAACTCCCTCCAGCACGGCACCCCGCCGATGCGCCTGCGGCTGCGCCGCACCGACCGCCGCCTGATCATCGAGGTCACCGACGGCGACGACCACCTCCCGCGCCGCCGGCGGGCCGAGCCCGCCGACGAGGCCGGCCGCGGCATCTCCATCGTCGCCACCATCGCGTCCTCCTGGGGCTCGCGCCGAACCCCGGGAGGCGGGAAGGCGGTGTGGTGCGAATTCGCCCTGCCGCGGGGGTAGCGGAGGCGCCGACGGGTCACGCCTACGCGGCTGCGCCCACGGCCTCCGCCTCGGCCCGCGGCGCGGGGACGGTCGTCACCCGGTGCGGCTGGTCCTGTGCCGGGCTGAGCATCCGCCCCAGCCACAGCGCCAGCCCGGTGATCCCCACGCAGCACAGCACCAGCATCGCGATGTACGCCACATACAGCCCGTGGCCCACCATCAGCGCCCCCACGGCCGGTCCGACCGCCAGCGCCAGCTGCTTGACCAGCGCAAACGCCGAGTTGTACTGACCGATCAGCGAGGCCGGCGCCAGATCCGCGACCAACGGCGCCACCGTCGGCGACAGCATCGACTCACCGACACCGAACAGCGCGTACGTGGATATCAGCAGCGTCGTCGCCACCGCCTGGGCACCGTGCACCAGCCCGGACAGCCCGGCGGCTATCCACGCCACCGTCCAGACCATCCCGACCAGCGCCATCACCCGGCTCCGGCGCCGCCGCTCGACCAACCTGAGCACCACGAACTGCGCCGCCACGATCGCCGCCGTGTTCGCCGCCAGTGCGATCCCCAGCGTCGCCGGGTCGATCCGCGTGACCTCGGTGGCGTACGCCGCCAGCCCCGACTCGAACTGCCCGTAGCAGGCGAAGAACAGCACAAAGCCCAGCACGCACAGCCACACCATCCGCCGGTCGCCGAACAGCGCCCGCCAGGCCCCCTTGGCCCGCTCCTCGGTCGGCACCGCGTCCTCGACCCGCGGCGCCTTCGGCAGCCGTACGGTCGCGATCGCCGCTCCCAGCACCAGGAACATCACGGCCTCGATGGCGAACAGCCGCACAAAGCTCGACGCATGCGCCGGATCGACCAACTGCCCACCGACCAGTCCGCCGACGCCCAGCCCCAGGTTGTTCAGGAAGAACTGGGTGGCGAACGCCCGCGACCGGGTCACCGTCGTCGAGCACCACACGATCATCGTCGCGAGCGCCGGCTGGATCACCGCTATACCGGCACCCAGCGCGATCGCCGACGCGACGACCATCGGCTCGGTCGCCGACAGCCCGATCCCCAGCGCACCGGCGGCAGCGGCGACCGTCCCCGCGACGGCCACCGGCAGCGGACCCCGCCGGTCGATCGCGCGCCCGGTCAGCGGCAGCACGACCAGCGCGGACACCGCCAGCATCGCCAGCACCACACCGGCCGTACTGGCACCAAGATTCCGCACGTTCGCCACATAGACGTACAGATACGGAACCGTGAAGCCGTTGCCGAACGCGCTCAGCGCGTTCCCCAGCTGGATCCGGCGCAGCGCGGCGCCCATCGCGGTGGTCACACTCACCTACCTAGGTCAGGTCGAAAGACGAATACGAAGCAGGAACCCCCCAAGCCGTAGCCGAGGTCCTGTCCAGAACCGGACAGTCACACCCTCAAGACTTAGACTCTAAAGTTCGAAGCTAAAGACTACACGACGAAGAACTTCAACGCCAATGACTTTCGTGCCATACTGCGCCGCATGCCAGAGCCCTCAGATGCGGCAGCCGACGCCACCGAGCCGAGCCTCGAAGAACAGATCGCGGCCTACCAGCGCGAGTTCCAGGACCTCGACCCCCAGGTGGAGCAGGTCGTCTCCGCACTTCAGCGCCTCAACCGACGGATGAACGTCGCCTATGGACGGCAGACCGCCACCCTCGGCCTGAGCAACGCCGAATGGGAGGTCCTCAAGGCCCTCGTCGTCTCGGGTGCTCCCTACCGCATGGGTCCCGGCGAACTCGCCAAGCTCCTCGGCCTCACGCCGGCCGCCATGACCCACCGCATCGACCGCATGGCGAACGAGGGTCTGGTCACCCGGGAACGCGACGAGACCAACCGTGTCCGCGTCATCGTCGAGCTGACCCACGAAGGCCGGGAGAAGTGGCGGGAGGCGATGCGCCTGGCGACGGTCTTCGAAGAGGAACTCCTCCAGGACCTCGACGGCGAAGAACGCCGCATCCTCGGCGAGGTGTTGACGCGCCTGCTGCGCCGTGTCGAGGACGCTCAGCCGGACGCCGAAGGCCGCCTGAGCGACCTCGGCTGACCCAAGTTGACACGCCCTAGCCCGATCCGTAATGTTCTCCGAGTTGCCGATGAGCCGGAACGGTTCTGCGGCAGCCATCCCGCCGCTTCGCGGCACACCACTACTGCACGGACCCTCGCGGGGCTGGATTTCGCGTGCCGAAATTCATTCCCTTCGGCGCGATCGACCTGATTAGGCGTCACCGAGGAATTCCGCTAAAGTAGTGATCACGCCGAAAGGCGCGAACAACCCCCTCCGACGGGGAAACAGAACGGAATTCGAACCGGAAACGGTAAGAACGAAGATCTGCTAAAGTCGGAAAGGCCGAAAAGCGAAAGCGAAGCGGCCGACCCCGCTCCAACAGGGGGCCGGAGCCGGAAACGGATCTGGTAAGGTTTGGAACCGCGAGAAGGTCGAAAGGCCGGATCGCACCGGCGAAAATCGGGGCCGCGAGGGTCTGATAGAGTCGGAAACGCAAGACCGAAGGGAAGCGCCCGGAGAGCCTGGTGAAACAGGCGCAAAGGAAGCGTCCGTTCCTTGAGAACTCAACAGCGTGCCAAAAGTCAACGCCAGATATGTTGATACCCCGTCTCCATCATGGAGATGAGGTTCCTTTGAAAGTCCTTCCAAGTTTTTGGGAGGCGCACACAGCGAGGACGCTGTGAACGACTGGGACTATTCCTCCTGGTTGTTCCGCTCAACGCGAGTGTCACCGGATTACCGGTAAACATTCACGGAGAGTTTGATCCTGGCTCAGGACGAACGCTGGCGGCGTGCTTAACACATGCAAGTCGAACGATGAACCGGTTTCGGCCGGGGATTAGTGGCGAACGGGTGAGTAACACGTGGGCAATCTGCCCTTCACTCTGGGACAAGCCCTGGAAACGGGGTCTAATACCGGATATGACACACGGAGGCATCTCCTGTGTGTGGAAAGCTCCGGCGGTGAAGGATGAGCCCGCGGCCTATCAGCTTGTTGGTGGGGTGATGGCCTACCAAGGCGACGACGGGTAGCCGGCCTGAGAGGGCGACCGGCCACACTGGGACTGAGACACGGCCCAGACTCCTACGGGAGGCAGCAGTGGGGAATATTGCACAATGGGCGAAAGCCTGATGCAGCGACGCCGCGTGAGGGATGACGGCCTTCGGGTTGTAAACCTCTTTCAGCAGGGAAGAAGCGAGAGTGACGGTACCTGCAGAAGAAGCGCCGGCTAACTACGTGCCAGCAGCCGCGGTAATACGTAGGGCGCAAGCGTTGTCCGGAATTATTGGGCGTAAAGAGCTCGTAGGCGGCTTGTCGCGTCGGATGTGAAAGCCCGGGGCTTAACCCCGGGTCTGCATTCGATACGGGCAGGCTAGAGTTCGGTAGGGGAGATCGGAATTCCTGGTGTAGCGGTGAAATGCGCAGATATCAGGAGGAACACCGGTGGCGAAGGCGGATCTCTGGGCCGATACTGACGCTGAGGAGCGAAAGCGTGGGGAGCGAACAGGATTAGATACCCTGGTAGTCCACGCCGTAAACGTTGGGAACTAGGTGTGGGCGACATTCCACGTCGTCCGTGCCGCAGCTAACGCATTAAGTTCCCCGCCTGGGGAGTACGGCCGCAAGGCTAAAACTCAAAGGAATTGACGGGGGCCCGCACAAGCAGCGGAGCATGTGGCTTAATTCGACGCAACGCGAAGAACCTTACCAAGGCTTGACATACGCCGGAAAACCGTGGAGACACGGTCCCCCTTGTGGTCGGTGTACAGGTGGTGCATGGCTGTCGTCAGCTCGTGTCGTGAGATGTTGGGTTAAGTCCCGCAACGAGCGCAACCCTTGTTCTGTGTTGCCAGCATGCCTTTCGGGGTGATGGGGACTCACAGGAGACTGCCGGGGTCAACTCGGAGGAAGGTGGGGACGACGTCAAGTCATCATGCCCCTTATGTCTTGGGCTGCACACGTGCTACAATGGCCGGTACAATGAGCTGCGATACCGCGAGGTGGAGCGAATCTCAAAAAGCCGGTCTCAGTTCGGATTGGGGTCTGCAACTCGACCCCATGAAGTCGGAGTTGCTAGTAATCGCAGATCAGCATTGCTGCGGTGAATACGTTCCCGGGCCTTGTACACACCGCCCGTCACGTCACGAAAGTCGGTAACACCCGAAGCCGGTGGCCCAACCCCTTGTGGGAGGGAATCGTCGAAGGTGGGACTGGCGATTGGGACGAAGTCGTAACAAGGTAGCCGTACCGGAAGGTGCGGCTGGATCACCTCCTTTCTAAGGAGCACTTCTTACCGGGCTTCGGCTTGGTCAGAGGCCAGTACATCAGCGAGTGTCTGATGCTGGTTGCTCATGGGTGGAACGTTGACTATTCGGCACGGTCGGTTGGGATCATTAGTACTGCTTCGGCGTGGAACGTGGGTCTTAACTGGTCGGGTCGGGCGCGCTGTTGGGTGTCTGAGGGTGCGAGCGTTGCTCGCCCTTCGCGATGCCGGCCCCAGTGAACTCAGCCTTCGGGTTGGGGTGGTGGGTGGCTGGTCGTTGCTTGAGAACTGCACAGTGGACGCGAGCATCTGTGGCCAAGTTTTTAAGGGCGCACGGTGGATGCCTTGGCACCAGGAACCGATGAAGGACGTGGGAGGCCGCGATAGGCCCCGGGGAGCTGTCAACCGAGCTTTGATCCGGGGGTGTCCGAATGGGGAAACCCGGCAGTCGTCATGGGCTGTCACCCGCTGCTGAACACATAGGCAGTGTGGAGGGAACGCGGGGAAGTGAAACATCTCAGTACCCGCAGGAAGAGAAAACAACCGTGATTCCGGGAGTAGTGGCGAGCGAAACTGGATGAGGCCAAACCAGTCACGTGTGATACCCGGCAGGGGTTGCGTGGTTGGGGTTGTGGGAGTTCTCTTGATCGGTCTGCCGGCCGGTCGGCGAGTCAGAAACCGTTGATGTAGGCGAAGGGCATGCGAAAGGCCCGGCGTAGAGGGTAAGACCCCCGTAGCTGAAACATTGACGGCTTGCTTGAGAATCACCCAAGTAGCACGGGGCCCGAGAAATCCCGTGTGAATCTGGCGGGACCACCCGTTAAGCCTAAATATTCCCTGGTGACCGATAGCGGATAGTACCGTGAGGGAATGGTGAAAAGTACCGCGGGAGCGGAGTGAAATAGTACCTGAAACCGTGTGCCTACAAGCCGTGGGAGCGTCGCGCAGAGATTTTGTCTTTGCGTCGTGACTGCGTGCCTTTTGAAGAATGAGCCTGCGAGTTTGCGGTATGTTGCGAGGTTAACCCGTGTGGGGAAGCCGTAGCGAAAGCGAGTCCGAATAGGGCGGTTGAGTAGCATGCTCAAGACCCGAAGCGGAGTGATCTAGCCATGGGCAGGTTGAAGCGGAGGTAAGACTTCGTGGAGGACCGAACCCACCAGGGTTGAAAACCTGGGGGATGACCTGTGGTTAGGGGTGAAAGGCCAATCAAACTCCGTGATAGCTGGTTCTCCCCGAAATGCATTTAGGTGCAGCGTCGTGTGTTTCTTGCCGGAGGTAGAGCACTGGATAGGCGATGGGCCCTACCGGGTTACTGACCTTAGCCAAACTCCGAATGCCGGTAAGTGAGAGCGCGGCAGTGAGACTGTGGGGGATAAGCTCCATGGTCGAGAGGGAAACAGCCCAGAGCATCGACTAAGGCCCCTAAGCGTGTGCTAAGTGGGAAAGGATGTGGAGTCGCAGAGACAACCAGGAGGTTGGCTTAGAAGCAGCCATCCTTGAAAGAGTGCGTAATAGCTCACTGGTCAAGTGATTCCGCGCCGACAATGTAGCGGGGCTCAAGCACACCGCCGAAGTCATGTCATTGCGATATTACTCCTAACGGGGATCGTGATGGGTAGGGGAGCGTCGTGTGCCGGGTGAAGCAGCCGCGGAAGCGAGTTGTGGACGGTTCACGAGTGAGAATGCAGGCATGAGTAGCGATACAAGAGTGGGAAACTCTTGCGCCGATTGACTAAGGGTTCCTGGGTCAAGCTGATCTGCCCAGGGTAAGTCGGGACCTAAGGCGAGGCCGACAGGCGTAGTCGATGGACAACCGGTTGATATTCCGGTACCCGCTTTGGAGCGCCCAATACTGAATCAGGCGATGCTAAGTCCGTGAAGCCGCCCTGATCTCTTCGGAGTTGAGGGGAGTGGTGGAGCCGACGGACCAGACTTGTAGTAGGTAAGCGATGGGGTGACGCAGGAAGGTAGTCCAGCCCGGGCGGTGGTTGTCCCGGGGTAAGGGTGTAGCCCGAGAGATAGGCAAATCCGTCTCTCATATAAGGGTGAGACCTGATGCCGAGCCGATTGTGGTGAAGTGGATGATCCTATGCTGTCGAGAAAAGCCTCTAGCGAGCTTCATGGCGGCCCGTACCCTAAACCGACTCAGGTGGTCAGGTAGAGAATACCGAGGCGTTCGGGTGAACTATGGTTAAGGAACTCGGCAAAATGCCCCCGTAACTTCGGGAGAAGGGGGGCCATTTCCGGTGAGGGAACTTGCTTCCTGAGCTGGGGGTGGCCGCAGAGACCAGCGAGAAGCGACTGTTTACTAAAAACACAGGTCCGTGCGAAGCCGTAAGGCGATGTATACGGACTGACGCCTGCCCGGTGCTGGAACGTTAAGGGGACCGGTTAGTCAATCTTCGGGTTGGCGAAGCTGAGAACTTAAGCGCCAGTAAACGGCGGTGGTAACTATAACCATCCTAAGGTAGCGAAATTCCTTGTCGGGTAAGTTCCGACCTGCACGAATGGCGTAACGACTTCTCGACTGTCTCAACCATAGGCCCGGTGAAATTGCATTACGAGTAAAGATGCTCGTTTCGCGCAGCAGGACGGAAAGACCCCGGGACCTTTACTATAGCTTGATATTGGTGTTCGGTTCGGCTTGTGTAGGATAGGTGGGAGACTTTGAAGCGCCAACGCCAGTTGGTGTGGAGTCGTTGTTGAAATACCACTCTGGTCGTGCTGGATGTCTAACCTGGGTCCGTGATCCGGATCAGGGACAGTGTCTGGTGGGTAGTTTAACTGGGGCGGTTGCCTCCTAAAGGGTAACGGAGGCGCCCAAAGGTTCCCTCAGCCTGGTTGGCAATCAGGTGTTGAGTGTAAGTGCACAAGGGAGCTTGACTGTGAGACTGACGGGTCGAGCAGGTACGAAAGTAGGGACTAGTGATCCGGCGGTGGCTTGTGGAAGCGCCGTCGCTCAACGGATAAAAGGTACCCCGGGGATAACAGGCTGATCTTCCCCAAGAGTCCATATCGACGGGATGGTTTGGCACCTCGATGTCGGCTCGTCGCATCCTGGGGCTGGAGTCGGTCCCAAGGGTTGGGCTGTTCGCCCATTAAAGCGGTACGCGAGCTGGGTTTAGAACGTCGTGAGACAGTTCGGTCCCTATCCGCTGTGCGCGTAGGAGTCTTGAGAAGGGCTGTCCCTAGTACGAGAGGACCGGGACGGACGAACCTCTGGTGTGCCAGTTGTCCTGCCAAGGGCATGGCTGGTTGGCTACGTTCGGAAAGGATAACCGCTGAAAGCATCTAAGCGGGAAGCCTGCTTCGAGATGAGGGCTCCCTCCCACTTGATGGGGTAAGGCTCCCAGTAGACGACTGGGTTGATAGGCCAGATATGGAAGCATCGTAAGGTGTGGAGTTGACTGGTACTAATAGGCCGAGGGCTTGTCCTCAGTTGCTCGCGTCCACTGTGTAGGTTCTGAAGTAACGAACTCGCCTTGTCGGCTGGAGTTTGTTTTCTTCATAGTGTTTCGGTGGTTATTGCGTTAGGGAAACGCCCGGTTACATTTCGAACCCGGAAGCTAAGCCTTTCAGCGCCGATGGTACTGCAGGGGGGACCCTGTGGGAGAGTAGGACGCCGCCGAACAATTTTTGAAAAAGCCTCGTCGGGAACTTCGGTTCCCGACGAGGCTTTTTTGCGTTGTGCCTGTGTGCCGTGTTGTGCCCGTGCACCTTTCAGTACGGCGGGTGCAGGTAGGTACGCTCGAAGGTATGCGCTATGGCCTGATCATTTTCGATAATGACGGTGTCCTTGTGGACAGCGAGCCGATCTCCAATCAGATCCTTGCCGCCTGTCTGACGGAGTTGGGCCACCCGACCACGTACGAGGAGTCATTGCGCGACTTCATGGGGGGATCCGTGCAGCGGGTGCGCGATGTGGTGCGGGAGAGGAGCGGCCGGCCGCTGCCGGAGGACTTCGAGATCGGCTTCCATACGCGTGTGTTCGAGGAGTTCCGTCGGCGGCTGACAGCCGTGCCGGGCGTGGGGACGGTGCTGGAAAAGCTCTCCGCGGACGACGTGCCGTACTGCGTCGGGTCGTCCGGGAGCCATGAGCGGATTCGGGTGGCGCTGACGAAGACCGGGCTGTTCGATCGGTTCGGAGAGGGCCGGATCTTCTCGTCGCAGGATGTGGGGCGGGGGAAGCCGGCGCCCGATCTGTTTCTGCACGCGGCCCGGGAGATGGGCGTCGCGCCGGGCCGGTGTGCGGTGGTCGAGGACAGCCCGCTGGGAGTGCGGGCGGCGGTGGCCGCGGGGATGGACGTGTACGGGTTCACCGCGATGACGCCGGCGGAGGAGCTGGCGGGGGCCGGTGCCACCGTGCTGTTCACCGATATGGCGGAACTGCCCCGGTTGCTGCTGTAGGGATGTCGTCCGCATGAGGGGATGCCGGCTGGACGGATGAGGGGATGTCGTCCGGATGAACGGTTGCCGACCCTTCGTATGTCAGTGGGAATTGGTCGGGTGATCCATCTACCCAGTGGTAGACGGGAGTTCTAGGCTGACCGGCCATGACGGACCCACAGGAACGAGGAGCGCGGCTGCGGCACGGTCGGGTCTCGCTTGCCCTCAGCTTCTGCGTCCAGGGTGTGGTGTTCGCCCTGCTGGTGACCCGAATACCGGCGATCCAGGTGCGGTACGGGATCCCGGACGGGCTGCTGCCGGTCTTCCTGGCGGCGGTTCCGGTGCTCGCCGGGGCCGGCAGCGTCGGTACCGAGCACCTGGTCAAGCGGGTGCGGCCGAGTGTGGTGCTGCGGTGTGTGCAGCCGGTGGTGTGTGTGGCGCTGCTGGCCGTCGGCTCGGTCGGTTCGGTGGCGCAAGTGGCCGTTGCGCTCGGTGTGTTCGGGCTGTCGGTGGGCGCCCTGGACGCGTCGATGAACATGCTCGGGGTGAGCCTCCAGCGGGCGTACGGTCGGAGCATCATGCTCGGCTTCCACGCCGCGTACAGCCTGGGCGGGATCGTGGGCGCCTCGTTGGCGTGGGCGGGCGCGCACTGGAAGCTGTCGCTGGCGCTGCTGTACGGGCCGGTGGTGGCTCTCCTGGTACCGCTGGCGCTGGTCGTAGGCCGGTGGTTCGTGGACGGCTGCGGGCGGGCGGCGACCGCGGGTGCGGAGGGGGCGGAGGCCGGGACTCCGGTCGCCATGCGGCTGCTGCTGCCGTTGTGCCTGGTGATGACGTTCGCGTACATCGGGGACTCGACGGTCTCCAACTGGAGCGCGAAGTATCTGCAGGACGTCCTGGGCAGCTCGGAGCAGCTGGCGACCGTGCCGTACAACGTCTACATGGTGACGACGCTGCTGGGGCGGGCCGTCGGGGACCTGGGGGTACGGCGCTTCGGGCCGGTCGCGGTGGTGCGGACCGGGGCGGTGGTGGCGGCGGTCGGCTTCGCGGTGGTGGCGGCGGCGCCCGGGGCGTGGGTGGGGATGGCGGGCTTCACGCTGCTGGGGCTCGGGCTGTGTGTGATCGTGCCGCAGACGTTCGCCGCGGCGGGGCGGCACGCCTTCGAGCAGCACGGCCCGGGGGCTTCGGACACGACCGTCGCGCGGCTGAACATCTTCAACTATGTGGGCTTTCTGATCGGCTCCCCGCTGGTGGGCGCGCTCGGCGACGCATGGAGCTATCGCGGGGCGATGCTGGTGCCGATGGCGCTGGTCCTGGTCACGTTGGTCCATGCCCGCTCGTTCGGGTCAGCTCCGGCCCGATACGGTGACGACCATGAGCGGTCGCGCACAGCTGATGTGGGACGAGGCGGTAACGGGCTATGACTTCGGGCCGGGGCACCCGATGGACCCCGTCCGGCTCGCCCTGACCATGCGCCTGGTGGAGGCGTACGAGCTCGACCGCGGGCCGCTGGAGGTGGTCGCGGCCAAGCCGGCCGGGGATTCCACGCTGCGGCTGGTGCACCGCGAGGACTACATCGAGGCGGTCCGTCGGGCCTCCGCCGACCCCGATTCGGCGGATGGCGCGTACGGGCTGGGGACGCCGGACGACCCGGCGTTCGCGGGGATGCACGAGGCGTCGGCGCTGATCGCCGGTCAGTCGGTGGGGGCCGCGGAGGCGGTCTGGCGCGGTGACGTGCTGCACGCGGTGAACTTCGCCGGCGGGCTGCACCACGCGATGCCCGGCGGCGCGTCCGGCTTCTGCATCTACAACGACGCGGCGCTGGCGGTCGCCCGGCTGCTGGAGCTGGGCGCCGAACGGGTGGCGTACGTGGATGTGGACGTGCACCACGGCGACGGCGTCCAGGCGGCGTTCTGGGAGGACCCGCGGGTGCTGACGATCTCGCTGCACGAGCATCCGCGGACGCTGTTCCCGCAGACCGGCTGGCCGGAGGAGACCGGCGGGCAGGGCGCGGAGGGCAGCGCGGTGAACGTGGCGCTGCCGGCCGGGACGGGCGACGCGGGCTGGCTGCGGGCCTTCCACGCGGTGGTGCCCGAGTTGCTGGCGGCGTTCCGGCCGCAGGCCCTGGTCACCCAGCACGGTGCGGACACCCACTTCGAGGACCCGCTCGCGCATCTCGCGGTGAGCCTGGACGCGCAGCGCGCGGTGGCCGAGTCCTGCCACGCGCTGGCCCACGAGCATGCGGACGGCCGCTGGGTCGCGCTCGGTGGCGGCGGCTACGAGGTCGTGGACGTGGTGCCGCGCAGCTGGACGCATCTGACGGCGATCGCGGCGGGCCGGCCGATCGAACCGACCTCGATGGTGCCGCCGGCCTGGCGGCACGAAGTGTTCCGCAGGACGCGGCAGTTGGCGCCGCAGCGGATGACGGACGGAAGGACGCCCACCTGGCGGGACTTCGCCGAGGGCGGTTACGACCCGGCCGACCGGCTGGACCAGGCGGTGCTGGCCACCCGCCGGGCGGTGTTCCCGGCGCACGGGCTGCTGCCGTAGGGCTGCTCCGGAACGGGCGCCGCACGGGCGGCGGGCCCTTGCGGCGCGGCCCCCGGTGCCGTCCGGCGCCGGTGCCCCCAGATGTGTGACTACCCGTCGGTTAGGGCATTGGCTCCCCGGTCAACGGGTCAGCATGGGGCCCGTGTTGGGCACCGGTGCGCTGCGGGCGCACCTGATCGAGGCGCGGCTCGCGGGGACGATCGCGACCGTGCGGGAGAAGAGTCTGCGGCGCTATCTGCTCTTCTCGGCGCGCGATCCCCGGGTATTGCTGGGGCTCGATCCGGAAGGGGACTGGGCGTTCGGTGAAGTTCTGCGGCTGATGGGACAGGAGTGCGGGATTTCGGTCGATCCCGCACACACTTCAGGCCCTGATGTGATCGATCCGGATCGCACGATCGCGGGGCTGGACCGTTTCGCGGACCGGGTCGGCGTGGCGGCCCGCCGCCGGGTGCCGGTGCTGCTCGGCACCGGGCATCCGCACCGGCTGCTGGAGTTCTACGCCGTGCTTGCAGACGCTCTCTCGTCGGCGGGCTGCCCTGTCCTCACCCCCGCGTATGGCCACCGTGTCGACATAGCGACCCGGTTCGGCGTACGCACCGGGGTCCTCGATTACGTACGGGGAGTCGCGGTGATGCGCGAAACCGGCGTGCGGGGCGCGGCCGGTACAGGGGGCGTGCACACCCATTCCCCGCTCCCCGTACGGACCGCTCTCGATGCCGCGGCGGCGGCCGCGGAACAGCTTCCCGCCCTGGTCATCGGGGACCATGGCTGGGTCTGTGGGGCAGGTCAGCTGGGTATCGAGGCCATCGGCCTGGCGGACACCGACGACCCGGCGCTGTTCGTCGGGCAGGCGGAGGGGCGGGTGTCGGCGGTGGTGCCGCTCGATGACGGGGTAGAGGCTGTTCACTATCGCCCCCTGACGCGGTATGTACTGGATCGGGCACGTCTGTCCCGGTAGGCGGTCGTTCGCTGCTCCTCTTCCCCACTCGCATCACCCGCCCCTAATCTGGGGAGTGAACGCATGGCGACGAAGAGTCACCGGAGGGGAAGCCGGTGACCGTCTTATGCGGAAGGTGCAGGTGTGTGATGGCTGCGGACCAGAAGCCTCTGAACGAGGTTGTGTTTTTGACAGTGGCGGAAGTCGCCACGGTGATGCGAGTGTCGAAGATGACCGTGTACCGCTTGGTGCACAGCGGTCATCTGCCCGCGATCCGCGTGGGGCGGTCCTTCCGGGTGCCGGAGCAGGCGGTCCACGACTATCTCCGTGAGTCGTTTGTGGGGGTGGAATCGGCCTGACGGGCCTTTGGGGACCCTCGGATTACGCCGTACGCCCGGCGCCGGGTAGGCTGGCCCGATGTAGGTAGTGTGGGCTCGGACGCCCCGCACCGAGTGATTCGAAGTGAGCGAGGGTAGTCGTGGGCTCTGTTATCAAGAAGCGGCGCAAGCGGATGGCCAAGAAGAAGCACCGCAAGCTGCTCAAGCGCACCCGTGTTCAGCGTCGTAACAAGAAGTAAGCGACGCTGATCGCGATTTCGCGGCCCCTTATCGCCCCTGGGCGATAAGGGGCCGCGGCGCTTGTGTGGGCCGTATGGACGGTGGTCGTACGCAAATGTCGTTACGGGCATCGTGCGGTCATCACCGCGCAACACCGACCGGCTAGCGTGAGCCGGACAGCTCGGCTCGGCTGGCAGCCGCTGTGGGAAGGAGGGCTGATCTTGGGCAACGTCGTGCTCGTCACGGGAGCCGCACGGCAGCTGGGGGGCCGGTTCGTCCGCAGGATCCAGCGTGATCCCGACGTCGACCGGGTGATCGGGGTCGACGCCGTGCCACCGGAGCACCATCTGGGCGGTGCCGAATTCCTCAAGGCCGATATCCGGCATCCGGCGATCGCCAGGGTCCTGGCGGAGACCGGCGTCGACACCGTCGTCCACATGGACATCAACGGCACGCCCCTGGGCAGCCGCGGCAGCCGGGCCTCCGTCAAGGAGACCAACGTCATCGGGACCATGCAGCTGCTCGGCGCCTGCCAGAAGTCCCCGAACGTCCAGCGCGTGGTCATCAAGTCCAGCACCAGCGTCTACGGCTCCGCACCCCGCGACCCGGCCGTCTTCACCGAGAACACCCCGCCCAAGTCGCTGTCCAGCGGCGGCTTCGCCAAGGACACCGTCGAAGTCGAGGGGTACGTACGCGGCTTCGCCCGGCGCCGGCCCGACGTGGCGGTGTGCGTGCTGCGCTTCGCCAACATCCTCGGCCCGTGCGCGGACTCCCCGCTCGCCGAGTACTTCTCGCTCCCCGTGCTGCCGACCGTCCTCGGCTACGACCCCCGGCTCCAGTTCGTCCACGAGGACGACGCGATCGAGGTGCTGCGGATCGCCGCCGCCGAGCCGCGCCGGGGCACGCTCAACAGCGGCACCTTCAACATCGCCGGCGACGGCGTCCTGCTGCTCTCGCAGACCTCCCGGCGACTGGGGCGGCCCACGCTGCCGCTGTTCCTGCCGACGGTGACCTGGGCCGGTACGGCGCTGCGGTCCATCGGCATCACGGACTTCTCCCCGGAACAGATCCGGATGCTCACGCACGGACGGGTCGTCGAGACCACGCAGATGCGCGAGACACTGGGGTTCCACCCGCAGTACACGACGGCGGAGACCTTCGCGGAATTCGCCCGCAGCCGCGGACCCGGGCTGCTGCCGCCCGAGTCCCTCGCCCGCACCGTCGACCGGCTCGCCGGCGTGCTGACCGCACGCGGCGGCCCGACCCAGTGAGGAGTTCACCCACGATGGCGGACGCCAAGGTCATTCCCTTCGGCGAGGAACCCCGGGCGCGCCGGAAGGCCAGGCGGGCCGGGCGCGGCACGGCGCTGGCGACCGTACCGGAAGCGCGCACCGATCCGGAGCCGGCGGCATCCCCGCCGCCGAGCACCGGCCGCACCCTGGACGAACGGATCGCGGGTGGGCTGAACTTCCTGCGCCGGCGGATCACCGGCGACTACGAGGTCGACGACTTCGGCTACGACAAGGAGCTGACCGACCAGGTCCTGATGTCGTTGCTGCGGCCGTTCTACGAGAAGTACTTCCGGGTCGAGGTGAAGGGCCTGGAGAACATCCCGTCCGAGGGCGGCGCGCTGGTCGTCGCCAACCACTCCGGGACGCTGCCGCTGGACGGCCTGATGCTCCAGGTCGCGGTGCACGACAACCACCCGGCGACGCGCCATCTGCGGCTGCTGGCGGCCGACTTGGTGTTCGTGCTGCCGGTGATAAACGAGCTCGCGCGCAAGGCCGGGCACACCCTCGCCTGCGCCGAGGACGCCCAGCGGCTGCTGGAGCGCGGCGAGATCGTCGGGGTGATGCCGGAGGGCTTCAAGGGCATCGGCAAGCCCTTCGCGGACCGCTACAAGCTCCAGCGCTTCGGGCGGGGCGGCTTCGTCTCGACGGCGCTGAAGGCCGGGGTGCCGATCGTGCCGTGCTCCATCGTGGGCGCGGAGGAGATCTATCCGATGATCGGGAACGCCAAGACGCTGGCGCGGGTGCTGGGGCTGCCGTATTTCCCCGTCACGCCGACGTTCCCGTGGCTGGGGCCGCTGGGGGCGGTGCCGCTGCCGACGAAGTGGACGATCCAGTTCGGCGAGCCCATCGCGACGGACGGCTTTCCGCCGGAGGCCGCGGACGATCCGATGCTGATGTTCAACCTGACCGACCAGGTCCGGGAGACGATCCAGCACACCCTCTACAAGCTGCTGGTGCAGCGGCGCTCGGTGTTCTTCTGAGGGAAGGACCGGAAGAACACCGAGCGCGCGGCAGCTGCCGTACGGGCCGTACGGGGTGCTACCTGGGCGACTCCTCGCCGTCGATGCCCAGACCGGGAAGCAGCCCTGGCAGCAGCGGTGGGAGGGTGACATCGGGCCGGCCGATGGCGTCCTTGCCATGGCTGCCGTCGTGCGGGGACGGACTGCCTCCCTTGCCGGGCGGGTTGAGCAGACCGCCCGTATTGCCGCCGAGCAGGCCCTCGTGCTCCTGGGAGGGCGACGCCGACGGGCGGGGCCGCTGGGAGCCGCTGCCCTGGGCCTCGGTGCCCGTATCGCCGTTCTGCGGCGACGGGCGGCTGTCCCCGCCGGCCGCGGTGCCCCCGCCGGCGGATGTGCCGCGGTGGTGGCTGCGGCTGTCCGGGCCCGACGGCAGCAGCGGGCCGACCTCGTCGTCTATGGCGGCGAAGACCGAACTGACCTGGTCGCGCACGTCCATGAGCTGCACCGGGAGCTTGTCGCGCAGCTGCGTCCAGGTGTGGCGGTGCGACCGGGTGAAGGAGTTCAGCGCCTGGATGGGGCCGAGCGAGCCGTTGCGCTCGTAGGCGGCGTGCAGCAGGCGGTGACCTTCGCCCGCGTCGTGCCGGACGCCGGAGAGGGCCTTGCGGACCTCGCCGAGCGCTTCGTGGTCGAGGCTGGTCGCCCGGCCGCGCTCCATCAGGCGACGGGCCTCCAGCATGCGGGTGGAAGCCTGGTCGAGATAGAGCTGCCCGCGGTCGGAGTCGTCGTCGGCCAGGGTGAGCCGAAGGTCCTCCATGCCGCGCTTGAGGCCGTAGAGCGAGTCACCGGGAAGGGCGTCGGTGCTGGCCGCGGCGACGCCGCTGAACGCCCCGGCGGCCACGCCGACCGTCAGTCCGCCCGCTGCCAGCCCCTTGGACAGACGGGAGCGCGGGCGCAGCCGGCCGATCGCTTTGCCGGCGCGGTGCGTGCCCCCCCGTTCGCGTTGCTCGGGCACCCGGGCGTCGCCGGACGAGGCGCCTTCGGCGAAGGCGGCCTCCATCGCTGCGATGAGCTGGGCGCGCTGGACAGTCTTGACCTCGGCGGCCATTTCCGGCCTCGGGAGCTCCCCGAGGCCGTCGGCGACCGCCAACAGCCGTGCTTCTCCCGGCGCCTGCGCCGGATTGTCGACCTGGTCCTCGGTCGCCGCGCCCTTGAGCTCCTGCTCCTCCAGGGCCTGGGCGAAGGCGTTGGCCCGCCGGTGCACGGAGACATTCGCGATCACGGGCGGCACCTCCTCTCGTCATCCCGCTCGGCTCCCCGGACTGGCTTGGACTATCCAGACGGGCCGGATGGTTGCACGCCTTGTCCGAGCCACTCGATCGAGTGAGGGGCGGCGGACATGGCGTGACCGCTTGGAGCCTGCATTCCGGACAACGAGCGGCTCGGCACTCGGGTTACGCACTCACGATGATCTGACCGACCGGGCATGACCGGTCACCAACGGTGAGCGGTTGAGGGGGTGTTGGGGGTGGCGGAGGGGTGCTGGGGGTCAGCGGGCGTCTTCGGGGAGGAGCCGCGCCAGGGTGCGGACGGCCCGGTACTGGAGGGTCTTGATCGCGCCCTCGTTCTTGCCCATGACGCGGGCGGTCTCGGCGACCGAGAGGCCCTGCAGGAAGCGAAGGGTGACGCATTCCTGCTGCTGGGGGTTGAGCTTGCGTACCGCCTCCAACAGGGCGGCGTTGGAGAGGGATTCGAGGACCGAGTCCTCGGGGCTGCGCTCGACCTCGTTGGCGTCGAGCATCTCTCCGGTGGTGACTTCCAGGCGGAAGCGGGAGGACTTGAAGTGGTCGGCGACGAGGTTGCGGGCGATGGTCACCAGCCAGGCGCCGAAGTCGCGGCCCTGCCAGGTGAACGTGCCGATGCGGCGCAGGGCGCGCAGGAAGGTCTCGCTGGTGAGGTCCTCGGCCGTGGCGCGGCCTCCGACCCGGTAGTAGATGTAGCGGTAGACCGTGTCGGCGTACTGGTCGTAGAGGCGGCCGAAGGCGTCGGCCTCGCCGGCCTGGGCGCGTTCGACGAGGTCCATCATGCGGCGGCTGTCGCTGTCGGCGGGGCGCCGCGCGGTGGCCGTGCCGGTGCCGGCGCGGCGGGTTCTGCCGGCGGCAGCGGCCTTGCCGACCGCAGCGCTCCCGTCGGCCAGGGCGTAGCAGGGGCCGGCGGGGATGGCTGAGGCGAATGCGGGGACGGCGTACGCGGTGGGGACAAAACTGCGCAGGTGGTCGACGAGCGTCGTACGCAGCGTAGCCAGGCCCGAGGCGTCAACCCCGACGTGTGGGTACACGGGACTCCCAGAGGCAGAGCTTCCATCACGTGCAGTGCGGGACCGTTCACTCGTCGTAGGGACGTGTGGGTTCCGGATTGCGTCTGAGGAGAATAACGCTTCGTACAGGCAGCGCTACACCCAGTTGCTCAAATCATCGATTACTTACGTTCCGTGTCCGGTTGGTGGCGGATCAAGTATCGAATATTGAGCAACTACTGATCGGAAGGGAGCGCAATCTGCCTGGTTGGAAGGCGTGTTGTGGCTAACCGGCAGGAAAGGGACTGGCGGGGCGGCGGCGGGGGTAGGGAGTGCGGTTGGCCCGCCGCGTCGCCCGGTGATCAGTGCTGGTCAGCGGCGGCGGCGCTGGAGGGCGACCGCGGCCGCCGCGCCGCCCGCGAGGGCACCCACACCGGCGGCCGCCGGGATGCCGATCCTGACGGCCTTGCGCCCCGTTCGGTAGTCGCGCAGCCGCCACCCCTGCTCCCGGGCGTGCTTGCGCAACCGGGTGTCGGGGTTGATCGCGTAGGGGTGGCCGACCAGCGACAGCATCGGGATGTCGTTGGCGGAGTCGCTGTAGGCGGCGCAGTGGGACAGCTCCAGGCCCTCGGCGGCGGCCAGCGCGCGGACCGCCTCGGCCTTGGCCGGGCCGTGCAGCGGCTCGCCCACCAGCTTGCCCGTGTAGACCCCGCCCACCGACTCGGCGACGGTGCCGAGGGCGCCGGTCAGGCCCAGCCGGCGGGCGATGATCGTCGCGGTCTCGACGGGGGCGGCGGTGACCAGCCAGACCTTCTGGCCGGCGTCGAGGTGGGCCTGGGCGAGCGCGCGGGTGCCGGGCCAGACGCGCTCGGCCATGTACTCGTCGTAGATCTCCTCGCCGATGGACATCAGCTCGGCGACTCGGTGGCCCTGGACGATGGACAGGGCGCTGTTGCGGACGTCCGCCATGTGCTCGGAGTTCTCGCCGGCCAGCCGGAAGTAGATCTGCTGCCAGGCGAAGCGGGCCAGGTCGCGCTTGTGGAAGAAGTGCCGTTTGTACAGGCCGCGGCCGAAGTGGTAGAGCGCGGCGCCCTGCATCACGGTGTTGTCGAGGTCGAAGAAGGCGGCGGCCGCCTCGTCCCCGGCGACCGGGAACTCGGGCTCGGCCGGGGCGGCCTCCTCCGGTGGCGCCTCCTGGGAGGACTTCCGGGCGGCCTCGGCCGCGGCCTCGCCGGCCAGCACGCTGCGTGCGGTGGCGGGTCGTCTGCGGCGGGTGAACCATCCCGCTGAGAAGTGCGCTCCGGCGGGACTTTTGGCGGGGCGGTGGGCGGGCGACGGGCGGGCCATGCGGCTAGCGTAGCCAGTTTGTTCGGTGCAGCCGGTTACGGGCGCGTGTCAGGCGACCCCTGGCCTGCCGACGGATGCGTTACGGCCAACCCGTGGGGCCGTTTTCCGCGGGCCGTACGAGGTCCGTACGGGGCTTTGCGGGGGTGTGGGGCGCTCAGGCGCCCAGTGCGGTGCGCAGCCGCCGGGGGTCCACCCGCCAGAAGTCGTGCTGGGCGCCGTCGACGAGGACGACCGGAATCTGTTCCCAGTACTTGTGGTGCAGCTCGGCGTCCTCGGTGATGTCCTTCTTCTCCCAGGACGCGCCGGTCTCCGCGCAGACCTTCTCGATCACCGCCTGCGCGTCGTCGCACAGATGGCAGCCCGGCTTTCCGATGAGGGTGACCATCCGGTCGGCGGGGTTCTTGCGGGGGGCGCGGCCGATTGAGCCGAACAGGGGAGCCATGGGGCCATTGTGCCGGTTCGCAGCGGCGCCGCCGGGGCGGCCGGTCGATTACCATCGATGGGCGATTTGTAGGTTTCCGGGGGTATGGCGGTGAGGAGTGAGGGCGCGTGCTCCCGTCGGTGCTGCCGCGGATTGCCGGTGGCGCGAGTGAACGGTGTGACGTGGGAGTTGGTTCCGCGAATGCTTGTAAAAGCCGCGTGACCCCTATCACTTTGGCCGGACAAAGCGGACACTATCTTTGTGCACGCGTTCACAAAGACATAGCCTGCAGAAGACGGGGCGGTCGGGTTTCTCGCGGCCGCCTGCAGCCCCGCTCTACCCGCAGGAGCACCGTGGCAACTGGCCGAACTCACCGACCGGCGACCCGAAGCCGAGGCATCCCCGAGGCCACCGTCGCCCGGCTACCGCTGTATCTGCGCGCACTGACCGCGCTCTCCGAGCGCTCGGTCCCCACGGTCTCGTCCGAGGAGCTCGCGGCCGCGGCGGGGGTCAACTCCGCGAAGCTGCGCAAGGACTTCTCCTACCTCGGCTCCTACGGGACCCGGGGCGTCGGGTACGACGTGGAGTACCTCGTCTACCAGATCTCGCGGGAGCTCGGCCTGACCCAGGACTGGCCGGTCGTCATCGTCGGTATCGGTAATCTCGGCGCCGCGCTCGCCAACTACGGCGGGTTCGCCTCCCGCGGCTTCCGGGTCGCCGCGCTGATCGACGCCGACCCGGCCATGGCCGGCAAGCCGGTCGCGGGTATCGCGGTCCAGCACACCGATGAGCTGGAGCACATCATCGAGGACAACGGCGTGTCGATCGGCGTCATCGCGACGCCGGCGGGCGCGGCCCAGCAGGTCTGCGACCGGCTGGTCGCCGCCGGGGTCACCTCGATCCTCAACTTCGCGCCGACCGTGCTGACCGTCCCGGACGGGGTGGACGTCCGCAAGGTCGACCTGTCGATAGAGCTGCAGATCCTCGCCTTCCACGAGCAGCGCAAGGCGGGCGAGGAGACCGGCCACGAGAGCGCGGCGCCGGCCCCGGTGGCCGACACCGGCGCCGTCGCGGCCGACCGCAAGGGACCTGACGGGGACGTCCCCGCCGTGATGCCGGCATGAACGAGCGCACCACCGGACGGCGCACCCCGTGCGCCCGCCGTGCCTCGCGGAGTGAGGTGCGAGCATGAGTCTTCTCGTCGTCGGGCTGAGCCATCGCAGCGCGCCGGTGAGCGTGCTGGAGAGGGCGGCGCTCGCCCCTGAGGCGCGCGGCAAGCTGCTCCAGGACGCGGTGTCGGCCGAGCCGGCCACCGAGTCCGCGGTGCTCTCCACCTGCAACCGCATCGAGCTCTATGCCGACGTGGACAAGTTCCACGCCGGTGTCGCCGAGCTGTCCACCCTCCTGGCCCGCCACAGCGGCGTCGGCCTGGAGGAGCTGACTCCTTATCTCTACGTCCACTACGAGGACCGCGCCGTCCACCACCTCTTCTCGGTGGCCTGCGGCCTGGACTCGATGGTGGTCGGTGAGGGCCAGATCCTCGGCCAGATCAAGGACGCGCTGGCCGTCGCCCAGGAGCAGCACACCGCCGGGCGGCTGCTCAACGACCTCTTCCAGCAGGCCCTGCGGGTCGGCAAGCGCGCGCACAGCGAGACCGGGATCGACAAGGCCGGCCAGTCGCTGGTCACCTTCGGCCTGGAGCAGCTCGCCGGCGGCGCCGATGTCGCGCGGTGGGCGCACGGCCGGCGGGCGCTGGTGATCGGCGCCGGCTCGATGTCCTCGCTGGCCGCCACCACCCTCGTACGGAACGGCGTCGGCGAGCTGGTCGTGGCCAACCGCACGGTGGCGCGCGCCGAGCGGCTCGTGCAGATCCTCACCGAGCCGGGCGGACCGGGCGCCGGCACCGGGCTGGTCGCCCGCGCGGCGGCGATGTCCTGTGTCGACCATGAGCTCGCGGTCGCCGACATCGTGGTCTCCTGCACCGGGGCGGCCGGGCTGCTGCTGACCGGTGCCCAGGTCGCGACCGCGGTCCGCGGACGCGACAGCGAGGTGTACCTGCTCGACCTGGCCATGCCGCGCGACATCGACGCCGCGGTGCACCGGATCGAGGGCGCGCACCTCGTCGACATCGAGACGCTGGCCGACGCGTCCGCCACCGGGTCGGACCAGCCGACGCCGTCGGCGGGGCCCATGGCGGCCGACGTGGACAAGGTGCGCGGCATCGTCTCCGACGAGGTCGCCGCCTTCGGCGCCGCGCAGCGCGCCGCGCACATCACCCCCACCGTGGTCGCCCTGCGCACCATGGCGGCGGACGTCGTCAGCAGCGAGATCGCCCGGCTCGACGGCCGCCTTCCCGACCTGGACGACAAGCAGCGCGCGGAGATCACCCAGACCGTCCGCCGGGTCGTCGACAAGCTCCTGCACGCGCCCACCGTGCGGGTCAAGCAGCTCGCCAGCGAGCCCGGCGGCGCCGGATACGCGGACGCGCTGCGGGAACTCTTCGACCTCGACCCGCAGACGGTCGCCGCCGTCAGCAGGGCCGACACGCGGGCCGACCGGCACGATGCAGCACGGGAGCGGGCATGACTGACAGCACGATGAAGGCCCTGAGACTGGGGACGCGGCGGAGCAAGCTCGCCATGGCCCAGTCCGGTCAGGTCGCCGAGACGGTGCGCGAGCTGACGGGCCGCCCCGTCGAGCTCGTGGAGATCACCACCTACGGTGACACCTCCCGTGAGCACCTCGCGCAGATCGGCGGCTCCGGCGTCTTCGTCTCCGCGCTGCGCGACGCGCTGCTCGCCGGCGAGATCGACTTCGCGGTCCACTCGCTCAAGGACCTGCCGACCGCACAGCCCCAGGACCTGGTCCTGGCGGCCATACCCGTGCGCGAGGACCCCCGCGACGCGCTGATCGCCAGGGACGGGCTCCGGTTCGAAGAACTCCCGGACGGCGCGCGAGTGGGGACCGGGTCCCCCAGGAGGATGTCGCAGCTCAACGCCTGGGCCAGGGCGCTGGGCAAGCGCATCGAGACCGTCCCGATACGCGGGAACATCGACACCCGGATCGGCTTCGTCGAGAAGGGGGAGCTGGACGCGGTCGTCCTGGCCGCCGCCGGACTCACCCGGATCGGCCGGATCGACGCGGCGACGCAGCTGCTGTCGCCCGACATGGTTTTGCCCGCCCCCGGCCAGGGGGCACTGGCGATCGAGTGCGCCGCCGACCGTGCGGACCTCATCGCCATGCTCGCCGAGCTCGACGACCCGGTCACCCGGGCCGCCGTGACCGCCGAGCGTTCCCTGCTCGCCGCCCTGGAGGCCGGCTGTTCCGCTCCCGTGGCGGCACTGGCCGACCTTTCCCCAAGCTCTCGGCTGTGCTCGAGCAGGGGAGGCCCCAAGGCTGACGAGCAGGCTGTCACCGAAATGCACCTGCGCGGTGTCGTCGGCACGACCGACGGCAGCGCGGCGGTGCAGCTGTCCACCACCGGGCACGTACCTGCCTCTCTTGACGACGAATCGGTCCCGCTCACCATGGGCCGGGAACTCGCCGCCGAGATGCTCGCAAAGGGTGCGGCCGGTCTTATGGGGGAGCGAGCACTTTGAACCCCACCGTCCCAAACCACTCCGCCTCCGGTCAGGTCACCTTCCTGGGTGCCGGGCCGGGAGACCCGGGACTGCTGACGTTGCGTGCTGTGGAGGCGCTGGCCTCCGCGGACGTACTCATCGCCGACCCGCAGATCCTGGACGTCGTGCGCGTGCACGCACGCGCACAGGTGGACACACCACTGCAGGCGTCAGCTGACGAGGCGTCAATCCCCGCCGACATCCCCACCCTTAGGGACACCGCCAATCTTGTCATGGCGGCCGCCCGCGCGGGCAAGCGGGTCGTGCGAGCGGTGACCGGGGATCCCGGGCTCGACGGCTATGTCGCCGAGGAGATGCTGGCGTGCGCCGCCGAGGGGATCGTCTTCGAGGTGGTGCCCGGCGTGGCGGCCGCGGTCGGCGTGCCCGCGTACGCCGGTGTGCCGCTGCGCGACGCCCAGGGCACCGACGTGCGCTTCGTCGACGCCCGCAGCGCCGACGACCGCTGCTGGGCCGAGCTGGGCACCAGCGACGCCACCGCGGTGGTCTCCACCACCCTCGACTCGGTGGCCGCCGCCGCCGGCGAGCTGGTGGCCGCCGGCCGCAAGCCGGACACCCCGCTGACCGTCACCGTCGCCGGCACCACCACCCGGCAGCGCACCTGGACGGCGACCCTCGGGTCCGTCGCCCAGGTGCTGAAGGCCGCCAAGGTGCTGCCGTCGCCGGACGGCGGGCAGCCGGTCATAGCCGTGGTCGGTGAGCGCAGCGCGGCAGCGCAGCGGGACCAGCTCTCGTGGTTCGAGAACAAGCCGCTGTTCGGCTGGCGGGTGCTCGTACCGCGGACCAAGGAGCAGGCCGCGTCGCTCTCCGACCAGCTCGTCGCGTACGGCGCGGTGCCGCACGAGGTCCCGACCATCGCCGTCGAACCGCCGCGCACCCCGCAGCAGATGGAGCGCGCGGTCAAGGGCCTGGTCACCGGCCGCTACGAATGGATCGCCTTCACCTCGGTCAACGCCGTCAAGGCCGTCCGGGAGAAGTTCGAGGAGTACGGGCTCGACGCCCGCGCGTTCGCCGGGATCAAGGTCGCCGCGGTCGGCGAGCAGACCGCCAAGGCACTGGTCGCCTTCGGCGTGAAGCCGGACCTGGTGCCCGGCGGCGAGCAGTCCGCGGCCGGGCTGCTGGAGGACTGGCCGCCCTACGACCCGGTCTTCGACCCGATCGACCGGGTGTTCCTGCCGCGCGCCGACATCGCCACCGAGACGCTGGTGGCCGGCCTGATCGAGCTGGGCTGGGAGGTCGACGACGTCACCGCCTACCGGACCGTGCGCGCCTCGCCGCCGCCGGCCGAGACCCGCGAGGCGATCAAGGGCGGCGGCTTCGACGCGGTCCTGTTCACGTCCTCGTCGACCGTGCGGAACCTCGTCGGCATCGCCGGCAAGCCGCACAACGTGACCGTGATCGCCTGTATCGGCCCGGCCACCGCCAAGACCGCCGAGGAGCACGGGCTGCGCGTCGACGTGATGTCGCCCGAGCCGTCGGTGCACAAGCTGGCCGAAGCCCTCGCGGACTTCGGCGCGGCCCGGCGCGACGCGGCGATCGAGGCCGGGGACCCGGTCACCCGCCCCAGCGAGCGGCGGCCCGGCTCGCGCCGGCGGGCCCGTAGCTGACCGGCGGTACGTACGGCTCTGAAGGGCGCCTCTTTCGGGGGCGCCCTTCTGCCTGTCCGGGGTGCCCCGGCCCCGGGGGTGCGGGGCCCGGCCGGCCGACGCTGCGTCGGCAAAGGCGGGTGCGGGGCGGGCGTAGCGTGGGTGGCATGACGAAGTACGGAAGCTTCCCGGGCGCGCGACCGCGACGGCTGCGCACCACCCCCGCCATGCGGCGGATGGTCGCCGAGTACCGCCTGCATCCGGCCGACCTCATCCTGCCGGCGTTCGTACGGGAGGGCATCGCCGAGCCGGTGCCCCTCGCCGCGATGCCGG
This sequence comes from Streptomyces sp. GS7, assembly GCF_009834125.1. NCBI lineage: Bacteria > Bacillati > Actinomycetota > Actinomycetes > Kitasatosporales > Streptomycetaceae > Streptomyces > Streptomyces sp. GS7. Next base: position 369,047 of record NZ_CP047146.1, read on the forward strand.
GCGTCGTCCAGCACACCCGCGACACCCTGCGCAAGGCAGCCGTCGAGGCGGTCGAGGCCGGGGTCGCCGGGATCATGCTGTTCGGCGTGCCGGACGACGCGAACAAGGACGCGGCCGGTACGGCGGGCACGGACCCCGACGGCATCCTCCAGCTCGCCATCCGGGACGTGCGGGCGGAGGTCGGCGACGACCTCGTCATCATGTCGGACCTGTGCCTGGACGAGTACACCGATCACGGGCACTGCGGGGTGCTGGACGCCGCGGGCCGGGTCGACAACGACGCGACCCTGGACCGGTACGCCGAGATGGCCCAGGTCCAGGCCGACGCGGGCGTCCATGTCGTGGGCCCCAGCGGCATGATGGACGGTCAGGTCGGCGTCGTCCGGGACGCGCTGGACCAGACCGGCCATGAGGACGTCTCGATCCTCGCCTACACCGCGAAGTATTCCTCGGCGTTCTTCGGCCCGTTCCGCGAGGCGGTGGGCTCGTCGCTGGAGGGCGACCGCAAGACCTACCAGCAGGACCCGGCCAACCTCCGCGAGTCGCTGCGCGAGCTGGCGCTCGATCTGGAGGAGGGCGCCGACATGGTGATGGTCAAGCCGGCGCTGCCCTACCTGGACGTGCTGGCGAAGATCGCGGACGCGGTGGACGTGCCGGTCGCCGCATACCAGGTCTCCGGCGAGTACGCGATGGTCGAGGCGGCCGCCGAGAAGGGCTGGATCGACCGCGACAAGGCGATCCTGGAGACCCTGACCGGCATCAAGCGGGCCGGCGCCGACATGATCCTCACGTACTGGGCGACGGAGGTCGCGCGGCGGCTGCGCGACTAGCCGACGCCGACGGTGGTTCCGCGACCGCGCCCGCACGTTCCGCAGGAGGTGTCAGGCGCAGTCGCGGACCGGGTCGTCATGCGTGATGACGCAGACGAGGCGGGCACCGCGCTGCCTGCCGTACCGCTGGAGGAGCGCGGTGCGGAACTCCCGCCACTGGCGGCGGGATTCGGTGATGGCACCCTGCACCGCCCGGCCGAAGTTCCCCGCCGCTTGGCCGCGTACGGTGCCGGGAGCGCTGGTCGCGCCCGAGACCGGGTCGATGGACCCCTCGTCCTTGTTGAGGTCGGCGTGGGTGATGCGCTGGGAACAGGCGCCGACCAGGAGTGAGAAGCAGCCCGTCGTCAGGTTCCGCGGAATCGCCCACGGCCGGGGCGGCCGGGGCGCGGCGAGATCCAGCAGCGGTGACGGCGCGGAGCGACCCAGGCCCGGGGGATTGACCAGGCTCACCGGGCGGGACGGGTCGCTGCGGTCCGTCCAGTTGCTGTGCGCGTAGAAGTCCTGGACTCCGTGCAGGGCGCGGCCGAACCCCTCCACGGCCTCGCACTTGGCCCGGCCGCCCAGACCGAGCGTGAAGGTGCAGTCGCTCCGCAGCCGCGTCTCCGAGGCCGTGACGCGTCCTCGGGCATCGAGTGTGCGGCGGGCCGCCGCGACCCCCTGCCGGAAGCGCGCCTGCAGGTGGGCGATGCAGCCGCGCAGCGCCTCGGTGGCCTGCCGCCGGCTCCGCGGATAGCCTCTCGCGTCCAGGTAGTCCGCGTTGTCGCAGTGCGCGGAGGAGTCGAGGGTCTCGTCCGAGTCCGGCGCGCCGACCGCGCCGAACGTCCATCTGTGCCCGGCGAGTTGATCGAGGGAGCGCGGCTCGAAGCAGGAGCCGTCGGAAGGGATCCCCGGAGCGCAGGCCAGCGCCGCCCGGGTGATCCGCTCGTGCTCCGCGTGCTGCCCGAACGCGTTGACCGTCCCGAAGGCGTCGGCGGGCCCGGCGGTCGCCAGCAGCAGAGCGGGAGTGACCACGGCCGTTGCCAGGAAGGCAGGCAGCCTGCGACTCGTCGTGTTACGCCCCCGCACGTGCAGCCCTCTTGGTTCCGTGATTCCCATGCCCGCCCCGGGCCGACGTCCAAGTTTAAACGGCCAGGTCGGGAGGGTGTGCCGGGCTGGTGGGCGGGCCGGGGCGGACGCGGTGAGCGCCGCCCGGGCCACCGGGGGTCCGCGCGCGGTCGGCGCGACCTGCCGGGAGCGGCCTCGTTGGACTCGACGGGTATCGGAAGGGAGCCCGTCATGACTCTCAAGAGCCCGGAGCGCGTGATGACACCGCTGCGCAAGGCCGCCGAGGCCGCCGAAGAAGCCAGCGGCCTGCGGGCCGAGATCATCCGGGGGGTTCTCATGATGTCGCCGACTCGGCGCGGCAAGCACGCGGGCATCATCAACGCGATCAGCAAACAGCTCCTCGGAGAGTTGCCTTCGCATCTGGACGTGTTCCAGGTCGCCTCGGTGCCCCTCCCCGACGACCCCGACGACTACGCCACCCCCGACCTCCTGATCTGCGACGCGGGGTTCGGCGAGTCCGACGAGTGGCTGGCGGACCCCGGTGACGTGGAGCTGGTCGTGGAGGTGGTTTCCAAGGGGAACAGCACCAAGGACACCCGCGACATGGTCGCCTGGTACGCCGACGCGGGCATTCCCACCTATCTCCTGATCGATCCGCGTGACGGTACGTGGACCATGTACTCCGTGCCGCGTGACGGCGAGTACCAGGCGCGCAGGCACGGCCTGTACGGGGAGGACGCCGAAGTCCCCGCGCTCGGGGTGAAGATCGTGACGGGAAGTCTGGCCCGGTACGCCTGACCCGGCCGGTACGGCGGAAAAGGACGAGTCCCCCGCACCAGAGGTGCGAGGGACTCGTGCGTGCGGCCCTGGAGCCGGGGCAGGTCCTTACAGGCGCTCGGGCGTCCGGATCCCCAGCAGCGCCATGCCCCGGTGCAGCGTGCGGGCGGTCAGGTCGCACAGGAAGAGGCGGTTCTCCACCTGCTCCGGGGTGTCCGCCTTCAGGACCGGGCACTGGTCGTAGAACGTCGTGTACAGCGACGCGAGTTGGTAGAGGTACGCGGCGAGCTTGTGCGGTGCGTACTCCGCCGCCGCCTCGGCGACGGTGTCGCCGAACGCGTCCACGTGCAGGCCCAGCGCCCGCTCCGCCGGGGCGAGCGCCAGCTCCGGGTGCGCGACCGGCTTCGTCTCGCCGGCCTTGCGCAGGATCGACTGGATACGGGCGTAGGCGTACTGGAGGTAGACGGACGTGTCGCCGTTGAGCGACACCATCTGGTCCAGGTCGAACTTGTAGTCCCGGCTCGGCGACGTCGACAGGTCCGCGTACTTCACCGCGCCGATGCCGACCTGAGCGGCCCGCTCCCGGATCTCGTCCTCGGTGAGGTCCTGCGCCTTCTCGCGCACCACCTCGGCGGCGCGCTGCACCGCCTCGTCGAGCAGGTCCTCCAGCCGCACCGTCTCGCCCGCACGCGTCTTGAACGGCTTGCCGTCCGCGCCGAGGACCGTGCCGTAGCCCATGTTGTGGGCGGTGACCCGGTCGTTCAGCCAGCCCGCCCGGCGGGCCGTCTCGAAGACCATCCGGAAGTGCAGCGACTGGCGGACGTCCACGACGTACAGCAGCGTCGTCGCGTCCAGGTCGGCGACGCGGTTGCGGATCGCCGACAGGTCGCTGGCCGCGTACCCGAAACCGCCGTCCGCCTTCTGCACGATCAGCGGGACCGGCTTGTCGTCCTTGCCCTTGATGTCGTCGAAGAAGACCACGAGCGCGCCTTCGGAGCGGACGGCGACGCCCGCCTCCTCCAGCATCCGGGCCGTCTCGGCCATCATGTCGTTGTACGCGGACTCGCCGACGATCTCCTCGTCGCGGATGTCCATGTCCAGCTTCTCGAAGACCGAGTAGAAGTAGATCTTCGACTCGTCCACGAACCGCTGCCACAGGTCGAGCGTCTCCGGGTCGCCGGACTGCAGCGCGACGACCCGCTTGCGGGCCCGCTCCTTGAACTCCTCGTCGGAGTCGAAGACCGCGCGCGACGCCTTGTAGACCCGGTTCAGGTTGCTCATCGCCTGCTCGCCGTCGGTGTCGGCGGCCGGGGCGGCCAGCTGGTCGGGGTTCTCGATCAGGTACTGGATGAGCATGCCGAACTGCGTGCCCCAGTCGCCGATGTGGTGGCGGCCGATCGTCTTCTCGCCGGTGAAGTCCAGCATGTTGCGCAGCGCGTCGCCGATCACCGCCGACCGCAGGTGGCCGACGTGCATCTCCTTGGCGACGTTCGGCTGCGCGTAGTCGACGACGGTCGTGCCCGGGGTGTCCTTGCGCGGCACGCCCAGCCGGTCGTCGGCGGCGCGCGCGGCGAGGGTCTCGACGATCGCCGCGTCGGCGACGGTGATGTTGAGGAACCCGGGGCCGGAGACCTCGACCTCCTTGAGGAGGCCGTCGGCGCCGATCGCGTCGACGACCTTGCCGGCCAGCTCCCGCGGGTTGCCCTTCAGCTTCTTGGCCAGCGCGAGCATGCCGTTGGCCTGGAAGTCGGCCCGGTCGCTGCGTCGCAGCAGCGGGTCCGCGGCGCCGGCCTCCGGCAGGGCTGCCGAGAGGGCGTCCGCGACGCGCTGGTTGACCGTAGCTGCGAGGGAAGGGACCGAGGCCATGGAGAGAGCACTCTCTTCTAGAGGAGTCGTTGCCGTAGGAGCAGTCGTTGCCGGGGAAAGGGTTTGCCACCGAGTATCCCACGGCACTACCACTGAATTTCCGTCCGGCGGGTGTCTGGGACAATGGCTCTGTCAGGCTTCTGTGCGTCCAGGCCCATCGACGCCGTGTCGCGGCCCAGGGGCCGTCCGGCCGTGACCCGTCGGACGGGCCCCGGCACCGCGGGGCCGGACGGCGCACCACAGCGCAGCGGAAAAGCACCAGGAAGAGGAAGGGCCGATCGTGGCTCAGCAGAGCACCGAGACCGACTGGGTCTCCAGGTTCGCGGACGAGGTCATTGCCGAGGCGGAGCGCCGCGCCCCCGGCAAACCGGTCGTCGTCGCCTCGGGCCTGAGCCCCTCCGGCCCGATCCACCTGGGCAACCTCCGCGAGGTCATGACCCCGCACCTGGTCGCGGACGAGATCCGCCGCCGCGGCCACGCGTGCGTGCACGTCCTCAGCTGGGACGACTTCGACCGCTACCGCAAGGTCCCGGCCGGCATCGACCCGTCCTGGGCGGAGCACATCGGCAAGCCGCTGACGTCCGTGCCGGCCCCGCCCGGCAGCCCGTACGGCAGCTGGGCCGAGCATTTCAGGGCGGCCATGGAGGAGGCCCTGGCGGAGCTGGGGATCGAGTACCGCGGCATCAGCCAGACCGAGATGTACACCTCCGGTGCCTACCGCGAGCAGGTGCTGCACGCGATGAAGCACCGCACCGACATCGACGCCGTCCTGGACCGCTACCGCACCAAGGACAAGGCCACCGGCAAGCCGAAGAAGCAGCAGAAGCCGGTCGACGAGGCGGAGCTGGAGGCAGCCGAGGGCTCCGGCGCGGCCGGCGAGGACGACGGCAGCGCCGGCGGTGCGGGCTACTTCCCGTACAAGCCGTACTGCACGGTCTGCGAGAAGGACCTGACCACGGTCACCTCGTACGACGACGAGACCACCGAGCTGGCCTACGAGTGCACCGCCTGCGGCCACTCCGAGACCGTGGTGCTGCGCGAGTTCGACCACGGCAAGCTGGTCTGGAAGGTCGACTGGCCGATGCGCTGGTCCTATGAGGGCGTGGTCTTCGAGCCGTCCGGTGTCGACCACTCCTCGCCCGGCTCGTCGTTCGTCGTCGGCGGTCAGATCGTCCGCGAGGTGTTCGGCGCCGACCAGCCGATCGGCCCGATGTACGCCTTCGTCGGCATCAGCGGCATGGCCAAGATGTCGTCGTCCAAGGGCGGGGTGCCCACCCCGGGCGACGCGCTGAAGATCATGGAGGCGCCGCTGCTGCGCTGGCTGTACGCCCGCCGCAAGCCCAACCAGTCCTTCAAGATCGCCTTCGACCAGGAGATCCAGCGGCTCTACGACGAGTGGGACAAGCTGGCGGCCAAGGTCGCGGAGGGCACCGCGCAGCCCGCGGACGCCGCGGCCTACACCCGGGCCATCGGCACCGCCGCCGGCGAACTGCCGCGCACGCCGCGCCCGCTGCCGTACCGCACGCTGGCGTCCGTCATGGACATCACCGCGGGCCATGACGAGCAGACCCTGCGCATCCTGAGCGACCTCGACCCGGAGAACCCGGTCACGTCCCTGGACGAGACCCGGCCGCGGCTCGACAAGGCCGAGTACTGGATCACCACCCAGGTCCCCGCCGACCAGCGCACCGTCGTCCGCGACGAGCCCGACGCGGAGCTGCTCGCCACCCTGGACGAGCAGGCCCGCGGTTCGCTGCGGCTGCTGCTCGACGGGCTGGACGACCACTGGTCTCTGGACGGTCTGACCACCCTGGTCTACGGCGTCCCGAAGGTCCAGGCGGGCCTCACGCCGGACGCCAAGCCGACCCCGGAGCTGAAGGCCGCCCAGCGCGCGTTCTTCGCCCTGCTCTACAACCTCCTGGTCGGCCGCGACACCGGGCCGCGGCTGCCCACGCTTCTGCTGGCGGTGGGCGCCGACCGGGTGCGGAAGCTGCTGGCCGGCTGAGCGCGCGGCGCACCGTCCGCGATCGGGGCCGGCCCGGGGAGACGCACCCCGGGCCGGCCCCGGTCCGTTTCCCGGGTGGAGGCCGGTCCTACGGGATGTGCTCGGCCTCCAGCTCCATGCGGATGCGGGCCCGGAACTCCCGGACGAAGCCGCGCAGATAGCGCTCGCTGAGCGGCCCGCCGTCCCGGCCCGTGTACCCGTAGAACTCCAGCAGATAGCGGCCGAACTGCCGGGAGTCCGGGAAGTCGTTCTTCTCCGCCACGTACTCGCGGAACGCGGCGAAGTACTTCTCGTCGCGCGGAGCGTCGCCGGGGATATCAGGGATATCAGGGATATCGGAGGTCTCGGCGATGTCCCGGATATCTGGGCCGACTGGGATGTCTGGGGCGACTGGGACGACTGGGACGTCGGCGGGATCGGGGAGGCCGGGGCGGCCGCCGGGTACGTCCCGCGGGGCGGTCTCCGCGACCGCCCGCGGGCCGCCGTCGGTGCGGGCGCCGGGCAGGCCGGCCCCCGCACTCCCCAGTGGCCGGCTGCGCCCCGGCCCCACGGGAACGGTCAACTGGGGCGCGGGAGCGGGAAGTTCGGGTTCCACCTCGGGAGCGGGCCCCGGATCGGGTGCTGCCACGGGTGCGGGCGCTGATTCCGGTACGGGCGCGGGTTCCGGTAGGCGGGCGGCTTCCACCGCGGGCCGCGGAACGTCCACCGCGGGCCGGGGCGCGTCCGGTACGGCTTTGGCGGCACCGTCCTGGGCGGCGTCGCCGACCCCCTCGTCCCGTACGGGCGCCGGCAGCGCGATCCCGGCCGCCGCCAGGCCCGCCGGCGCCGTCTGCGCCAGCGGTACGCCGTAGCGGGCCAGTCGCAGCGGCATCAGCGACTCGACGGGGGCCCTGCGGCGCCAGGCGCGTCCGTAGCGGGCGCGCAGTCGCGCCTGGTAGACGAGGCGGTCCTGTTCGAGCTGGATGACCTGGTCGTAGGAGCGCAGCTCCCACAGCTTCATCCGCCGCCACAGCCGGAAGGTGGAGGGGAAGGCGAGCAGCCAGCGGGTGAGCCGGACGCCCTCCATGTGCTTGTCGGCGGTGATGTCGGCGATCCTGCCGACGGCGTGCCGGGCGGCCTCGACGGCGACGACGAAGAGCAGCGGGATCACCGCGTGCATGCCGACGCCCAGCGCGTCGGGCCAGGCCGCGGCCCCGTTGAACGCGATGGTCGCGGCGGTCAGCAGCCAGGCCGCCTGGCGCAGCAGCGGGAAGGGGATGCGGATCCAGGTGAGCAGCAGGTCCAGCGCCAGCAGGACCACGATCCCGGCGTCGATGCCTATCGGGAAGACGACCGCGAAGGCGCCGAAGCCCTTCTTCTCGGCCAGCGCGCGCACCGCGGCGTAGGAGCCGGTGAAGCCGATGGCCGCGATCAGGACTGCCCCGGCGATCACCACGCCTATCAGGACGCGGTGCGTGCGGGTCAACTGGGCGGTCTGTGTCGCGGACACCCGCGGTCCCTCCCCGGACTCGGCGAATTGGCGCGCATAGCGTTGCACACCCGTTCACGCCGGGCCGGGGAGGGCCGGGACGAGCGCTCGGGTCAGGCGTTGGCCTTGGCCCCGGCCGCGACGGCCTCCTTGGCGGCGGCCTGGGCGAGCTTGAGGAGGTCGGTGCCGTCGGGGGTGTCGGCGCCGGCCATGCCCGCGCCGTTGTAGTTGATGGTGACGACGATGTTGGCGCTGCGGGCCACGATCGTCGTGTTCTTGAAGTCGTTGCCGTCCTTCGAGATGTCGTAGGCGACGGCGGTGGCGGCGTCGCCGGTGCCGGCGACCGGCGCCGCGGCGACCTTCTTGGCGCCCTGGGTGCCCTTCGCGTCGGCGACCTGCTTGGTGTAGTAGTCCGTGGCGCGCTTCTCACCGGAGCCGATGCCCGCGGCGGAGTCGTAGCGCTGGTAGGCGACGTCCAGCCAGCGGAACTGGGTGCCGTCGACGCCCTGGTCGTCCGAGCTGGTCCAGGAGCAGGCGCCGCGGGCGGTGGCGTCGGTGGACTTGGCCTGGTCGCCGGCCGCGTCCTTCACCTTGGGCAGCAACTTGTCGATGGTGTCCTTGGTGAACGCCTGGCACGGGTTCGGCAGCTTCTTGTACTTCGCCGCGGCGACGGTCGGCGACGGGTTGCCGGCGCTGCTGGACGAGCCGGAGGGAGTGCTGTCACCGGAGCTCTTGCCGCTCGACGAGCCGGAGCAGCCGGCGACGAGCAGCACCGGTACTGCTGCGCAGGTGAGAAGGCTGGCGAGTCGCTTGGCTGAACGGTGCATGGTTCCTTCGCTGTTCGTCGTCGTGGAGTCGACACGGACCCTTGTGGAGCGGGTTGCCCTGCCTCGGGGTGGGGCGGGGCTAGAGGGCACGGTACGCGGCGGAGCGAGGGAGGCGGCCGTTTCGTGGCGATCGGCACAAGGGGGTAATTCGGGCATAAGCGACCCTAGTTACTCATTCGAGGTTATTGCCGCTTACAGCGCTATTCGCCGAGGTGGTCGGCCAGCTCGCCGGCCAGTGAACGGGCCTTGTCCTGCAGTTCCTGGCTTTCCGGCAGCTTCGTCTTGTCCACGGACCACTGGTCGTAGGTGATCGTCACGATGACGTTCGACGTGCGAAAGACCACAGTGACGTCGCGGTGCACTCCGGAGTCCGTGGTGACCAGTTTGTCGTTGAGGAACGCCGCGTCGCCGAGGTTTTCGAGCTCGCGCGGGGCGAGCGGGCTGCCGGGGGTGGCTCCGGGGTCGGACGGGGTGGCTCCGGGGTCGGACGGGGTGGCGGACGGCGCGGCGGCGCCCCCGTTCGCCTTCTTCCCGCCGGCGTCGGCGCCCTTGTCCGTGGCCTGGTCCGTGGGGGCGTCCTTGGGGCTGGCGTCGGCCGAGGGGGAGCCGGAGCTGCCGGCCGGGATCTTCGCGGCCTGCTGCTTGCCGGTGTAGATCTCCTGCGCCCGGTCGTCGTCGCTGACCGCGGCGTTGTACGAGACCACGCGCTGGATGTCGAGGGTCAGATGGCGGGTGCCCTCGCTGGTCTCGCGGGTCCACTGGCAGCCGACGCGGCGGTCGGTGTCGTAGGTGATGTCGGCCCGGCCGGCGTAGATCTTCGCGGCGTCGGCCTGCGACAGCGGTTGGTCGTCGCCGGGCAGCATGGCGCGCACGGTGTTGCGCGAGGGCAGGCCGCAGGCTTCCGGGAGGGTCTGGTAGCGGCCGGGCTGGGCGGACTGGGCGGACGCGGTGGCGCCGCTGCCCTTGCCGTCGCCGCCGCCGGTGCCGGTGGCGGAGCCGCTGGTGCAGCCGGTGAGGCCGGCGGCCAGTGCCGCGGTGACCAGCAGCGCGGCACCGGGGACGAACGATTTGCGCGGCATCGTTCGCGGCTCCTTCCCTGCGGAAATGCGGTTGCCGCCGGATGGCGGCGGGTGGACACAATGTCTACCGCACGTCTTGCCGCACATGCCGGTCCGGCGTCCATGATCGGATGCATTGTCCGTCTTTTGCGTTTTTCGGATTTTCGGGGGAATGAGTCAGATATGTCGTACACCGAAGTGCCCGGTGCCCAGGTGCCGATCCGGATGTGGACCGATCCGGCCACGGTCGAGGGTGTCGCGATGCAGCAGCTGCGCAATGTCGCCACGCTGCCGTGGATCAAGGGCCTGGCCGTGATGCCGGATGTGCACTTCGGCAAGGGGGCCACCGTCGGCTCGGTCATCGCGATGCGCGGCGCGGTCTGCCCGGCCGCGGTCGGCGTCGACATCGGCTGTGGAATGAGCGCCGTCAGGACCTCGCTCACGGCCAATGACCTTCCTGGCGATCTGTCCCGGCTGCGGTCCAAGATCGAGCAGGCGATCCCGGTGGGCCGCGGGATGCACGACGAGCCGCTCGACCCGGGCCGCATCCACGGTTTCCCGACGGCGGGCTGGAGCGACTTCTGGGCCCGTTTCGACGGGGTCGCGGAGGCCGTCAGGTTCCGTCAGGAGCGGGCCGCCAAGCAGATGGGCTCGCTCGGGTCCGGGAACCACTTCATCGAGTTCTGCCTCGACGAGAACGGCTCCGTGTGGCTGATGCTGCATTCCGGCTCCCGGAACATCGGCAAGGAACTGGCCGAGTTCCACATCGAGCAGGCCCGGAAGCTGCCGCACAACCAGGGGCTGGTCGACCGGGACCTCGCCGTCTTCATCGCGGACACCCCGCAGATGGCCGCGTACCGCAACGACCTGTTCTGGGCGCAGGAATACGCCAAGCACAACCGCGAAGTGATGATGGCCCTCTTCCAGGACGTCATCCGCAAGGAGTTCCGCAAGGCCCGGCCGGTCTTCGACCCGGTGATCTCCTGCCACCACAACTATGTGGCGGAGGAGCGCTACGAGGGCATGGACCTGCTGGTGACCCGTAAGGGCGCGATCCGGGCGGGCAGTGGCGAATACGGGATCATCCCGGGCTCGATGGGCACGGGTTCGTACATCGTCAAGGGCCTCGGGAACCCCGCGTCCTTCAACTCCGCCTCGCACGGCGCAGGCCGCAAGATGAGCCGGAACGCCGCCAAGAAGCGGTTCTCCACCCGCGATCTGGAGGAGCAGACGCGGGGCGTGGAGTGCCGTAAGGACTCCGGGGTGGTCGACGAGATCCCCGGCGCCTACAAGCCGATCGAGAAGGTCATGGAGCAGCAGCGGGACCTGGTGGAGGTCGTCGCCAAGCTCAAGCAGGTGGTGTGCGTGAAGGGTTGAGCGATGCGCGGGTGCGACGCGTTGGGCGCCGCACCCGGTTTCGGGGCTGCCGCCCCCGGCTTGGGGGCGCCGCAGCCCCGTTCTCGTTCCCGGGCGCCGTACTCCCGTTGCCGGGCGTCCCCTCCCGTTCTCGGGCGCCGCACTCCGGTTCCTGGGCACCGCAATCCCGTTCTCGGGAGGTGTTCCGTTCTTGGGCGGTGTTCGGCTCGCGGTCGCGGCACCCCTGCTTCTGGCCGGCGTTCGGCTCCCGGTTCGTGGTTCGGCTGGGAGTCCCTGGGGGTGAGGGTGAGGGTGAGGTCGTAGGCAGGGGCGGGGAGCGATGCCGGGGCCGGGGGTGGGGCCGGGGCGGCGGGCCCGAGCTCCCGGAGTGGGGGGCTACGGACCGCCGCCCGTGGTGCGCCGGGCCGCCGGCTCGCCGGTCCTCAACTGGTGCGGTGGACCTTGGTGTTGGACGCCTGGGCGCGCGGGCGGACCACCAGGAGGTCGATGTTGACGTGCGGTGGGCGGGTGATCGCCCAGGCGACGGTGTCGGCGACGTCCTCCGCGCTGAGCGGCTCGGCCACACCCTCGTAGACCTTCGCGGCCTTGGCGTTGTCGCCGCGGAACCGGGTGCTGGCGAACTCCTCCGTCTTGACCATCCCGGGCGCGACCTCGATGACGCGTACCGGCTGGCCGCACAGCTCCAGCCGGAGCGTCTCGGCGATGACATGGGCGCCGTGCTTGGCGGCGACATATCCGCCGCCGCCTTCGTACGTGCCGTGCCCGGCGGTGGAGGAGAGGACGACCACGGTGCCCTCGCCCGACGCGGTCAGCGCGGGAAGCAGCGCCTGCGTCATGTGGAGGACGCCGAGCACGTTGACCTCGTACATCGCGCGCCAGTCGGCGGGGTCGCCGGTGGCGACCGGCTCGGCGCCGAGCGCGCCGCCGGCGTTGTTGACCAGCACGTCGATGGAGGGGAAACGGTCGAGCGAGTGGGCGAAGGCGTCGACGGCGGCCCGGTCGGTCACGTCGAGCGCGTACGCCTCGGCATGCGGCAGCTCGGCGGCGAGTGCCTCGATGCGGTCCTTTCGGCGGGCGGTGAGCACGACGCGGTAGCCGGCGGCGGCCAGGGCCCGTGCGGTCGCGGCGCCGATGCCGCTGCTCGCTCCGGTGACGACGGCGGTACGGACGTCGGCGGTGTCGGCGTTGGCAGCTGCGGCCTCGGCGGTCATGACGCTCTCCCTTGCGGACGGTGCGGGGTGGTGCGCGAGTGGTACGCGGTGGCGCTGACGCTGGTGCTGTTACGTCGTGGCGCGGCCGGCACGGGCGGTGCGGTCGGCATGAGCGGTGTGGCTCATGCGTCTCAGGTGGCTCGTGTGGCTGGTGCTTCGTGTGTGGCCAGGATATGCAGTGGCGGACGGGCTGTTGACGGGGACCGGTGGGGGGTGGTGCGCGGCCGGGGGAGTGGGACGGGGGTGTGCGGGGGCGCTCGGCCGCGTCCCAGCGGTGCCGGGCCAGGCCCTGAGCCATGGGACGGGCTTTGCCCACCGGCAGGCACTGACCCATCGGATGGGTCCCGGCTCAGCGCCCCCGCGGCGCGTACATGATCACGGCCATGCCGGCGAGGCAGATCAGCGCCCCGATGACGTCCCACCGGTCGGGGCGGTAGCCGTCCGCGACCATGCCCCAGGCCAGCGATCCGGCGACGAACACCCCTCCGTACGCGGCGAGGATGCGGCCGAAATGCGCGTCCGTCTGGAGCGTGGCCACGAAGCCGTACACCCCGAGGGCGATCACTCCCGCTCCGATCCACGCCCAGCCCTTGTGCTCCCGCACCCCCTGCCAGACGAGCCAGGCACCGCCGATCTCGAAGAGCGCGGCGACGACGAACAGGGCTGCGGAACGGGCGATGAGCATGGGACTCAGCGTAGGGAAAGCAGCGCTTGGGGCCGGGACGGGGGCACGGACCGTCCGCCGGGCGCCGACCGGCCCCGGTGCCCGGTGGGCCTGGCGGCACCGGTCGGCGCGGTCGCCGGCAGGCGGCGGTGCGGGCCTCAGCCGAGAGGCTCCGGCTGTATTCGCGCGGCGGGGCGCACCGCGTCCGCCGGAGCGGGGCCGGCCGGCGCGCCGGTCCAGCGGGCGAGGGCGGTATGGAGCGACGCGGCACGCTCGGCGGGGGCGGTGGCGTCGGTGGCCCAGGCGATATAGCCGTCGGGGCGCACCAGCAGGGCGGTGCGGCGGTCGCTCCGCCAGGAGGCGGTGACGACCCGGTCGCCGGGGGGAACGGGGCCGGTGCCCGCGTCCGCCGCGACTGCCAGAGCTTCGTCCGCGGGAGTGATAAGGACGAACGCGCCCTGGCGGAGCAGCTCGTAGAGGCGGCTGCCGCCGGCCAGTTGGACGTCCGGGGCCCGGCGGCCGGCGAGCGCGTGCGCGCCGCGCTCGGCCCGATAGGCGACATCGATGCCGGAGACATTGCCGATCGCGCGGCGGGACAGCGGCGGCAGGCGGTTGATGAGCTGAGCGGCGAGCCCGCGGGCGGCCCGTCCCGCCGCGGACTGCACCAGCGCGAGGCGGATGATCGCGCCGCTGCTGCGCAGCACCTGCGTGCCGACCGGATGGCGCTCGGCCTGATAGCTGTCCAGCAGGCTGTCGGGGGAGTGGCCCTTCAGCACCGCCGTCAGCTTCCAGCTGAGGTTGGCCGCGTCCTGAAGGCCGACGTTCATCCCCTGGCCGCCGGCCGGGGAGTGGATGTGTGCGGCGTCGCCGGCGAGGAAGACCCGGCCGACGCGGTAGGCGGGAGCCTGGCGCTCGTCGCTGCGGAAGCGCGAGACCCAACGGGCCTCGTGCATACCGAAGTCGGTGCCGAAGGCGAGGCGGGTGACCTCGCGGACCTCGGCGAGATCCACGGGGGCGTCGTCGTCCTGCTGGGCACGGCGGTTCCAGCCGATGGCGCGGTACCAGCCGTCGCCGAACGAGCCGATCAGGCCGAAGGCGTCACGGGTGGCGTTGATGGAGAAGGCGGAGTCGGGCTCCTGGGCCAGCCGCACATCGGCGAGCACCACGGAGCGGATCACCGCCTTGCCGGGGAAGGGCAGGCCGATGGCCTCCCGGACGGTGCTGCGCCCGCCGTCGGTGCCGACCGCATAGCAGGCCCGGGAGCTGCCGATGCCCTCCGCCGTGCGGAACCGCACCGTCACCCCGGACGCGTCCTGGTCGAGGCCCAGCACCTCGGACCCGTATTGGAAGGTGACGCCGGCCTGCCGGGCGCGCCGCTCCAGCAGCCGCTCCACCTCGTACTGCGGGGTGATCAGAACGAAGGGGAAGCGGGACGGGAGGCGGCCCGGGGCGAGCACCGCGTCACCGAACATCTGAAGGCCGGTGAGCCGGTGGCCGCCGGCGACCAGCTCATCGGCGAGTCCGCGGGCGTCCAGCTGCTCCAGTGAGCGGGCGTGCACGGCGAGGGCGCGGCTGAGATTGCTGGTGGTGTCGTCGCGGCGCTCCAGGAGCGTGACGTCGAGGCCGGCCTCGGCGAGGTCTCCGGCGAGCAGCAGTCCCGTCGGGCCCGCGCCGACGACGAGGACATCCGCGTCCCGGCCGTCGGCGGCGGCGCCCGCGCGGCGTGTGGTCGCCGCCGCGGTGCCGGTGTCGCTGCTGCGGTGGGTGCTGCGGTCTGCGGGCTTGCGGTTGAGGGCATCCATGACTGCCGCCTCCTTTGCCAACATGTGTTGGTCAACGCTTGTTGGCAAGCGTAGAGCGCCCACGCCTGGCATGTCAACAGTCGTTGGCCTACAGTTGTTGATATGCCTGAAAACACCCCCTCCGGCAGGCCCGCGATCACCCCCGACGTGGACCTCGACCCGCCCCCCGTCGCCGCCTCGGCCCCCGACGCCGGGCGGCATCCGCGCCCGCGTCGCTCCGCGGCCACCCGCGCCGCGATCCTCGCCGCCGCCCGCGACCGCTTCGCCGCCGACGGCTATGAGCGCGCCACGATCCGCGCCATCGCGCGGGACGCCGGCATCGATCCGTCGATGGTGATGCGCTACTACGGCAACAAGGAGGGCCTCTTCGCCGCCGCCTCGGAGATCGATCTGCGCGCCCCGGACCTCATGGCGGTGCCGCCCGAGGAGCGGGCCGCCCGGCTCGTGCGCCACTTCATCGAACTCTGGGAGAGCGACGAGACGCTGACCGGGATGATGCGCGTCGGCGTCACGAATGAGGCGGGCGCGGAGCGCATGCGGCAGGTCTTCGCCGAGCAGGTGCGACCGCTGCTCGACGCGGTCTGCACGGTGCCGGAGGAGGCGCCGGCCCGCGCCGCCCTGATCGGGTCGCAGATCCTGGGCATGGCGCTGTGCCGCTATGTCCTGCACGTCCCGCCGGCCGTCGACTTCAGCCATGACGAACTCGTCGCCTGGCTGGCTCCCACGATCCAGCGCTACCTCACCGCCGAGACCCCCTGACAGTCCGCCAGGGACGGAGCGGGCGATCCCGGCGGGCGGATTCCGGCACCGACCTCAGCAGCCGGCCCCGCCGCCGACCTCAGCAGCCGGCCCCGCCGCCGACCTCAGCAGCCGGCCCCGCCGCCGGCCTCAGGAGCCGGCTCCCTCGGCCGATCTCGGGAGCCGGTCCTCTCCTCCGCCGATCCCGGGAACCGGTCTCAGGCCGGGGTCGCGGGCCCCGGCACCCGCCCCGCGACCCGCGTCAGATTCGCCTCGAACACCCGCCGCGCGTCGGGCGTCAGCGTGCGCAGGGCCACCATCGCCGTGACGATGACATCGCACAGCTCGCTGTGGACGTCGTCCCAGGTGTGGCTGTGCCCCTTGCGCGGGTTCTGGCCGACGGCCCCGATGACCGCCTGGGCGACCTCGCCCGCCTCCTCGGACAGCTTCAGGATCCGCAGCAGCCGCTCCTGCTCCGGCGGCAGTGGACTTTCCCGGTCGAGCCAGCGCACGAGCCCGTCGACGGTCTCCCAGAGCGCGGCCCCGTCGAGGGCGCCGGAAGCGCCGGCGGCGGCCGCGGCATCGGGAACGACGGAACCGGCGACTCCGGACGACCCGGGACCGGCAACCCCGGACGCGCCGGAAGCGACGGATCCCGACAGGCCGGAACCGGAAGCTCCGGACGACCGGGAACGTGAGGCCCCGGACGACCCGGAACCGGAAGGAGCGGCAGCAGACATGGCCCGATTCTGCCGCCCGTTCCCCGTTCCGCACGCCCCTCGCCCCTAGGGTGAGGCGACGACCAGCGCTGCCGGAACGGGTGAGGCGAGGACCGGCGGCGCCGGAACGGCGGACGAGTGGGAGGCGGCCGGGCCGATGGACGAGCACCCCGCGATGCCCCGGGAGCGGTTCCCCCGGGAACTGATCGAGTTCTACGGGCTGACGCCGCTGCCCCGCGAGGGCGGCTGGTACCGGCGTACGTGGGTCGGACCCCAACGGCCCGACGGACGGCCCGAGGGGACGGCGATCGTCATGCTGCTGACCGCCGAGCCGGGCGTCTTCTCGGCGCTGCACCGACTGCCGGCCGACGAGATCTGGCACTTCTACCGGGGCGACCCGCTCGCTCTGCTCCTGCTGTCCGAGGCCGACCGTACGACCGCCGTGGACGCCGCTGTCGCCCATTCCGATGCCGATGCCAACGCCGGCAGCGGGGGCGGCGGGGGCGGCGGTGCCCGAGCCGTGGCCCGTACGGTCGTCCTCGGACCGGACGTGCTCGGCGGCCAGCACGTGCAGTTCACGGTCCCGGCGGGCACCTGGATGGCGGCCGAGGTCGCCGCGGGCGGCGCCTGGACGCTCTTCGGCTGCACCATGGCGCCCGGCTTCACCGTCGAGGACTACGAGCACGGGGACGCGGGGCGGCTGGCCGCGCGGTTCCCCCGGGAGACGGCCCGGATCGGGGCGCTGAGCCGACCGTGACGGAGTCGACCGTGACAGAGCCGACGGCCCCTGGTCGGCCGAACGCCGGGGGAGAGGCGGCTGCCCCCGAACTCCCCGATCCTCGTGATCTCCCCGACCTTCGTCATCTCCCCGACCTGGCCGGGCAGGTCGTGCTCGTCACCGGGGCCGCGGGCGGTATCGGGCGGGGGATCGCGCTGCGGTTCGCGGCTGCGGGCGCGGACGTCGTGGTGCATTACAGGACGGGCGACGAGGCCGCGCTGGCGCTGGTCGAGGGGATCGAGCGGGCCGGCGGGCGCGCGCTGGCGCTGGGGGCCGACCTGGCCGTGGAGGAGGAGTGCCACCGGCTGGTCACGGAGGCGGCCGGGTGGCGGGGGCGGCTGACCGGGCTGGTGAACAATGCCGGGGTGCAGCCCACGCAGGAGCTGGCGGGGATGTCGCTGGCCGACTGGCGAGCCGTGGCGGACCCCAACGTGCACAGCGTGTTCGCCTGCACCCAGGCCGCCGCGGCGGTGATGCGCGCGGGCGGCGGCGGTTCGGTGACCCATATCGCCTCCATCGAGGCGGACCGCCCGGCACCGCGGCATGCCCACTACTGCGCCTCGAAGGCGGCGGTGGTGATGCACGCGCGGGCGGCGGCGCTGGAGTACGGGCCGTACGGGATCCGCGTCAACAGCGTCTCGCCGGGGCTGATCGCGCGGCCCGGCCTCGCCGACGACTGGCCCGAGGGGGTGCGCCGCTGGCAACAGGCCGCGCCCACCGGGCGGTTGGGGCGGCCCGAGGACGTCGGCGACGCCTGCGTCTTCCTCGCCTCGCCGATGGCCTCCTGGATCACCGGCCATGACCTCGTCGTGGACGGCGGTGTCTCGGCCCGCCCTACGTGGTGACGCCGCCCTACGTGGTGACGCCGTCTACGCGCTGACCTGCACACCGCCCTGCGCGCCGGACGACGACGCCCGGCGCGCTCCTCCGCAGTGCCCGCCGGTCCGCGGCGCCCGACCGCTCATGCTCCGAGGAGCCCGAATGCCCGCGGGAGCCCGAAGGCCGCGGACACCGGGCCGTGCGTCAGTCCCCACCGCGTTCCCAGAGCCGCACCGCGTGCGCAGGGCCGCACGTCAGGGCCGCGCGGCGCGTCAGGGCCACACCAGGCAGTAAGCCTGGTGGCCCGCCTCGTGCAGCCGGTGGCTGAAGTCCTGCCACTCGTGCAGCAGCTGGTAGACGCTGAACGCGTCGCGCGGGCCGCCGCGGTCGGGGACGGTGGACCAGATGAAGGCGGCCGCGCCCACCGACTCCTCGCCGACGCCGCGCAACGGGTCGACGACGGTCATGGGGAGCTTCACGACGGCATAGTCGGGGTGGAGGACGACCAGCTCCAGCGGGGGAACCTTATGGAGCGGTATGCCCTCTATGCCGGTGAGGACCATGGCGGCCATCGTCTCCGGCTTGATCTTGGAGAACATGCCGCCCATGCCGAGCTCGTCGCCGCCGAGTTCCTCGGGGCGCATGGAGATCGGGACGCGGGCGGCCGTGGCGCCATTGGGGGCGCCGAAGTATTTGTACGTCACCCCCATGCGCGCGCCCCTGGTTTCCCCGCCCGTAATGCTTTCGGTGTTCTCGCGCCGGTCGTCCGTGATGTCCTCGGTCCCCTCGCGCCGGTGACGGCCGCGCTGGGCGCGCTCGGGACCCCGGTCATTGGTTCCCTCGCCCAGTTCGCCACCGCGATGCATATCTCCACCCGACCACTCGCAGCCCCAGCCGCGCAACCCGATCATCGTCTCAGAGACCTCCCCCGTCACCGGCGCGTGAAACGCCCGGCCGCACGCCCCCGTGCGCCTCTGAGACCATTGCTTGCGTGACTTACTCGTACGACGCCCCAGTTTCGCAGACGCGCGGGGGCTGACGCCCGGTCGCGAGCGAGAGGAACGAAAAAGAAACCAAGTGGGAATCAAGTGGTGCCGGATGGTGTTCCGCGCGCCGATTCCCGCACCGCTGTCCGCCGGGCCGTGTCCGCGTGCCGCCGCCCTCCCACCGTTTATGCAGGTCAGGATCACTGTGTCTTTTCCGTATGAAGCCCCTGTTTCGCAGTCGCTGTTCGACCGCGCGTCCGTCGTGACGCCCGGCGGCGTGAATTCTCCGGTGCGGGCGTTCCGGGCCGTGGGCGGTACGCCCCGGTTCATGGTGTCCGGTACCGGTCCGTACCTCACTGATGCCGATGGCCGGGAATATGTCGACCTGGTGTGCTCGTGGGGGCCGATGATCCTCGGCCACTCGCACCCCGAAGTGATCGCCGCGGTCCAGGAGGCGGTCGCCCGCGGTACGTCCTTCGGGACGCCCGGTGCCGGCGAGGTCGAGCTGGCCGAGGAGATCGTGGCGCGGATCGCGCCGGTCGAGCAGGTGCGGCTGGTCTCCAGCGGCACCGAGGCGACCATGTCGGCGATCCGGCTGGCGCGCGGGTTCACCGGCCGGGCGAAGGTGGTCAAGTTCGCCGGCTGCTACCACGGGCACGTCGACGCGCTGCTGGCCGCGGCCGGTTCGGGCGTGGCGACCTTCGGGCTGCCGGACACCCCGGGCGTGACCGGCGCGCAGGCCGGCGACACCATCGTGCTGCCGTACAACGACATCGAGGCGGTGCGCGCCGCGTTCGCCGCGCACCCGGGCGAGATCGCCTGCGTCATCACCGAGGCGTCGCCGGGCAACATGGGTGTCGTGCCGCCGCTGCCCGGCTTCAACCAGGGGCTCGCGGACCTGTGCTCGGAGAACGGCGCGCTGTACATCTCCGACGAGGTCATGACCGGCTTCCGGGTCAGCAAGGCCGGCTGGTACGGAATTGATGGGGTACGTCCGGATCTGATGACCTTCGGGAAGGTCATGGGCGGCGGCTTCCCGGCCGCGGCGTTCGGCGGGCGCGCCGATGTGATGGCGCATCTGGCGCCGGCCGGCCCCGTCTACCAGGCGGGCACCCTGTCCGGGAACCCGGTCGCCACCGCCGCGGGCGTCGCGCAGCTGCGGCTGCTGGACGACGCCGCGTACGAGAAGGTCGACGCGGTCTCGGCGGAGGTGCGGGGCCTGGTCACCGCGGCGCTGGCCAAGGAGGGCGTGGCCCACCGGCTCCAGGTCGCGGGGAACATGTTCTCGGTCTTCTTCGCCGATGCTGAGGTCACCGACTACGACGCGGCCAAGGCGCAGGAGTCGTTCCGCTTCACCGCCTTCTTCCACGCGATGCTGGCGCAGGGCGTCTACCTCCCGCCGTCCGCGTTCGAGTCCTGGTTCGTGTCGACCGCGCACGACGCCGCGGCCGTCGAGCGGATCGCCGCCGCGCTGCCGGCCGCCGCACGGGCCGCGGCCGAGGCGACGGCGTGAGGGAGGCGGACCGGGAGATGGGTGACATGAGCAGCCAGGACATCACCGTCGTGCATCTGATGCGGCACGGCGAGGTGCACAACCCCGAGGGCGTGCTCTACGGTCGCCGCCCCGGCTACCACCTCTCCGATCTGGGGCGGAAGATGGCCGACAGGGTCGCCGAGCACCTCGCGGAGCGGGACATCACCCATGTGGTGGCCTCGCCGCTGGAGCGTGCGCAGGAGACGGCGGCGCCGATCGCCGGGGTGCACGGGCTGGCGACGGCGACCGACGAGCGGCTGATCGAGGCGGCCAACGTCTTCGAGGGCAAGACCTTCGGGGTGGGCGACGGCGCGCTGAAGAAGCCGGGCAACTGGAAGTACCTGACGAACCCGTTCCGCCCGTCGTGGGGCGAGCCGTACATCGAGCAGGTCGTCCGGATGATGGCGGCGCTCGGGGCGGCGCGGGACGCGGCCCGCGGGCACGAGGCGGTGGCGGTCAGCCACCAGCTGCCGATCTGGATCGTGCGCAGCTTCGCCGAGCGGCGCCGGCTGTGGCACGACCCGCGGAGGCGGCAGTGCACGCTGGCCTCGCTGACGTCGTTCACGTTCCACGGCGACAAGATCATCTCGGTGGGGTACAGCGAGCCGGCGCGCGACCTGGTTCCCTCCCACCTGCTGGCCGGCGCCAAACCCGTCAAGGGGAAAAGCAAGGCTTTCGGAGCCTGAAAAGCCGTCATATAGCGGTATGTCAAATTCGAAAGAAATATCCAGAGTGAGCGAATAGCGCGGAACCCCCGTCCTCCGACATGCCCGCTACATCAATGTCCGTTTATATGGGTATTGGGTTCGTCGAGCACGGATGGGGACGACGGTATGGGCGCGATAAGTCGGCGGGGCTTGCTCGGGATGGGAGTTGGCGCGGCCGCGGCGCTCGGCGTCGCCGGATGCTCGACCGCCGGCCGGGGAGGGGCGGAAAAGCAGCGGGTGAAGAACTCGGTGCAGGCGCGCCCGAAGCTCATAGGTGACGGTTCGACGGCGAATTACGGGGAGCAGCCCCATCAGCCCGGTGCGCCCGAGCGGCTGGAGCCCGGACAGACCCCGCCGCAGTTCGTCATCTTCTCCTGGGACGGGGCGGGAGAGGTCGGCAACGGCCTCTTCCCCCGGTTCCGGCAGCTCGCCAAGGACCACGGCGCGGCCATGACCTTCTTCCTCTCCGGGCTGTATCTGCTGCCCGAGGAGAAGAAGCACCTCTATCTCCCGCCGAACAACGAGCCGGGCGCCTCCGCCATCGGTTATCTCAGCGATACGCACATCAGGGAGACCCTGACCAACGTGCGTGCCGCATGGCTGGACGGCCACGAGGTCGGCACCCACTTCAACGGCCACTTCTGCTCCGGCAGCGGCAGCGTCAAGCACTGGACGCCCGAGCACTGGCAGGCCGAGATAGACCAGGCGATGCAATTCGTCACCAAGTGGCGTACGCACACCGGCTTCGAGGAGGCCGAACCGCTGCCTTTCGACTACCGCAAGGAATTGGTCGGCGGCCGTACGCCCTGCCTGCTCGGCCAGGAAAACCTGCTGCCCACCGCCCGGGAACTGGGCTGGCGCTACGACGCGAGTTCGCCCGGCGGCCTCCAGACGTGGCCCAGGAAGAAGCACGGGATCTGGGACTTCCCGCTCCAGCAGATACCCTTCCCCGGCCAGCCCTTCGAGGTGCTCTCGATGGACTACAACATCCTCTTCAACCAGTCGAAGAACTCCACCAAGGCGCCGCCGGCCAACTACCCGGGCTGGCGCCGGCAGGCCACCGACGCGTACATCTCTGGATTCCGCCGGGCCTACGAGACCAATCGCGCGCCGTTCTTCATCGGCAACCACTTCGAGGAGTGGAACGGCGGCATCTACATGGACGCCGTCGAGGAAGCGCTCAAGCACATAGCCAACGAGCGGAACAAGGACGTGCGGCTGGTGTCCTTCCGGCAGTTCACCGACTGGATAGACGCCCAGGACCCCCGAATAGTCCGCAGGCTCCAGCAGATCGGCGTCGGCGAGGAGCCGGCCGGCGGCTGGAGGACGTATCTGTCGCTGTCCGAGATCGGAGCCTCGCAAGCCGCGCCGGGAGAGGCCCAAAGCGACCGGCCGGACGAGCCTGACATGCCCGTTTGGTGAGGGCGCGGCGGCGCGAGGGGGGCGCGGAAGATCCGGAATCAGCCCATGCGAAACTTTTCACATGAGTGACAGCCGCGCCCCCCGCCGCCTCACGAGCCGCCGCCGTCTCACCCTGCTCGCCGCAGGAGCCGCGGTGGCCTCGCTGACGCTGAGCGCCTGCGGGGACGGTGCCTCCGGCGGTTCGGCGCAGACCCGGTTCGTCCAGGGCAAGAACGGTGTCGACACCGTCAAGCCCGACGAGCGGCAGCCGGCGCCCGACCTGTCCGGGGAGACCACTACCGGCAAGAAGCTGGACGTGGCCGACTACAAGGGCAAGGTCGTCATCATCAACGTCTGGGGATCGTGGTGCGGACCCTGCATCGCCGAGGCCCCGAACTTCGCCAAGGTCGCGAACGAGGACAAGGACAAGGGCGTCCAGTTCATCGGGATCAACACCCGCGACTCCGAGAAGTCGCAGGCCACCCAGTTCGAGGAACAGCACCAGCTGCCCTACCCGAGCCTGTTCGACCCGACCGGCCGGCTGATGCTGCGCTTCCCCAAGGGCAGCCTCAACCCGCAGTCGATCCCCTCCACGATCGCCATCGACAAGCAGGGCCGGATCGCCGCCCGCTCGATCGGCCCGCTCGCGGAGGACGACCTGCGCAAGATGGTCGACCCGCTGATCGCCGAGAAGTGATCGCGTGATCGCGCTCGCCGCCACCGCACAGAACGAGACCGTCCTCTCCGGCGCACTGCTCGCCGCGGTGCCCGTCGCCCTCTTCGCCGGACTGGTCTCGTTCTTCTCGCCCTGCGTCCTGCCGCTGGTCCCGGGCTACATGTCGTACGTCACCGGCGTCACCGGCACCGACCTGGCGGAGGCCCGGCGCGGCCGGATGCTGGCCGGTGCCTCCCTCTTCGTCCTCGGCTTCACCGCCGTCTTCGTCTCCACCGGTGCCCTCTTCGGGTTCTTCGGGCAGAACCTCCAGACCTACAAGGACGCCATCTCGCGCGTCCTCGGCGTGCTGATGATCCTGCTCGGGCTGGCCTTCGCGGGCGTGCTCAAACGCTTCGGCCAGCGCGAACTGCGCTTCCACAAGAAGCCCGCCATGGGGCTGGCCGGCGCGCCGGTGATCGGGATGCTCTTCGGCGTCGGCTGGACACCGTGTCTGGGCCCCACCCTCACCGCCGTCAACACCCTCTCCCTCTACCAGGCCAGTGCCGCCCGCGGCGCCCTGCTGACCGTCGCCTACTGTCTGGGGCTGGGCCTGCCGTTCATCGCCGTGGCGCTCGCCTTCCGCCGGGTGCTCGGCGCGTTCGGCTGGGTCAAGCGGCACTACGTATGGGTGATGCGGATCGGCGGCGGCATGATGGTCGCCCTCGGCATCCTCCTCGTCACCGGCGTCTGGGACAGCCTGATGTCCGAGCTCCAGAGCTGGACGCAAAGCTCCACCGTTGGGATCTGATTGATGTCCACCACGACCGACACCACCGGCGAGCCGGGGGCCACCGCGGACCCGGGCAGTGATCTCGGCGCCGCCGGATCCCAGCTCTCCACCGCTCCCCAGGAGGACATCAGCCTCCCCTCGCTCGGCCCCCTCGGCTGGGTGCGCTGGTTCTGGCGGCAGCTGACCTCGATGCGGGTGGCGCTGCTGCTGCTCTTCCTGCTGTCGATCGGCGCGATCCCCGGTTCGCTGATCCCGCAGACCAGCATCGACCCGGTAAAGGTCGACCAGTTCAAGGCCCAGCACACCACCCTCGGCGAGATCTACGACAAGCTGGGGATGTTCCACGTCTACAGCTCGGTGTGGTTCTCGGCGATCTACCTCCTGCTGTTCATCTCGCTGATCGGCTGCATCGTGCCGCGCAGCTGGCAGTTCGTCGGGCAGCTGCGCGGCCGCCCGCCGGCCGCCCCGCGCCGGCTGACCCGGCTTCCCGCGTACACCACGTGGCGTACGGAGGCGGAGCCCGAGGAGGTCCTGGAGGCGGCCGGGCGGATGCTGCGGAAGCGCCGCTTCCGGGCCCACCGGTCCGGCACCGCGGTCGCCGCCGAGAAGGGCTACCTCCGCGAGGTCGGCAACCTCCTCTTCCACGTCGCGCTGATCGTGATGCTGGTGGCGTTCGCCGTCGGCAGCCTGTGGAAGTCCGAGGGCGGCAAGCTGATCACCGAGGGCGACGGCTTCTCCAACAGCCTCACTCAGTACGACGACTTCAAGTCGGGGCCGTTCTTCGACACCGAGACCATGGCGCCGTTCGGCTTCACCATGAACTCCTTCGACGCCACCTACGAGCGGACCGGCCCCCAGCGGGGCACCCCCCGCACCTTCCGCGCCAACATCAGCTACTTCACCGGCGCGGACGGCACGGAGCACAAGCGGGCGCTGGAGGTGAACACCCCGCTCGACGTCGAGGGCTACAAGGTCTACCTGCTCTCCCACGGCTATTCGCCGGTCGTCACCGTCAAGGACGGCCGCGGCAAGGTCGTTTACCACGGCGCGGTGCCGTTCCTCCCGCAGGACCCCAAGAACTTCACCTCCTCCGGTGTGGTGAAGGTGCCGGGCGCCGAGACCAAGGACGGCAAGCGCAACCAGCTGGGCTTCCAGGCGCTGTTCGTCCCGACCTTCGGCGGTAAGAACTCCGGCTCGATGTTCTCCCAGTTCCCCGCGCCGGACTTCCCCGTCCTGTCGGTGAACGCCTGGCACGGCGACCTGGGCATGGACTCCGGTCTCCCGCAGAACGTCTACCAGCTCGACACCAAGCGGCTGAAGCAGTACAAGGACGCCAGTGGCGACATCTTCAAGAAGATGCTGCTGCCCAGGGACCGGGCGATGCAGATGATGAGTCACTCCGGCGCCACGCTGTCGCCGCGGGAGATCGAGGCCGAGTCCACGATGAACCTCCCCAACGGCGAGGGCTCCATCACCTTCGACGGCATCAAGACCTGGGCCAGCTTCAAGATCACCCACCAGCCCGGCAACGGCCTCGCGCTGACCGGCGCGGCCGCCGCCCTGGTCGGCCTGGCCGCCTCGCTGTTCATCCAGCGGCGCCGGGTGTGGGTGCGAGCGGAGCGGGTCGAGGAGAACGGCGTCGGCGTCACCGTCGTCGAGATGGCCGGCCTCGGCCGCAGCGAGTCGGCCCGGCTCCCGGAGGAGCTGGCCGGTCTCGCCGTGGCGCTGATGCCCGACGCCCCGATCGCCCCGGACGCCGGGCCGCAGCCCGATACGGAAGCCACGGACGGGCCCGCGGCCCGCACCGACCAAGACCCGACGGAGCCCACCGACTCTGCCGATCCTGCTGACCCCTCCGAAGGAGCGCGCGCGTGAACCTCGCTGCCGCAGCCAACGAGACACTGGCCCACAACAGCAATCTGCTGGTCTATTCGGCGATGGCTGTCTACACCCTCGCCTTCGTGGCCCACATGGCCGAGTGGGTGTTCGGCAGCCGCAGCAAGGTCGGCCGTACCGCCGCGGCGCTGACCACCGAGGCCAAGGCGCCCGCGACGGTGTCCGTGAAATCCGGAGCAAGCACCGGCTCCACCGGAACCGCCGTCCTGGAGCGGCCGAAGGTCATCACCAAGGCCGTGGCCGGCGCCCGTGACGTCCCCGACGGCCCCGGCGCGCACGGCGGCACCGAGAAGGGCGACCTCTACGGCCGGATCGCCATCTCGCTGACCGTCCTGGCCTGGGCGCTCCATGTGGGCGGCGTGGTCACCCGCGCGCTGTCCGTGCAGCGCGCCCCCTGGGGCAACATGTACGAGTTCTCCACGACCTTCGGCGCGGTCGCGGTGACCCTCTACCTGGCTTTCCTGGTCTTCAAGAAGAACGTCCGCTGGATCGGCCTGCCGCTGGTCACCACCGTCCTGCTCGACCTGGGCCTGGCCGTCAGCGTTCTGTACACCGCCAGCGACCAGCTGGTGCCCGCGCTGCACTCGTACTGGCTGTGGATCCACGTCTCCTGCGCGATCCTCTCCGGCGCGGTGCTCTACATGGGCGCGGTCGCCACGCTGCTGTTCCTCTTCCGCGACCGCCACGAGGCCAAGCTCGCCGACCCGACGGGCAAGCAGCCTGGGGCCTTCGCCACCTCCGTGCTGGAGCGGCTGCCCTCGGCCTCCTCGCTCGACAAGTTCGCCTACCGCGTCAACGCCACCGTCTTCCCGCTGTGGACGTTCACCATCATCGCGGGCGCCATCTGGGCCGAGGCCGCCTGGGGCCGCTACTGGGGCTGGGACCCCAAGGAGGTCTGGTCCTTCATCACCTGGGTCGCCTACGCCTGCTACCTGCACGCCCGCGCGACCGCCGGCTGGAAGGGCCGCAAGGCCGCCTGGCTGGGCCTGATCGCCTTCGCCTGCTACCTCTTCAACTACTACGGCGTGAACATCTTCGTCACCGGCCTGCACTCCTACGCCGGAGTCTGAGCCGCCCGTGGTCCACGCCGCGACACACCGGTGCCGTACGGAAACGGCCTCACCACGAGGCCGGCCCCGTACGGCACCGTCGTAGGTACGGACATCACGGATGCGGTCGGGGAAGGTCGTCGGGGATGAGGCCGGGGGGCGGTCGGGCCGCGGTCGGAGGGGGGACGGGTCAGGCGGTGGTCAGCGGCGCTTGCGCCCGCCGTGCTCCTGCTGCGGCGGCTTCTGGGCCGCCCCCGGCAGCTTCGGCTTGGGCAGATGCGCCACCTCCCACTTCGCCTCGGCCAGCTGCCGGGCGGTGTCGTGCGGCAGCCGCGGCGGGTGGTGCGCCGGGTTGTGGAACCCGAACGCCGAGGTCAGATCGCCGAACGTGTCGCGCCGCCAGGCGCTGATGTTGGGCTCCTCGACACCCGTGAATCGCTCCAGGAACTGCAGCACCGAGGTGTGGTCGAACGCGTCGCCGGCCGCCCAGCCGCCCACCGTCCAGGGCGAGACGATCAGGCACGGGACGCGGAAGCCGCCGCCGATCGGCAGGCCGTGGACGAACTCGTTCCTCGTCCCCTTGGGCGGCACCGGCGGCGGCACATGGTCGAAGAGGCCGTCGTTCTCGTCGTAGTTGAGGATGAAGGCCGTCTTGGCCCACACCTTGGGGTTGGCGGCTATCGCCTCGATCTTCTGGGCCACGAAGTCGGCGCCGGCGGCCGGCAGGAAGTCGGGGTGCTCGGACTGGTAGCTGGTCGGGATGATCCAGGAGACGGCCGGCAGCCTGTCGTTGCGGGCGTCCTCCTCGAAGGCGCCGGCCGGCCCCGACCGCATCCCGCGCTCGTACAGCGCGCTGCCCGGCTTGGCGTCCCGGAACGTCTGGAACTGCTTGAGCAGATTGCAGCCGTAGTCGTCCTCCTCCTGGTACACCTTCCAGCTGACGCCGGCCTTCTGCAGCCGCTCCGCGTACGTGGTCCAGCGGTACGGCCTGGGTGCGGTGTTGTCGAGGACCGGTCCGCCCCGGGTGCCGCCGGGGTCGAGGGTGCCGGTCATCCAGTACAGCCGGTTGGGCCAGGTCGGGCCGAAGACCGAGCAGAAGTAGTTGTCGCAGAGGGTGAACGCCTCCGCGAGGGCGAACTGGAACGGGATGTCCTGGCGGGTGTGATAGCCCATCACGTACGGGCCGTTGACGCCGTCGGCCTTGCGGTGCGCCGGCAGCCAGCGGTCCATCCTGCCGCCGTTCCACGCCTCGTGCTGCACGGACCAGGCGTGGCTGGTGGACGGGATGGCCTGGGCGCTGGAGGTGTGGGTGTTGAGGCGGAACGGCAGCAGGTACCCGTCCGGGTTGTGCGGGTCCGGCTGGTAGAAGACGGACCGGCCGTCGGGGAGCTTGATCGCGTGCGGGTCCGCGAAGCCGCGGACGCCGCGCAGGGTGCCGAAGTAGTGGTCGAAAGAACGGTTCTCCTGCATCAGCATGACGACGTGCTCGATGTCGCGGAGCGAGCCGTGACGCGGCGGGCCGGCGGCGACGGCCTTCTGGACGCTGGGCGGCAGCAGCGACAGTGCGGCGGCCCCGCCGAGCGCGCCGGCCGCCGAGCCGAGGAGTCTGCGTCGGGTCATGTCGGGCATTTGTGCCACTCTCCCTGAGTCGCGTGAGCCCTCAGTGGGCCGTCCCGACTGTGACGTCGGGGCAGTTTCGCGGGCAGGGGGAGGTTGCTGAACGCTGCATCAATTGGCCGTGAACAGACCAGAGTTGGCTGATCGGCCCTACGCCTCATACGTCACATGACGAAGCGTGCGACCGCCGGCGCACCATTCCGATTACGCCTTTGCGGCGATTGACACGGACACGCGGCTTACGCCCGGAGTTCCCTCCGGCGTCGGGTACGGCCGCTCCTCCGGGAGCAGGGCCCGGGCCGCGGCGAGCTTCCCGGCCCGCACCAGCGCATGGACCTCGCGCGCCAGCGCCGTCACATCCCGGATGCCGACCGTCCAGGCGTCCGCGTACCGCCGCGACGCCTCGCCGGCGAGCCCCAGCTGAAGCGAACGATACGGCAGCGGACGCAGCCGCAGATCGCGCTCCGGGTCCCACTGCACCCGCGCCGGCGACCGCCTCAACTCCCGCTGCCAGGCCGCCCGGTCGGGATACTCACCGGGGTCGTGGTGCGACAGGCAGGCGTTGCCGAGCGCCCAGTCGAAACCGGCCCGGTCGATCTCGACGGCGAGCACCGTCTCCTGGTCCGCCTTCGTGCCCCAGCCGCAGCGGTACATCATCCACAGGAAAGAGGGCTTTATCCATG
Source organism: Streptomyces sp. GS7 (assembly GCF_009834125.1). Lineage (NCBI taxonomy): Bacteria > Bacillati > Actinomycetota > Actinomycetes > Kitasatosporales > Streptomycetaceae > Streptomyces > Streptomyces sp. GS7. Next base: position 398,348 of record NZ_CP047146.1, read on the forward strand.
TCATCCGGTCCCGCTTCCAGGCCGCCGGGAAGCGGCCGTCCCGGGCGGCGGGCAGGCCCAGGGCGGGCGCGTACGCCTGGTACACGGTGACGGTCTCGGCGGTGTGCAGCGCCCGGATGCGGCGCTGCGGTTCGGTGGTGCCGGTGCTCATGGCCGCATCCTGGCGGACGGCGCGTCGCGCGGGCCACCGCATTACGCGCCACAGCGGGTGCCACAGGGGGCGCCGCACCGGGTGACTCACCCGGCCCCGATGTCCTCCTGCCACAGTGCCGGCCGCGCCCGGATGAACTCCCGCATCAGCGCCGTGCATTCGGGGTCGTCCAGCAGCACGATCCGCACCCCGTGCCGGGCCAGCCAGTCGTGGCCGCCGTGGTAGGTCCGGGCCTCGCCGATGACGACGCGGGAGATGCCGAACTGGCGGACCAGCCCGCTGCAGTACCAGCAGGGCGAGAGGGTGGTGACCATCGTGGTGCCGCGGTAGCCGCGCTGCCGGCCGGCCGCGCGGAAGGCGGCGACCTCGGCGTGCAGCGACGGGTCGCCGTCCTGGACGCGGCGGTTGTGGCCGCGGCCGAGCAGCGCGCCGTCCGGGCCGTAGAGCGCCGCCCCGATCGGGATGCCGCCCTCGGCCAGCCCCGCCTTCGCCTCCGCCACGGCGGTCGCGAGCATCGCGCGGGCCTGCTCCTGGACGTGGTCGGGGTGCCCGGTCGGGTCGCCGTGGCCGTCGGCGCCGCCGTGCAGCCGGAACTCGTCGCGGTCCTGCCCCCAGTCCTGCGTGCGGCTCTGATCCCCTGCGTCCATGCCGGTCACTCTGCTCGCCCGGCCGCGCCCCGGCAACGGGAGCGGGGCCGTACGGCCGCGGCGGCGGCCCGGCCCGGTCCTTGGCGGATCAGCCCTTTGCGGGTCAGTCCTTCGCGGGCGGCGTGGTGTCCTCCGGGCCGCCCTTGCCCTGCGGGCCGTTGGCGGTGCCCTCTGCGGCGTCCTCCGCCCCCGCCGCACGCTCCGTGCCCGCCGCGCCCTGCTGGTTCTGCCGCTGCCGCCGGAGCTGCTCCTCGCGTCGCCGGAGGTCGGCCTCCCAGTCCTTCAGCAGCGCCTCGTCCTTCACGCTGTGAGAAGACGCAGGCTCTTCCTTGAGGGACCGCAGGAACTCGGGGTTGTCGTCCGGGGCCACCCACGTCCCGCGGGCGTTCGCGCCGTGGTTGCGGTGCCATTCGGACGGCGTGCTGCCGCCGCCCTGCGCCGGGTAGCGTGCCTTGCCCGCCACCAGCCAGGCGATCGGCCCGAGCAGCACCTCGCCGAACAGCAGGATGACGAGCACCCACACCACCTTCGGCAGTCCGCGGACCTGCGACTCGGGGGTGTTGAGGCAGTCGATGAAGGCGTAGATCCACAGCGCCAGCACCAGCAGGAACGGCAGATACCTGAGCATTGCGGACGGTCCCCCAGCGGACGGCGGCGAGCCCCCGCCGGGGCCCGGTGACCCGTACAGGGTAGTGCGTACCGGATACTGGAGCGCATGGCTTACGACGATCTTCGCTCCCTGCTGCGGGCCCTGGAGCGCGAGGGCGACCTCAAGCGCATCAAGGCCGAGGTCGACCCGTATCTGGAGGTCGGCGAGATCGTGGACCGGGTGCAGAAGTCCGGTGGCCCGGCGCTGCTCTTCGAGAACGTCAAGGGCTCGTCGATGCCGCTGGCGATGAACGTCTACGGCACCGACCGCCGGCTCCTCAAGGCGCTCGGCCTCAAGGCGTACGAGGACATCAGCGACAAGATCGGCGGACTGCTCAGGCCCGAGCTGCCGCAGGGGTTCGTCGGCGTCCGCGAGGCGTTCGGCAAGCTCGCGAACATGACCCACGTCCCGCCGAAGAAGGTCAAGGGCGACGCCCCCGTCCAGGAGGTCGTGCTCACCGGCGACGACGTCGATCTGGAGCGGCTGCCGGCGCTGTTCACCTGGCCCAAGGACGGCGGCTCCTTCTTCAACCTCGGCCTGACGCACACCAAGCACCCCGAGACCGGTGTCCGCAACCTGGGCCTCTACCGCCTCCAGCGCCACGACCGGCGCACCATCGGCATGCACTGGCAGATCCACAAGGACAGCCGCAACCACTACCAGGTCGCCGCCAAGCGCGGCGAGAAGCTGCCGGTCGCCATCGCCTTCGGCTGCCCGCCGGCGGTGACGTACGCCTCGACCGCGCCGCTGCCGGGCGACATCGACGAGTACCTCTTCGCGGGCTTCCTCCAGGGCAAGCGGATCGAGATGGTCGACTGCAAGACCGTCCCGCTCCAGGTCCCGGCCAACGCCGAGGTCGTCATCGAGGGCTGGCTGGAGCCCGGCGAGATGCTGCCGGAGGGCCCGTTCGGGGACCACACCGGCTTCTACACGCCGCAGGAACCGTTCCCCGCGCTCACCATCGACTGCGTCACGATGCGCCGCCGGCCGCTGCTCCAGTCGATCGTCGTGGGCCGCCCGCCGACCGAGGACGGGCCGCTGGGCCGGGCGACCGAGCGGTTCTTCCTCCCGCTCCTCAAGATCATCGTCCCGGACATCGTGGACTACCACCTCCCGGAGTCCGGCGGGTTCCACAACTGCGCGATCGTCTCGATCGACAAGAAGTACCCCAAGCACGCCCAGAAGGTCATGCACGCCATTTGGGGCGCCCACATGATGTCGCTGACCAAGCTGATCGTGGTGGTCGACGCGGACTGCGACGTGCACGACCTCCACGAGGTCTCCTGGCGGGCGCTCGGCAACACCGACTACGCCCGCGACCTGACCGTCGTCGAAGGCCCCGTCGACCACCTCGACCACTCCTCGTACCAGCAGTTCTGGGGCGGCAAGGCGGGCATCGACGCCACGAAGAAGTGGCCCGAGGAGGGCTACACACGAGACGGCGGCTGGCCGGACATGGTCGAGTCGGACCCGCGGACGGCCGCGCTGGTCGACCGCCGCTGGAAGGAGTACGGCCTGTGAGTGCGGCAGAAGGAGTCATCGGCGGCCCGGGGCCCGCACAACCGGACAGCAGGGTACGGGCGTTCCTCCGCCTCGTCGTCATCGAGCACTCGGTCTTCGCGCTGCCCTTCGCCTACATCGCGTCGTTCACCGCGATGCACGGGCTGGACCGGAACGTCCACTGGGGCCGGCTGCTGCTCGTCACCGTCGCCATGGTCGGCCTGCGGACCTTCGCGATGGCCGTCAACCGCATCATCGACCGGGAGATCGACGCCCGTAACCCGCGCACGGCCGGCCGCGAGCTGGTCACCGGCGCGGTCTCGGTCCGCTCCGCCTGGACCGGCGCGCTGGTCGCCGTGGTCGTCTTCCTGGGCGCGGCGGCGCTGCTGAACCCGCTGTGCCTGGTGCTGGCGCCGGTCGCCGTGATCCCGATGGTGGTCTATCCGTACGGCAAGCGCTTCACCAACTTCCCGCACGCGATCCTGGGGTTGGCGCAGGCGATGGCCCCGGTCGGCGCCTGGATCGCGATCACCGGCGAGTGGTCCTGGGAGTCGGTGATCCTCGGTCTCGCGGTCGGCATCTGGATCGGCGGCTTCGACCTGATCTACGCGTGCCAGGACGTCGAGGCGGACCGGGCGAACGGCGTCATGTCCGTGCCGGCCCGCTTCGGTGTGCCGGGCGCGCTCTGGGGGGCGCGCTGGTGCCATGTCGTCACCACCGCGCTGCTGGCGTGGTACGGCGTCGCCATCGGCGCCGGCGTCTTCTTCTGGGCCGGGCTGGTGATCGTGGCGGCGGCCTTCTGCTACGAGCACGCGATCGTCCGCCCGCATGACACCTCGCGGCTCAACCGGGCGTTCTTCCAGGTCAACAGCTTCATCGGGATCGCGCTGTTCGTCTGCGCGCTGCTCGACCTGTTCGTCCGCGGTCTGACGCCCTGAAGCCCTGCCGCTCTTGCACTCGGACACCCCTACGCCCCGCACGCGGTGATCGGGCCGGGACGGCCTGACGGTGTGTCGCGGCCGGATCGCCGGTCAGTCCTTGGCGAGCGGCCGGGGTGGATCCACAGCTCGCCGCGGCACGTTTCAGGTGTTGAGGTCCAGGACACGGACTGCTTCTCCTCCCCATCGCTGTGGAGCGGTGGTGGCCACGATCGCGCCGTCGGGGCGTTCGGGGGCGGGTTGCGCCGCGTACTGGCAGTGGGCCGCGGCCCAGGTCTGCTGCCGTGCCATGGCCAGGGCGGCGGGCAGGTCCAGGTCCAGGACGGTGACGCCGGGCAGCGCGGCCAGGCGCTCGAGACTACGGGACGGGTCGGACAGCCGTCCCCGCCGTCATCGCCCGGCCGCGCTCGCGGAAGACGAACGCCGCCAGCACCCCGCCGATCAGCCCGAACAGATGCGCCTGCCAGCTGATGCCGCTGTCGGTCGGCAGCGCGCCCCAGACGATCGAGCCGTAGACCGCGCCGACGGCCACACCGATGCCCACGTCGAGGAGCTTGCGCTCGATGAAGCCGCGCACCAGGAGGAAGCCGAAGAGCCCGAAGACCACGCCGGAGGCGCCCGCGGTGTTGCTGTGCGGTGCGGCCGTGAACCAGACGCCCACGCCGCTGACGAGGATGATCAGCAGCACCACCCCGAGGAACCGCCGGATCCCGGTGCGCAGCGCGGCGACGAAGCCGAGCACCAGCAGCGGGAGGGTGTTGGCCGCCAGATGGCCGAAGCCGAAGTGGATGAAGGCGGCGGGCACCACGTCGACGAGCCCGGTGAGGTCCCGGGGCTGGATGCCGAAGCTGTCGAGGGCGTTGCCGCTGACGAGGTCGACGCCCTCCAGGACCCACAGCAGCGCGATCCAGCCCAGCATCAGGCCGGCCGCGGATCTGGCCCGTGATGTCATCTCCGCCCCCTCGTCCCCGGCTTGTCCCGGCGCCTGCCCGGCTCCGTCCGGGCGCACACGTAAGAACGGTCGTGACGGCCCCGGTGGTTCCGCCGGATAGGCTCGATCCGTGGAGCCGCCGCACAACGACATCAGCAAGCAGACCGACACCGGCACACGGGACCCGGGCCGCCGCCCGTGGGTCGTGGGGATCTCCGGTGCGTCCGGGACGCCGTTCGCCGCGTCCGTGGTGCGGGGGCTGCTCGCGGCCGGGGAGGCGGTGGACCTCATCGTCAGCCGGGCGTCGCGGCTGACCCTGCTGGACGAGACCGGGATCGCCTTCCGCGACGCCCATTGGCGCAGCGACCTGCGGGAGTGGCTGGCGCGCGGGGCGGACGGCAAGCCGGAGACGTTCCCGGTCACCGAGGAGTCGCTGGCACCGGTCCGGTACTGGCCGGCCGGGGATCTGGCGGCGGGGCCGTCGTCGGGTTCGTACCCGGCGAAGGGGATGCTGATCGTCCCGGCGAGCACGGCGTGTGTGGCCGGGGTGGCGCTGGGGCTGTCGAAGGACCTGCTCCAGCGGGTGGCGAGCGTGACGCTCAAGGAGCGGCGCCGGCTGGTGGTCGCGGTGCGCGAGACCCCGCTCAGCGGGCAGACGCTCAAGGCTCTGGTGGCGCTGGACGAGGCGGGCGCGGTGGTGCTGCCCGCCTCTCCGGCGTTCTACGCGGGGGCGACGCACATCCAGGATCTGGTGGACTTCGTCGCCGGCCGGGTTCTCGATGCGGCGGAGGTGCCGCACGGTTTGTACCGGCGGTGGGAAGGGGAGCTGCGGGGTGGCTCCAAGGGGGAGGCCCCGAACGCTCCCTAGCGCTTCTTCGAGGTGACGGCGCGGCCGAGGCGGCGCCGGGGCCGCGGGGTGGCGGCCTGCTGGGCGGCACGTGAACGATTGGCCTGGTCCTGCAGCTCGCGCATGCGGGCGTAGGCCATCTCGATCGAGTACACGGTGACAACTCCTGTGAAGATCGTCGTTGATCGTAGAGAGAATCGCAGGGCCGGAAGCCCTGATGCCTTAGATTCTACATGCAGAACGCAAAAAAGCGGAAAGATTGGAAGGCTAGAGGGCATGGACGCGGTGGATAGGCAGCTCATCCAGGCACTTCGCGAGAACGGCAGGGCCTCCTATGCGGAGCTCGGCCGGCTCGTCGGCCTCTCCGGGCCCAGCGTCACGGACCGGATCAACCGCCTCGAAGCGGCCGGCGTGATCACCGGCTACCGCGCGACGGTCGACGCCGCCTCGCTCGGTCTCGGCGTCACCGCCCTGGTCGGCATCTCCCTGTCGGACGCGGCCGACCACGAGGACGTCGCCCGCCGGCTCAAGGACCTCGCCGAGATCGAGGACTGCTGGTTCATCGCCGGCGACGACTCGTACATGCTCAAGGTGCGGGTGGGCGACGTGGACGGGCTGGAGCGCACCATCCGGCGGCTGTCCGGCACCAAGGGCGTCTCCCGTACGCGGACCACGATCGTGCTCTCCACCAAGTGGGAGAACCGCGTCGGCGAGCTGCCCGAAGAGGTCGAGTAAGCGGGGCCGTGGGCAGGTGTCCGTGCACGGCGGACGGGGCGCCGCCCGGCGCACCCGCCCGGGGCCCCGGGGCGCGGTCCGTCCCCCGGGCCCCAAGGGGCCTCCGTCCGCCGTGAAACCGGGGGAGTAGGCTCGGCGAAGCTCGTTTTTCGCACGAAACGGCCAGTGACACACACAGATAGTGGGAGGCGACCGGATGGCTGCGTCGATGGATGTGGGCCTCAAGCGCGAGCTGGAGGCGAAGGTCCACGCCGGGGAGCGGCTGACCCGCGAGGACGGCATCGCCCTCTACGAGTCCGACGACCTGGCCTGGCTGGGCGGGCTCGCCCATGAGGTGCGGACGCGGAAGAACGGCGACGCCGTCCACTTCAACGTCAACCGCCACCTCAACATGACCAACGTGTGCACCGCGTCCTGTGCGTACTGCTCCTTCCAGCGCAAGCCGGGCGAGAAGGACGCGTACACGATGCGCATCGAGGAGGCCGTCCGCCTCGCCAAGGCGATGGAGAACGAGAACCTCACCGAGCTGCACATCGTCAACGGCCTGCACCCCACCCTGCCGTGGCGCTACTACCCGCGCTCCCTCAAGGCGCTCAAGGAAGCCCTCCCCGAGGTCTCCCTCAAGGCGTTCACCGCCACCGAGATCCACCACTTCGAGACGATCTCCGGCCTGACCGCCTCCGAGATCCTCGACGAGCTGATCGACGCCGGCCTGGAGTCGCTGACCGGCGGCGGCGCCGAGATCTTCGACTGGGAGGTCCGGCAGCACATCGTCGACCACCGCACCCACTGGGAGGACTGGTCGCGGATCCACCGCCTCGCGCACGAGAAGGGCCTCAAGACCCCGTGCACGATGCTGTACGGGCACATCGAGGAGCCCCGCCACCGCGTCGACCACGTGCTGCGGCTGCGTGAACTCCAGGACGAGACCGGCGGGTTCCAGGTCTTCATCCCGCTGCGCTACCAGCACGACTTCGTCGACATGCAGGACGGCAAGGTCCGCAACAGGCTCCAGGCGCGGACGACCATGGCCAGCGGCGCCGAGGCGCTGAAGACCTTCGCGGTCTCCCGGCTCCTCTTCGACAACGTCCCGCACGTCAAGGTCTTCTGGGTGATGCACGGCGTCCAGACCGCCCAGCTCGCCCTCCAGCACGGCGCGGACGACATGGACGGCTCGGTCGTCGAGTACAAGATCACGCACGACGCGGACAACTACGGGACGCCGAACAAGCTCACCCGCGACGACCTGCTGGACCTGATCCGCGACGCCGGCTTCCGCCCCGTCGAGCGCAACACCCGCTACGAGACCATCCGCGAGTACCCCGGCCCGGACGCGGAGCGCCGCGAGGCCCCGCAGCCGATGCGGCTCTGACGCTGTCAGTGGTGCGCAGTAGGGTCCAGGTCATGAACGTGCGTTTCGACCTGGACCCTTCCGTCACTCCGGAAGTCCGCGACGGGATCTGCGCGTTGTGGGCGGACGTCAGCAACGCCGGCGGTGCGGTCGGCTTCGTCCCGCCCGTGACGCGGGAGGACATCCGGCCCGACCTGCTCGGGCATCTGACGGAGCTGGCCAAGGGCCGCAAGCGCCTGCTGACAGGCCGCGACGAGGACGGCCGGGTGGTGGCCACCGCCTTCCTCTCCCTGAATCCGCACCGCCTGATGACCCACTGGCTGTGGGTCTACACGGTCATGGTCCACCCCTCCCTCCAGGGCCGGGGCACCGGCCGCGCCCTGATGGCCGCGGTCGAGGAGTCCGCCCGCGGGATCGACGGGATCACCGGCATCCGGCTGACCTGCCGCGGCGGCACCGGCCTGCCCCGCTTCTACGAAGCCTGCGGCTACAAGGAGGTCGGCCGGGTCCCCGGCGCGATCAAGGTCGCCGAGGGCGACTTCCGCGACGACGTCACGATGTGGCGGCAGCTGGGCTGAGCCGGCCCCCTGCCGGGGGCCCGGAAGATCGCCCCGGGAGCTGTGCTTGACTGGACGCAGACCCTTTCGGTTGCCGTTGAGAAGAAGGTCCCGTCCGTGAGTAGCCCCAAGTTCGCCACGCTCCGCTACACCGCCCTTCGCATCGGCCTGTTCGTCGCCTGCTTCGCCGTGGTGTGGGTGCTCGCCTACTTCGGGATCATTCCGCTCGGCGTCGGCAACTCCAACACCATCTGGCTGCTGCTGCTCGCCATCGTGATCTCCGCGCCGCTCAGCTTCGTGCTGCTGCGCAAGCAGCGGGACGCGATGTCCGAGCAGATCGTGGCCAAGGTGGACCGCCAGAAGGAGCGGCTGGCGGCCAACCAGAGCATGGAGGACGGGCTCTAGGGTCTGCCCGACGGGTCAGGGGCGAAGGCCCCAGGCCGACAGGGCCCCGGCACGGTGCCCGCACGGCACACCCGCACCACCCCTCCCCGAGGCGGCGGGCTGTAAGACGCGTCACTCCGGCGCGCGTCCCGCCCCCGTGAATCCGACCGGCGCCCGGTCCGCGGAGTCCCAACTCCCCGGACCGGGCGCCGTTTTGCCTGCCCGGCCGGCGGCCTCCCGGCCTCTCCGCATCCCAAAGAATCCCTTTGGGTTCCTCAAAGTTCAAGTGTTAACGTATCGGACATGAAGACAGCAGCCGCGCCCTCGACACCCATGAGCGTCCCGCTCGTGGAGCGCCTGCACGTCGATCTCTGCCGCTGTCTGTCCGCGGCCTGTCGCCGCCGCTGACGCCCTTCCCCAGCGGCCGGAGATCCCTGCCTGTTCGTACGGACCTCCTGGCGCCCCTTCACGCCGTTCCCGACGCCCCGCGTCCTTCGTCTGACCCGTCCCCGGAGTGTGTCCGTTGTCCACGTCTGCCCAGACCCCCGCGTCCGCACAGGCGCCCCAGTCACCCAGGTCCTCCCGAATACCCAAGATCCCGTTCTGGGTGCAGATCCTGGCCGGCCTCGCCCTCGGCGTGCTGCTCGGCTGGATCGCCAAGAGCGGTGACGTCGGCTGGCTCGGCTCCACCCTGGAGCACATAGGGAGCCTCTTCGTCCAGCTGCTCAAGCTGGCCGTCGCCCCCCTGGTCTTCTTCGCGATCCTGGTCTCCATCACCAACCTGCGGCAGGTCAACAACGCCGCCCGGCTCGCCACCCGCACGCTGCTGTGGTTCATGGCCACCTCGCTCATCGCGGTCGCGATCGGCCTGGCCATCGGCCTGCTGACGCACCCCGGCGCGGGCACCGGCCTGACCCCCAAGGACGGCAAGCTCCCCCAGCACACCGGCTCCTGGATCGACTTCCTGACCGGCATCGTGCCCACCGACGTCATCACGCCGTTCACCCAGCTCAACGTCCTTCAGATCGTCTTCATCGCGGCCGTCGCCGGCATCGCGGCGCTCCAGCTCGGCGAGAAGGCCGAGCCGGTCCTCACGATCAGCCGCGCCGCACTGGAACTGCTCCAGAAGGCCCTGTGGTGGGTCATCCGCCTCGCCCCGATCGGCACCGTCGGCCTCATCGGCCACGCCATCGCGACGTACGGCTGGAACCTCATCGGCAAGTACGCGACCTTCACCGTCGACATCTACGTCGGCTGCGCGCTGGTCCTCTTCGGCGTCTACCCGCTGCTGCTGTCGACCGTCGCCAAGGTCAACCCGCTCCAGTTCTTCCGCGGCGCCTGGCCCGCCATCCAGCTGGCCTTCGTCTCCCGCTCCTCGGTCGGCACCATGCCGGTCACCCAGAAGGTCACCGAGCGCCTCGGCGTGCCGAAGGAGTACGCCTCCTTCGCGGTGCCGTTCGGCTCGACGACCAAGATGGACGGCTGCGCCTCGATCTACCCGGCGATCGCCGCGATCTTCATCGCGCAGATCTTCAACGTCCACCTGAGCATCGCTGACTACGTCCTGATCGCCTTCGTCTCGGTCATCGGCTCCGCCGCCACCGCCGGCCTCACCGGCGCCACGGTCATGCTGACCCTGACCCTCTCCACCCTGGGCCTCCCCCTGGAGGGCGTCGGCCTGCTGATGGCCATCGACCCGATCCTGGACATGATGCGGACTGCAACGAACGTTGCTGGGCAATCAGTCATACCGATCCTGGTCTCCGCTCGCGAGAAGATCCTGGACCGCGACGCCTACGCGCACGCCACCAGCATCCGCATCGGCGACAACGACACCACCGACGCCGAGCCCGAGAAGGTCTCCGTGTCGGTGCCGGCTGCTGCGTAGCGCTCTGCGCCGGCCTCCGGGATGCGCCCCGACCATGTCATGGTCGGGGCGCAGCTGCGTGTTGTCTGACACGCGCCGCACTGGTTAGCAGGCGCGGCGGCACGACTCACCCCGCTACCTGCCCGACGTGAGGGCGTCCAAGTGCCGCCGGAGCACCTGTCGTTGCTGCTCCGGCGGCATGCGGTCCGGGAGGAGCGCCGCTTGCAGGGTGAGGCCGTCGAGCAGGGCCGCCAGGCGATGGGCCTCCAGGTCCGCATCCAGGCCGGCTGGCAGTCCGCCCATGCGCTGGGCCTCGGACAGCACGCGGACGATGAGGGCGTGCATGTCCTGCTGCATCTCGGCTGCGTGAGGCCGCAGTTCGGCGCGGGTGTGGGTCGCGGCGGTGAAGGTGATCCAGAGGACCGCCTCTTCGCGGCGGGTGTCGTCGAGGGGGAGGAACTCGGCCAGTAGTTCCTCGGTGGCCGCCCGGCGGTCGATGTCGGCGTCGGGGGCGAGGAGCCGCTCGGCGTGGGTGCGGATGCGCTCGCCGATGCGCCGGCTCAGCTCCCGCATGGTGAAGGTCATCAACTCGTCGTGGTCCGCGAAGTAGTGGCGGATCGAGCCGATGGCGAGGCCGGCCTCTTCGGCGACGTTACGGAGCGAGGCGTGTTCCAGGCCGTGCCGGGCGACGACGGTCAGGACGGCTTGTGCCACGGCGCGGCGGCGGGCTTCCGGGTCCACGATCTTCGGCATGTTGTCGTTATAGCACGGTCGGGCTAATATCTTTTTGGCTCGATCGTGCCATAAAAGGCGCGCGGCGAGGCATGTCAACGTCAAGATGGGTGGTGTGTGCGTGAATCCCTGGCTGCTGACGGCGATCATCGTGGTGCTCGTGATCGCTGTGGTGATCAAGCGGCGGATCGGTGAACCGGTCAATGCACGGGAGCTGTTCGGGGCGCCGGTGATCCTCACCGGCATCGGCGTGATGTCCCTGGTCAAGATGACCGGGGTGACCGGCACCGACTACGCGTGGGTCGTCTCGGGCGCGGTACTGGGTGCCGCTCTCGGCGCACTGCGCGGCACGACCATCGAACTCACCGACAGAAACGGCGCTTTGTGGCAGCGCTATACCGGGCGCACCTTTCTCGTCATGGTGGGCAGCTTGGTGGCCATGGCGGGCTTCAACGTTCTCGCGGTGAGGATGGGCATGCATGAAGGTGCCCGCCCGGTCCAGCTCTCCCTCGGGGTGAGCTTCCTCGGGGAATCGCTGGTGGTGGGACGGCGTGGGATGCTCTCCGGCATTCCGTTCACGCCAGCAGCACGCGGACGCTGACGGGCCGTCATGTGCATCGCCGCCCCGCGGCGGCACCATCCACGAACGCTGTCACACGGCAGTCGCAACCTCGACTGCTACGAATGGGCAAGTGGCTGAACAGCGGACTGCTGCACGGGAATTGAGTACGCTCCCAAATCTCGACGGCAGAACGGACACTGAGTCACATCCTCAGGGTCGTACCGATAGGTGACGGTGACCATGCGAGCCTCACAACATCACCAACCCGTGAGGTCACCGTCAGGTCATGGCTAGACTGCCGATACAGCGTATGAGCCGTTTGACGGGCAGGGCACAATTGCGATCACGAGTCTGCGTCGTGAAACGGCGAGCTCCCTGGCCCGATGGCCTGGGTATGCCGCTGCCGTGTGGGGGTTCGCGTTCGCCGTTCCCAGCTTCTACTGGGCGATGGGCGGTCTGGCCGGGGCCGCGTCCACGATCTCACCGTCACTGGTCGAGCTGGCACGAGAGCGAAATCCCGGCTTCATCACGGTGTTGTGGGTGACCGGAGTACTCAAAGTCGTCGGCGGAATGCTTGGCCTTTCTCTGGTGCGCCGCCGCACGTGGGGACGCGGCATGAATCGCCTCCTGCAGTTGACCGCGTGGGGCGCGGGGGTACTGCTCGTATGGCATGGAGCATTGTTTGTTGGGCAGGGACTGCTTGTACAGACACACGTCATCGCACTCGCCCCGGAACTGCTGCCGGTCAGCCGCTGGTACACCTACCTCTGGGGACCTTGGTTCGTGGCTGGTGGGCTCACCTTCGTATTCGCCGCACGGACTCACTTGAGCGGGGCGGCTGACCGCCGGGATGCCATGATCGCGGGTATCGTCGGCGGCCTGGGCGCGCTGGCGCTGTCCGCGACAGCCCTGATCGCCGGAATCGGATAGCTGGCCCGGAACGGTCGCAACAGAACTCGGCCGCCGACCGCCTACGGCGGATCTCCAATATCGCGTATCGCGTCGTAAGCGCCCCCGGCCCAGGAGCCGCCGTGCCGCAGCGTCCCGCCGTCGCCGGCGCGGCCGTGGGCGGTGCCATCGCGGTGGTGCCCGGTGCGCGCGATGGCATCCTTCCAGGATGCGGAAGTACTCCTCGCCGAAAGGGAGTTGACCACCGTCGAGTACCCGCCAGTGTGCGATCCGGCGCGCGATACCCGCCTCCCGGCCGGGATCCGCCGCCGGTCGGGCCCACGTCTCCAGGACCTCGGGCGCGGTGCCCGGCGGCTCCTCGACGGGCACCGTGCCGCCGTCCGGCGGGGTGTGCGGGAGGGTGCTGAGGGCGCTGGTGCCCATGGGGGTGGCGCTGAGCAGTCGGTCGGGGTGGTCGGCGAGCGTCATCTGGGTCAGCATGCCGCCCAATGACAGCCCGACGAGATGCGCGTGTGCGATGCCGAGGCCGTCCGGGCCGCAGGCGATGCCGGGGGCGGCGTCGACGAAGTGCTGCGGGCGGGGACCTCCCGGGCGTGGGGGAGCGGGGTGCGGTCCGGGCGTCGTGTGCCGGCTCAACGTAACGGTACGTATCGTCTCGCTATGGTCGGGATCATGTCATCAACTTGCCGGGTGTGGAGAGTGAAGATCGTAAACTTACTTTGCGGTAAATGCCGTAAAGGGGGCGGATGATGGAGGGGTATTCAGGGTGGGAGCTGCGAAGAGCAAGCGGGTGCCGCGGCCGGTCCGGGAACAGCAGATGCTGGACGCCGCGGTGCGGACGTTCGCGCGGCGCGGGTACCGGGCGGCCTCGATGGACGAGATCGCCGAAGGGGCCGGGGTCTCCAAGCCCCTGGTCTACCTCTATCTGAACTCCAAGGAGGAGCTGTTCAGCGCGGTCATCCGGCGCGAGTCGGCGGCGCTGGTGGCGGCCGTCACGGCGGCCGTGGAACCGGACGCGGCGGCCGACCGGCAGTTGTGGAGCGGGCTGAAGGGGTTCTTCGCGCACACCGCCGAGCACCCCGACGGGTGGGCGGTGCTGCACCAGCAGGCGCGTACGCAGGGGGAGCCGTTCGCGGTCGAGGTGGCCGCGATGCGGGCGGAGATCGTCCGGTTCGTCACCGTGCTGATCGGCGCCGCCGCGAAGGAGGCCGGCTGCGACGGCGAACTGGCCGACCGCGAGGTGGCGGGCCTGGCGCACGCCCTGGTCGGCGCCGCGGAATCGCTCGCGGAGTGGGCCAACGCCCGGACCGCCGACGGCACTTCGGCCTTCGGCTTCTCCGGCGAACGGGAGCGGCCGACGGCCAAGGACACCGCGGCCACGCTGATGAACTTCGTCTGGGCGGGGCTCGGGCGCCTCATGGCCGGGGAGCGCTGGGCGCCGGGGGGCTGAGCAGCCGGCCCCGGCGCCGCGTCGGTCACACCCGCGACCGTCCCGTCAGCGGCCCGAGCTGGAGCCCGCGGCCGAGTACGACATCGCCATCGCGCCCGCCGACGCACCGTGCCGGGACCGGTGCATCCACCCGCCGCCGTACATCGGCGTCTGCGCCTGGCCCACCATCGGCGTCTGCGCCTGGCCGTACATCGGCGTCTGTGCCTGGCCGCCGAACGGCGTCTGGCCCGTGACCGGCTGCTGCGCGGGGCTCGCGTAGGTCGCGTAGTTCGCCGTCGGCTGCGCGGGGCTCGCCGCGGGCGTCTGCGCGTAGCTCGTCACCGGCCGCTGGAAGTGCGGCCTCTGGAGGTGGTGCGCCCGCACGTGGATCACCCGGTGCGTCATCCGGTGCAGCATCTGACGCTTCTTCATGCGCTGGACCGCCACCTTCCCGTCCTTCGGGTTCACCGTGTAGCGCACGCCCTGGTGCGTGACGGACCGGTGGGCCGAGTCGAGGGTGGCGATCCGCTTGTTCCTGACCTGGATCTTCGCCGTGTAGCTGCCGTTGACCTTCTGGACGGTGGCCTGCGCGCCGTTGGACAGCCTGACCGTACGGGCCGGGTTCGGCTTGACCTTGCCGTGGGTGCGCTCGCCCTGCGACCTGGCGCTGACGTTCCGGCCGTCGAAGTACACGTGGATGCCGTTGGTGTAGCTCTGCCCCTTCCGCAGGGTCGCGAACGGCCGGCCGCTGCCGATGGCCTGGAGGTCGCAGACCCCGTTGTGGATCACGGCCTCCATGCCGCCGCCGATGTCGACGGCCCTGACCTTGCCCTTGGCCGGCGCCTGGGGTGCGGAGTGCGCGGCGCCGGTGGACGCGGGCCGTTCCTGCTGCCCCGGCGTGCCCGCGAACGCGGCGGCCGGGACGGCCATGGCCCCGGCGAGCAGGGCGGCGGTGCAGATGGCACGCAGGGAGATGCGCGAGGCGGGGGAGATGCGGGTGGTCTTCATGGAGCTCGTAACCCTTCTCGATGTGCGATGCGCGTGAAGTGGTGTCGGCAAACCGACGCACTCCAAGCTATTTCCGGATCAATACGGACACATCGGAACATTGGACAAGGTTCACCCGGTCGAAAGGACGAGGCGCGCGGTGTGCGGATGTCGTGTACGGCTCTTGGCCGCACCGGAGCTCCGGCGTAAATTTACCCGGAAGTAAGGTTACTGACGGGTCATTGGGGGGTCGGAGGGGGCCGAGGGCTGGAATCCTGCGGAATTCACGGTCCGGTGGCGCCGGTGCGACGCGGCCGGCGCGGCGGAACCGGTCCCGTGGACCCCGGCCCCGCGGCGCTCCCGGCCGAACCGGCACCACCGCCCGCCGCAAATCGGATACCGCCATTTGCCACTGCCGCCCGGCACCCCGCCCGCCCCGCCCCGCGTCCCCGCCACCCCCCGCACGTCACCGGAGAAACGAGGAGCCGCTCGTGTTCAACCAGGACAGTGCACCCCCCGCACCTGCCCCTGCCGTCCCCCAACTCGTCCAGCCCCACCGGGTGTTGGTCGAGGGAGTCGTCCGCGAGGTCTCCGTCCCGCCACTCGCCCCGCCCGTCCGCACCGGCTCGCTCGGCGACATCCCCTTCACCAACGCCGCCGAGGCCCCGCACGAGACCGTCCTCTCCCGCCGGCAGCCCAGCGGCGCCTGGCGCGACATCACCGCCGCCGAGTTCGCCGGCGAAGTGCGCGCCGTGGCCAAAGGGCTCATCGCCCACGGCCTGGAACCCGGCGACCGCCTGGCGATCATGGCGCGGACCACCTACGAATGGACCCTCCTCGACTTCGCCGCCTGGGCCGCCGGCCTGGTCACCGTCCCCATCTACCCGACCTCCTCCGCCTACCAGGCGCAGTGGATCCTCCAGGACTCCGCCGCCCGCGCCTGCGTCGTCGAGACCGTCGACGAGGCCCGCCTGATCAGCGCCGTCCGCACCCACCTCCCCGCGCTCGGCAACCTCTGGCAGTTCAACACCGGCGCCGTCGCCCAGCTCGTCGACGCCGGCCGCGACCTCCCCGACGAGGCCGTCGACGCGCGCCGCGCCGCCGTCGCCCCGCCCGCCCTCGCCACCCTCGTCTACACCTCCGGCACCACCGGCCGCCCCAAGGGCTGCGCCCTCACCCACGCCAACTTCTTCGCCGAGGTCGACAACGCCGTCGAGCTGCTGCACCCCGTCTTCCGGTCCGTCAGCGACGAGCCCGCCGCCACCCTCCTCTTCCTGCCCCTCTCGCACGTCTTCGGCCGGATGGTCGCCGTCGGCTGCCTGCGCGCCCGGGTCCGCCTCGGCCACGCCCCCAGCATCCAGACCGACGAACTGCTGGCCGACCTCGCCGGCTTCCGGCCCACCTTCCTCCTCGCCATCCCCTACGTCCTGGAGAAGGTCTTCAACACCGGCCGCGCCACCGCCGAGAAAATGGGCCGCGCCGCCTCGTTCGACCGCGCCGCCCGGATAGCCCGCGCCTACGGCGAGGCGGTCGAGGCCCGCGAACACGGCACCGGCCCCGGCCCCGGCGTCGGCCTCAGGGCCGCCCGCAAGCTCTACGACCCCCTCGTCTACCGCCGCATCCGGTCCGCCCTCGGCGGCCGGGTCCGCTACGCGATCTGCGGCGGCTCCCCCCTGGGCCACCGCCTCGCCGCCTTCTACTCCGGCGCCGGCATCGAGATCTTCGAGGGCTACGGCCTGACGGAGACCACCGCCGCGGCCACCGTCACCCCACCCCTCCGCCCCCGCATCGGCACGGTCGGCTGGCCGCTCCCCGGCAGCGCCGTCCGCATCGCCGACGACGGCGAGATCCTGCTCCGCGGCGGCCACGTCTTCTCCGGCTACTGGGACGCCGAGCTGGGCGCCGCCCGCCCGGCGACCGACCGGGACGGCTGGCTCCCCACCGGCGACATCGGCGCCCTCGACGCCGACGGCTACCTCGCCATCACCGGCCGCAAGAAGGAGATCATCGTGACCAGCGGCGGCAAGAACGTCGCCCCCGCGCCCCTGGAGGACCGCCTCCGCTCCCACCCCCTCGTAGGCCAGTGCATGGTCGTCGGCGACAACCGCCCGTACGTCACCGCGCTGATCACCCTGGAGCCCGACGGCCTCTCCCACTGGCGCCAGATGACCAGGAAACGCGACACCCCGCTCACCGAACTCGTCCGGGACGAACGCCTCCTCGCCGACATCCAGCACGCCGTCGACGACGCCAACAAACTCGTCTCCCGCGCCGAGTCCATCCGCCGCTTCGCCGTCCTCCCGGCGGACTTCAGCGAGCAAACCGGGCATCTGACCCCCTCCCTCAAACTCCGCCGCGCCCTGGTCGCCCGCGACTTCGCAAAAGAGATAGACCAGCTTTACGAAAGCCAGTAACCCCCGGTATGGAGCTGTGACTCTCCGCACGTCAAACTAGAACCCCGTGTCACCTCTGTGGGGGAGGTGGCACGGGGTTTTCGCCGTACCCGCGCTACGGGTCGGCGACCTCGCACCACACCGTCTTGCCCGCCTCCCCCTGCCGCACGCCCCACCGCAGCGCCACGGCATCCAGCAGCGCCATCCCCCGCCCGCTCTCGTCGTCGGCCGCCGCCCGCAGCAGCACGGGCAGCGCCCGGGGATCCGGATCGGTCACCTCGATCCGCCTACGTCCATCGGCGCGGACGGCGACGTGAACGGTCACCGGGGAGCCCTCGCCGACGTGGCGAATGACGTTACCGAGCAACTCGCTGACGCACAGCTCGACTTCGGGACACACCCTGCCGAGATGCGCACGCAGGGTGCGCCGCAGCACGGGGACTTCCTTCGGCACGGCAAGCAGCTCCACGGTGAGCGGCTTGCAGGGCGAGGTCACCGCGCCGCCGCTTTGCGCAGCACCTCGGCCAGCCGCCGCGCGGTGGCCGTGTTGCAGTTGCCCAGCGCGACCAGCGGCGGCGGATAACTCCCCGCGAACGACGGCAGCTCGACCCCCAGGGACGGCAGCGTGATCCCGTTCTCCCGCAACGCGGAACGGAGCCCTTCCGCACACTCGTGCACGTCATCGGGGGCGGGGGTGGGGTGTGGCATGGGCGTGGACCCTTCTGTGCGCATGGTGACGAACTGCTCACAGAGTGGCGTCGAGTCCGCGTAGCGTGGAAGGGAATCCGACCTCGCTGAGCGAATGGTGGAAAGGTGAACCATGCCCGCACGCAAGGATGTTGACGGCTCCGCGAGCGTCCCGGCCTTCTACGGCGCCGAACTGCGCTGGAAGCGCGAAGCGGCCGGCCTGACGCTCAGGGAGACCGTCGAAGGCAGCTACTTCGGCGAGACGTACCTCAGCGAGATCGAACACGGCAAGCGCCGCATGCCGGTCGAACTCGCCTGCCACGTGGACCGCCTCCTGAAGACCGACGGCTACTTCGAACGCCGCTGCGCGGATGTGCGCAAGGCGCGGCGGGCGGGGCATGCGGAGTACTTCGAGCGGATCCTCGAAGCCGAGAAGCACGCGGACACCATCGAGGACTGGGCCCCCACTCTCATCCCTGGTGTGTTGCAGACCGCGCCGTACGGACGGGCCTTGGTGCTGGCGGAACATCCCAACGCGACCGAAGAAGAGGTGGAAGAGAAGGTCAACGCCCGGTTGGCTCGTGCGTGCCTCTTCGAGAGCGACCACAAGACTCCAGAGTTCTGGGCAATCCTGCACGAGTCATTGCTGCGACAGTCCATCCTTCCGCCAGGGGAGATGGCCGAACAGCTGGATAGCATCGCGGCGTTGGTGAGGCGGCGGCGGATCGTTGTGCAGGTCATTCCGTGGAACAGTGGCCCGCACCCGCTCATGCTCGGCCCGGCGATCATCCTGACGTTCCTCGACGCCCCGCCCCTCGTCTACACCGAATCGTCGTACAGCGGTGCCACCACTGACGATCCGGCCCTCGTGAGGAGGTACCGCAAGGCATACGATCGGCTCAGGGCCGCCGCAATGCCGCCTGAGGCGTCCCTGGCCACCATCGAGGCAGCGGCAGAGGACTATCGAAATGGCAAGCAACCGGATTGACTTGACTGGTGCCCGGTGGCGCAAGAGCAGCTACAGCAACGGTGATGGCGGAGCCTGCATAGAGGTGGCCGAGGGGTTCCCCGGCGGCGCTCGCTGGCGTAAGAGCAGCTACAGCAACGGTTCCGACGGGGACTGCGTCGAGGTCGCCGACGGCACCCCCGGCATCGTCCCCGTCCGCGACAGCAAGGCCCCTCAGGGCCCCGCCCTCACCTTCTCAACTGCCGCCTGGGGCGCCTTCATTGGAGCCATCGCCGCCTCCGGCGACTGCTGAGCCTCAACGCGGCGGCAAGGCAACAGCCGTCTGCATCTGGCACGAGTTGCACCAGAACGCCCACCCGTTCGCGTCGACGGAGCGCGAGCCGCACGCCAGGCACGGGTCGCCGACGAAGCTCGCGGCGACCCAGGAGCCGGCCGACGCGGCCCGGCGCCCGGCGGCCGTGCGCTCCTCCGCGTAGCAGGGGATGCAGACGCCGCCGTCGCGGCCGGGCAGCTTCATCGGACGTAACCCGCAGCCGGCGCAGGGCAGTTTGCCGACGTACTGGGCGTCCAGGCCGACCGGCTTGCCGTTTCTGCTGAAGGCCGCCATGGTCTGCCTCCTCTATGCCAGGACGGTTCCGGTGCCGGCGCAGCCGGAGCACTGTGTGGTGACCTTGTGGCCGCCGGGGGTCTCCCACTCCACGGTGCCCGCGCCGCCGCAGTCGGGGCAGGGCTTCTGCGGAGGCATGTTCTCGCTCATTCTGCCCACGGTAGGCCGTGTCATGTGGCCATGCGACCACTTTCCGTAATCAGGCGGAACTCCACCGCGAGCGGGCTCCGGGGGTGCCGCGGACCGGGGCCTGTCGGCACTCGTCGTGAACGGTTCATGGCGGAACGGTCGGCTCCGCCCCGCCCCCGAGTGATCGTTCCGGGGCGTTAATTCCGCGACAAGGATCGGTTTTCTCCGGAGGGGCGGGCCGGAGAGGGGCTGTTCCCGCGTTTCTCGCGGCGCAATGCGGCCGACGGGAAAAGTTCATGTAGCTGCCATTAAAACCGCGTCCGCAAAGGGCGGGCGGGCAAAAGGCAGGAGCCCCGATCTCCTCCCGAAAGGAGGAGCGGGGCTCCTTGGGTACTACTAGTCGACCTAATAGGTAAAGGTCTGACCGGGCAACTTAGACCGGCGTGACGTTCTCCGCCTGCGGGCCCTTCGGACCCTGCGTGACGTCGAAGTTAACCTGCTGGTTCTCCTCAAGGGAGCGGAAGCCAGAGGCGTTGATCGCCGAGTAGTGGACGAAGACATCCGGGCCGCCGCCGTCCTGGGCGATGAAGCCGAAGCCCTTTTCAGCGTTGAACCACTTGACGGTTCCGGTAGCCATGAGCCCTCCTTGGGCCAAAGGGTTGCCCTGCTCCAGAACCTGCAAACAAGTCTGAAAACTACAAAAGCCTGCGGGTTACATGCTCCGCAGGCTCTGTACTGCAAGGGAAACCAAACTGCAACTTGCGCTGAGCGTAGCATGATGCGCTCCTGAGGCGGAAGAGCCAAAGATCACGTTTAGCCGAGAGCGTGAAAGGTCATACCTGGACCCGCCGTGTTGCGCCGAGGAGAGCGGGTCTAGCCTCCGCATGTGGACAATTCAACCTTCGGAGACGCACCCGCAGACGCACCCGCAGGAGCCGACGCCGGCCACCGTCGCAGCCGGCCGCGAGTGGGCCACATCCAGTTCCTGAACTGCCTGCCCCTTTACTGGGGCCTGGCGCGTACGGGCACTCTGCTCGACCTGGACCTGACAAAGGACACCCCGGAGAAGCTCAGCGAACAGCTGGTGCGCGGGGATCTCGACATCGCGCCGATCACGCTCGTCGAATTCCTGCGGGCCGCCGATGACCTCGTCGCCTTCCCCGACCTCGCGGTCGGCTGCGACGGGCCGGTGATGTCCTGCGTGATCGTCTCGCAGAAGCCGCTGGAGCAGCTGGACGGCGCCCGGGTCGCCCTCGGGTCGACCTCGCGGACCTCCGTACGGCTCGCGCAGCTGCTGCTCGCCGAGAAGATCGGGGTGCGGCCCGAGTACTACCGCTGCCCGCCGGACCTCGGGCTGATGATGCAGGAGGCGGACGCCGCGGTGCTGATCGGCGACGCCGCGCTGCGCGCCAACCTGCACGACGGGCCCAAGCTCGGGCTGGACGTGCACGACCTGGGCCAGATGTGGAAGGACTGGACGGGGCTGCCGTTCGTCTTCGCCGTATGGGCGGCCCGGCGGGACTACCTGGAGCGCGAGCCGGAGGTGGTCGAGAAGGTGCACGAGGCGTTCCTGGCCTCGCGGGACCTGTCGCTGGAGGAGGTCGGCAAGGTCGCCGAGCAGGCCGCCCGCTGGGAGCACTTCGACGAGGCGGTGCTGGAGCGGTACTTCACCACGCTCGACTTCCGGTTCGGAGCGGATCAGCTGCGCGGCGTCACCGAGTTCGCGCGCCGGGTCGGTCCGACGACCGGCTTCCCGGCCGATGTGTCGGTGGAGCTGCTGGCCGGGGCGCGCCGGGCGTGACGGCCGCCGGGCGTGATGGCCGCGGCCGGCGGCGTCCCGCGTACGTCGGCCGCAGCGCAGCGCAGCGCGGCGCCACCGGCCTCAGGGGGAGGGCGTCGGGCCGCTGAGGACCTTGCTGATGGCCTCCAGGCTCGCGTCCCGCATGCCCCTGATGTAGCTCTTGGCGTCGTGCCCGCCGTCCTCGATGACGTGCAGGTGCGCCTTCACGGGCCCCTTGGCGTACTGCCGGATGAAGCGCTCCAGATTGGCCCGGCCGCTCTCCCGCGTACCGATCTGGAACTGCAGGTAGACGTCCGGGGCGCCGGGGCGGGCGGCGAGCTGCCGGGCCAGGCGCTCCGGGTCGTTGGCCCGCTTCTCCTTCTCGTGGCCGCGCCAGAGAGGGGAGTCGGGGCGGGTGTCCGGGCCGCTGGCGATCACCGCCTTGAAGCGGTCGGGGTGCTGGAGGACCTGCTTGAGGCCGACGAAACCGCCCGACGAGGAACCCATGATCGCCCAGCCGTCGCGCGAGGTGAAGGTCCGGAAGTTGGCCTTGACCAGGTCGGGGACGTCGTCGGAAATCCAGGTGCCCATCTTCGGTTGCCCCGGGATGTCGCTGCCGTCGTAGTAGCGCTTGCCGGGGTTGAGGACCGGCATGGCGACGATGAACGGCTTGCTGCGGCCCTGGGCCACCAGGTCGCTGATGGTGCGCTGGAGCTTGAGGTCGGGGCCCGTCCAGTAGTTGGTCGGGTAGCCGTAGCTGCCCGGCAGGGCGAGCAGAACGGGGAACGCGCTGCTGCGGTAGCGGTCCTCGTAGTACTCCTTCGGGGCCCAGACCCACACGTCGCCGGTGAAGCCGGACTTCTTCCCGTGCAGGGTCGTCACGCCGATCTTCGTGCCGTCGCTGAGCGTGCTTGCCGTACGGAACTGCGCGCGCGGGCCGGTCGGCATCCGTACGGAGGGGTCGGCGGCGGCCGGCTGCGGCGGGCCGGGCACCCCGTCGGGGATGGTCTGGCTGAACGACATCGGCTCGCCGGTGTCGTTGAGGACGTCCATGTACTTGACCGCCGGGTACGCGCCGAGCCCCAGGATGGCGATGAACGCGGTGAGCAGGGAGAGCCGCCACTTGGGCCGGGGGCTCTCGGACGTACGGCGACCCCGGCGGCGGAACTTCGGGCGCGGGCGGTGGTGCACGGCGTTCTCCGGAGGGTCGCGCGGCGGCGTGGGGCGCTGTCGCAGGGCAGGACCGCTGGGGGCGGAAAGGTCGGGCGGGAGGGCCGACTTGTGTCCTGTTTGATGCGGAAAACGGGGCGAAGGTTTCCGCAACGGGGCATGACGTGGGTCATAAGCGTGTACGTGGGTGATCGGCGTGTACGGCGTTGACGTCGGTGAGCGCTGCTGGCGTGGGTGAGCACCGCTGGCGTTGGTGAGCACCGCTGGCGTCGGTGAGCGCCAGTGGAGTTGGTGGTCGGTGCTGGCGTCTGTGATCAGTGCTCGCGTGGGTGATCAGTGCTGGCTTCGGTGATCAGAGCTCGCGTGGGTCATCGGCGTTTCCGGTCCGGGGCAGGGCGCGAGCCATAAGCTTGGGGCGCCGTCATGAGGGGGAGGGGCGATGGAGCCGCTGGCAGGGGAAGATCCACGGGTCCTGGGCGGATACCGGTTGCTCGGCCGGCTCGGCGCGGGCGGCATGGGGCGGGTCTATCTGGGGCGCAGCGCGGGCGGCCGGACCGTCGCGGTCAAGGTCGTGCACGCGCAGTTCGCCGCCGACGAGCAGTTCCGGGCGCGCTTCCGGCGGGAGATCGAGTCGGCCCGGCGGGTGGGCGCCGCCTGGACCGCGCCCGTACTGGACGCCGATCCGGACGCCTCCGTTCCGTGGATCGCCACCGGTTACGCGGCGGGCCCCTCACTGGCACAGGCGGTCGGCGCGTTCGGGCCGCTGGCCGAGCACTCCGTACGCGCCCTGGGCGCCGGACTGGCCGAGGCGCTGACCGCGGTGCACGCCCTCGGGCTCGTCCACCGCGACGTCAAACCCTCCAACGTCCTGCTGACCCTGGACGGGCCGCTGCTGATCGACTTCGGCATCGCCCGCGCGACGGACGGCACCGCCTCCCTGACGGCCACCGGGGTGTCGGTCGGGTCACCGGGCTACATGGCGCCCGAGCAGATCCTGGGCAAGGGCGCGACGGGCGCCGCCGACGTCTTCTCACTGGGGGCGGTACTGGCCTTCGCGGCCACCGGCGTCCCCCCGTTCCCCGGGGACTCGTCCGCCTCCCTGCTCTACAAGGTAGTGCACGAGGAACCGGAACTGGGACCCCAACTAGACGGTGAACTACGGGAATTGGTGGCCGGCTGCCTCGCCAAGGACCCGGCGCGGCGGCCCGCCCCCGAGGGGGTCGCGGCCCGGCTCGCGGGGGACCGGATCGGTGGCGCGGCCGGGCTGGTGCGCGACGGCTGGCTGCCCGCACCCGTTGTCGAGCAGGTCAGCCGGCAGGCGGTGGAACTGCTGAACCTTGAGGTGGAGCAGCGGGAGCAGGGGGAGGTTCGGGAACACCAGGAGGATCGGGAAGAGCGGGCGGGGGCTCCCGGGGCGGCGGGGACGGCGGGGACGGCGGGGGTGCCGAGCGGGACGTTCGGGCCGCCGGATCCGTCGTACGGGGCGGTGTCCGGGCTGATCCCCTTCGACGCACCGGTACAGGTCGAGGCCGAGGCCCCCGCGGACCGGCCCGGCGGCCTCGGCACGCCGCTCCCGCGCCCGACCCCGGCCGCCCCACCCTCCGTACCGCTCACGCCCACGCCTCCCTCCGCGCCTCCCTCCACGTCTTCGTCCACGCCTCCGTCCGTGGCACCGCCGGAGACCGCCTGGCCGTCCGCCGGCGCGCCACCGGCGACTCCGCACGCCTCCGGTGCCACCGACATCGGCGGTGCTGCCGACCGCGCGGATCCCTCCGGCGCTGCCGCCGTCGCGAGCACCTCTGATGCCGCCGCCGTCCCGAGTGCGCCCGATGCCGCCGCCGTCGCCGATCTGCCGACCGGGCCCCCGTCGCCGTCCCCGTTCCCGTCGTCGCCGTCCGCCCCCAAGGAGCGGCGGATCGCGCTCGCCGGTGCCGTCGGCGGCAGGGACCGGCCGCGGCGGGTGAGCTGCACGCTGGTGCTCTCGGTGGCCGGCGCACTGGCCGCCGCGACGACCGCCGGGTTCGTCTTCACGCTGATGAGGAACGGCGGCGGCAACGGCGCCACCGCCACCCAGCCGCCCTCCGGGCACACCGCGTCGGCACAGCCCTCCGAGCCGGCCCAAGGAACCGGCCAAGGAACCGGCGAAGCGGTCGGCGACGTCCCGCACTCCTTCCTCGGCACCTGGAGCGGCGGCATCACGATGGCCAACGGCATCCCCAACGGCTCCATGACCAGCGTCATCAAGGCCGGCCACCAAGGGGAGTTCGTGGTCCGTACGACCTATGACGCGCTGCTGGTGCGCTGCCGGGCGAAGGCGAAACTGCTCTCGGCCACCGATACCGAACTGGTGCTCCAGGAGAGCTCGGACGGCACACAGGGGCCGGGCTGCACGGGCAACACGTCCACGGTGACGTACACCCTCGGCAAGGACGGCGCGCTCACCTTCACCTCCGACGACAAGCGGGGCGGCACCCCGAAGGCGACGTTGGAGAAGAGCGGCTGAGGCGGTGGCGCGGGCCGGCCGGCGCGTGGGCGCGGGGTGTCCGAGGCCGTGGCGCGGGGTGTCGGAGGCCGTGCCGCGGGGCGGCCGGGAGGGGGCTCCCGGCCGCCCCCGAGTCTGTCGGCCCCCTGGCGTACGCTGGTTCAGTCCTTGAGTACGGAGCGCCCCACTCACCGCGCTCACCGTGCCCAGTGTCTGTCCGCTGTCTGTCCGCCTCCGAAAGGGACGCCCCGGTGACCGAGAACGCCGACCTCCAGTCCGTACTCGACCGCGCCGCACAGGGCGGCCGTATCACGCCGGAGGAGGCGCTCGACCTCTACCGCTCCGCGCCGCTGCACGCGCTGGGCCAGGCCGCCGACGCCGTACGCCGCCGCCGCTACGCCGGCACCGAGCACATCGCGACGTACATCATCGAGCGCAACATCAACTACACCAACGTCTGCGTGACGGCCTGCAAGTTCTGCGCGTTCTACGCCGCCCCCAAGGACACCGCCAAGGGCTGGACCCGCGATCTCGACGACATCCTGCGCCGCTGCGCGGAGACCGTCGAACTGGGCGGCACCCAGATCATGTTCCAGGGCGGCCACCACCCGGACTACGGCGTCGAGTACTACGAAGAGCACTTCTCGGCCATCAGGAAGGCGTTCCCGCAGCTGGTCATCCACTCCCTCGGCGCCTCCGAGGTCGAGCACATGGCGCGGATCTCCAAGGTCTCCGTCGAGGAGGCCATCTCCCGGATCCACGCCGCGGGCCTCGACTCCTTCGCCGGCGCCGGCGCCGAACTCCTCCCCGCCCGCCCCCGCAAGGCCATCGCGCCGCTCAAGGAGTCCGGTGAGCGCTGGCTGGAGATCATGGAGACGGCGCACAAGCTGGGCGTCGAGTCCACCTCCACCATGCTGATGGGCACCGGCGAGACCAACGCCGAGCGCATCGAGCACCTGCGGATGATCCGCGACGTCCAGGACCGTACGGGCGGCTTCCGCGCCTTCATCCCGTACACCTACCAGCCGGAGAACAACCACCTGAAGGGCCAGACGCAGGCCACCCTCTTCGAGTACCTGCGCATGATCGCCATCGCCCGGATCTTCCTCGACAACGTCGCGCACATCCAGGGCTCGTGGCTGACCACCGGCAAGGAGATCGGCCAGCTGTCGCTGCACTACGGCGCGGACGACCTCGGCTCGATCATGCTGGAGGAGAACGTCGTCTCCTCGGCCGGCGCCAAGCACCGCTCCAACCGCCTGGAGATCATCGACCTGATCCGCAAGGCGGACCGGGTCCCGGCCCAGCGCGCGACCACGTACGAGCACCTGGTCGTCCACGACGACCCGGCCAACGACCCGGTGGACGACCGCGTCGTCTCGCACCTCTCGTCCACGGCCATCGAGGGCGGCACCGCCCACCCCGAACTGAAGCTGATCGAGACCAACTGACCCCCGCGAACAACCGGTCCCAGTAGCCGACTGAACCCCGTGACCAACCGGTCCCGGCAACCGGCCGAACCCCGTAACCCACTGGGCCCCGCAGTAGAGGCGAGCCGACCGTGACCGACCCCGAGCCGACGCGACGCCGGCCTTGCCGCCGGCGTGAGGCCCGGCCATCGGGCGCGCACCGCACGGCGCCGATCCGCCTCCGCACGCTCCCCCGCTTCTCTACGCTCCCCCGCCTCCACACGCTCCCCCGCCTCCACATGCCTCTCCCGAACCAACCGCTGGACCAAGGGTGTTGACGCTCCACCGGGTGCGCGCCGTCCGGTTCGCCGAGGGCGGCGAACCGGCCCCCGGGCACGCGGTCGTCGTAGACGGCGCCCGGCTGGCCGCCATCGGCCCGTACGAGGAACTGCTGGCGGCCTACGGCATGGGGGTCCCCCCTGCTCAAGCGAAGCCGGGAGCTTGGGGGAGGGCACGGGTCCGGGAGTGGGACGGCGTACTCACCCCGGGCCGCCACGAACCGGACGGCGCCGCCTTCCTGGAGGCGACCTACCACCCCGACCCGCGCGAGGCCGCCGAACTCGGCAGCGAGCCGCTGACCGGGGCCGCGTTGGCCGCACTCGACATGCCGGAGACCCGCTGGGGAGCCAGCGCCCGCCGCGGCCTGCAACGCCTGCTGGCGACCGGAACCACCTCGCTGACCGGCCCGTTCGCCCGGCCCGCGGTACGCACGGCCGTCCGGCGATCCGGCATCGAAGAGCTGCCCGGCCCCCGCCCGCTCCCCCTGGCCGCCGGGGGCCCGGCCAACTTCGCAATCTTCGCCCCGGACGGCACCTGCCTCGCCACGGTCATCGCCGGCCGCCTCGTCCACCGCCGCCGCTGACCCCGCGTCACGGAGCCCCGGCACAAAGCCACCACCCACCACCGTCACAGAGTGTAATAATGGAAGGAACTAGTCACTCTACGTAATCGTTGCCGGGATATGAGGAGGCGGCGAGCGCGGCCACGGTGCCGAGTGGGCGGCAAGTGTGCGGAGGTGGGCGTGAGGGGTGCAGGGGCAGGCGTCAGGGGTGCAGGGGTAGGCGCCAAGGGTGGGTGCCAAGGGTGGGTGCGGGGCCGTGATCGGACATTTGGGCGTTAGGGATCCATTAGCTCCGACTTGCCGCCCGTCAGGGCGGCGTCAAGGGAAGCGGAGCGAGGGGTTCAGCCCTGCAAGATCGTGAGCGCGGGGACGGCCGGACCGGCCGCTCACGATGCGCTACGCACCGCTGGACCGCCCGGATGTTCAGAGGGGGGCATACGGCCGTCCCCGACCAGCCCCAGGCCAGCAGCGGGCGCGCGGTTCGGCCGTCCCCTGCTGACCGATCGCCGGACGGCCGCGCTCTGGCTTCTGGCCGAATGTCCCCTGGCCGAACGTCCTCTGACCTCTGGCCGAACGTCCTCTGGCCGCCCTCTGGCCGGCCGCCCTCTGGCCGACTGTCCACCAGGCGGGTCGCGAGCGCGGTGGGGTCCGGGTGCTGTGTGCCGCCCGGTGCGGGCGGCGGTCGTCGCACGGTGGACAATGGCCGGGTGACCCGAGCATCCCTGGACAAGCAGCCGCACGAAGTCGCCGCGATGTTCGACGACGTGGCGGCACGGTACGACATCACCAACGACGTGCTCTCCCTGGGGCAGGCGCGGCTGTGGCGCAAGGAGGTGGACCGCGCGGTGGCCGCTCGCCCGGCCGAGCGGGTGCTCGACCTCGCGGCCGGTACCGGCACCTCCTCGCTGCCGTTCGCGGCTAGCGGCGCGTACGTCGTGCCGTGCGACTTCTCCGTCGGGATGCTGGCCGAGGGCAAGAAGCGGCACCCGTGGCTGCCGTTCGCCGCGGGGGACGGGACGCGGCTGCCGTTTGCGGACGGTGTGTTCGACGCCGTCACGATCTCCTTCGGGCTGCGCAACATCCAGGACACCGACGTGGCGCTGGCCGAGCTGTACCGCGTGACCAAGCCCGGTGGGCGGGTGGTGATCTGTGAGTTCAGCGAGCCGACGTGGGCGCCGTTCCGGACCGTGTACACCGAGTACCTGATGCGGGCGCTGCCGCCGGTGGCCCGGGCGGTCAGCAGCAACCCGGACGCCTATGTCTATCTCGCGGAGTCCATCCGCACCTGGCCCAACCAGCCCGAACTTGCCGCGCGGCTCCAGGCGGTGGGCTGGACCAAGGTCGCCTGGCGCAATCTGACCGGTGGCGTCGTGGCGCTCCATCGGGGGACGAAGCCCGCCGACTGATCCGCCGGCCGGCGCGTCAACGTACGGATTGTGCCGTCAACATACGGATTGTGCCGTCAGTCGACGTGCCGGCCGTCAGCCGACGTACCGATTGTTCCGGCAAGTGTCGATGTGTCGTCGATGTTCCGGTGTGTTGGTGTGTTGGTGTGTCGGTGTGTCGATGCGTCGCCAACGGGCCGATGTGCCGGAGTGTCATCGCGCCACCATGGAGAGGCCCGCTCGCGTTCGTACCGGAGGTACGTGACGAGCGGGCCTCGGTTTTGAGTTGTCCGGGCTACCGGGAGTCCCCCGGAGCCCTGTATGTCACGACCCCCGGGAGTCGGGTTCCCTCAGGACTCCCGGGAGCCTGGGGGTTACTTCTTGAACGCGTAGTCCATCAGCTTCTTCGCGTCCGCGGTGCGGGTGTCGATCGAGGACGAGGCGAGGACCGTGCCGATGACCGTCTTGCCGCCGCGGGTGGCGGCGAACACCAGGCAGTACTTGGCCTCCGGGCCCGAGCCGGTCTTGACGCCGATGGTGCCCTTGTAGCTGCTGAGCAGGTTGTTCGTGTTGGTCCACGACATGTAGCGGTAGCCGCCGCTCTGCGTCGTGACCTTCTGCTTGGTCGACTTGGTGCCGACGACGGTGCGGAACGTGGAGAACTTCATCGCGCTGCTGGCGATCTTGGTCAGATCGCGCGGCGTCGAGTAGTTCTTGCCACGCCCTATGCCGTCGAACGAGTCGAAGTGGGTGTTCTTCAACCCCAGGCTCTTGGCGGTGGCGTTCATCTGGCCGATGAACGACGTCACCCGGGCCTCCCGGGTCGAGCCGCTGCCGAACTTGTCGGCCAGCGCGTACGCGGCGTCGCAGCCGGACGGGAGCATCAGCCCGTAGAGGAGCTGACGGACCGTCACCTTGTCGCCGACGATCAGGTGCGCCGACGAGGCCCAGTTGTTGTTGACGATGTAGTCGCTGTACGCCTTCTGGATCGTGACCTTCGAATCCAGGTCGAGGTTCTTCTGCGCGAGCACCACCCGGGCCGTCATGATCTTGGTGGTGGACCCCGTGGCGCGCCGGGTGTCCGCAGTCTTGCTGAAGAGGGTCGCCCCGGTGCCGTTGTTCATCACGAAGCCGCCGGGGGCGTTGATCGTGGGCGTCGGGAGGGCGGCGGCCTGTGCCGGGGAGGTGAACGCCCCGGCGGTCAGGACGGCTCCGGCGGTGATGGCGACCGCGGAAGCGCGACGAATGCCCTTAATGCCTTTGATGCCGATTTTCAAAGTGAATGCTCCAAATACCCCTGCAGTGCGGTCACTTGAGAATGCCGCTTACTGGTGAGACGTGCGGGGCAGGGCAATGGATGCACGCGGCCGGGCGGTATTTCTCGCCGCCGTGCCGCCGCCTTGTCGCCGTGTTGGCCATGTTGGCTGTGGTGGCTGCGTTCGCCGTGTTCGCCGTGTTCGCCGGGTTACGGCCTTTGCTCGTTCGGCCCCTGCTCGTTCGGCCACTGCCCCTGTGACTCCTGCTCGTTCGGGGACCGTCCGTTCTGCCCCTGCCGGTTCGGCGGCTGCACCGGCCGGGGCCGGCCACCGGTCCTGCCGGGCGCGGGCTTCATGGGGCAACCCTTCAGTCTCCGATCACCAAGGCCCCCATAGACTGCAGGTGCCCAGTGCCGGTCGGCACCCAGATATCCAGATATCGACTTCCGGGAGACAACGCCGTGACCGAGTCCGAGTCCGCGTCGGTGACCGAGTCCGCGTCAGTGACCGAGTCCGAGTCCGCGTGCGCGTCCGTGACCGAGACCGTCACCGCGTCCGTGACCACGCCGCGATCGGAGCACAGCGCGGATGTGATCGTCGTCGGTGCCGGGCCGGCCGGCTCGGCCACCGCCTACCACCTCGCCAAGTCGGGCCTGGACGTCCTCCTGCTGGAGAAGACCGCGTTCCCGCGGGAGAAGGTCTGCGGCGACGGGCTCACCCCGCGCGCCACCAAGCAGCTGGTCGCGATGGGCATCGACATCTCCGAAGAGGCCGGCTGGCTCCGTAACAAGGGCCTGCGCATCATCGGCGGCGGCTCGCGGCTCCAGCTGGACTGGCCGGACCTCGCCTCCTTCCCGGACTACGGGCTGGTCCGCAAGCGCGACGACTTCGACGAGCAGTTGGCCCGGCAGGCGCAGAAGGCCGGTGCGCGGCTCTACGAGCGCTGCAACGTGGGCGCGCCGATCGTCGACGAGCTGACCGGCCACATCACCGGTGTGCACGCCAAGCTCGGGGAGGAGAAGGTCCCGGTCACCTTCCACGCGCCGATCGTGGTCGCCGCCGACGGCAACTCCACCCGGCTGTCGCTGGCGATGGGGCTGCACCGGCGCGAGGACCGGCCGATGGGCGTCGCGGTCCGTACGTACTTCACCTCGCCCCGGCACGACGACGACTACCTGGAGTCCTGGCTGGAGCTGTGGGACCGCCGCGGCGCCCAGGACCGGCTGCTGCCCGGGTACGGCTGGATCTTCGGCATGGGCGACGGCACCTCCAATGTGGGGCTGGGGGTGCTGAACACCTCCGCTTCCTTCAAGGAGTTGGACTGGCGGGAGGTCCTCAAGGCGTGGTGCGCCTCGATGCCGGCCGAGTGGGGCTACACCCCGGAGAACATGACCGGCCCGATCCGCGGCGCGGCCCTCCCGATGGCCTTCAACCGCCAGCCGCACTACACCAAGGGCCTGCTGCTGGTCGGTGACGCGGGCGGGCTGGTCAACCCGTTCAACGGGGAGGGCATCGCGTACGCCATGGAGTCCGGCGCCATCGCCGCCGAGGTCATCGTGCAGGCGCAGGCCCGTGCCACGTACGCCCAGCGCGAGCTGGCGCTGCACCGCTACCCGAAGGTCCTCAAGGACACCTACGGCGGCTACTACTCCCTCGGCCGCGCGTTCGTGAAGCTCATCGGCAACCCGAAGGTCATGCAGATCGCCACCCAGCGCGGTCTGACCCATCCGCTGCTGATGCGCTTCACGCTCAAGATGCTCGCCAACCTCACCGACCCGACGGGCGGCGACGCGATGGACCGGATCATCAACGGGCTGAGCAAGGTCGCGCCGAAGGCGTGACGTCTCGCGGGCGGCGGCTCGTCGCTCAGTGGACTCCCGGGCCGCGGCTCGCCGCCCAGTGGCTTCCCGGGCTGCGGCTCGCGAGCCTCAGCCCCCGGAGCGGCACCCGCTGAAACGCCTCCGACCAGGCGCGCCGCGGACCGCGGGCCGGTCCCGGAAAGCCCGCGGGCCGGTCCCCGGAAAAAAGGGGCCGGTCCGTCGTCACACTCCCCGTGCGGGATCCGTCAGTGCAGTGACGGTGAGAAGCCAGCAGGGCTCGCCGGATGGATTCCGTAAGGAGAGCAGTGATGGATGCACGGATGAAGAACCCCGCGGTGGTCATTCCGGAGGCCATGCAGCCGCTTCTCAACGTGGCGAAGGCGACCCGCAGCGGCGGGGTGCCGGAGG
The DNA here is from genome assembly GCF_009834125.1 of Streptomyces sp. GS7. Taxonomy (NCBI): domain Bacteria; kingdom Bacillati; phylum Actinomycetota; class Actinomycetes; order Kitasatosporales; family Streptomycetaceae; genus Streptomyces; species Streptomyces sp. GS7. Next base: position 430,918 of record NZ_CP047146.1, read on the forward strand.
AGACGCTGGAGCTGGTGCACCTGCGGGCGAGCCAGATCAACGGTTGCAGCTTCTGCGTCGACGGCGGGGTCAAGAGCGCCCGCAAGGCGGGGGTCGCCGACGACAAGCTGTTCGCGGTGGCGGCCTGGCGGGAGGCGCCGTACTTCACCGACGCCGAGCGCGCCGCCCTGGAGCTGGCCGAGCACGCCACCCGCCTCGCCGACCGGTCCGACCCGGTGCCGGACGCGGTCTGGGACGCGGCCGCCCGGCACTTCGACGAGCGCCAGCTGGCGTCCCTCGTCCTGACCATCGGGCTGACGAACCTGTTCAACCGCCTCAACGCCACGACCCGGCAACCCGCCGGTGCCGGCTGGTGATCGAGGCACGACCGACGCGGGGCCGCTCCGGACGGGGCGGCCCTTCCGCGTACCGCACAGCCTGTGGACAGGCGGTACGCGGACATCCGGTCTGCGGAGATCCGGTCTGTGGAGATCCGGTCTGTGGAGATCCGGTCTGCGGAGATCCGGTCTGTGGAGATCCAGTCTGTAGGCATCCGGTCTGTGGAGATCCGGTCTGCGGAGATCCGGTCTGTGGAGATCCAGTCTGTAGGCATCCGGTCTGTGGAGATCCGGTCTGTGGGCGTCGGCGGCGGGTGCACCGTTCCTGTCGGTGGTGGCGAAGCCGCCGCCGGTTCCAACCCCCATGACCCGCAAGGTAATTGAGGCAACCTCGCCGGCCCGGCAGCCTGGTCGGTGTCACGCACTGGTCGACGTGATCGACGTAACGGGAGGAAACGCCATGTTCTTCGAGGGCCACGACGGGACCCGCCTCTGGTACGAGGACTACGGGCAGGGCGAGACGCTGGTGTTCGTGTCGAGTGCGATGCTCCCCACCGACATGTGGGAGTACCAGATCCCCTTCTTCGTCGAGCGGGGCTTTCGCTGCGTCGCCTTCGACCGGCGCGGGCACGGCCGCTCGGACCGGCCCTCGTCCGGCTACGACTACGACTCGACCGCCGACGACCTCGCCGCCCTCCTGGAGCACCTCGATCTGCGCGAGGTCACCCTCGTCGGGCACTCGATGGGCGGTGCGGAGATCGCCCGCTTTCTGGCCCGGCACGGTTCCGGCCGGGTCGCCCGCGCCGCGTTCGTCGCCGCGATGCTGCCCTTCCTGAAGCTGACGGACGACAATCCGTCCGGGGTGCCACAGGCCGCGTTCGAGGCGTCCCTCGCGCTGCTGCGGACCGACCGGCCCAGGTGGATGGCCCGCCAGGCGCAGGTCTTCTTCGCCACCCACCTGGGCGACAACGACATCTCGCCCCTCATGGTCGACCTCACGATCGCGCAGTGCCTGTCGTGCGCGCCGTACGCGACGCTCCAGGTGCAGCAGGCGATCTTCCACACCGACCACCGGGCGGGGCTGCGCGGGATCGACGTCCCGACGCTGATCGTGCACGGCGCGGCCGACTTCTCCGCGCCGGTCGACGTCACCGGCCGGCGTACCGCCGAGCTGATACCGGGCGCCGTCTACAAGGAGTACCCGACAGCCGGCCACGGCATCTACGCCAGCCACCACGCTCGGCTCAACGCCGACCTGCTGGAGTTCCTCACCGGCTGATCACCGGCCGATCACCGGCCGATCACCGGCTGACGGGAAACCCGTTGGCCCGGGCGGGCAGTGGTGTCCGGCGGGCCGGGGCGGTCAGCCGGTCGGCGCCCGCGGGGACCGGCACCGCCGCGAAGATCGCGTCCTGCTTCGCCTGGAGTTCGCGGACCTTCTCCGGCGGGGTGCCGGGCAGCCGCTGCTCCTCGTAGATCTTGTGGGTCTCCAGTTGGGCGGCCTTGCTCTGCGGGGTGTGGAACTGGACCTCGAAGACCTGTCCCGAGTGGGGTGCGCGCCAGGCGGAGTTGACCGCCTTGTAGCCCTTGGCGCGGCCCCAGGTGTCGGACCAGCGGGCGCTGTCGTTGCCCCAGGCGGACAGCAGTCCGGCGGCGACGATGACGCCTTGGGTGTACTGCCCGGTCGGCCACTGAAGTGTGTAGCGGACCGAGTCGTTGATCTGGGAAAGCGAGGTCTCCACGGGCTGCCCGGGGGTCTCCAGCATCCGGGTGGCGACCTTGCGCTTGAGCGAGTCCGGGGACTTCAGCCGCTGGTCGAAGCCGATGAGTTGGGCATGGCTGAGCAGTGCGGCGGCGCGGACCTGGGGGCTGATGGAGCGCTCCGCCCGACGCGCGCGGGCGAGGAACGCGTCGACCTTCTTGTTGTCGTCGGCGCTGAGCCGGAGTCCGTCCTGGCTCCAGCCGCCGGGGCCGGTGGCGCGGGGCTGTGCGGAGGGGGCAGGGACGGGGCCGTGCGGCGGCGCGGCCGGGGACGCGGTGGCGGTGTGCACGGCGCCCATGCCCAGCGCGGTGGCCAGTGCGGTGGCCAGCGCGGCCCGGGTGACGGCGCGGCGGGCGGTGGCCCGGCCGGTGCGGTACGGGGTCATCGGAGTGCGGATTCCTCTCTGCGGGCCGTGTCGCTGATCAGTGGCGGTACGGCTGCCGCATGGCGGTCGTCGTAGTGCTGCCCGCCGGATGCCGGCGGGCAGCACTACGACACAGGACGAGAGGTGCAACGGGCGCGGTGCGCATCGGTGGCTGCGCGGACGGCCGTTCGGCCGGTACCTGACCGGATCGGTGCGCTGCGCGGCGCGAAACGCACGCCGGTCCGGCTGCCGGATGCCGGCCCCTACGGCAGAGGGCCGCCCCTCCCGAGCGGGGGAGGGGCGGCCCTTCAGGGCACTCCGGGGTGCGGCGGCCTCAGAGGACGCGCACCGCGCCGGTGGGCTCGTCGTAGCTGAGCGGGCGCTCGACGATGCCGGTGCTCGGGTTCTGGGCCCCGATGAAGTTGCCGCCGCCGACGTAGACGGCGACGTGGTAGGCGCTGCCCGCGCTGCCCCAGTACAGGATGTCCCCGACCTGGAGGTTGCTGAGGCTGACCTGGGTGCCGGCGGTCGACTGGCTCTGCGAGACGCGCGGCAGGCTGACGCCGATCTGGGAGAACGCGGCCTGGGTGAGGCCGGAGCAGTCGTACGAGGACGGGCCGCTGGAGCCGAGCACGTACGCCTTGCCGAGCTGCGCCTTGAGGAAGGAGACGAGGGCGGCGGCGCTGCCGGTCGCGCTGCTGGAGGTGGAGAGCGAGGTGCGGTCGTCGGAGCGCGAGGCGCGGGTCTGCGCGGCGTCCTGGGCCTTGCGGGCCTCGTCGGCGGCCTTCTTCGCCTCGGCCTCGGCCTGGGCCTTCTTCTCGGCGGCGGCCTTCGCCTTGTTCGCCGCCTTGTCGGCCTTGGCGGCCGCGGCGTCCTGGAGCGCCTGGCGCTCGTAGGCGAACGCGGCCTGCTGGGCGGCGTCCGCGCTCTCGGTGGCACTGGTGGCCAGTGCTGCCGTGATGGTGGGCATCTCCTGGGTTTCGGAGACGGACTTCTCGAGGGCGTTGGCCGGCACGGTGGCGCCGGTTACCGCGAGGGTGAGGAAGCCACCGGTCACGCCCGCACGCAGGGCCCGCGAGGACGCGGAACGGCGGGGCTTCCGGTGGCTGGGTATGAGTGCGTTCGGGGACATGGCACCACGGCTATCAGGCCCCGCAGGTTGCTGCCAACAAAGGTGCAGTACGCCACACTTGACGCGTACGCGACGAATAAAACGGACTTTTGACTGCCCGTCGCCTCGCCCGCGCGATGTCCGGAATTCGCGATCATGTTCCTACGCACGGCATTTGGCGCTTCGTGCGGGCCCTGGCGGCGCTTATCACTTCCTCATCCGCCACGCCAAGGCTTCCCGGGCGTCAAGGACTTAGTGCTTCACGTCGCGTGGGATAGGTCACTTGTGAGTGTCCGTTATGTTCCCGTGACCGAGTGGCCGGCCGGTCGCCCGGTCGGGAGTCGGCCATCCGTCCGCCGGCTCCGTCCGGCGCGCTCGTGAATCGAGGCACGTACCGACGATCACGGCCGGGTCACGAGCGGATCACGTCTACGGGCCCGCCGCGTATATCAGTTGGTTTCGTCCGGGGCCAATTTGCCTGCACGGCACCTCATTTGATAATGGGATGCCTGGCCTGACCAGCGGTAACCTTGGCGAATATCACCTCTAGTGATCACCGGCGAGCGTCGTGTAAGGGGATCATCGGGCATCCGGTTCCATGATCCTTCGTCAGGTGGTGAAGATCACAAAGTCGTTGCCGCACCCCGTGTCGCAGATCACAGAGCGACGGGCATAAGATGCAGGCATTCGGGCTTGTGAACTGCCTCACATAGGCACGATCTCCACGGGGCAGCCGGTAAGCCCGAGCGGACCGCCATCCAGTCATCGTCGACTGAAGGGAGCGAGGACGGTGAACGCTTACGCGCCCATCCTCGTACTGGGAGCCCTCGGGGCAGGCTTTGCGATCTTCTCCGTGGTCATGGCCACGCTCATCGGCCCCCGGCGCTACAACCGGGCCAAGCTCGAAGCGTACGAATGCGGAATCGAGCCGACGCCACACCCGTCCGGTGGCGGTCGCTTCCCGATCAAGTACTACCTGACGGCGATGCTCTTCATCGTCTTCGACATCGAGATCGTCTTCCTCTATCCCTGGGCCGTCACCTTCGACGCCCTGGGGCTTTTCGGGCTCGTCGAGATGCTCCTCTTCGCGCTCACCGTCTTCGTCGCCTACGCCTACGTCTGGCGTCGCGGCGGCCTGGAATGGGACTAGGGGGCACCAATGGGACTGGAAGAGAAGCTGCCCAGCGGCTTTTTGCTGACCACTGTCGAGCAGGCCGCGGGCTGGGTGCGCAAGTCGTCGGTCTTCCCCGCGACCTTCGGGCTGGCCTGCTGCGCCATCGAGATGATGACCACCGGCGCCGGGCGCTACGACCTGGCCCGCTTCGGCATGGAGGTCTTCCGCGGCTCCCCGCGGCAGGCGGACCTGATGATCGTGGCCGGCCGGGTGAGCCAGAAGATGGCGCCCGTCCTGCGGCAGGTCTACGACCAGATGCCGAACCCGAAGTGGGTGATTTCCATGGGGGTTTGCGCCTCGTCGGGCGGGATGTTCAACAACTACGCGATCGTCCAGGGCGTCGACCACATCGTTCCCGTCGACATCTACCTACCGGGCTGCCCGCCGCGCCCCGAGATGCTCATGGACGCCATCCTCAAGCTCCACCAGAAGATCCAGAGCAGCAAGCTCGGGGTCAATCAGGTGCAGGCGGCCCATGAAGCGGAGGAAGCGGCGCTCAAGGCCCTCCCGCTGATCGAGATGCCCCTCTCGACCGAAAAGAAGGGCCTGCTGCGGTGAGCGAGCCGAAGAACCCCGAGACCCCGGACCGGCCGGACGAGGCCGTCCCGGCGCAGCGCGCGGACACCGGCGAGGTGATCGGCACCCGCCACGGGATGTTCGGCGCCAACAACGGAGGAGACACCTCCGGTTACGGCGGGCTGGTGCGCTCCGTCCGGCTGCCCGGCGCGAGCGCGCGGCCGTACGGCGGACCGTCCGGTGCGGGAGAGTACGGAGAGTTCGACGAGGTCGCCGACGAGCTGGAGGGCGCCCTGGACGAACAGGGCCTGGTGCCCGAGAACGTCATCGAGAAGACCGTCGTCGACCGCGGCGAGATCACCTTCCACATCGCCCGGGAGCATCTGCCGGCCGCCGCCAGGACGCTGCGCGACGACCCCGCGCTGCGCTTCGAGCTCTGCACGGGCGTGAGCGGCGTCCACTACCCCGGCGACCAGGGCCGCGAGCTGCACGCCGTCTACCACCTGCGTTCGATCACCCACAACCGGCTGATCCGGCTGGAGGTCTCGGCCCCGGACGCCGACCCGCACGTGCCCTCGCTCGTCGGGGTCTATCCGACCAACGACTGGCACGAGCGCGAGACCTACGACTTCTTCGGCCTCGTCTTCGACGGGCACCCGGCGCTCACGCGGATCATGATGCCGGACGACTGGCAGGGCTTCCCGCAGCGCAAGGACTACCCGCTCGGCGGCATTCCCGTCGAGTACAAGGGCGCCCGGATCCCGGCTCCCGACCAGCGGAGGTCGTACACCTGATGAGCACTCCCAGCGAGGCGTCCCGCGCAACCCCCCGCGAGACCACGGAAGGCACCGTCTACACGGTCACCGGCGGCGACTGGGACGAGGTCGCGGCGGGCGCCGCCAAGTCCGACGACGAGCGGATCATCGTCAACATGGGGCCGCAGCACCCGTCCACCCACGGCGTGCTCCGGCTGATCCTGGAGATCGACGGCGAGACCGTCACCGAGGCCCGCTGCGGCATCGGCTACCTGCACACCGGCATCGAGAAGAACCTCGAATACCGGACCTGGACGCAGGGCACGACGTTCGTGACGCGGATGGACTACCTGACGCCCTTCTTCAACGAGACGGCCTACTGCCTGGCCGTGGAGAAGCTGCTCGGCATCACCGACCAGGTGCCCGACCGGGCCTCGGTCATCCGCGTGCTGCTGATGGAGCTCAACCGGCTCTCCTCCCACCTGGTGTGCATCGCCACCGGCGGCATGGAGCTGGGCGCCACCACGATCATGATCTACGGCTTCCGCGACCGGGAGATGATCCTCGACATCTTCGAGCTGATCACCGGCCTGCGGATGAACCACGCCTACATCCGCCCCGGCGGCCTGGCCCAGGACCTGCCGCCGGGCGCCGTCGACCAGGTGCGCGCCTTCGTCAGGAAGATGCGCAGGAACCTCGTCGAGTACGACAAGCTCGCCACCGGCAACCCCGTCTTCAAGGGCCGCATGGAGGGCATCGGCTACCTCGACCTGGCCGGCTGCATGGCCACCGGAGCCACCGGGCCCATCGTCCGCTCCGCCGGACTGCCCCATGACCTGCGCAGGACGCGGCCGTACTGTGGATACGAGAACTACGACTTCGAGGTGCCGACAGCCGACACCTGCGATGCCTACGGCCGGTTCCTGATCCGGCTGGAGGAGATGCGCCAGTCGCTCGGCATCGTCGAGCAGTGCCTGGACCGGCTGGAGCCCGGGCCCGTGATGGTCGCGGACAAGAAGATCGCCTGGCCCGCCCAGCTGGCCCTGGGCCCCGACGGCCTCGGCAATTCCCTCGACCACATCAAGAAGATCATGGGCACCTCGATGGAGGCCCTGATCCACCACTTCAAGCTGGTGACGGAGGGCTTCCGGGTCCCGCCCGGCCAGGCGTACGCCGCCGTCGAGTCGCCCAAGGGCGAGCTGGGCGTCCACGCGGTCAGCGACGGTGGCACCCGCCCCTACCGGGTGCACTTCCGCGACCCGTCCTTCACCAACCTGCAGGCCATGGCAGCGATGTGTGAAGGCGGCCAGGTCGCCGACGTCATCGTCGCCGTCGCGTCCATCGACCCCGTGATGGGAGGCGTCGACCGGTGAACGCCACTCCGGCACGCAATGACGTCCAGCTGGGCATGCCCCAACTCCCGGCCCCGGACTACCCGGCCGACGTACGGGCCCGGCTGGAAGCGGACGCCAGGGAGGTGATCGCCCGCTACCCCGGCTCGCGCTCGGCGCTGCTGCCGCTGCTGCACCTCGTCCAGGCCGAGGAAGGGCACATCACGCGCACCGGCATCCGCTTCTGCGCCGAACTGCTCGACCTGACCACCGCCGAGGTCACCGCGGTCTCGACCTTCTACTCCATGTACCGCCGCCGGCCGAGCGGCGACTACCAGGTCGGGGTCTGCACCAACACCCTGTGCGCGGTGATGGGCGGCGACGCCATCTTCGACGACCTCCAGCACCACCTCGGCATCGGCAACGGCGAGACCACCGAGGACGGCGCCATCACCCTCGAACACATCGAGTGCAACGCCGCCTGCGACTTCGCCCCCGTCGTGATGGTCAACTGGGAGTTCTTCGACAACCAGACCCCGCAGTCCGCCCGGCAGCTCGTCGACGACCTGCGGGCCGGCCGGACCGTCCGGCCCACCCGCGGCGCCCCCCTCTGCACCTTCAAGGAGACCGCCCGGATGCTCGCCGGCTTCCCGGACCGGCGCCCGGGCGCCGTCGAGGCCACCGGCGGCGCCGGTCCCGCCTCCCTGATCGGACTGCGCCTGGCCAAGGGCGAGGTGGCCCCCGGCCACGCGGACCACGTCGTCTCCCCGCGCACCACCGCGGACGGCCCGCCCGACGAGGCCGGCCCCTCTCCCACCACCCCGGACGGAGGGGCTCCGCCCCGCAGCGACGATGCCGCCGGCCCGACGGGCGAGGAGGGGGAGTGATGACCGTGGCAGCCGAGTTCGGCGGCACCCCCCGGCCGCAGGCCGGAGGCGCGAACAGCCCCGAGAAGGTCCTCGCCCCCGTCCTCTCCGCCTTCTGGGACGAGCCCGAGTCCTGGACGCTGGAGACCTATCTGCGCCACGAGGGCTACGAGGGCATGCGCAAGGCCCTCGCGATGGCCCCGGACGACGTCATCGCCTACGTCAAGGACTCCGGGCTCCGCGGCCGTGGCGGCGCCGGCTTCCCGACCGGGATGAAATGGCAGTTCATTCCGCAGGGCGACGGCAAACCGCACTATCTCGTTGTCAACGCCGACGAGTCGGAGCCCGGGACCTGCAAGGACATCCCGCTCCTCTTCGCGAACCCGCATTCCCTCATCGAGGGGATCGTGATCGCCGCTCACGCGATCCGGTCGCACCATGCCTTCGTCTACCTGCGCGGTGAGGTCGTGCCCGTACTGCGCCGGCTGCACGAGGCCGTGCGCGAGGCGTATGCGGCGGGCTTCCTCGGAAAGGACATCCTGGGGTCGGGACTCGACCTGGACGTGATCGTGCACGCGGGCGCCGGCGCGTACATCTGCGGTGAGGAAACCGCGCTGCTGGATTCCCTGGAAGGCCGTCGCGGACAGCCCCGTCTGCGTCCCCCTTTCCCCGCGGTGGCCGGCCTGTACGCCTGCCCCACTGTCGTGAACAACGTCGAATCCATCGCGTCGGTTCCCGCGATCCTGAACAAGGGCAAGGACTGGTTCAGGTCGATGGGCAGCGAGAAGTCCCCGGGCTTCACGCTCTACTCGCTCAGCGGCCATGTGGCCAACCCCGGCCAGTACGAAGCCCCGTTGGGCGTCACGCTGCGCCAGCTGCTCGACGTCAGCGGCGGGATGCGGCCCGGCCACCGGCTCAAGTTCTGGACGCCCGGCGGCTCTTCGACACCGATGTTCACCGACGAGCACCTCGACGTCCCGCTCGACTACGAGGGCGTCGGCGCGGCCGGTTCGATGCTCGGCACCAAGGCGCTGCAGTGCTTCGACGAGACCACCTGCGTCGTCCGGGCGGTCACCCGCTGGACCGAGTTCTACGCGCACGAGTCCTGCGGCAAGTGCACACCCTGCCGCGAAGGGACCTACTGGCTGGTGCAGTTGCTGCGGGACATCGAAGCGGGCCGCGGCCGGCTCGGCGACCTCGACAAGATCGACGACATCGCCGACAACATCAACGGCAAGTCCTTCTGCGCCCTCGGCGACGGCGCCGCCTCGCCGATCTTCTCCTCGCTCAAGTACTTCCGCGAGGAGTACGAGCAGCACATCACCGGCAAGGGCTGCCCCTTCGACCCCGCCAAGTCGACCCTCTGGGCCGGCACCGACGCCCACCTGGGGGTGAATGCATGACCGTCACGACTGATGCGCCCTCCGGGGGCGGCGAGGCGGCGGTACCGCCGGAGGACCTCGTCACCCTGACGATCGACGGCATCGAGATCTCCGTCCCGAAGGGGACGCTGGTCATCCGCGCCGCCGAACTCCTCGGCATCGAGATCCCGCGCTTCTGCGACCACCCGCTGCTGGACCCGGCGGGCGCCTGCCGGCAGTGCATCGTCGAGGTCGAGGGCCAGCGCAAGCCGATGGCCTCCTGCACCATCACCTGCACCGACGGCATGGTGGTCAGGTCGCAGCTGACCTCGCCGGTGGCCGAGAAGGCCCAGCGCGGGGTGATGGAGCTGCTGCTGATCAACCATCCGCTGGACTGCCCGGTCTGCGACAAGGGCGGCGAGTGCCCGCTGCAGAACCAGGCGATGCAGGTCGGCGACCCGGACAGCCGCTTCGAGGGGAAGAAGCGCACCTACGAGAAGCCGGTGGCGATCTCCACGCAGGTGCTGCTGGACCGCGAGCGCTGCGTGCTGTGCGCGCGCTGCACCCGTTTCAGCAACCAGATCGCCGGCGACCCGATGATCGAGCTGATCGAGCGCGGCGCCCTCCAGCAGGTCGGTATCGGGGAGGGCGACCCCTTCGCGTCGTACTTCTCCGGGAACACCATCCAGATCTGCCCGGTGGGGGCGCTGACGTCGGCCGCGTACCGCTTCCGGTCCCGCCCGTTCGACCTGGTCTCCTCGCCGTCGGTGTGCGAGCACTGCGCCGGCGGCTGCGCGACGCGTACGGACCACCGCCGCGGCAAGGTCCTGCGGCGGCTGGCGGCCGACGACCCCGAGGTCAACGAGGAGTGGATCTGCGACAAGGGGCGGTTCGCCTTCCGGTACGCGCAGCAGCGGGACCGGCTGGAGCACCCCCTCGTGCGCGACCCGGAGTCCGGTGAACTGGAACCGGCGAGCTGGCCCGCCGCCCTGGCGGCCGCGGCCCGCGGACTGGCCGCCGCCCGGGGGCGCGCCGGGGTGCTGACCGGCGGCCGGCTGACCGTCGAGGACGCCTACGCCTACGCCAAGTTCGCCCGGATCGCGCTGCACACCAACGACATCGACTTCCGGGCCCGGCGGCACAGCGCCGAGGAGGCCGACTTCCTGGCCGCCAGGGTCGCCGGCCGCGGCCGGGATCTCGACGGCGGCGGCGTCACGTACACCGCGCTGGAGAAGGCACCGGCCGTGCTACTGGCCGGAGTCGAGGCGGAGGAGGAGGCGCCCGGCGTCTTCCTGCGGCTGCGCAAGGCGCACCGCAGGAGCGGCCAGCGCACGTACGGGCTGGCGAGCCACGCCACCCGCGGACTGATCAAGGCGGGCGGCACGCTGCTCCCGGCGGCGCCCGGTACGGAGACCGAATGGCTGGACGCTCTCGCGGGCGGCGTCGGGCTGGACGGCGTGGGTCGGGCCGCGGCCGAGGCGCTGCGCGCGGACGGTGCGGTGATCATCGTCGGCGAGCGGCTGGCGGCGGTGCCCGGCGCGCTGACCGCCGCGATCCGCACCGCCTCCGCGACCGGCGCCTCCCTGGTGTGGATGCCGCGGCGGGCGGGCGAGCGGGGTGCCGTCGAGGCGGGCGCGCTGCCCGGTCTGCTGCCCGGTGGGCGGCCGGCCACCGATCCGCGGGCCCGCGATGAGGTCGCCGCCGCCTGGGGTGTGGCCGCGCTGCCGCACCGGCACGGGCGGGACACCGGCCAGATCGTCGAGGCCGCGGCGACCGGTGAGCTCGGCGCGCTCCTGGTGGCGGGCGTCGAGGTCGCCGATCTGCCCGATCCGGCACGGGCGTTGACCGCGCTGGACGAGGTCGGGTTCCTGGTCAGCCTGGAGCTGCGGCCCTCTCAGGTCACCGAGCGGGCGGATGTGGTGCTCCCGGTGGCGGCCGTGGTCGAGAAGGCCGGAACGTTTCTGAACTGGGAGGGCCGGGCCCGGCGGTTCGAGGCCGCGCTCAAGCCGGACCAGATGACCCGCCGGCTGCTCCAGCCGGACGCCCGGGTGCTCCAGATGCTCGCCGATGCCATGGACGTCCATCTGGCGCTGCCGGACCTGCGGGCGGTGCGCCGGGAGCTGGACCAACTGGGCGGCTGGGGCGGCCCGTTCGCCGGTGATCCGCTGGAGACGGGGCGTCCGCTGCCCCGCCCGGACGTCGGCGAGGCCGTACTGGCGGGCCACCGGCTCCTCCTGGACCAGGGGCTGCTCCAGGAGGGCGACGAGGCGCTGGCCGGCACCCGGCACGCCGCACTCGCCCGGCTGTCGGCCACCACGGCCGAGGAGGCCGGCGTCAAGGACGGCGACCTGCTGGCGGTCACCGGGCCGGCCGGATCGGTGCAACTGCCGCTCCGCGTCACGCGGATGCCCGACCGGGTGGTGTGGCTGCCGCTGAATTCCGTGGGCGGCGGCGTGGCCGCCGACACCGGGGCGCTCCCCGGTGACCTGGTGAAGGTCTCCGCCGTCCCGGGTACGCCGGCGCCGGCCAAGGAGGTGGACGCATGATGCGGTTCGGTCATCCGGTGGCCGTGCTGGCCCAAGAGGACCTGTCGATGTTCGGGCGTGACCCGTGGTGGCTGGTCGTCGTCAAGGCGGTGTTCTGCTTCGCGTTCCTGATGCTGACGGTGCTGTTCTCGATCGTCTGGGAGCGCAAGGTCGTCGCCTGGATGCAGCTGCGGATCGGTCCCAACCGGCACGGCCCCTGGGGGATGCTCCAGTCGCTCGCCGACGGCATCAAGCTGATGCTGAAGGAGGACCTGGTCGTCCGGCGCGCGGACAAGGTGGTCTACGTCCTCGCGCCCATCGTGGCGGCCATCCCGGCGTTCATGGCGATCGCGGTGATCCCGTTCGGCCCGGCCGGCAACGAGATCTCGATCCTCGGCCACCGCACCCCGATGCAGCTCACCGACCTCCCGATCGGCATCCTCTACATCCTGGCCACGGCCTCGGTCGGCATCTACGGCATCGTGCTGGCGGGCTGGTCCTCCGGGTCGACGTATCCGCTGCTCGGCGGCCTGCGGTCGTGCGCGCAGATGATCTCGTACGAGATCGCGATGGGGATGTCGTTCGCGGCGGTGTTCCTCTACTCCGGGTCGATGTCGACGTCGACCATCGTGGAGTCGCAGCAGAGCAAGTGGTACGTCCTGCTGCTGCCGGTGTCCTTCGTCATCTACATCGTCGCGATGGTGGGGGAGACCAACCGGGCGCCGTTCGACATGCCGGAGTCCGAGGGCGACCTCGTCGGCGGCTTCAACACCGAGTACTCGTCGATCAAGTTCGCGATGTTCATGCTCGCCGAGTACATCAACATGGTCACCGTCTCGGCGGTCGCGGTCACCCTGTTCCTGGGCGGCTGGAAGGCGCCCTGGCCGATCTCGACGTTCTGGGCGGGCGCGAACCACGGCTGGTGGCCGATGCTCTGGTTCGTCATCAAGGTGCAGCTGTTCCTGTTCTTCTTCATCTGGCTGCGCGGCACCCTTCCCCGGGTGCGCTACGACCAGTTCATGAAGCTGGGCTGGAAGGTCCTGATCCCGGTCTCGATGGTCTGGCTGATGCTCGTCGCCACCGTCCGGGCGCTGAAGAACGAGGGCTACGACTTCTCCCGGATCGTGCTGTACGTCGCCGGCGGCGCGATCACGCTGCTGCTGATCTCGCTGCTCGTGGACTTCTTCCGGCGCGGCGAGGAGGAGGAGACGGACGGCGACGGCGCCTTCGACCCGATGGCGGGCGGGTTCCCGGTACCGCCGCTGCCCGGCCAGAGCCTGCCGCCGGTGCCGCGCAGGCGCCCGCGCCGGGACCGCGAGTTGATTGTCAGTGGTCGGGTGGACACTGTGAGTGACGGAAATGAGACCGACGGAAAGGGGGGCGACGGTGCCTGAGTTCCAGAACCCCGTGGCCGGCTTCGGCGTGACCTTCAGGGCCATGTTCAAGAAGCGGCTGACCGAGCAGTATCCGGAGGAGAAGAAGCCGACGGCGCCGCGCTTCCACGGCCGGCACCAGCTCAACCGGCATCCGGACGGGCTGGAGAAGTGCATCGGCTGCGAGCTGTGCGCCTGGGTCTGCCCGGCGGACGCGATCTACGTCGAGGGCGCGGACAACACCGACGAGGAGCGCTACTCCCCGGGTGAGCGGTACGGCCGCGTCTACCAGATCAACTACCTCCGCTGCATTCTGTGCGGCCTGTGCGTGGAAGCCTGCCCGACCCGCGCGCTGACCATGACCAACGAGTACGAACTCGCCGACCGGTCCCGCGAATCGCTCATCTACACCAAGGAGGAGCTGCTCGCGGGCCTGGACGACACGATGGTCGACACCCCGCACGCGATCTATCCGGGCATGACGGAGCGCGACTACTACAACGGGCTGGTGACCGGGGCCGCTCCGGGGACGGTCCGCCAGGTCGCGGTCTCCAAGGGCGAGAAGCCGGCGGACCCGGACCCGGATGCGGATGCGGATGCGGATGCGCAAGCGGCGGCGGATGCGGCAGCGGCCGGGTCGGACGCCCGGGAGAAGGGGGCCCGCGCATGACCGGTCTCGCCGCCACCACGACCTCCTCGGGGGAGGCCGTGCAGTTCTGGCTCCTGGGCATCGTCGCCGTCGCCGGCGCCCTGTCCACGATCTTGATGAAACGGGCCGTGCACAGCGCCCTTTCGCTCGCCGGGACCATGATCGTCCTGGCGGTCTTCTATCTGGCCAACGGCGCCTACTTCCTCGGCGTCGTGCAGATCGTGGTCTACACGGGCGCGATCATGATGCTGTTCCTGTTCGTCGTGATGCTGGTCGGCGTCACCGCCGCGGACTCCCTCAAGGAGACCCTCAAGGGCCAGCGCTGGCTCGCCGCCGGCCTGGGCCTGGGCTTCGGCGTCCTGCTGGTCGCCGGTATCGGCAACGCCTCGCTCCGGCAGTTCAACGGCCTGGGCGAGGCCAACGCAGGCGGCAATGTGCAGGGCCTGGCCGCGCTCATCTTCACCAAGTACGTCTTCGCCTTCGAAATCACCGGCGCGCTGCTGATCACGGCGGCCGTCGGCGCGATGGTGCTCACCCACCGGGAGCGTACGGAGCGCGCCAAGTCCCAGCGGGAGCAGTCCGAGGCGCGGATCCGCGAGGGCAAGCAGGTGCCGCCGCTGCCCGCCCCCGGTGTCTACGCCCGGCACAACGCCGTCGACATCCCCGGCCTGCTGCCCGACGGCACCGCGTCCGAGCTGACCGTCAGCCCGACGCTGCGGGAGCGCGGCCAGGTCCGCGACGTCTCCGGTGAGTCGCTGGCCGAGCTGAAGGCGCTGGAGCAGCGCTCCGAGGACTGGCTGGGGCGGGGCTCCGGCGAGGCGAAGAAACCCAGGCCGTCGGGTCCCGCGGCGCCAAGGGAACCGAAAGAGGGTGCCCAGAAGTGAACCCGGTCAACTACCTCTACCTCGCCGCCCTGTTGTTCACCATCGGCGCGGCCGGAGTGCTGATCAGGCGGAACGCCATCGTGGTGTTCATGTGCATCGAACTGATGCTGAACGCCTGCAATCTGGCCTTCGTCACCTTCTCGCGGATGCACGGGAATCTGGACGGCCAGATCATCGCCTTCTTCACGATGGTCGTCGCCGCGGCCGAGGTCGTGGTCGGCCTGGCGATCATCGTGTCGATCTTCCGCACCCGTCACACGGCCTCGGTCGACGACGCCAGCCTGATGAAGCTGTAAGGGGTCGCACAAAGTGGAGAACTTGATCGCGCTGCTCGTCGCGGCACCGCTGGTCGGTGCGGCCCTGCTGCTGTGCGGCGGCCGGCGCCTGGACCGCGCCGGCCACTGGATCGGCTCGCTCTTCGCGGTGGCCTCGTTCGCCGTCGCGGTGGTGCTCTTCGCCGACATGCTCGGCAGGAGCGCCGAGCACCGCGCCCTGCACCAGCACCTGTTCAGCTGGATCCCGGTCGGCGGCTTCCGGGCCGATCTGGCCTTCCAGCTCGACCAGTTGTCGATGACCTTCGCCCTATTGATCACCGGTGTCGGATCGCTGATCCACATCTACTCGATCGGCTATATGGAGCACGATGAGCGGCGCCGCCGCTTCTTCGGCTATCTCAATCTCTTCCTGGCGGCGATGCTGCTGCTGGTCCTCGCCGACAACTACCTTCTGCTGTACGTCGGTTGGGAGGGCGTCGGCCTCGCCTCGTATCTCCTGATCGGATTCTGGCAGCACAAGCCGAGCGCGGCCACCGCCGCCAAGAAGGCGTTCCTGGTCAACCGCGTCGGCGACATGGGCCTGTCCATCGCCGTCATGCTGATGTTCACGACGTTCGGGACCTTCGCCTTCGGCCCGGTGCTCGCCTCGACGGGCGCCACGAGCGAGGGCAGGCTGACCGCCATCGGGCTGCTGTTGCTGCTGGCCGCCTGCGGCAAGTCGGCGCAGGTGCCGCTCCAGTCCTGGCTGGGCGACGCGATGGAGGGCCCGACGCCGGTGTCCGCGCTGATCCACGCCGCCACGATGGTCACCGCCGGCGTGTATCTGATCACCCGCTCCGGGGCGATCTTCAATGCCGCGCCGGACGCCAGGACGGCGGTGGTCGCGGTCGGTGCGGTCACCCTCCTGTTCGGTGCGATCGTCGGTTGCGCCAAGGACGACATCAAGAAGGCGCTGGCCGGTTCGACGATGTCCCAGATCGGCTACATGGTCCTGGCCGCCGGCCTCGGCCCCGTCGGCTACGCCTTCGCGATCATGCACCTGGTCACCCACGGCTTCTTCAAGGCGGGCCTCTTCCTCGGCGCCGGCTCGGTGATGCACGGGATGAACGACGAGGTGGACATGCGCCGATACGGCGGTCTGCGCAGGCACATGCCGATCACCTTCGTCACCTTCGGCCTCGGCTATCTGGCGATCATCGGCTTCCCCGGGCTGTCCGGCTTCTTCTCCAAGGACAAGATCATCGAGGCGGCGTTCGCCCAGGGCGGCACCGAGGGCTGGATCCTCGGCGGCGCGGCCCTGCTGGGCGCCGCGATCACCGCGTTCTACATGACCCGGGTGATGCTGATGACGTTCTTCGGCGAGCGGCGCTGGGATCCGCAAGAGTTCCATCCGCACGAGTCGCCGAAGGTGATGACGCTCCCGATGATCGTGCTGGCCGTCGGATCGGTCTTCGCGGGCGGGCTGTTCAGCATCAACGACGCCTTCGTCACCTGGCTGGAGCCGGTCACCTCCTTCGCGCACGGCGACTCCCCGGTGAGCGCCGGCGTGGTCACCGCCGCCACGATGGTGGTGCTGGTCGTCGGCGTGGGCATCGCCTGGCTGATGTACGGCCGCAAGGAGGTCCCGGCGGTCGCCCCGCACGGTTCGCCGCTGACCCGGGCGGCCCGCCGCGATCTGCTCCAGGACGACTTCAACCACGTCGTCCTGGTGCGCGGCGGTGAGCATCTGACCCGCACGCTGGTCTATCTCGACCACTCCCTGGTGGACGGCGCGGTCAACGGCACGGCGGCCTCGGTGGGCGGACTCTCCGGCCGGCTGCGCCGGTTGCAGACCGGCTTCGTCCGCTCGTACGCGGTCCAGATGCTGGGCGGGGCCGCCGTTCTCGTCGCCGCGACCCTGCTGATGAGGGGTGTCTGAGCCATGGCAGCCTTTTCCTTCCCCCTGCTGACGGTCACCGCCGCGGTCCCGGCGATCGGTGCGATCGCCACCGCCGCGGTGCCCGCCGCCAGGCGCACCGCCGCCAAGTGGCTGGCGCTGCTGTTCTCGCTGGCCACCCTGGCGCTGGCGCTGGTGATCGCCGTCCGCTTCCGGCCCGGCGCCAAGGGCCCGTTCCAGCTGACCGAATCCCACGCCTGGATCCGGGACTTCGGGGTCCGCTACGACCTCGGGGTGGACGGCATCGCGGTCGCCCTGATCGGGCTGACCGCGCTGCTGATCCCGTTCGTCATCCTGGCGGGCTGGCACGACGCCGACCCCCTGGAGGGCGCGACGCCGAACCGCCGGTGGCGGCCCACCCAGGGCTTCTTCGCGCTGATCCTGGCCGTCGAGGCGATGGTGGTCGTCTCCTTCGAGGCCACCGACGTCTTCCTCTTCTACATCTTCTTCGAAGCCATGCTGATCCCGATGTACTTCCTCATCGGCGGCTTCGGGGACCGGGCCGGCCCGCACGGCGAGGAGCAGGCCGCCGTCCAGCGGTCGTACGCCGCGGTGAAGTTCCTGCTCTACAACCTCGTCGGCGGCCTGATCATGCTGGCCGCGGTGATCGGGCTGTACGCCGTCACCGCGCACCAGTTGGGTGCCGGCACCTTCTCGCTCCAGCAGATCGTCGAGGCGCGGGCGTCCGGCCGGCTGACCCTCGGCACGGGTACCGAACGGCTGCTGTTCCTCGGCTTCTTCTTCGCCTTCGCAGTCAAGGCCCCGCTGTGGCCGCTGCACACCTGGCTGCCCAACGCCATGGGCGAGGCGACCTCGCCGGTCGCGGTGCTGATCACCGCGGTCGTCGACAAGGTCGGCACGTTCGCGATGCTCCGCTTCTGCCTCCAGCTCTTCCCGCAGGCCAGCAGCTGGGCCACCCCGGCCATCCTGGTGCTGTCGCTGATCAGCATCCTCTACGGCGCGCTGCTCGCGGTCGGCCAGCGGGACATCAAGCGGCTGATCGCCTACGCCTCGATCTCCCACTTCGGCTTCATCATCCTGGGCATCTTCGCGATGACCTCCCAGGGCCAGGGCGGCGCGACGCTCTACATGGTCAACCACGGCATCTCGACCGCCGCGCTGATGCTGGTCGCCGGGTTCCTGATCAGCCGCCGCGGCTCGCGGCTGATCGCGGACTACGGCGGCGTCCAGAAGGTCGCCCCGGTCCTCGCCGGCACCTTCCTCGTCGGCGGTCTGGCGACCCTCTCGCTGCCCGGACTGGCCCCGTTCATCAGCGAGTTCCTGGTCCTGGTCGGCACGTTCAGCCGCTATCCGGCCATCGGTGTCGTCGCCACCCTCGGCATCGTGCTGGCCGCCCTCTACGTCCTCGTCCTCTACCAGCGGACGATGACCGGCCCGGTCAGGGCGGAGGTCGGCGGGATGCGCGATCTCAGGGCCCGGGAGCTGGTGGTGGCCGCGCCGCTGATCGCGCTGCTGCTCTTCCTCGGGGTGTATCCCAAGCCGCTGACCGACATCGTCAATCCGGCCGTCGGCCACACCCTGTCCGTCGTGGACAAGAAGGACCCCAAGCCCACCGTGCAGGTGACCGCCGTGCCCGGCCATGGCCGACCCGGCCAAGCCGTGCGTGATCAAGACGTGGAGGCCGCGAAGTGAGTCCCGTGGCAAGTGTCCACAGCCTGTGGACAACGGCGGCCGGCACGCCGGGCAGGATCCCGGCGCCGCACATCGAGTACGCCCAGCTGTCGCCGACGCTCATCGTCCTCGGCGCCGCGGTGGCCGGCATCGTGATCGAGGCGTTCCTGCCGCGCCGCAGCCGCTACTACGCCCAGCTGCTGCTGTCCGTGGTGTCGCTGGCCGCCGCGTTCGCCGCGGTGATCGGCCTGGCGGCCGGCGGCTTCGGATCGTCCAGGGCGCATCTGGCCGCGATGGGCGCCCTCGCCGTCGACGGCCCCGCGCTCTTCCTCCAGGGCACGATCCTGCTGGTGTCGCTGATCGCGGTCTTCACCTTCGCCGAGCGCCGGCTCGACCCCGCAGCGCACGGCAACCACATCGACTCCTTCGCCGCGCAGCCCGCGGCCGTCCCCGGCGGCGCCGCCGAACAGGCCGCGGTCAAGGCCGGGTTCACCACCACCGAGGTCTTCCCGATCCTGCTCTTCGCGGTCGGCGGCATGCTGATCTTCCCCGCGGCCAACGACCTGCTGACCCTCTTCATCGCCCTGGAGGTCTTCTCCCTCCCGCTGTACGTCCTGTGCGCGCTGGCCCGCCGGCAGCGGCTGCTCTCGCAGGAGTCCGCGGTCAAGTACTTCCTCCTCGGCGCCTTCTCGTCCGCCTTCCTGCTGTTCGGCGTGGCGCTGCTCTACGGCTACGCCGGCACGGTGACGTACGCCGGGATCGCCGAGGTGGTCTCGGACGGCGCCAAGCAGGTCGACCCGGCGCTGGCCGGGACGATGGGCAATGACGCGCTGCTGCTGATCGGCGGGGCCCTGCTGCTGATGGGCCTGCTGTTCAAGGTCGGCGCGGTGCCCTTCCACATGTGGACACCGGACGTCTATCAGGGCGCCCCCACGCCGGTGACGGGCTTCATGGCCGCCGCCACCAAGGTCGCCGCCTTCGGCGCGCTGCTGCGGCTGCTGTACGTCGTGCTGCCGGGGATGCGCTGGGACTGGCGGCCGGTGATGTGGGGCGTCGCGATCGTCACGATGCTGGGCGGTGCGGTCATCGCCATCACCCAGACCGACATCAAGCGGCTGCTGGCCTACTCCTCCATCGCGCACGCCGGTTTCATCCTCGCCGGTGTCATCGCGGCCAGCAAGGACGGCATCTCCTCGGTGCTCTTCTACCTCGCCGCGTACTCCTTCGTGACGCTCGGCGCGTTCGCCGTGGTCACCCTGGTGCGGGACGCCGGCGGCGAGGCCACCCACCTGTCCAAGTGGGCCGGTCTGGGCCGCCGTTCACCGCTGGTGGCCGCGGTCTTCGCGGTCTTCCTGCTGGCCTTCGCGGGCATTCCGCTGACGTCCGGGTTCGCCGGGAAGTTCGCGGTGTTCAAGGCGGCGGCGGAGAGCGGCGCGGGCTGGCTGGTGGTGGTCGGTGTGATCTCGTCGGCCATCGCGGCGTTCTTCTACATCCGGGTGATCGTGCTGATGTTCTTCAGCGAGCCCAAGACGGACGGCCCGACGGTCGCGGTGCCCAGCGCGCTGACGTCCACGGCCATCGCGGTCGGGGTCGCGGCCACCCTGGTGCTCGGCCTGGCGCCCCAGTACTTCCTCGACCTGGCGGGCCAGGCGGGGGTGTTCATCCGCTGAGGGCCCCGCGGCCCGCCGGCGAACGTCCGCCGCCCGGTACCCCGTCGCGGGTACCGGGCGGCGGCCGTTGTGCGGCGCGCCGGTCAGCTCTTCGGCAGGTCCGGGAGGCTCGGCATGTCGGGGATCTTCACGCTGCCGTCCTCGCTCTTGGTGTACTTCTCGGTCGGGCCGCCCTTCCAGGAGACGGTCAGCGTCTTGCCGTCCGCGCCCGGCTTGAGGGTGCCCATGGTGCGGGTGGTGTCCCCGTCGGTGCACTTGAGGACGGCCATGGTCGTCCCGGCCATCTTCTCGACCTTGCCCATGCAGGCGGACTTGTGGCCGTTGCTGAACGCGATGGTGCCCTTGGCGACCACGAGGACCAGCGGGCCGGCGGCGGTGCCGCCCTTCCACGCGCCCTCGACCGCGGTGGCGCCCGCGGCCTTGCCGTCGCCGCCGCCCGGAGTCGACGGGGCGGCCTCCGGCGTCTTGCTGGGGGTGCTGCTGTCCTTGCTGCCGCCGCTGCTGCCGCAACCGCTGAGCAGCAGCGCGGCGACGGCGACCGCCCCGGCGAACTGCGCTGCCTTGCGCACGTACGTCTCCTCCGTTGTGGGACAGGGACCCGTGAGGCTAGCAGCGGGCCGGGGCGGCCGACACCGGTCGCCGTGGAGAGGACCTGGCCCCCGCTCGCCGCGGCCTTAATCCAAGCTCTCCACTCCGTTCGAGCGGCCGGCCCACCGCGGCCCGGCCGCACGGTGCGGCGGTGATCCGCCCGGCCGCCTCCGGGGCGGCGAGGGCCGCCCGGCCACCCCGTACCGCACGAACCGGCGGGTGACCGGGGGCCGGCCGCGCGCCGGGGCGAGGGCGGGCGGCAGCAGCTCCTCGGGGAGGGTGGGCTACGGGCCGGTGCGGTGCGTCACGCCGGGCCGCCGGCCGGGACCTCACGGGCCGGCAGCACCCGGCCGGTGACCTCGCCCAGGCCGATCCGGGAGCCGTCCGGCCCCGGCGCCCAGGCGGTGAGGGTGATCTCGTCGCCGTCCTGGAGGTAGGGGCCCTTGCCCTGGGTCAGTTCCAGCAGGCAGCCGAGCTGGTCGGGCTCGGGCCCGGAGACGGTGCCGGAGGCGTACAGGTCGCCGGTGCGCAGCGAGGCGCCGTTGACGGTCATGTGGGCGAGCTGCTGGGCCGCCGTCCAGTACATCGCGGCGAACGGCGGGCGGGAGATCACCTCGCCGTTGTGGGCCACCTCGATCCGCAGGTCGATGCCGCCCGGCTCGGCCGCCGCGTCGTCGAGGTAGGGCAGCGCCGCGGTGTCCCGGGCGGGCGGCGGGGTCCGGGACGCGTCGAAGGCGTCCAGCGGCGTGATCCAGGCGGAGACGGAGGTGGCGAAGGACTTGCCGAGGAACGGGCCGAGCGGGACGTACTCCCACGCCTGGATGTCGCGCGCGGACCAGTCGTTGACCAGGCAGACGCCGAAGACGTGGTCGCGGAAGCCGGCCAGGTCCACCGGCTCGTGGAGTGCGGAGGGGGTGCCGACGACGAAGCCGACCTCGGCTTCGATGTCGAGGCGGGTGGACGGGCCGAAGACCGGCGCGGCGTCCTCGGGGGTCTTGCGCTGGCCGTTGGGCCGGACCACCGGGGTGCCGGAGACGACGACGGTGCCCGCCCGGCCGTGGTAACCGATCGGCAGGTGCTTCCAGTTGGGCGGCAGCGCGGCGCCGTTCGGACGGAAGATCTTGCCGACGTTGGTGGCGTGGTGCTCGCTGGAGTAGAAGTCGACGTAGTCGGCGACCTCGAAGGGGAGGTGCAGGGTGACGCCGTCCAGCGGGTGCAGCAGCGGGGTCACCGCGGTGCGGTGCGCGGGGTCGGTCAGGGCGGTGCGGACGGCCGCGCGGACCTGCTGCCATACGGGGCGGCCGGCGGCCAGCAGCGGGTTGAGGGTGGCGGCGGCGAGCAGTTCGCCGTGCGGCGCGGGGACGACGGAGGGCAGTGCGCCGGGCAGTGCGCTCAGGTCCAGGACCCGGCTGCCGTAGCGGACGCCGATCCGGCGCCGGTCGGGCGCGTCGGCGGTGCTGAAGACGCCGTAGGGAAGGGTGTGCGGGCCGAAGGGGTCGCCTTCCGCCAGGTCGAACGGGCTCTGCTCCGGGCTCTGCTCGGGCATGGACGCTGCTCCTCGCGTTCGTCGTGGTCGCCGGTGGGCGGCCGGTGGTCCGTCGATCAGGGTACGGCCGGGGGCGCGCGGCGGGGCGGTCCGCGCCCGGGAATCGGACGGTGTGCCGATGGGGGGCAACCCTCCGGTTTTGGCAATGTCCGGAAAAGCCTTGCTGCACTGCGCAATTCGGTCCTAGCGTCCTTTGCGGGCACGGGCCGGGGGGCGTCCCGTCGGGGCCGTTCCGTTGGGGGGACATGTGGTGCGCAGGGGCGTACGGCTCGGGGCCGATCGGACCGTGCCGGGACTGATCGTGAAGATCGGCCGGTATCCGCTGCACCACGGCGGTGTCGGCGCGATCCGCAGCCTGGGGCGTCTCGGGGTGCCCGTGTACGCCGTCACCGAGGACCGTTTCACGCCCGCGGCGGCCTCCCGCCATCTGGCGGGCCGGTTCGTCTGGCCCACCACCGGGCGGGAGGATCCGGCGCGGCTGGTCGAGGGGCTGCTGCGGATCGGTCGCCGGATCGGCCGGCCCGCGGTGCTGTTCCCGACCGACGAGGAGGCGGCGGTGCTGATCGCGGAGCACGCCGCGGATCTCGCCGGATCGTTTCTGTTCCCCCGCGTCGATCCCGCGCTGCCCCGCCGACTCGCCAGCAAGCAGGGCCTGCACGAACTCTGCGCCGCGCACGGGGTGCCCACGCCGGCCGCCGCCTTCCCCCGCTCGTACGCGGAGATCGCGGCGTACGCGGACCGGGCCCGCTTCCCCGTGGTGGCCAAGAACCGGGAGGCGTTCGTCCGGCGCAGCCGGCCCGCGGTCGCCGGGACGACCCGGATCGGTGGACCGGACCGGCTGCTGGACCTGGCGCGCGACTGGGGCCCGCGGCCGGCGGTGATCCTCCAGGAGTACCTGCCGGGCGAGCAGGCCGAGGACTGGATCGTGCATGCCTACTGCGCGGAACACGGCGCGGTACGGGTGCTGTTCACCGGGGTCAAGGTGCGCTCCTGGCCGCCGTACGCGGGGATGACGGCCTGTGCGCACGTCGTCGACAACCCCCAACTCGCCTCCATGACCGGCGACTTCGTGCGGCGTATCGGCTTCGCCGGGATCGCCGACCTGGACTGGCGGCTCGACCGCCGGGACGGCCGCTACAAGCTGCTGGACTTCAACCCGCGGATGGGCGCCCAGTTCCGGCTCTTCGAGAGCACCGCCGGGGTGGACGTCGTCCGCGCCCAGCACCTCGCGCTCACCGGGCGGCCGGTGCCCGAGGGCGTGCAGCGGGCCGGGCGCCGCTTCGTCGCCGAGAACATCGATCTGCCCGCGCGGCTCGCCTACGGGCGCGACCGTACGGGACCGCGCGGACCGGCACGGGCCGCCGGAACCGAACTGGCGTGGTTCGCCGGCGATGACCCGCTGCCGTTCTTCACCATGCTCGCGCGCAGCGTCGGGCCGGGCGCCCGGCATCTGGTGCAGCTGCGGCGGGTGGGCCGCCGCGCCGGTACGGCCGGGGGCCGTTTCACGTGAAACTCCGCCGTGGGGAGGGACCGAAGTGAGCACTCCGGTAGCGGTCATAGGGGCCGGGCCGTTCGGGCTGGCGACGGCCGCGCATCTGCGGGCCCGCGGCCTGCCGGTACGGGTTTTCGGGCAACCGATGGACAGTTGGGAGGAGCGGATGCCCTCGGGCATGCTGCTCAAGTCGACCCCGGCCGCGTCCAGCATCGCCGTCCCGCACACCGGGCACACCCTGGGCGACTTCTGCGCGGCGGTGGGGGAGCGGCGCCATGCCTCCGACTGGGACGTCATCCCCGTCGAGACCTTCGTCCGCTACGGCCGGTGGGTGCAGCGGCGGCTGGTCCCGGAGTTGGAGCGGGTCCGGGTGGTCTCGGTCGACCGGCGGGCGGACGGCTTCGAGCTGAAACTGGACAGCGGTGAGCAGTTCGGCGCGCGGGCGGTGGTCGTCGCCACCGGACTGAGCGGGCTGGCGCACCTGCCGCCCGTACTGGCCGCCGCCGTCCCCGCAGGGCCGTCGGCCGCCGGGCCCGTCTCGCACAGCTCCCAGCACCGCGACCTCGCCGCGCTGGCCGGCCGCGAGGTGGTGGTCGTCGGCGCCGGGCAGTCGGCCCTGGAGAGCGCGGTGCTGCTCGCGGAGGCGGGCGCGGCGTCCGTGCGGGTGGTGGCGCGCGGGCGGGCCGCGGTGGGCTTCGGCGCGCCCCCGGACCGCCAGCCGCGGCTGCGTCCGTCCTCGCCGTTCGGCAACGCCTGGTCGCTGTGGGCGCTGACCCAGTACGCGGGCGGCTTCCGCCATCTCCCGGTGCCCGCCCGGCGGTTCCTGGTGCGCCGGGTGCTCGGCCCACTGGGCGCGTGGTGGCTGCGGGACCGCTTCGTGGGACGGGTGCGGGTGACCCAGGGGCGGGCGATCGACCGGGCCGAGGTGCGCGACGGCCGCCCGGTGCTGTCGCTGCGCGGCCCCGACGGGCGCGGCGGCGAGCTGGCCGCCGACCACGTACTGGCCGCGACCGGCTACCGGGTGGCGCTGGGCGCGCTGGACTTCCTGGGCCCGGGACTGCGGACCGGGATCACCGTGCGGGCGGGCGGGCCGCTGCTGGACGCCGGTTTCGGCTCGTCCGTACCGGGGTTGTACTTCACCGGCCTTACGGCCGCCGCGTCCTTCGGGCCGCTGATGCGCTTCGTGTGCGGCACGGACTTCGCCGCGCCCCGGCTGGCGCGGGCGGTGGCGCGGACCTACGGGTGAGGCGGCGGGGCACCCGGCGGTACCGGAGCGCGCCGTGAGCGGCCAGGCCGGCCGCGCGGCCGGCCGGAACGACCTGCGTGTCGAGGAGATCGGGGCGGCCGGGGGCACCGGGGGACACCGTTGCGGTCGGGGAAGGGGCCGGCCGCCCGGCGCCTGGTGCTCGCGGGTGCGCCGATTCCGGTCGACACCGCGGCGGGGCCGCTGGCCGGGACGGTGGTGCGCCTGCGCCGCAAGGGGCGTTCGGGGGCTCGTACGCCTCTCTCACCCCCTCCCTCTCAGGGGTGATGCGTGCCGGGAGGTGATCCGGGACGCGGCTGCGGGGCGGCTTCTGTGCTGGCCGAGTGGTTCGGGGGGCGGGCGCTCACGGTGATCCAAGTGCGACCGGATACGCTGGCCAATGGTGAAGACAGCGACAGATCGACATTCCGTTTGATCGTCAGCAGACAGGAGTACCCCTCGTGACCGTCGTCGGGCCCATTGGGCTGAGCGTGCGGGACCAGGCTCTTGAGGCCGATGTCCAGGCCGGGTTGGCGGCTGTCGAGGAGGGCCTTCTGGAGGCCACCAAGAGCGACGTGCCGTTCATCACCGAAGCCGCGCAGCATCTCGTGCGGGCCGGGGGCAAGCGGTTCCGCCCGATGCTCTCGATGCTGGCGGCCCAGTTCGGCGACCCGTACAGCCCCGGTGTGGTGCCCTCGGCGGTCGTCGTGGAGCTGACGCACCTGGCGACGCTCTACCACGACGACGTGATGGACGAGGCCGATGTGCGCCGCGGGGTGGCCAGCGCCAACGCCCGCTGGGGCAACTCCGTCGCGGTGCTGACCGGTGACTTCCTCTTCGCCCGCGCCTCGCACATCCTCGCCGACCTCGGGCCCGAGGCGGTCCGGATCCAGGCAGAGGCGTTCGAGCGCCTGGTGACCGGGCAGATCCTGGAGACCGCGGGGCCGCGCGACGGCCGCGACCCGGTCGACCACTATCTGGACGTCATCGCGGGCAAGACCGGCTCGCTGATCGCGGTCGCCTGCCGCTTCGGCGCGATGATGTCGGGGGCCGACGAGTCGACGGTCAACATCCTCACCCAGTACGGCGAGCGGCTGGGCACCGCCTTCCAGCTGGCGGACGACGTTCTGGACATCGCCAGCGACTCGCACGAGTCGGGCAAGACGCCCGGTACGGACCTGCGCGAGGGCATTCCGACGCTGCCCGTGCTGCGGCTGCGGGCGCTCGCCGAGAGCAGCGCCGGCACCCCCGAGGACCGCGCGCTGTGCGAGCTGCTGGCCGGCGATCTCACGGACGACGCCCGGCACGCCGAGGCGCTGGCCGGGCTGCGCGCCCACCCGGCGCTGGAGCAGGCCCGCCGGGACACGGTGCGCTACGCCGAGGACGCCCGCGCGACGCTGGCGCCGCTGCCCGAGTGCATGGCGAAGTCGGCGTTGGAGGGGCTCTGCGACACGGTGGTGCACCGCGCGGGGTGAGGCCGGGGTGTGGTGCCGGCGGAGGTCCGGGCGGTCCTGCCCGGTTGCCGCGTCCGGCTCCTCCCTCGATGTCCCCTGACGCTCCCTGACGTCCCCCGGGCTTTCCCCTAGTGCGAGATCAACCCGCGGTCGTACGGGGGTGGGCGTGCGGTGCCCCGGCGTCATCCCACAGCAGTAGGCGGAGTTGGCCCTGCGGGTTGACGACCGCGGTTCCGGGATTTGGTGGGATGGGGGGCACCAGAAAGCGGTGGGCGGGCCACAATGAGCCAGGGGTGGACGCGTGGAGGACGTAAGCCCGCCGCACACGACGGAGGTACGCCAGATGCCACGGAACGAACCGACCGAGGTCACCGAGGAATGGGACGGGGGGCGCTCGTCGAAGCGCCGTAAGGCGGTGCGCTACGCCGTACCGGTCGCGGTGGCGGGGGTGACGGCGGCGACGATCGGGCTGGTCCCGGCGTTCGCCGGATCCGGTTCCCCGGACCTGCCCAAGATCTCCGCGCAGGACCTGATAGCCAAGATCGCCAAATCCGATGTCCAGCAGCTCTCCGGCACGGTCCAGGTCACCACGGACCTCGGACTGCCGTCCCTGCCGGGCGGCATGGGCGGGGCCGGCGGCTTCGGCGGCGGCCCGGGCGGCGGCGGGCACGGTGGGCACGGCGGGTCCGGCGCCTCCGCGTCGCCGCAGAGCAAGCTCACCGAGCTCGCGTCCGGTACGCACACGCTGCGCGTCGCCGCCGACGGCCCCGAGAAGCAGCGGGTGTCGATCGTCGACAAGACCGCCGACTACACCCTCGTCCACAACGGCAAGGACGTCTGGGCGTACGACAGCGGCAGCAACACCGTCGTGCACAACACCGCCCGCGAGGACGGCCGTCACGGCAAGCCCGGCAAGCAGGGCAAGCACCACGAAGGCCCCGAGGACCTCCCCCAGGGCCTGCAGAACGCCACTCCGCAGGAGCTCGCCCAGCAGGCCCTGAAGGCGGCCGGCGACACCACCTCCGTCACGGTCGGCGACACCGCCAAGGTGGCCGGGCGGGACGCCTACCAGCTCGTCATCAAGCCCAGGCAGTCCGGCTCCACGATCGGCTCGATCCGGGTCGCGGTGGACGCCGCCAACGGCGTCCCGCTGAAGTTCACCCTCACCCCCAAGAGCGGAGGCCCGGCGGCCATCGACGTCGGCTACACCAGCGTCGACTTCGCCAAGCCCGCCGCGAGCACCTTCTCCTTCACCCCGCCCAAGGGCGCCAAGGTCGTCAACGGCGACCAGCAGCGGGCGAAGGAGCAGCACGGCAAGGGCGCCAAGGACCGCAAGGGCCTGAAGGACTTCGGTGGACTGAACGTCATCGGCAAGGACTGGACGTCCATCGCCAAGATCAAGGGAGCGGCCGGCGCCGGCGGCAAGGACCAGGCCGCCAAGGGCCAGGCCGGCAAGATGCTGGACAGCCTGGGCAGCAAGGTGACCGGCTCCTTCGGCTCCGGCCACCTCTTCAGCACCCGGCTGGTCAACGCCCTGATCACGGACAACGGCACGGTCTACGTCGGCGCCGTCGACAAGCAGGCCCTGATAGACGCGGCCAACGCCGCGAAGTAGCGGGCCGGTCTCGGCGGTCGTGGAGAGCCGCCGTACCATCCGCCGTACGCGCGGGGCCCGCCGCGCCTCCCGCCCGGGAGGCGCGGCGCGCCCAGCACACCGGCGGGAGGTGCGCCGTGCCGTCCGCCGGCGTCATGCGTCCCAGCAGCCATGCCGTACGCCATGAGGTGAGGGAGCCATGCCACCGCCATCCGCCGCGGATTCCGGGCGCGCGGTGCCGCGCGACGCGGACCACGTGATCGAGACCCGCGGGCTGACCAAGGCGTACCGCGGCGGCCAGCTCGCCGTCGACCGCCTCGACCTCGCCGTACCGCGCGGCAGCGTCTTCGGCTTCCTCGGCCCCAACGGCTCCGGCAAGACCACCACCATCCGGATGCTGATGGGCCTGATCGAGCCGACCGCCGGCAGCGCCCGGGTGCTCGGCCGGCCCATGCCGGCCGCGAGCCGCCGGGTGCTCCCCGCGGTGGGCGCGCTCATCGAGGGCCCGGCGCTCTACGGCTTCCTCAACGGCCGGGACAACCTGCGGCGCTTCGACGCCGCCGACCCGGCCGCCGACCCGCGCACCCGCGACGCGCGGGTGGACCGGGCGCTGGAGCGGGTGGGCCTCGGTGCCGCCGCCGGCAAGAAGGCGCGCGCCTACTCCCTCGGGATGAAGCAGCGCCTCGGCCTGGCCGCCGCGCTGCTCCAGCCCCGTGAGCTGCTGGTCCTGGACGAGCCGACCAACGGCCTGGACCCGCAGGGCATGCGGGAGATCCGCAGCCTGGTCCGGGAGCTGGCCGCGGACGGCACCACGGTCTTCCTCTCCTCCCACCTCCTCGACGAGATCGAGCAGGTCTGCACCCATGCCGCGGTGATGGCTCGCGGCCGGCTGATCACCCAGGGCACGGTCGCCGAACTCTCCGCCACCGTCCTCGACTCGGGCGGCCACGGCCGGCTGGCGGTGACCACCCCGGACCCGTCCGACGCGGTCCGCGTCCTGAAGGAGCACGGGGTGACCGACCTCCGGGTCGCCGGCGACCGGGTGACCGGCGACCTCCCCGCGCCGGTGGACGGGCAGCCGGCGGAGCCGGCGGATCTGAACGCGGCGCTGGTCCGGGCCGGCGTCCGGGTCCGCGCCTTCGGCGCCGAGCGGGCGTCACTGGAGGACGTCTTCGTGCATCTCACCGGGGAGGGCTTCGATGTCGCAGGCTGAGACGGTGCCGCGCGCGCCCCGCCGGCTGTGGTCGCTGGGTCTGCTGCGCAGCGAGATCGGTACGACCTTCCGGCGCTGGCGCACCCTCGCGCTGCTTGCCGTGCTCGCCGGCGTCCCGGTCCTGGTCGGCGTCGCCGTCAAGATCGAGACCGGCAGTCGCGGTCCGGGTGGCGGGGACGGCGGCCCGGCGTTCATCTCCCAGGTCACCAACAACGGCCTCTTCCTGGTCTTCACCTCCCTCGCGGTGACGCTGCCGTTCTTCCTGCCGATGGCCATCGGGGTCATCGCGGGCGACGCCATCGCCGGCGAGGCCAACGCGGGGACGCTGCGCTATCTCCTCGTCGCCCCCGCGGGCCGCACCCGCCTGCTGCTCGCCAAGTACGCGACGAGCATGGCGTTCTGCCTGGTCGGCACCCTGGTCGTGGCGCTCTCGGCGCTGGCGACCGGCGCGGCGCTGTTCCCCCTCGGCAAGGTCACCCTGCTCTCCGGTACGTCCATATCCTTCGGCGAGGGGTTGCTGCGGGCGCTGGCGATCGCCGCCGTGGTGGCGCTGTCCCTCCTCGGGGTGGCGGCGCTGGGCCTGTTCATCTCGACGCTCACCAACAGCGGGATCGCGGCGATGGCGACCACGGTCGGCCTGCTGATCACCGTGCAGATCCTGGACACCATCCCGCAGCTGCACGCCATCCAGCCGTATCTCTTCTCGCACTACTGGCTGTCCTTCGCGGACCTGCTCCGCGACCCCGTCTACTGGGACCAGTTGCAGAAGAACCTCGGCCTTCAGGCGCTGTACGCGGTGGTGTTCGGCTCGGCGGCCTGGGCGCGGTTCACCACCCGCGACATCACTGCCTGACGGGCCCGGGGGCGGCCTGCGGCCCGGCCTCGGGCCCGGCCGGGTCCGAGGCGGTCCGGGTGGCCCGCGCCGCCTCGGCCGCGGCCGTCTCGCCGGCCCGTGCCGCGGCCCGGGCCAGCTCCGTCCGGCCCTGCCGGGCGGTGCGCAGCGCGTCCCAGGTCAGTACCGCCAGCGCGGCCCACACGAGCGCGAAGCCGGCCCAGCGCTCCGCCGGCATCTTCTCGTGAAAGACCGTCAGGCCGAGCAGGAACTGGAAGGTCGGCGCCAGGTACTGCAGCATGCCGATCGTCGTCAGCGGCAGCCGTACCGCCGAGGCGCCGAAGCAGATCAGCGGCACCGCGGTGGCGATACCGCACGCCGACAGAAGCAGCGCCTGGCCCACCCCGCCGGTGGTGAAGCTGGACTCACCGTGGATCCCGAGGAAGACCAGATACCCCAGCGCCGGCAGCGCCTGGAGCGCCGTCTCGGCGCTGAACCCCTCGATGCCGTCGAGCTTGATGCCCTTCTTGACCAGCCCGTACGTCGCGAACGACAGGGCCAGCCCGAGCGCGATCCAGGGCATCTTGCCGTAGGCGATGGTCATCACCACGACGGCCAGCGCGCCGACGCCCACCGCCGTCCACTGGAGCGGCCGGAGCCGCTCCCGCAGTACCAGCACCCCGAAGGCGATGCTGACCAGCGGGTTGATGAAGTAGCCCAGTGAGGCTTCCAGCACGTGCCCGGTGTTGACCGCCCAGATGTACAGGAACCAGTTCAGCGAGATGACGACGGCGCAGACCAGGATCAGCCCGAGCCTCCGTGGCTGCCGCAGCAGCGGGCGTATCCAGGACCAGCGGCGCAGCACGGCCAGGATGGCGACGGCGACGGGCAGCGACCAGACCATGCGGTGGGCCAGGATCTCGGCGGGTGCTGCGGCACTGAGGAGATGCCAGTAGAGCGGCAGCAGACCCCACATGGTGTAGGCGGCGAGGCCGTAGGCGAGTCCGGTGCGCTGGTCGCTTCGAGGCTGCAAGGGGCCCTCCTGATGTGCTGCGTCGATCTGTGAAAGGTAGCGCCGCCGGGGCCGCATGTCATGTCCGTTCTGAAATACGGTCATGACGGCGGCCGCCGGCCCCCCACCGCGCCCGCCGGGTCCCGTCCCGGACCTCTCCCCAGCCCTCTCCCCAGCCCTCTCCCCAGCCCCTCCCCAGAGCCCTCCCGGCCCTTCCCGGATCCGTCGGACAGGCCCCCTGGCCGGCCGTCCATCGCCGTCCCCGGGCCGCCCGGAACGAGTCGAGCGGGTGCCCGTACGGAAGCGCCGTCAGACGCTCCCGTACGGGCACCCGCTCGCTTCCGGCAGGTGGCGGCGGTCCGTCAGCCGACGACCGTCCAGGTGTCGTTGCCGGCCAGCAGGGCGGAGAGGTCGCCCTTGCCCTGCTGCTCGACGGCGTGCTCCAGTTGGTCGGCCATCAGCGTGTCGTAGACCGGCCGGTCGACGTTGCGCAGCACGCCGATCGGGGTGCGGTGCAGGGTGTCGGGGTCGGCGAGCCGGGAGAGGGCGAACGCCGTGGTGGGGGAGGGGCTGTGCGCGTCGTGCACCAGGACGCCGTCGGCGCCCTCCTCGGTGACGTCGATGATCATGAGGTCGCCGGAGGACGGGTCGCGGACCACGCCCTTGGAGCCCAGGCCGTCGGGTGCCGGGGTGCCGAACCGGATCGGCTGCCCGTGCTCCAGGCGGATCACGGCTTCCTGGGCCTGTTCCTTGTCCTTGAGGACCTCGAAGGCGCCGTCGTTGAAGATGTTGCAGTTCTGGTAGATCTCCACCAGTGCCGTGCCGGGGTGCGCGGCGGCCTCGCGCAGCACCGAGGTCAGGTGCTTGCGGTCGGAGTCGATGGTGCGGGCGACGAAGGTCGCCTCGGCGCCGAGTGCCAGCGAGACCGGGTTGAACGGCGCGTCCAGCGAGCCCATCGGCGTCGACTTGGTGATCTTGCCGAGTTCGGAGGTGGGGCTGTACTGGCCCTTGGTCAGCCCGTAGATCCGGTTGTTGAACAGCAGGATCTTGAGGTTGACGTTGCGCCGCAGCGCGTGGATGAGGTGGTTGCCGCCGATGGACAGCGCGTCGCCGTCGCCGGTGACGACCCAGACGGACAGGTCGCGGCGCGAGGAGGCCAGGCCGGTGGCGATGGCCGGGGCGCGGCCGTGGATGGAGTGCATCCCGTAGGTGTTCATGTAGTACGGGAAGCGGGAGGAGCAGCCGATGCCGGAGACGAAGACGATGTTCTCCTTCGCCAGGCCGAGTTCGGGCATGAAGCCCTGGACGGCGGCGAGGACGGCGTAGTCACCGCAACCGGGGCACCAGCGCACTTCCTGGTCGGACTTGAAGTCCTTCATGGACTGCTTGGCCTCGGCCTTGGGCACCAGGGAGAGCGCCTCGATCTGCGAGGCCCCCTCCGAGATCGTCTCAGTCATTGATGGCCTCCTTAAAGACCTCCGCGAGCTGCTCGGCCTTGAACGGCATTCCGCTGACCTGGGTGTGCGAGCGCGCGTCGACCAGATACCTGGCGCGCAGCAGGGTGGCGAGCTGCCCGAGGTTCATCTCCGGCACGATCACCTTGTCGTAACGCCCGAGGACCTCGCCGAGATTCCGCGGGAAGGGGTTGAGGTGGCGCAGATGCACCTGTGCGATGCGCTCCCCGGCGCCCCGCACGCGCCGTACCGCGGCGGTGATCGGGCCGTACGTCGAACCCCAGCCCACCACCAGCGTGCCGGCGCCCCGGCCGCTCTCGTCCACCGGGTCGTCGACCTCGGCGTCCGGGACGTCGATGCCGTCCACCTTGGCCTGGCGGGTGCGCACCATGAAGTCGTGGTTGGCCGGGGCGTACGAGATGTTGCCGGTGCCGTCCTGCTTCTCGATGCCGCCGATCCGGTGCTCCAGACCGGGCGTGCCGGGGACGGCCCACGGGCGCGCCAGCGTCTGCGGGTCGCGCTTGTAGGGCCAGAACACCTCGGTGCCGTCCGTCAGCTCGTGGTTGGGGCCGGCGGCGAACTGCACGCGCAGGTCGGGGAGTTCGTCCACCTCGGGGATGCGCCAGGGCTCCGAGCCGTTGGCCAGGTAGCCGTCGGAGAGCAGGAGGACCGGGGTGCGGTAGGTGAGCGCGATCCGGGCCGCCTCCAGCGCCGCGTCGAAGCAGTCGGCGGGCGTCTTCGGTGCCACGATCGGCACCGGAGCCTCGCCGTTGCGCCCGTACATCGCCTGGAGCAGGTCGGCCTGCTCGGTCTTGGTGGGCAGGCCCGTCGAGGGGCCGCCGCGCTGGATGTCCACGATCAGCAGCGGGAGTTCGAGGCTGACCGCGAGGCCGATGGTCTCCGACTTCAGCGCCACACCGGGGCCCGAGGTCGTGGTCACGGCCAGCGAGCCGCCGAAGGCCGCGCCCAGCGCCGCGCCGATGCCGGCGATCTCGTCCTCCGCCTGGAACGTCCGCACACCGAAGTTCTTGTGCTTGGACAGCTCGTGCAGGATGTCGGAGGCCGGGGTGATCGGGTACGAGCCCAGGTACAGCGGCAGGTCGGCCTGCCGGCTCGCCGCGACCAGCCCGTAGGACAGCGCGAGGTTCCCGGAGATGTTGCGGTACGTGCCGGTCGGGAAGGCGGTGGTGGCCGGGGCGACCTCGTAGGACGTCGCGAAGTCCTCGGTGGTCTCGCCGAAGTTCCAGCCGGCACGGAAGGCGGTGACGTTCGCCTCCGCGATGTCCGGCTTCTTGGCGAACTTGGCGCGCAGGAACTTCTCGGTGCCCTCGGTCGGGCGGTGGTACATCCAGGAGAGCAGCCCCAGCGCGAACATGTTCTTGCTGCGCTCGGCCTCCTTGCGGGAGAGCCCGAACTCCTTCAGCGCCTCGATGGTCAGCGTCGTCAGCGGCACCGGGTGGACGTTGTACGCCTCCAGCGAGCCGTCCTCCAGCGGGCTGGTGGCATAGCCCACCTTCGCCATCGGGCGCTTGGTGAACTCGTCGGTGTTGACGATGATCTCCGCGCCGCGCGGCACGTCGCCGATGTTCGCCTTCAGGGCGGCCGGGTTCATCGCCACGAGCACGTTCGGCGCGTCACCGGGGGTGAGGATGTCGTGGTCGGCGAAGTGCAGCTGGAAGCTGGAGACGCCCGGGAGGGTGCCGGCGGGGGCCCGGATCTCGGCGGGGAAGTTCGGCAGCGTCGACAGGTCGTTGCCGAAGGACGCCGTCTCGGACGTGAACCGGTCACCGGTGAGCTGCATACCGTCACCGGAGTCGCCGGCGAACCGGATGATCACCCGGTCCAGGCGCCGGACTTCCTTGCCCGGGTCCCCGCTGCCGGGGCTGCGCTGTTCCCCGACAAGCGCTCCGTCGGCCTGCTCGGCTGTGCTACTGACCTGGCTGGTCACTGCTTCGGACCTCCCTCAAGGGGTGCGGCATCCCCGCCGGAGGCAGGGCTCGGGACGTATCGGACCGACCGGTTGTCCCATATCCATCGTACTTGGGTAAGGGTGTCCTTCCCTGGGTCGGTCACATCGTGGACACCGAGGTG
Organism: Streptomyces sp. GS7; assembly: GCF_009834125.1. Lineage (NCBI taxonomy): Bacteria > Bacillati > Actinomycetota > Actinomycetes > Kitasatosporales > Streptomycetaceae > Streptomyces > Streptomyces sp. GS7. The sequence continues at coordinate 465,938 of NZ_CP047146.1, forward strand.
AGACGCCGTTCTGACCTGTTTTGTCATCGAATCATTGCCCCCGTGGCCCTGTTCTCCGCACGCTCCGGTCTCGTCTATTGGTTCTACGTCCAAGGTCCCGGTTTTGGATGGGTGCCGCCCCGGCCTGCACATCTGACAGAGTGTCAGGTGTTCAGGAGTCGAGATAGGTGAGTACCGCAAGCACCCGGCGGTGATCCCCGTCACTCGGAGCCAGGCCCAGCTTCAGGAAGATGTTGCTGACGTGCTTCTCGACGGCGCCGTCGCTCACCACCAGCTGCCGGGCGATCGCGGAGTTCGTCCGGCCCTCGGCCATCAGCCCGAGCACCTCCCGCTCCCGCGGCGTCAGGTGGGCCAGCACGTCCTGCTTGCGGCTGCGGCCCAGCAGCTGGGCCACCACCTCCGGGTCCAGCGCCGTACCGCCGCGCGCCACCCGCACCACCGCGTCCACGAACTCCCGCACCTCGGCGACCCGGTCCTTGAGCAGATAGCCGACGCCCCGGCTCGAACCGGCCAGCAACTCGGTCGCGTACTGCTCCTCCACGTACTGCGACAGCACCAGCACCCCCAGCTCGGGGTGGTCCCGGCGCAGCCGGACCGCGGCCCGTACGCCCTCGTCGGTGTGGGTCGGCGGCATCCGCACATCCGCCACCACCACGTCCGGCAGCGTGCCCCCGTCCGCCAGCTCCCCGATCACCTTGATCAACGCCTCGGCGTCGCCGACCCCGGCCACGACCTCGTGCCCGCGGTCGGTCAGCAACCGCGTCAGGCCCTCCCGCAGCAGCACCGAATCCTCGGCGATGACCACCTGCACCTTGTCCTCCACGACTACACGTCCCCCAGCTCCGTACGGTCCCACCCTGCCAGCCCCCAGCATTCCAGCATCCGGACGGGGGCGGGCGGGTGAGGCGGAACGTAGGGGGAGGGGGACGAAAGGGAGGGGGACGAGGGGGAGGCGGACGGCGCGGCCGGAGCCGGACCCCCGTCCCGGCTCCGGCCGCGCGGCTTCAGGAGCGCGGCCCGGCTGCGGTCAGCCGCGCCACGGCAGCTCGGCGGTGACGGCGGTCGGGCCGCCCTCGGGGGACTCCACGACCAGCAGGCCGTCGACCGAGTCCAGCCGCTCGGCGAGACCGGCCAGCCCGCTGCCCGCCTCGGTGTGCGCACCGCCCCGGCCGTCGTCCGACACCAGCAGCATCAGCCGGTCCGCGGTGCGCCAGACGTCCACCGTCGCGCGGCCGGCCCGGGCGTGCTTGGAGACGTTCTGCAGCAGCTCGGAGACGGTGAAGTACGCGATGCCCTCGATCGCCGCGGCCGGGCGCCGGTCCAGGTCGACCTGGACCGCCACCGGAACCGTGCAGCGCGCGGCCAGCGCGGACAGCGCCGGGCCCAGACCGCGGTCGGTCAGGATCGCCGGGTGGATCCCGCGGGCCAGGTCCCGCAGCTCCTGGAGGGCGGTCTTCACCTCGCCGTGCGCCTCGCCCACCATGCGCGCCGCGGCCTGCGGGTCCTCGGCCAGCTTCTCCTTCGCCAGGCCCAGATCCATCGCCAGCGCGACCAGCCGGGCCTGCGCGCCGTCGTGCAGGTCCCGCTCGATACGCCGCAGATCGGCGGCGGCGGTGTCCACCACCACCCCGCGGTCCGACTCCAGCTCCGAGACCCGGGTGGCCAGCGGCGACGGCCCCAGCAGGCCGCGGACCAGGACCCGGTCCACCTGCGTCAGCCCGTGGATCACCCACGGCCCGGCCAGGACCAGCAGCAGCCCGACGCCGCTGGTGAGCCCGATCGCCAGGGGGGAGTCGAGGTAGAGGCCGTGGCCGTAGCCGTCGCCCCAGAGCTGGAGGCCGGGCTGGGCGGTGTACTGGGGGAACGTCCACGCCCACAGCGGATAGACCAGCAGCGCCCAGCCCACCGCCCAGAACGTCGTCGCGAAGACGAACGCGAAGAGCGCCCACGGGAAGTGCAGCAGCGAGTAGAGCAGATGCCGCCAGGACACACCGCTCTTGAGCACCGCCCCGACCCACCCCATCAGGCCCGGCTTCGGCGGGCGGACCGGCGCCGGATCGGCCACGTCCACGTCCAGCAGGGCCCGGGCCCGGAGGCGTTCCAAAGTGCCCAGCCCCCGGGCACCGACGAGGCCGCCGGCCAGTACCGGGATGCCCACGAACGTGATCAGCAGACCGGCCGACAGCGAGACCACCGCGATCGCGTAGCAGAACATCAGGCTCGCCATCGGGACGCTGAGGAAGAGGTGCAGGAACTCCCGCCAGGTGCGCCCGGAGAAGGGGGCGCGCAGCCCCACGGGCACCCGGGGACCGCGGGCGTGCTGGGGGTAAGCGGAGTGCGCGGTATCCATGCTCTCGTCGTCCGTTTCTGCCGTGGCGGCCCGTGCCGTACCCGGCTCCGATTCCGGCCGGCTCCGATACCCGCCGGCCCATTACCAGGTTCCGCCACCGCCGGCGCCCGGACCATGAGGCTGCTCGCAGTCTTCCCCGGGGGTTTTCCCCACCCCCGCGCGGCCGGTCAGCGGCGCCCGTGCCCGCCCTTCCCCCGGTCGCCCTGCGCACGCCCCCCGGGCCGCGGCCGCCACGGGACCTCCGCCGTCACCCGCGTCGGCCCGCCCGCCGGCGAATCCAGGACGAACAGCCCGTCCACCGACCCCAGCCGCTCGGCGAGGCCGGCCATCCCGCTGCCGCCGTCCAGCCGCGCGCCGCCCTTCCCGTCGTCCCGCACCTGGAGCAGCAGCCGGTCCCGGGACCGCCACACCTCCACGGACGCCTGCCGCGCGGCGCTGTGCTTGGAGACGTTCTGGAGCAGCTCGGAGACGGTGAAGTAGACGATGCCCTCGATGGCGGGGGCGGGCCGCTCGGCCAGATCCACGGACGTGGTCACCGGCACCGTGCAGCGCCCGGCCAGTGACGCCAGCGCGGGCCCCAGACCGCGGTCGGTCAGGATCGCCGGATGGATGCCCCGGGCCAGGTCCCGCAGCTCCTGGAGCGCCAGCTTCACCTCGCCGTGCGCCTCGTCCACCATTGCCGCCACGCTCTCGTCGGCCCGGCCCTCCAGCAGCTTCTCCTTGGCCAGCCCCAGTCCCATGGCGAGCGCCACCAGCCGGGCCTGCGCGCCGTCGTGCAGGTCCCGCTCGATACGCCGCAGATCGGCCGCCGCGGTGTCGGTGACCACCACCCGGTCCGACTCCAGCTCGGCGATCCGCCGCTCCAGTTCGTCGGACGGCGACAGCAGCCCGCGCACCATCGCCCGGTCCGCGTTGGACAGCCAGCGCGCCACCCAGGGCAGCACCGGCCAGCCCACGACGAGCGAGACGAGGACGACCGAGAACGTGAGGATGCCCCACGGCAGCCGGACGAACGCGAACAGCGCGTGCCGCCAGGCGACCGGGTCCTTCAGACACGTCCACAGCCACCCGAAGAACCCGCGCTCCCGAGGCCGCAGCCGGCTCGGCTCGTCCACCGCCACCCCCAGCCATGAGCGCGCCCGGGCCCGCTCCAGCCTCCCGTACTGCCGACAGGCCGTCAGCCCCGTCGCCAGCAGCGGCAGTCCGACCACCGTGACGGACAGCGCCAGCCCCGCCACCAGCCACACCGCCAGCACCACGAACGCCACCACGTCCAGCGGGAAGTTGACCAGCAGATACCCGATCTCCCGCCAGGTCCAGCCGCTGAGCGGCGCCCTGGGCGGCGGCAGTGAGACACCGTCACGGGCGTCGGCGGGGTCGGTGAGCTGGGAACTTTCCGTCATACCTCCCAGCTTGCCGGTCCCGCGACCGGCGTGCCATGGGGTTCGTGGGGTGGCGGGGGTGGGGTTTGCCCCACCACCCGCCGTATCGGCGCGGGTTGGTGCCGCTCCGTTACGCGACCGGTGTGGACAGGGCTCCGCGGCGGGACCGTATGGTGTTGCGGTGCAGAACGGGGCCGCGTGGACATGACGAGTGTGAATACGGGCGTGGGCGCGGGGGCCGGGCAGCGCGGCAGCGGCCGGACGGTACCCGCGACGGCCCCGGCCGGCAGGGACCTCACCGGTGACGCGGCCGACCCCCTGGACGTCCACGGCTGGGGGTGGGGCGAGCCGAGCCGGACCTGGACCGCGGTGACGGCGAGCGTGCTGCTCGCCGCGGTCGCCGGGGTGTGCGCGGGCGCCTGGTACGGGGACGGCGCCGCCGCCCGCTGGCTCGGCGGCGTCGCCGTCGTGGCCGCCGGCGCCGGCGCCGCCCTCGCCGCCCCGGCCCGCACCGGGCGGCCCGCCCCCGGCACCGCCCTGCTGCTGTCCGGCGGCACCCTCGGCGCCGTCGCCGCCTGGCAGGCCGCCCCGGCGGGCGCCGCCCGGCTCGCCGCCGTCGGACTCACCGCCGCCGCCGTCCTCGCACTCCTCGGACTCCGCACCGGCCTCGGGCGTGGCGGCCTCACGGGAGCGGCGGCGCTCGCGCTCGCCGTGGGCGCCTGGGAGGCGGGCCTGGCCCTGACCGGCCCCACCCCTACGGGAGCCGCCCTCGGCTTCCTCTCCGTACTCGCCCTCGGGGCGCTGCCCCGGCTGGCCCTGACCGCGGCCGGTCTGACCCGGCTGGACGACCGGCACTCCGGTGGCACCCCGGTCAGCCGGCACCAGGTGGCCGCCGCGCTGGGTGCCACCCACCGGGGGCTGGCCCCGGCCACGGTGGCCATGGCGGCCTCGGCCGGCGCGGCCGGCGTCCTCGTGGCGGGCGACGGCGGCATCTGGTCGGTGCTCACCGCCGTCCTGCTGTCCGTGGTCCTGTTCTCCCGGGCCCGCGCCTACCCCCTCGCCATCGAGGTGGTCGCGCTGCTCGCGGCCGGCGCGGCCGTCTGCGTACGGCTCGTCCTCCTCTGCGCCACGGCCGGCGGGGCCCCGGGCCTCGCCCTGGCCGCGCTGTGCGTCCTGGCCGCGGTGCCGGCGGCGGTGCTCGCCGTACGGGTGCCGGAACCGCTCCGGGCCCGGCTGTGGCGCTGGTTGGACCTCGTCGAGTCGGTGAGCATGGTGGCGCTGATCCCGGTGGGCCTGGGCGCCTGCGGGCTCTACGGGCTCCTGTGGGGCGGGTCCTGACCGGGCAGGCGGGAACGGCGGGAGGGGTGAGGGGTGAGGGGGGTGGTGCCGGCGGAGACGAGGGCTGCCCCGGCGGGGATCCGCGGGGGAAATCCTGTGAAGACCCGGCGCCACCGGAACTTCCGCAGGGCGCGGAGCAGTTCGGAATGCAGGAACGGCAGGAACGGCAGGAACGGCAGGAACGGCGCGGTCGGCAGGAAGGCCGGGCGGGCGGAGAGACGGGTGAGCCGCGCGACCGCGAGGCGCGGGGAGGGGGTGCGGGTCCGGTGAGTACGAAGGGTGTGGAGATGGCGAGCGGTGCGGCGGCGGACGCCGGGAACGCGCCGGGCGCGCTGCCGGCGGTGGTACCGATGCCGGCAGCGGTCCCTGCGGTGCCGGAGCCGGCACCTGCGGTGTCGGCCCCCGCGCCGGCGACTCCCGTTGCGCCGGCGGCTGTTGAGGCGTCGCCGTTCGACCCCAAGCCCGTGGCGGCGCCCTCGGCGCCGATGCCCCCCGAGGCGATGCCGGCCGCACGGCCGATACCTGCGGCGGCTCCCGGAGGAGCGCCGCCGGCCCCCGGCACGCCGTGGACCGGCCCCGCGGCACCGGCGCCGCCTGCCGGGCGCGTCGCGCCTGCCGCTCCCGCCGCGCCTGCCGCGCCGGGCCCGGCTGCCCCGCACCCGACGGCTGCCACCGCCCCGATGCCGGTGCCCGCCGTGGCCCCCGGCGCCGCTCCCTCACCCCCCTTGGCTCCCTCGGCTCCCTCGGCCCCCGATCCCGGTCGCTACGGTCGTGCCGGGCTGCCCGCCCGGACCCCGGTGTCCGTGCCGCTGCTGCCGCCCGAATTGGCCGACGGGCAGCCCCGGCCCCGGCGCGGCGACCCGCTGACCCGGCGCGCGGGCCGGGCCCTGCGCCGGGTGTTCGCGTCGTCCCCGGCCGCCGAGACCGCCGCCGTCACCCAGGCCGCGTACGCCATCCAGCAACCGGTGTCCACGGGCCGGCAGATCGCCGTCTCCAGCATCCGCGGCGGCGCCGGCAAGTCCACCGTGGCCGCCCTCCTGGCGCTGACCTTCGCGCACTACCGCTCCGATCCGGTGCTCGCCGTCGAGGCCGACCCGGCGCTGGGCACGCTCCCGCACCGGCTCGGCGCCCGTGAAGTGCGCTGGTCCGGCAGCGATCTGGCGCAGATCGTCGATCCGTCGATGCTCATCACGGACCTGACCGGCTATCTCCTCCCCTTCGCCGGGGGCGGCTGGCTGCTGCCCGGCAGTCAGGGCTCCATCGGGGCGCGGCTGGACATCGACGCGTACCGCGTGGTGATGACCTCCCTGCGCCGCCACTTCGCGGCCACGGTCGTGGACTGCGAGACGCTGCCCGCCGAGGTGGCGCGCACCGCGCTGGTGACGACCCAGGCCCGGGTCCTGGTCACCCCGGCGACCCCGGAGGGCGTCGCGGCCACCCGCTCCGTGCTGGACTGGGTCGGCGGTCTGCACCCGGGCCTCCTGCCGACCACGGTCGTGGTGCTCACCCACTCCTCGCCCGACAGCGGCGTCGACGTCCGCAAGGCCGCCGGCCATCTGGGCGCCGGGGGAGCGGCGGTGCTGCCGCTGCCGTACGACCGCCATCTGGCGGCCGGCGGCGCCATCCGCCCGGAGCTGCTGGGGGAGCGGACGCGGGAGGCCGCGGCGCGGATCGCGGCCGAGGCCATGGACCGCGCGGTCTCCCGCGACCCGCACCGCCGCCGGCAGCAGCCCACGCCCCACCAGGAATCCCCGCAGCCGCGGCTGCAGCCGCAGCCGACACCGCAGCAGCATCCGACGATGCAGCAGCCGACACCTCAGCCGCGGGCGACGACGCGGCAGCAGACATCGCACCAGCCGCAGCACCAGGCGCCGCAGAGCCACCCCCGGACGCATGCGGCGCACCGGCCCCAGCCGGTTGCCCAGCCGGCAGCGCAGCCGTACCCGCCGCAGCCGTACCCGCCGCAGCCGTACCCGCCGCAGGCCCCGGCGTCCGCCGCGCCGCCGGCCCACCCCCGGCCCCCGTCGGCGCCCCCGCCCCCGCAGGCCGATCCCCGCACCCCCTATGGCGGCTCTCGGAGCTGACCCGGACCGGCCGTGACGGAGTCCGGCCGCCACCGCCCTGCCCGGCCCCATCCCGCCATGCAGACCCCCGCCGTCCGCTCTGTGAGACACCTTCTGAGACAAGCGGAGCGGCCGTCTACGCTGCCGGCCACCCAGGAAGGGCGAAGTGGGGACAACCAGGCCATCCGCCGCGACGCGGCTGCTCAGCGCGGCCGGGGCAGGGCCTAGACTCCGTCCGTACAGATCGTCGAAGTCGTTGAACAAGCGCAGTCAGGGAGCGAGGGGCGGACGTGCTGGACGCGACCGTACGCACCACCGTCGCCGCGGACTACTTCCAGGGCTACTCGGTCGTCGGGATCATCGCCGTGGTCGGGGTGCTGTTCGTCGCCGTGGCCTTCGGGGCCGGGCGGCTGCTGCGGCCTGTGGTGCCGACGCCCGAGAAGCTGCTGACGTATGAATGTGGTGTGGACCCGGTCGGCGAGGGCTGGGCGCACACCCAGGTCCGCTACTACGTCTACGCGTTCCTCTATGTCATCTTCGCCGTCGACTCGATCTTCCTGTTCCCCTGGGCGACGGTCTTCGCCGCCCCCGGATTCGGCGGCGTGACGCTGGCGGAGATGTTCGTCTTCCTCGGCTTCCTGACCGTCGGCCTGCTCTACGCATGGAAGAAGGGCGTCCTGGAATGGACGTGATCCCCGTTCCCGCCGGCTCCGCCGCCGCGTCCGAGAGCGCCGGCCCCGAGTTCCTGCCGGAGCCGCGTCGGCTGGGCGCGCTCGCCCGGCTCGCGCCCGAACCGATGAAGGTGGTCCTCAACTGGGGCCGCCGCTACAGCCTGTGGGTATTCAACTTCGGGCTGGCCTGCTGCGCCATCGAGTTCATCGCGGCGTCCATGGCCCGGCACGACTTCATCCGGCTCGGCGTGATCCCGTTCGCGCCCGGCCCGCGCCAGGCCGACCTGATGGTCGTCTCCGGCACCGTCACCGACAAGATGGCGCCCGCGGTCAAGCGGCTCTACGAGCAGATGCCGGAGCCGAAGTACGTCATCTCCTTCGGTGCGTGCTCCAACTGCGGCGGCCCCTACTGGGACTCGTACTCGGTCACCAAGGGCGTCGACCAGATCATCCCGGTGGACGTGTACGTGCCGGGCTGCCCGCCCCGCCCTGAGGCGCTGCTCCAGGGCATCCTCAAGCTCCAGGAGAAGATCGCCCGCGAGTCGCTGGGCGAGCGCTACCCGCGCACCGGCCGGCCGTCCGCCGCCGCGCTGCGCAGCGGGCTCGTCGCACCCCCGGCGGCGCCCCCGGCAGCCAAGGATGCCGGTCCGGCACAGGAGGCCGGTGCGACCGAGGGGGCAGGTGAGGCCGACGAAGCCGGCGCGGCCAAGGAGCCGGTGGACACCGCGGCGGGGGAGGGCCCCCGATGAGCGAGCAGCCCGACCAGAAGCCTGAGCCGCAGCCGGCGCAGCAGCCCGAGGAGCAAGCGGGGCAGCCCGTAGCGGACGGGCAGTCCCTCGCGAGCGTCCCCGGTCCCGTCGCGGAGGCGCCCGAGCCCGCCGTCGGCTGGCTGCCGCGCCCGGCGAGCGAGATCTTCGGTACGGGCGCCACGGCGGAGCTGGCGTACGACCTGCTGACCGTGGACGTCCCGGCGGGCGAATGGATCGACGCGCTCACCGCCGCCCGCGACGACCTCGGCTGCACCTACTTCGACTGGCTGAGCGCCGTCGACGAGCCCGGTACCGGCTTCCGGATCTGCGCCCACCTCGCGGAGGTGGCGCACCCCGGCACCGTCCGCCGGCTGCTCGTCCGGACGACCGTGCCGCACGACGCGCCCGCGCTGCCCACCGCCGTCGGCGTGTACGCGGGTGCCGCCTGGCACGAGCGCGAGACGCACGAGATGTTCGGCGTGGACTTCACCGGTCATCCGCACCTCGTCCCGCTGCTGCTCCCGGACGAGTTCGAGGGACATCCGCTGCGCAAGGACTTCGTGCTCGCGGCACGGGTCGCCAAGGCGTGGCCGGGTGCCAAGGAGCCGGGGGAGTCCGAGCACGGCGGGCCCAAGCGGCGGCAGATGCTGCCGCCCGGTGTGCCCGACCCCAACGAGTGGGGCCCGCTCAAGGGCCAGTTGCCGCCGGCGCCGGCGCGCCCGGCGCGTGGTGCGCGTGCGGCGGGCGCCGCGCGGGGCGCGGGTGCCGCCGCCGGCGAGCGCCCGGCCCGGCGTACCCGCAGCGCGAGCGCGGGCTCGGCCAGCCAGCAGACCGCGGGGACGGAGGCTGCCGCGGGGACGGAGGCCGCCGAGGGGACCGCGACCGGGGCCGGCACCGTGACGGGGCGCCCGGACCGGCCCGCCCGGCGGATGCGTTCGGCGAGCGAGGGATCGGCGAGCCAGCAGGCCGCCACGGGCAAGGACATCGCCGCGGGCGAGGACACGGCGGCGGGCAAGGACGCCGCGGTGGGCAAGGACACCGCCGCGCCTGAGGAAGCCCCGGCCGTTCCGGCCGCCCCGCCCGCCGAGGAGACCCCCGCGACCCCGCGTTCCTCCGACGCGCCCTGGCACCACGCCCGCCCGGCCTTCGACGAATCCCGGCCGGAGCGGAAGCCGGAACCGGAGCGGAAGCCCGAGCCGGACCGCACGCTTGAGCCGGAATCGAAGCCCGCGCCCGAGCCGGAACCGCAATCGAAGCCCGAGCCCGCGCCCCAGCCCGAACCAGGCCCCAGCCCCGGACCCGGGCCCGCCCCCAGCCCAGGCCCCGCCCCGAAGCCCGACTCCGCCCACCACCGGCCCGGTGAAGAAGGAGGCGACACCCCGTGAGCGACACCCTCGCCATCGCGCTGCGGCTGCTCGCCGTCTTCGTCGTCTTCCTGGTCTTCCCGCTGGTCATCGGCCAGACCGAGCACAAGGTCATGGCCCACATGCAGGGCCGCCTCGGACCGATGTACGCGGGCGGCTTCCACGGCTGGGCGCAACTGGTCGCCGACGGCGTCAAGTTCGCGCAGAAGGAGGACATCGTCCCGGCCGGCGCCGACCGGCGGATCTTCCAACTCGCGCCGGCCGTCGCCCTGTTGCCGTACCTCCTGGTCCTTGTCGCCATCCCGATAGGGCCGCACAACGCCGTCGGGCAGGCCCTCGACGCGGGCATCTTCTTCGTGCTCGCCGTCATGGGCGTCGGCGTGCTCGGCTCCCTGATGGCGGGCTGGGCGTCGGCGAACAAGTTCTCGCTGCTCGGCGGTCTGCGGACGGCCGCGCAGCTGCTCGCGTACGAGCTGCCGATGCTGCTGGCCGCCGCGTCCGTCGCGATGGCCGCCGGCACGCTCTCGCTGCCCGGCATCCTCGACGCCTTCCACTGGTGGTGGGTGCCGTGGCAGATCGTCGGCGGCGTGGTCTTCTTCACCGCGGGGCTCGCCGAGCTGCAGCGACCGCCGTTCGACATGCCGGTCGCCGACTCGGAGATCATCTTCGGTGCGTACACCGAGTACACGGGGCTGCGCTTCGCGCTCTTCCTGCTCGCCGAGTACGCCGGCATCGTCGTCCTCTGCGCGCTGACCTCGGTCCTCTTCCTGGGCGGCTGGCACGGCCCGTTCGGCGCCGACGGCCTGGGCTGGCTGTGGACGCTGCTGAAGACCGTGGTGCTCGCCTTCGGCGTCATCTGGCTGCGGGTCACCTACCCGCGGCTCCGCGAGGACCAGCTCCAGAAGCTCGCCTGGACCGTCCTGATCCCGCTCGCCCTCGCCCAGATCGCCCTTACGGGCATCGTCAAGGTGGTGATCTCCTGATGGGTATCCCCGGCAGCGGCCTCGCCAAGGGTCTGGCCGTCACCCTGCGCACGATGACCCGGCGTTCGGTCACCGCCCAGTACCCGGACGTCCAGCCCGACCTCGCGCCCCGTACGCGCGGCGTCATCGGGCTGTTCGAGGAGAACTGCACGGTCTGCATGCTGTGCGCCCGTGAGTGCCCGGACTGGTGCATCTACATCGACTCCCACAAGGAGACGGTGCCGCCGGCCGCGCCCGGGGGCCGGGAGCGCAGCCGGAACGTCCTCGACCGCTTCGCCATCGACTTCGCACTGTGCATGTACTGCGGTATCTGCATCGAGGTCTGCCCGTTCGACGCGCTCTTCTGGTCACCGGAGTTCGAGTACGCGGAGACGGACATCCGCGAGCTGACCCACGAGCGCGACAAGCTGCGCGAGTGGATGTGGACGGTGCCCGAGCCGCCCGCGCTGGACCCGGCGGCCGAGGAGCCCAAGGAGATCGCCGCCGCCCGCAAGGCCGCGGACAAACTCGCCGCCCAGCAGGCAGCCGAGGCGGAGGCCGAAGCCGCTGCCGAAGCCGCTGCCGGAGCCGGAGCCGAAGCGGCGGCCGAAGCGCCCGCCGGGGCGCCGGAGACACCGGACCGGGATGCCAAGGGCATCAAGGACACCAAGGACGTCAAGGACACCAAGGAGGAGGGAACGTGACGCTCGCCGCCGCAAGCCACGGCTTCCTCTCGCCCACGGGTGTCGAGATCGCCTTCGTCCTCGTCGGTATCGCCACCCTCGGGGCGGCGATCGTGACCGTCAGCTCCCGCCAGCTGGTGCACGCCGCGCTGTGGCTGGTGGTCGCCCTCGGCGGGATCGCCGTGGAATACCTCCTGCTCACCGCCGAGTTCATCGCGTGGGTGCAGGTGCTGATCTACGTCGGCTCCGTCGTCGTCCTGCTGCTCTTCGGGCTGATGCTCACCAAGGCGCCCATCGGCCGCTCCCCGGACGCCGATTCGGGCAACCGCTGGGCCGCGCTCGCGGTGGCCCTCGCCTCCGCCGCGGCCCTGGTCTGGGTCGTGGTCGACGCGTTCCGCACCACCTGGATCACCCTCGACGGCGTCCAGGGCTCCGCAGCAGTCTCCGGGCGCAGCCTCTTCCAGTACTGGGTGCTGCCCTTCGAGGCGCTGTCCGTCCTGCTGCTCGCCGCGCTCGTCGGGGCGATCGTGCTCTCCCGCAAGGGCGGCGGCGCGACGGGCGCGGCGGAGGGCTCCGCGAAGGGCGCCGTGCGCCGCACCCCGGACGCCCCCGTCGCCCGGGAGGGGCAGCGCTGATGCATCTCGCCTACCCGGCCGTCCTCGCCGTCCTCCTCTTCTGCACCGGCCTGTACGGCGTGCTCGCCCGCCGCAACGCGATCCTGGTGCTGATGTCCGTCGAGCTGATGCTCAACGCCGTCAACCTCAACCTCGTCGCCTTCGACGTCTGGCTGCGCGACACCCTGCACGCCGGCCAGGCGCTCACCCTCTTCACCATCGCCGTCGCCGCCGCCGAGATCGGCATCGGCCTGGCGATCGTGCTGCTCGTCTACCGCAACCGCGGCAGCTCCGACATCGACCGGCTCCGCGACCTCGCCGAGCGGCCGGCCGGGCCGGATGCCGCGGACGGCGACCACCAGCAGCCGGACACCAAGGCGGAGGCCGCCGCGTGACGCTCACGACCACCGCCGTACTCGTCCCCCTCCTGCCCTTCCTCGGAGCCGTCGCCGGCCTCCTCCTGGGGCGGAGCGCACCCGGCTTCGTCCGCCCGCTGGCCGTGCTGCCGACGCTCGCCGCGGCCGTGCTCGCGGTGACCGTCGCCATCGGCCAGGGCACCGGCCCGGCCACCGACGTCGCCACCCGGCTCACCCCGACCGGCTCGCTCCCCGTCGACCTGGCCCTGCACCTCGACGGCTTCGCCGTGCTGATCGCCGTGCTCGTCGGCGTCGTGGCGACCTGTGTGCAGATCTACTCCACCGGCTATCTGCGCGACGACCCGCGCTACGCCTCCTACACCGCGCTGGTCTCCCTCTTCACCTCCGCGATGCTGCTGGTCGTCTACACCGGCGATCTGATGGTGCTGCTGGTCGGCTGGGAAGTCATGGGCATCTGCTCGTACTTCCTCGTCGGCCACTACTGGGAGACCGAGGCCGCCCGCAGCGCCTCCCTCAAGGCGTTCCTGGTCACCAAGCTCGGCGACGTCCCCTTCCTCTTCGGCATCTTCGCGCTGGCCGCCGAGACCGGTACGTTCCGGATCACCGGCATCCTCGGCCACGTCACCCGGGACGGCCTGGACCACCCGACGCTGATCGCGCTGCTGCTGCTGGCCGGCGTCGCGGGCAAGTCCGCGCAGTTCCCACTGCACACCTGGCTCCCGGACGCGATGGCCGGCCCGACGCCCGTCTCGGCGCTCATCCACGCCGCGACGATGGTCGCCGCCGGTGTCTACGTCGTGGCCCGCCTCCTCCCCGTCTTCGCCGCCTCCGCGGCGGCGCTGGTGGTGCTCGCGGTGATGGCCGCGATCACCATGGTCGGCTCCGCGCTTGCCGCGCTCGCCCAGGACGACATCAAGCGCGTACTGGCCTACTCGACCGTCGGGCAGCTCGGCTACATGACCGGTGCGCTGGCCGTCGGCGACCGCGGCGCCGCCGTCTTCCACCTCCTGTCCCACGGTGCGTTCAAGGCCCTCCTCTTCCTCGGAGCGGGCGTGATCATCCACGCCGCGGGCACCAACTCGCTGGCCGCCATGTCCCGTATGGGCGGCCTCGCCCAGCGCATCCCGGACGCCTTCTGGACGGTCACCGTCGCGCTGCTCGCGCTCGCCGCCATCCCACCGTTCGCCGGCTTCTTCTCCAAGGAAGCCGTCCTGGGCGCCGCCGAGCACGCCGCCACCGGTCACGCGGCCGGTATCCCCGGCGCCGCCGGCTGGACCGTGCTGGTCTCCGGACTGCTCACCGCCCTCCTCACCGCCGCCTACGCCACCCGTCTGTGGCTGCTGGTCTTCAGGGGCAGGGGCGCCGAGGTCCCGGACCACGGTCCGCAGCCGTTCGCCATGACCTCCGTCCTGTGGGTCCTCTTCATCCCCACGGTCGGCTTCGGCCTCACCGCCCCCTTCCTGCCCGCCTGGTTCGACGGGCGCTCGCTCGCACCGACCCTGACCACCTCCGTCCTGGGCACCGGCGCCGCCCTCGTCGGCGGCCTGGTCACCTACGCCGCCTGGCGCCACACCAGCGCCCTGGCCGCTCGCACCCCCCTCCTCGAGCCCGCCGTCGCCGCCGACGCCGCCCCCGCGCTCGCCGAGGAACTGGCCATCGTCACCCACCCCGCGGCCTACGCGGGCGCCGCCGAGGCCCCGGACCCGGCCGACCCCGGCCGCCTCCTGCTCGGCCCGCTGCACCGCCACGCGGCCCTCGGCTTCCACCTGGACGCCGTCTACGCCGCGCTGTTCGTACGGCCCGTCCGCGGCGCCGCGGAGCTGGTCCGCTTCCTCGACCGCGAGGTCGTCGACACCTACGTCCGCGGCGCCGGCACCGCCCCCCGCTGGCTGGGCGCCGCCGTCCGCCGCGCCCAGACCGGGAACGTGCAGACCTACCTCGGCGCCCTGCTCGCCGGCTCGCTCGTGCTGGCCGTCGCCGCCGTCCTCGTCGCCACGGCCACGGGGGCCTGACGTGCTGCCATCCCCCGGGGGCCGACCCCCGCACCACCGGCCGACAGCCCTCGCAGCCGGCTTCGCCGGAGCCGAAACCCTGAGGTGGGCCTGACCCGTGAATCACACCGCCATGCAGATCCTCCTCGCGGCCGCCGTCGTCCTCCCCCTCGTCGGCGCGCTGGCCGCCCTGCTGCCGGCGCCGCCCGGCCTGAAGGGCAAGAACCCCGACCAGGCCGTACTGCGCCACGGCGTGACCGTCACCGCGGTCGTGCTCGCCGCGACCCTCGCGCTGGCCGCCGGCTTCGACCGCGGCCACCCGGCCCGTATGCAGGCCACCACCGACCTCAGCTGGATCCCGGCGCTCGGCATCCGCATCCACCTCGGCGTCGACGGCATCTCGCTCCCCCTCCTCGTCCTGACCGCGCTGCTGACCTTCCTCTGCGCCCTCTACAGCTACTTCAAGATGCCAACGGGCCCGTCACCCAAGGCATTTGTGGCGCTGCTGCTCGTCCTGGAGTCCGGCACCCTCGCGACCTTCGCCGTCCTCGACCTGATGCTGTTCTTCCTCGCCTTCGAGATGGTCCTCATCCCGATGTACTTCCTCATCGCCCGCTGGGGCGGTGCGCAGAAGCAGGCGGCGGCATGGAAGTTCATCCTCTACACGCTGCTCGGCTCGGTCGTCATGCTGCTCGGCCTCCTCCTCATCGGCCTGAAATCCGGCACGTTCGACATGGTCGCACTCGCCACTGACAACGGTCCGAAAGCCCAGCTCAGCCACACGGTCCAGCTGATCGCGGTGCTCGCGGTCGGCATCGGACTGGCCGTCAAGTCCCCGCTGTGGCCGCTGCACAGCTGGCTGCCCGACGCCCACACCGCCGCCCCCACCGTCGGCTCGGTGCTGCTGGCCGGCGTCCTGCTGAAGATGGGCACCTACGGCTTCGTGCGGATCGCGCTGCCCATCACCCCCGACGGCATGCACACCGTCGCGCCCTACCTCGCCGCGTTCGCCGCCGTGGGCATCATCTACGGATCCCTCGCCTGCCTCGCCCTCGTCCGCAAGGGCGCCAAGGGCGACCTCAAGCGCCTGATCGCCTACAGCTCCGTCGGCCACATGGGCTTCGTCCTGCTGGGCATCGCCAGCATGACCCCCACCGGGATCAACGGCGCGCTGTTCGCCAACATCGCGCACGGCCTGATCACCGGCCTGCTGTTCTTCCTCGTCGGCGCCCTCAAGGACCGCTGCGGCAGCACCGACCTCGACACCCTGGCGGGCGCCACCGGCGCCGCTCTCTACGGCAGGGCGCCCCGCTTCGGCGGACTGCTCGCCTTCGGGGCCGTCGCCTCCCTGGGCCTGCCCGGACTGGCCGGCTTCTGGGGCGAGATGCTGGCGATGTTCGGCGCCTTCCGCCCGGCCGCGGGACTGAGCCGCCCCGCCTTCCTGACGTTCATGGCACTGGCCGGCCTCGGCACCCTGCTGACCGCGGCCTACCTGCTGCTCGTCGTCCGCCGGGTCTGCATGGGCGGCACCCTGACCGCGGAGCCGGCACCCGGGGACGGCACCACGGCGCCGCGCCCCGCCGCCCTCGCCATCCCCGACCTCGCGCGCTACGAATACGCGGCCTGGAGCCCCCTCGCCGCCCTCACCGTCCTCGCCGGACTGTGGCCCGCGGCCCTCCTCGGCCTCACGAACCCGGCCGTCCAGCAGCTCCTCGGAGGCGGTAAGTGATGAGCCCGGTCACCTCTCTGGTCCAGTCCGTCGACTGGCTCGCCATCGCCCCGCCCACCATCGCCGCGGCCGTCGCCCTGGCGGTGCTGGTCGCCGACCTCTTCCTGCCCGCCGCCCGGAAGCCGCTGCTCGGCTGGATCGCGACCGCGGGCCTGGCCCTCGCCGCGCTGTCCCTGCTGCCCCTCCTGGACGGCCACCGCCGCACCTTCTGCCTCACCGGCCGGCCGGACGTGTGCAGTTACGCGGCCGACCACTTCGCGCTGGTCATCCAGTTCCTGGTGCTGGCCGGCGCGCTGCTGACCGCCCTGCTGTCCATCGACACCATCAAGGACCACGACCTGCCCACCGGCGAGTACTGGTTCCTGCTGCTCTCCTCCGCGGCCGGCGCCGCCCTGCTGCCCGCCTCCCGGGACCTCGCCACCCTGGTCATCGCCCTCGAAGTCGCCTCCCTGCCCGCCTTCGCCCTCGTAGGGCTGCGGCGCGGCGACCGGCTCTCCTCCGAGGCGGCCCTGAAGTTCTTCCTGTCCTCCGTGGCCGCCACCGCCGTGATGCTGCTCGGCGTCAGCTTCCTGTACGCGGCCACCGGGAGCCTGCACCTCTCCCAGGTGGCGCACGCCCTCACCGCCCTCCCGGACCCCCGCCTGGCCACCCTCGCGAGCGCCGGAGTCGCGCTCACCCTCGTCGGCTTCGCCTTCAAGACCGCCGCCGTCCCGTTCCACTTCTGGGTGCCGGACACCTACGTCGGCGCGCCGCTGCCGATCGCCGCGTACCTCTCCGTGGTCGGCAAGGCCGTCGGCTTCTCCGGCCTGATCCTGGTCACCGTGCGGGGCTTCCCCTCGTACGCGAACGTCTGGGGCCCGGCGCTGGCCGTCCTCGCCGCGCTCACCATGACCGTCGGCAACGTCGCCGCCCTCCGCCAGGACCCGTACCGGACCCACAGCGCGGTCCGCCTGCTCGCCTGGTCCTCGGTGGGCCAGGCCGGCTACCTCCTGGTCCCGATCGCCGCCGCCGGCTACGCCCACGACCCGGCGCACGCCATCGGCTCCACCGTCGCCTACGCCCTCATGTACGGCGCGGTGAACCTCGGTGCCTTCGCCGTCGCCGCCCTGGTGGCCCGCACCAGCCCCGCCCACCGCATCGCCGACTACCGGGGCCTCTACGCCCGCCGCCCCCTGGTGGCGCTCGCCCTCGGCTTCTTCCTGCTCTGCCTCGCCGGTCTGCCGCCGGGCATCATCGGCCTCTTCGCCAAGGTGACGGTCTTCTCCGCGGCCGTCGACGCCGGCCTGGGCTGGCTCGCCGTCGTGATGGCCGTCAACGTCGTGATCGCGCTCTACTACTACCTCCAGTGGACGGCGGTCCTCTTCCGCGGCGACGGAGCCCCGGCCGCCGAAACGCCCCGCGCCCGGATCCCGGCCGCCCTCACCACCGCCATCACCCTGGCCGCGGCCCTCGGCATCGCCCTGTCCGGAGCCCCCCAACTGGTCCTCCGCTTCGCCTCCGGGGCACTCCTCTAGCCGTACGGCAGCCGGATCCCCGCGCGTGGCCGTACGGCGGCCCGTACGGCCGCGCGCCCGCCCGGCACCTCCCCGCCGCGCCAGGGGAACCACCCCACCCCCTCTCGCGTTGACCAGTGAGTAAGGGTCCACTGGAGAGTGGAGAAACGAAGCAAAGGGTTCCCCTGCCGCACCACTTGGAGGGCGTACCGTGCACCGCCGGCACAACGGGCTCAGGACCGCCGTACTCCTCGGGGGACTGTCCGCACTCATCATCGTCATCGGCAGCCTTTTCGGCCGTACGGGCCTGATCGTCGCCGTCCTCGTAGCCGTGGGCACCAACGCCTACGCGTACTGGAACAGCGACAAGCTCGCGCTGCGCGCCATGCGCGCCCGCCCGGTCAGCGAGTTCGAGGCACCACAGCTCTACCGCATGGTGCGGGAGCTCTCGACGACCGCCCGCCAGCCCATGCCGCGGCTGTACATCTCCCCGACCCAGGCGCCCAACGCCTTCGCCACCGGCCGCAACCCCCGCAACGCCGCGGTCTGCTGCACCGACGGCATCCTCCAGCTCCTCGACGAACGCGAACTGCGCGGCGTCATCGGCCATGAGCTCAGCCACGTCTACAACCGCGACATCCTCATCTCCTCCGTCGCGGGCGCCCTGGCCTCCGTCGTGATGTTCCTGGTCAACTTCGCCTGGCTGATCCCCGTGGGACGCTCGGACGACGACGAGGGCCCCGGCATCGTCGGCATGCTGCTGATCATGATCCTCGGCCCGGTCGCGGCCTCCCTGATCCAGCTCGCCGTCAGCCGCTCCCGCGAATACCAGGCCGACGCTTCAGGCGCCCAGCTCACCGGCGACCCGCTCGCCCTGGCCTCCGCCCTGCGCAAGCTCGAAACGGGCACCCAGCAACTCCCGCTCCCGCCCGAGCCCCGCCTGGAGACCGCCAGTCACATGATGATCGCCAATCCCTTCCGCCCCGGCGAGGGCCTCTCCCGCCTCTTCTCCACCCACCCCCCGATGCACGACCGCATCACCCGCCTGGAACAGATGGCCGGCCACCACCGCCCCTGAACCCCGGCCGCTGGCGCCGCCGCCCGCCTCCGCGCAAGATTGAAGCAACGTTTCGCACGGTCCGGCGCGTCTAGCACGGCGGAAACACTCGCCGTGCCCGTGGAAGGCTGCCGATCATGAAGTTCATCCTCAACATTCTCTGGCTGATCCTCTGCGGCTTCTGGATGGCGCTCGGCTACGTACTCGCCGGAATCGTCTGCTGCATCCTGATCATCACGATCCCGTTCGGCATCGCGTCGTTCCGTATCGCCGGCTACGCGCTCTGGCCGTTCGGCCGCACCACCGTGGAGCGGCGGGATGCCGGTGCGGGTTCGGTGATCGGCAACATCATCTGGATCGTCTTCGCGGGCTGGTGGCTGGCCCTGGGCCATATAGTCACCGGTATCGCGCTGTGCGTGACGATCATCGGGATCCCGTTCGGCATCGCCAACTTCAAGATGATCCCGATCTCCCTGCTGCCGCTCGGCCGCGAGATCGTCCCCACCGACCAGCCCTTCGCGACGCGCTGAAACGCAAGCCGCTGAAACGCAACGCGCCGAACGCGACGCGCAGATGCCCCATGCATGACGCCGCACCCCGGAGCAACGCGCTCCGGGGTGCGGTGGTGGTGTCAGCGGCCGCCTCGGCCGCCTCCGCCGCCCAGGGCACCCCGTCCGCCCAGGAAGCCCCGGCCGCCCCGGCCGATCGGGTCCGTCACGACGGTGCCGGAAATGCTGCCCCCGGCGTTCTGGGCGATGCTGGCGATGTTCTTCTGGTTGTCGATGAGGATGTTCGTGCGGCAACCGCCTCCGGGTGTGAGGGTCGGCAGCAGGCTCAAAAAGCTGGATGACGGCGCGCAGTGAATGTGCTGACCGAAGTACTCGCCACCCCGGCCCCCGGCGTCGGCCGTGCCTGCCGCCGACAGCAGCAGCGCACCGGTCCCGAGGGTGCCCGCGACCACACGCAATGTCTTACCCACGACGGAACGTCCTTCCTGTCCTGGTCCCGGTCTGCGCCGGGATCACCGCGCTAACGATGCAGTAACGCCGCGATCACGCTGCGCTACTCCGTCGTGGTGACGGCGCCTGGAGGTGATCCTCTGCTGCCGCTCGGCCGCGAGATCGTGCCTACGGACCGGCCTTTCGCGACTCGCTGAACAGGAGGGGCGGGTGTCCCGAGCGCCTGCCCTGACCAGCTGGGACTCCGGGGGACGTCGCGTCCTGAGCCGGCTTTTCATGGAAAGGCATGGGTGGTGACAGCGCTCGTGTGGTGTGCCTGATCGCCCACCAGGCGCATACTGGCGCTAATGACAAAGCCAGCCGTAACCCGGCGCCATCTACCGTCAAGCCCCTTCAAGCCCCCGGCCACGCCGCCTCTCAAGGAGTTCGCGATGGGTGACCGGGTCACCCACGATGAGCACGGCCTCGGCCGCGTCATCGGTACCGAGGCTGACATCGCGGTACTCGTCGACTTCGGATCGCTAACGGTGCGGATCGCCAGTCCGTACGGCAAGTTGACCAAGCTCTGAGAGCCTTGCGGTGGTCGGGGCGCCTGCGGATGAGCCTCCGGCCGGAACCGATTTCCGCACGCTGCCACCACGCCCGCAACCGAGAGAAGACGACTCATCGACGCGACTTCGCTGTTCTCCGCACCCGAAACGGTGCTCCCGCACATCACGACGGCCTTGCCACGTCCGACGACCGATCCCTTCCGGACCCCGGACTTCGACGAGGCCACCGCCGGACCTCCTACTACCGCGGCTCTACCCCCGAGCCCCGGGCCCGGCCGCAACGCCTGGGGAGATGGCTAGCCGGAACCGGATCGGCTTCGATGGTCGAAGCCGCCCCTCGGTGAGCGATCCCGTTCGGCGTCGCGTCGTTCCGTATCGCCGGCTGCGCGCTCTGGCCATCCCGCCGCACCACCGTGGAGCGGCGGGATGCCGGTGCGGGTTCGGTGATCGGCAACATCATCTGGATCGTCTTCGCGGGCTGGTGGCTGGCCCTGGGCCATATAGTCACCGGTATCGCGCTGCGCGTGACGATCATCGGGATCCCGTTCGGCATCGCCAACTTCAAGATGATCCCGATCTCCCTGCTGCCGCTCGGCCGCGAGATCGTCCCCACCGACCAGCCCTTCGCGACGCGCTGAAACGCAAGCCGCTGAAACGCAACGCGCCAAACGCGACGCGCGGATACGCCATGCATGACGCCGCACCCCGGAGCAACGCGCTCCGGGGTGCGGTGGTGGTGTCAGCGGCCGCCTCGGCCACCTCCGCCGCCCAGGGCACCCCGTCCGCCCAGGAAGCCCCGGCCGCCCCGGCCGATCGGGTCCGTCACGACGGTGCCGGAAATGCTGCCCCCGGCGTTCTGGACGATGCTGGCGATCCTCTTCTGGTTGTCGATGAAGATGTTCGTGCGGCAACCGTCCCCGGGCGTGAGGGACGGCAGCAGGCTGAAGCTGAATGACGGCGCGCAGTGAATGTGCTGATCGAAGTACTCGCCACCCTGGCCTCCGGCGCTGGCCGTGCCTGCCGCCGACAGCAGCAGGGCACCGGTCCCGAGGGTGCCCGCGACCACACGCATTGTCTTACCCACGACGGAACGTCCTTCCTGTCCTGGTCCCGGTCCTGAGCCGGGATCACCGCGCTAACGAAGCAGTAACGCCATGATCACGCTGTGCTACTCCGTCGTGGTGATGACGCCCGGAGATGACACCCTGCTGCCGCTCGGCCGTGAAATCGCGCCCCGGATCAGCCGTTCACCGCCTGATGCCGCCTCAGGCGCGTACCAGCCCGCGAGGAGCCGTGTACCGGCGGAATCCGAGCGTCTCGACGCCCGCCACGCCCGCGATGAAGCGCTTCACCACCCCGCCGTCCTGCAACTGGGTACCGACCACCCGCTCGTGGGACCGCGCGTCGGTCCACTCGCTGTAGTTCACGACCCGGGTGCCGTCCTCGCTGATGTGGAAGTGCGAGGCGATCCCGCCGTCCCCGCTCTGCCGCCCGCCGAACATCTCCAGCAGCCCGTCCACGAGCCGCCGGGCGGGCTCGTGCCCCGCCGTGCGGAACGCGACCCGTACGACGCAGCCCGGTGCCGGCGCCTCGCCTTCCGGCAGGAGCAGGCTGCCGTGGAGCCGGAACCGGCCGGGCCCGTAACCACCGACGTTCCCGACGCGGTCCAGCACGGCCGCGATCCGATCCGCGAGCCCGGTGCCCTCGGTGCGCACGAACTCCTGGTGCGCCGAACCGCTCACCCACTGGCCGTAGTTGAGCACACTGCGCCCGTCCGTCCCGGCGAACAGCACCTGCGAGAGGAACCCGTACGGCAGCGGCGTTTCCTCCCAGGCCCGCGCGACGCCGTCCAGCACGGCCCGCTGTCCCTCGGGGTTCCCCGCGTCCCATTCGCCGATCAGTACGGCACCGGCATCCGCCCGCCGTATCTCCGGAAAGACGTCGGCACGAAAGCCGCCGGAAGAAGGCGAAAAGGGGGAAGGGGAGGCGGGAGACAGGGAAGAGGTGGAAGGCGAGGGGGTGGAAGGCGAAGAGGTCATGCCCTCACCCTGCAATCTCAACCAATGTTGAGGTCAAGGCGGACCGGTGCGCCCCGGCCGCGGCCCGAAATGCCGGTGGGGCGGTGCGCCCCCGTGTCGCACCGCCCCATCCGCTCAACCGCGCAAGGTACCCCGAATCCGGGGTTCTCAGCGGTAGTTCACAAACTGAATCGCGAAGTCCAGGTCCTTGCCCTTCAGCAGCTGCTGCACCGACTGGAGGTCGTCGCGGCTCTTGGAGCTGACCCGCAGCTCGTCGCCCTGCACCTGCGCCTTGACGCCCTTCGGGCCCTCGTCGCGGATGATCTTGGCGACCTTCTTCGCGTTCTCCTGCGAGATCCCCTCCTCGATCGAGGCGACGATCTTGTACTCCTTGCCCGACGCCTGCGGCTCGCCGGCGTCCAGGGCCTTCAGCGAGATCCCGCGCTTGACCAGCTTGGACTGGAAGATGTCCAGTACGGCCTTCACCCGCTCCTCGGCGTTGGCGCGCATTTCGATCTTCTCGCCCGACCACGCGATCGACGCGTCCACGCCCTTGAAGTCGTAGCGCTGCGAGATCTCCTTGGCGGCCTGGTTGAGGGCGTTGTCGACCTCCTGCCGCTCGACCTTCGAGACGATGTCGAAACTGGAGTCGGCCATGTTGAGTTGGCTCCTCGTACGTAGATCCATCAGAGGCGCGGTCCTTCCCGGACCGCCTGCCAAGCCTAGCCACCCGGCCAAGATCCAGCGCTCCGCAATCGAGTGGCGAAGCACCCCCAGCCATCGGGTATGGTTTACGTCGTTGCCACGGAGCATCGCCCCACAGCGAAACTCCCGGCGGCAAACCCTGGCGGTGTGCCCGAGCGGCCAAAGGGAGCAGACTGTAAATCTGCCGGCTTCGCCTTCCCAGGTTCGAATCCTGGCGCCGCCACAGGTGTGAAGGGGCCCTGAATCGTAGGAATACGATTCAGGGCCCCTTTCGTGTGTCCCGATTTCGTGTGTCCCGACGCGGCACCCCCGTGTCACCCGCGGCGCGTCACGCCCCCGTGCGGGCTTCCGTGTCCGCGGCCGGCGGGGCGTCGAGCGTGGCGGTCACCAGGGTGCGCAGCGAGGCCGCCAGGCGGGCGCTCTCGCCCCGCTCCAGCAGGCGCAGCACCGCGTCGCTCTGCAGGCCGCCGAGGAGGAGGTGGGCCAGCAGGTCGGCGTCCAGGTCGGGGCGCTGGGCGGCGATCAGCGTGCTGATGTGGGCGTGCCAGAACGCGTGGACGGGGTGGGTGCCGGGTCGCTCGTCCGGGGGCTGCTGGGAGGTCGTCACGGCATGGCCGAGGGCGGCCAGCAGGCCCTTGTTGCGGGCGATGACGTCGACGGTGGCGTCCAGGAAGGCCAGCAGCCGCTCGCGTGGGCAGGTGCCCGGGCCCAGCGGGGGCGGGCCGTCGGTGACCGCCTCGCGCAGTGTGTGGGCCCGTTCCTCCATCAGGGCCCGCATCAGCCCCATGCGGTTGCCGAAGCGGTGGAACACCGTCCCCTTGCCGACGCCGGCCGCCGCCGCGACCTGCTCCATCGAGATCTTCTCGGGGCGGTGGTGAGCAAGCAGCTCCTCGGTCGCCAGCAGGATGGCGCGCCGGTTGCGTACCGCGTCGGCGCGTTCGGGACGGCCTTGTGTCATCGGATCCTCGGGTCCTCACTCGCTCCGCGCCGCTGCGGGCGGCGCCACTCCACGCCCCATCATTTCGCAGGATGTCGCCGAGATAACTGGACCGACGGTCAGGTAAGAGCTACGTTCGAGGCAACCTGACCGGTGGTCCAGTTAAGTCGCCGGTCCGGGCTTCGTTGTGCCCCAGTGACCCCTGAGGAGACCCGGTATGCGACGCGTCCGCTACTACGAGTACGGCGACCCCGACGTCCTGACGGTCGAGGAGGCCGACATCCCCGCCCCGGGCCCCGGCGAGGTGCTCATCAGGACCGAGGCGATCGGGGCCAACTACGTGGACACCCAGATGCGGCGCGGCCCGGCCGCCCTGTCCGTCTTCCGGCGCCCGCTGCCCGGCAAGGTCACCGGCGATGTGGTCGGCACCGTCGAAGCCGTCGGCCCCGGAGGCGACCCGGGGCGGGTCGGGCAGCGGGTCGCGGCGCTGACCGAGGACGCGTTCGCCGACCACGCCGTCGCCGACGCGCAGTGGCTCGCCCCGGTGCCCGCCGGACTCGACCCCGGTATGGCCAGCATGCTGCCCATGGGCGCCCCGGTCGCCCTGCGGGCGCTGCGCACCGGCCGCCTCGCCGAGGGGGAGACCGTCCTGATCCACTCCGCCGCCGGCGGCATCGGCCATCTCGCGGTCCAGCTCGCCGGGCTCCTCGGCGCCGGCACCGTCATCGCCACCGTCGGCTCACCGGCCAAGGCCGACTTCGTCCGCTCCCTGGGCGCCGACGTCGCCGTCGACTACTCGGCCGCCGACTGGCCCGACCGGGTCCGCGCCGCCGCGCCGAGGGGCGTCGACGTCGTCCTGGACTCCGTCGGCGGCGAGGTCCTGCGGCGGAGCCTGGACGTCCTCGCGCCGTTCGGCCGCGCCGTCGTCTACGGAGTCGCCGCGGGCGAACTGCTCGACGTCCCGGTGACCGGGCTGTTCGGCCTGAAGACGGTGGCCGGGTTCTCGCTGCTCGCCTGGCGCGCGGCGGCCCCCGAACGGGCCCGCGCGGAGATGACCGAACTGGCCGGCCACGCGTCCGCCGGGCGGCTGCGCACCGCCGTGCACGCCACCTTCCCGCTCACCGAGGCGCCCGCCGTGCACCGGCTCTTCGAGGAGCGGACCCACCTCGGCCGGATCCTCGTCCTCCCGTAGGGCGGCCCCGGCGCGCGACGTCAACGCACCGGGGCCCATGGGGAGTTCACGCTCAGTGCGCCGCCACGTTCCGCACCGCCTCGACCGCCGGCACGTCCCCGTCGATCAGCTCCAACGTCCGCCCGCTCGTGCCCGGTTCGTCCAGCAGCGCCACCAGCACGGCCGCCACGTCGTCCCGCGACACCGGCCCGCGCCCGGTCGCGTCGGCCAGCGTCACCTGGCCCGTACCGGGGTCGTCGGTGAGGCGGCCGGGCCGCAGGATCGTCCAGTCCAGCCCGGCGCGGGCCCGTACGTCCGCGTCCGCGGCGCCCTTCGCCCGCAGGTACGCCGCGAAGACCGGGTCGGTGCCCTCCGGGGGCTCGCGGTCCGCGCCCATCGACGAGACGACCACGAAGCGCCGTACCCCGGCCGCCTCGGCCGCGTCCGCGAAGAGCGCCGCGGCGCCCCGGTCCACGCTGTCCTTGCGTTCGGCGCCGCTGCCCGGCCCGGCGCCCGCCGCGAAGACCGCCGCGTCCGCTCCCTCCAGATGCCGGGCGACATCGCCCACCGACGCCGACTCCAGGTCGCAGACGACCGGTTCGGCACCCGCGGCCAGCAAGTCGCCGGCCTGTTCCGGCCGCCGGACGATCCCGGCGACCTCGTCCCCGCGCGCATGCAGCAACCGCTCCAGCCGCAGCGCGATCTGACCATGTCCACCTGCGATGACAATGCGCATGAAGCCGACCGTACGCCGAACCGCCCCGCCGCACCGCCGGACCGGCCGGTGCGGCGCCGAGCCCGTCCGGCCGTCGCCCCGCCCGGCCCTCAGCGCTGCGACTGCCGGGGCAGCTCCAGCGCCACGTCCACCGCCGAGTCGCAGTACTCGCGCACCGCGCTGGTCCGGGCCACAACCCGCCCCCGGTGCACCACGATCCGGCTGTACGCCAGCGAGAGCACCCCGGCGATCCGCTCCCCGCGCACCGCCAGCAGCTCCGCCGGAAAGCCCGCCTCCACCCGCACCTCCGGCAGCCCCAGCGTCGCCCGCGCGGCCGCGCTCACCGTCTCGTACGCGGCCTCCGGCGTGGCCTCCCCGAGGGACGCCAGCAGATACGCGGCCTCCAGCGGGTCCCCGCGCCCCACCGGGTTCGCCACGTCCCGCAGCGCCCCGCTGCCCGCCGCCACCCGCACACCGGCCGCCCGCAGCAGCCGTACGGGCGCCGGCCGCGACACCCGCGAGCCGAACCGCTCCAGACCCGTGCAGTCGCCCTGCGGCAGGCACACCACCGCGACGTCCGCGGCGGCCAGCTGCTCCGCGACCCGGGCCGCCACACTCCGCGGCATCCGCGCCATCCCGGCGCACGGCCCGATGGCCACCCCCGGCCGCAGCCCGCCGGACATCGCCGCGAACCGCGCCAGCCGCGCCGGATCGTCCCCGTCGGTGTGCAGGTCCACCGGGCAGCCGTGCTCGCCGGCCACCTCCAGGACCGTCTCGACGTACCCGGCCGGATCGGGATCGAGGTCCGGGCAGCCCCCGATGACCGTGGCGCCCATCTTCACGGCGTCGTGCAGCATCGCCAGCCCGTCCGCGCCGGCCACCCCGGTCAGCACCCGCGGCACCGCCACCGCCGCCAGGTCCGCCAGCCCGCGCAGCGACCTGCGGGCCTGGAGCACCGCCTCCAGCGACCGCAGCCCCTGGACGTCGCCGACCCGGACGTGGCTCCGGGAGGCGGTCGCCCCGTGCCCGAGCTGGAGCAGCGCCGCCTCGGTCGTACGGCGCTGGACGTCCTCGGCGGAGTCGGAGGCGGGGCCGTCGGAGTCGGCCGTCAGGGCCGTGTCGCAGTGCGCGTGCGGCTCGGCGGGGGCCGGGAGCAGCAGATAGCCGGCGAGGTCCACCCGGGCGCCCTGCGGGGCGAGGCTGCCGGCCGTGCCCACCGCCTCGATGCGCCCGCCGCCCAGCCGTACGTCCACGGTGCGGCCGTCGGCGAGCCGGGCCCCGCACAGTACGAGAGCGCCGGATTCCGACCTGGCGTACCGGCCGGCGCCTCCGGACTTTCCCGGCTGCGGTTGGGGCTGGGGCTGCGGTGAACTGCTGTCGGACATCGCGCTCCTCGAAGGCACGGCGTGCAAGATCACGCAGCGTTCCACCGAGCCTAGGCGCCTGCCCGGAGAGCTTCGCGCAGGCGCGAAATAGTCGTACCGGTGTGGTGCGCGGGGCCGTTGGGGTGCGAACCGGATACGGATTTCACGTTTGGCGGCGGGCCGTGTAATGTCTTCATCGCTCGCCCCAATAGCTCAGTCGGCAGAGCGTCTCCATGGTAAGGAGAAGGTCTACGGTTCGATTCCGTATTGGGGCTCTGATGTGTGGGGGACCCCGTCCTCGGACGGGGAACTCTCGCATCACAGCGGTGTAGCTCAGTCGGTAGAGCAAGCGGCTCATAATCGCTGTGTCACCGGTTCAAGTCCGGTCACCGCTACTGACAGTAGCCGATTGTGGGGTCGGTCCTCCGATCGGCTACTCTTCTATGCGTTCTATTCGACCATCCGTCCGTCAAGGAGCACTCACGTGGCTGCCACCGACGTCCGCCCGAAGATCACGCTGGCCTGCGTGGAGTGCAAGGAGCGGAACTACATCACCAAGAAGAACCGGCGTAACGACCCGGACCGTCTTGAGATGAAGAAGCACTGCCCTCGTTGCAACTCGCACACCGCGCACCGCGAGACGCGATAACACAGGCTCGTCCGTGAGGCCGTCCCCGATCTGGGGGCGGCCTCACGGCGTTATCACCATCAGTACAGGGAGGTTGCGAGCCCATGGCGCTCGACCAGTCTTTTGTCGGACGCACGTACCCGCCCACCGACCCGTACGAGGTCGGCCGGGAAAAGATCCGCGAATTCACCGAGGCGATCGGTGACGGCAACCCCGCTTACACGGACACCGAGGCAGCCAAGGCGCTCGGCCACCCCGATGTGATCGCGCCGCCGACCTTTGTGTTCGCCATCACGTTCAAGGCCGCGGGTCAGGTCGTGGAGGACCCGCAACTGGGGCTGGATTACAGCCGGGTGGTGCACGGTGACCAGAAGTTCGCCTACAACCGGCCGGTGCGCGCCGGGGACCGGCTGACCGTCACCTCCACCATCGAGGCCGTCAAGACCATGGCCGGCAACGACATCGTCGACATCCGCGGCGAGGTGCACGACGAGGCGGGCGAGCACGTGGTGACCGCCTTCACCAAACTCGTCGCCCGGCGCGCTGAGGAGGCGTGAGATGACCGCGAAGATTTCCTACGACGACGTCGAGGTCGGCACCGAACTCCCGGCGCAGTCCTTCCCCGTGAGCCGCGCCACGCTCGTCCGGTACGCCGGCGCCTCCGGTGACTTCAACCCGATCCACTGGAACGAGAAGTTCGCCAAGGAGGTCGGCCTCCCGGACGTCATCGCCCACGGCATGTTCACCATGGCCTCGGCGATCCGGGTGGTCACCGACTGGGTCGGCGACCCCGGCGCGGTCGCCGAGTACGGCGTGCGCTTCACCAAGCCCGTCGTCGTCCCGAACGACGAGAACGGCGCGCTGATCGAGGTCAGCGCCAAGGTCGCCGCCAAGCTGGACGACGACGCCCGCACGGTCCGCGTCGACCTCCTCGCGACGAGCGCGGGCCAGAAGGTGCTGGGCATGTCCCGCGCCGTGGTCCGCCTCGCCTGAGGCGGCCGCGAGGCGGGGCCGGCCGGCCCCGCCGGACCGCCCCCGTACCCTGGGGGGCGTGCTGGAACAGGAACGACACGTCGCGACCGTAGTAGACAACGCCCCCCTCGCCCCGCTGACCACCTTCCGGCTCGGCGGACCGGCGACCCGCCTCGTCACGGCCACCACGGACGAGGAGGTCATCGCCGCCGTCCGCGCGGCCGACGACACCGGCACCCCGCTGCTGGTCATCGGTGGCGGCAGCAACCTCGTCATCGGCGACAAGGGCTTCGACGGCACCGCCCTGCACATCGCCACCCGCGGCTTCCGGCTGGACGGCACGGCCCTGGAACTCGCCGCGGGCGAGAACTGGTCCGACGCCGTCGCGCACACCGTCGAGGCCGGACTCGCGGGCGTGGAGTGCCTGGCCGGCATCCCCGGCTCGGCCGGCGCCACCCCGATCCAGAACGTCGGCGCCTACGGCCAGGACGTCTCCGCCACCATCACCGAGGTCGTCGCCTACGACCGCCGCGCCCGCGAGACGGTCACGCTCACCAACGACGCGTGCGCCTTCTCATACCGCCACAGCCGCTTCAAGCAGCACCCCGACCGGTTCGTCGTCCTGCGGGTGCGCTTCGCCCTGGAGGACGCGGGCGGCCTCTCCGCGCCGCTGAAGTACGCCGAGACGGCCCGCGCCCTCGGCGTCGCGCCCGGAGACCGGGTCCCGGCCGCGGCCGCCCGTGAGACCGTCCTGGCGCTCCGCGCCGGCAAGGGCATGGTGCTGGACCCCGCGGACCACGACACCTGGTCGGCCGGCTCCTTCTTCACCAACCCGATCCTCACCGAGGCCGAGCACGCCGCCTTCCTCCGGCGCGTCGGGGACCGCCTCGGCCCGGACGCCGCGCCGCCCGCCTTCCCCGACGGCGACGGCCGGGTGAAGACCTCCGCGGCCTGGCTCATCGACCGGGCCGGCTTCACCAAGGGCTACGGCAGCGGCCCCGCCCGGATCTCCACCAAGCACACCCTCGCCCTCACCAACCGCGGCGAGGCCACCACCGAGGACCTGCTCGCCCTGGCCCGCGAGGTCCGCGACGGCGTCCGGGCCGCCTTCGGCGTCACCCTCGTCAACGAACCGGTGACGGTCGGCGTCAGCCTGTAGAGCAGCCGGGGCGGGCCTGCGCGGACGGGCCCGGGGGCTCCTGCGGCGGCGGGGCGGCCAGCCAGGCGTCGATGTCCGCCAGGAGCCGCTGCCGGACGTCCTGGGGGGCGCGGGAGGCGCGTACGGACTGCCGGGCCAGCTCGGCCAGCTCGGCGTCCGTGAAGCCGTGCGCACCGCGGGCGATCTCGTACTGCGCGGCCAGCCGCGCGCCGAACAGCAGCGGATCGTCCGCGCCCAGCGCCATCGGCACCCCCGCCTCGTAGAACGTCCGCAGCGGTACGTCCTCCGGCTTCTCGTAGACGCCCAGCGCCACGTTCGACGCCGGGCACACCTCGCAGGTCACCCCGCGCGCGGCCAGCCGCCGCAGCAGCACGGGATCCTCCGCGGCCCGTACGCCGTGCCCGATCCGCCCGGCGTGCAGATCGTCCAGGCAGTCCCGTACGCTCGCCGGCCCCGACAGCTCGCCGCCGTGCGGGGCCGCCAGCAGACCGCCGTCCCGGGCGATGGCGAAGGCCCGGTCGAAGTCCCGGGCGAAACCCCGGCGTTCGTCGTTGGACAGCCCGAAGCCGACCACGCCGCGGTCGGCGTAGCGCACCGCGAGCCGGGCCAGCGTGCGGGCGTCCAGGGGGTGCTTCATGCGGTTCGCGGCGACCAGCACGCGGATGCCCAGCCCGGTGTCGCGGGAGGCGCGCCGCACCGCGTCCAGGATGATCTCCAGCGCGGGGATCAGCCCGCCCAGCCGCGGGGCGTACGAGGTCGGGTCGACCTGGATCTCCAGCCAGTGCGACCCGTCCCGGACGTCCTCCTCGGCGGCCTCGCGCACCAGCCGCTGGATGTCCTCGGGGGACCGCAGGCACGACCGCGCGATGTCGTAGAGCCGCTGGAAGCGGAACCAGCCGCGCTCGTCCGTGGCCCTCAGCCGGGGCGGCTCACCGCCCCTGAGCGCGTCGGGCAGGTGGACGCCGTACTTGTCGGCGAGATCGAGCAGGGTCGCCGGCCGCATCGAGCCGGTGAAGTGCAGGTGCAGGTGGGCCTTCGGCAGTTGACGCAGATCACGAACACGCTTCATCTGGCGATACTGCCGCACCCTCGCGCCGCAGGCATAGGCCCCGCCGCGAACGAAGGCACCACCGGAAAAGCGTGCGGGGCCGGAACGCGCTCCGGCCCCGCAATCACCCGCGCGCGGGCGCTACTTCGCCTCCGCCAGCAGCTTCTGGATCCGGGAGACGCCCTCGACCAGGTCCTCGTCGCCCAGCGCGTACGAGAGCCGCAGGTAGCCGGGGGTGCCGAAGGCTTCGCCCGGGACGACGGCGACCTCCGCCTCCTCCAGGATCAGCTCGGCCAGCTCGACGCTGGACTGCGGGCGCCTGCCGCGGATCTCCCTGCCCAGCAGGCCCTTCACCGACGGGTACGCGTAGAACGCGCCCTCCGGCTCCGGGCACAGCACACCGTCGATCTCGTTGAGCATCCGCACGATCGTCCTGCGGCGCCGGTCGAAGGCCACCTTCATCTCCTCGACGGCCGTGAGGTCGCTGCTGACGGCCGCGATGGCCGCCGCCTGCGCCACGTTGGAGACGTTGGAGGTGGCGTGCGACTGGAGGTTCGTGGCGGCCTTGATGACGTCCTTCGGGCCGATCGCCCAGCCCACCCGCCAGCCGGTCATCGCGTACGTCTTCGCGACGCCGTTGACGACGATGCACTTGTCGCGCAGCTCCGGCACGACCACCGGCAGCGACGAGCTGAGTCCTTCGGCGCCGGCGCGCGCGGCCGCGTCGCCGTAGACCAGGTGCTCGTAGATCTCGTCGGTCAGCACCCACAGGCCGTGCTCGGCGGCCCAGCGGCCGACCGCCTCGACCTGCTCGCGGGGGTAGACCGCGCCGGTCGGGTTCGACGGCGAGACGAACAGCAGGACCTTGGTGCGCTCGGTGCGGGCCGCCTCCAGCTGCTCGACCGTCACGCGGTAGCCGGTGGTCTCGTCGGCGACCACGTCGACCGGCACACCGCCCGCGAGCCGGATCGACTCGGGGTAGGTGGTCCAGTACGGCGCCGGCACGATGACCTCGTCGCCCGGGTCCAGGATGGCGGCGAACGCCTCGTAGATGGCCTGCTTGCCACCGTTCGTCACCAGGACGTTCGCGGCCTCGATCTCGTAGCCGGAGTCGCGCAGCGTCTTCGCCACGATCGCGGACTTCAGCTCGGGGAGGCCGCCGGCCGGGGTGTAGCGGTGGTACTTCGGGGTGCGGCATGCCTCGACGGCCGCCTCGACGATGTAGTCGGGCGTGGGGAAGTCGGGCTCACCGGCGCCGAAGCCGATCACCGGGCGCCCGGCGGCCTTGAGGGCCTTGGCCTTGGCGTCGACGGCGAGGGTGGCGGACTCGGAGATCGAACCGACGCGGGCGGAGACCCGGCGGTCGGCGGGGGACGGTACGGAAGGAGTGGCAGCGCTCATACAGGCATCGTCGCAGACCGCTCTCCGGCCCGGAACCTGGGTTTGCGGGCGCCACCCGGGACGTTTCTGTTCGACGCCCGGCTCTGAAGCACGTACACTCGCTGACCGTTGGCTCCCGACAGGTCGCTGCGGCGCACGAACTTAGTGCAGTCGGCCGCATGCGGTAGGTTGGGGGAACCACAAAGGGTCGTAGCTCAATTGGTAGAGCACTGGTCTCCAAAACCAGCGGTTGGGGGTTCAAGTCCCTCCGGCCCTGCTACACGCACTTCGTCACCAAAGTGCGTGCACGCGTACGTATGAAATGCACCGCCGTGCGGCTCAACCGGGCGCGGCACGGCCACGACCCGGATTCAGGTGAGGACGAGTGACGGACGCCCTGGGCTCCATCGACATGCCTGAGCGTGGTCGTTCCGAGGACGACGCCACGGAATCCCAGAAGAAGCCCCGCCGCGGAGGCAAGCGCGGCAAGAAGGGCCCCTTCGCGCGGCTCGCGCTCTTTTACCGCCAGGTCATCGCGGAACTCCGTAAGGTCGTCTGGCCCACGCGCAGCCAGTTGTCGACGTACACCAGTGTGGTGATCGTCTTCGTTGTCATCATCATCGGTCTCGTAACCGTGATTGACTTGGGAATCAACCGAGTCGTCGGGTACGTCTTCGGCTGATCCCGCGGAGGGGCGCCTGCGCGGGCGCCTATTTCGCATGTTCAACCCCTTGAAGCCAGGAAGAAGCAGCCACCGTGTCTGACCCGAACCTGAACGACGCCGCCGAATCCGCCGAGACGGCAGCGGCCGACGTTGACGCGGCTGCCTCGGCCGAGGTCGAGGGCGACGACACCGAGCGCGAGATCGTCGAGGGCGCCGACGTCGTCGAGGAACTCGACGCCGAGGAAGCCGCAGCCGGCGAGCCCGCCGAGGAAGCCGCGGTGCACGTCGAGGACGAGGACGAGGCCCTCGCCGAGGCCGTCGAGGACGAGGCCGCCGAGGAGCAGGAGCCGGTCGACCCGGTGGCCGCCCTTCGCGACGAACTCCGCGGCCTCCCCGGTGAGTGGTACGTCATCCACACCTACGCGGGCTACGAGAACCGCGTGAAGACCAACCTCGAACAGCGTGCCGTCTCGCTGAACGTCGAGGACTACATCTTCCAGGCCGAGGTGCCGCAGGAAGAGGTCGTCCAGATCAAGAACGGCGACCGCCGCACGGTCCGCCAGAACAAGCTCCCGGGCTATGTGCTGGTGCGCATGGACCTGACGAACGAGTCCTGGGGCGTGGTCCGCAACACGCCGGGCGTCACCGGCTTCGTCGGCAACGCCTACGACCCGTACCCGCTGACCCTGGACGAGATCGTCAAGATGCTCGCCCTGGAGGCCGAGGAGAAGGCCGCCAAGGAGGCCGCCGCGGCCGAGGGCAAGCCGGCGCCGTCCCGCAAGGTCGAGGTCCAGGTCCTGGACTTCGAGGTGGGCGACTCGGTCACCGTCACCGACGGCCCGTTCGCCACGCTTCAGGCGACGATCAACGAGATCAACGCCGACTCGAAGAAGGTCAAGGGCCTGGTCGAGATCTTCGGCCGCGAGACCCCGGTCGAGCTGAGCTTCGACCAGATCCAGAAGAACTAGGTTCTTCCGGAGCACCAGCCACCGCCCAGGTCAGACCGGTACACCGCCGGTCTGACCTGCTCGGTTTTTGGCCGCGCGAGGATACCCGTTATCGTTGTGCGGTATG
Source organism: Streptomyces sp. GS7 (assembly GCF_009834125.1). Classification (NCBI taxonomy): domain Bacteria; kingdom Bacillati; phylum Actinomycetota; class Actinomycetes; order Kitasatosporales; family Streptomycetaceae; genus Streptomyces; species Streptomyces sp. GS7. Next base: position 500,106 of record NZ_CP047146.1, read on the forward strand.
CCTCCATCCGGATGACCGGATTGCGGGGCGAACCACCTCTCACTAGGACCCGGAGAGAGCATGCCTCCCAAGAAGAAGAAGGTCACGGGGCTTATCAAGCTCCAGATCCAGGCCGGTGCCGCGAACCCGGCCCCGCCGGTCGGCCCCGCGCTGGGCCAGCACGGCGTCAACATCATGGAGTTCTGCAAGGCCTACAACGCCGCGACCGAGTCGCAGCGTGGCATGGTCGTGCCGGTGGAGATCACGGTCTACGAAGACCGTTCCTTCACCTTCGTCACCAAGACCCCGCCGGCCGCGAAGCTCATCCTGAAGGCCGCGGGCGTGGAGAAGGGCTCCGGCGAGCCGCACAAGACCAAGGTCGCCAAGATCACCGAGGCGCAGGTCCGCGAGATCGCCACCACCAAGATGCCCGACCTGAACGCCAACGACCTGGACGCCGCGTCGAAGATCATCGCCGGCACCGCCCGTTCCATGGGCATCACGGTCGAGGGCTGAACCCCAGCCCTTCAAGGCACACACGTGGCAGGACCAGGCGCTGGTCCGTACCACGACTCCACCCCACTGCATCAGGAGCAGAAGTGAAGCGCAGCAAGACTCTTCGCAACGCGGACGCGAAGATCGACCGGGAGCGTCTGTACGCCCCGCTCGAGGCCGTCCGTCTCGCCAAGGACACCACGTCCGTCAAGTTCGACGCGACCGTCGAGGTTGCCATGCGTCTGGGCGTCGACCCGCGCAAGGCCGACCAGATGGTCCGTGGCACCGTGAACCTCCCGCACGGCACCGGTAAGACCGCCCGGGTCCTGGTCTTCGCGACCGGTGACCGTGCTGCGGCAGCGGAAGCCGCCGGCGCCGACATCGTCGGCTCGGACGAACTGATCGACGAGGTCTCCAAGGGCCGTCTGGACTTCGACGCCGTCGTCGCCACCCCGGACCTCATGGGCAAGGTCGGCCGCCTCGGCCGCGTGCTCGGTCCCCGTGGTCTGATGCCGAACCCGAAGACCGGCACCGTCACCCCGGACGTCGCCAAGGCTGTCACCGACATCAAGGGCGGCAAGATCGAGTTCCGCGTGGACAAGCACGCGAACCTCCACTTCATCATCGGCAAGGTCTCCTTCGACGAGACCAAGCTGGTGGAGAACTACGCCGCCGCGCTTGAGGAGATCACCCGCCTCAAGCCGTCCGCCGCCAAGGGCCGTTACATCAAGAAGACGGTCATCACCACCACGATGGGCCCCGGCGTTCCGGTCGACCCCAACCGCACCCGCAACCTCCTCGTCGAGGACGAGGCCGTCTGATCTCCCTGATCGACGCGCCTCATCGCGTGTGACGCACACCGTCAGGCCCCGCTTTCCGTACGGAGAGCGGGGCCTGACGCGTTCATAACAGCACCTGCCGGAAGCCCTGTTGGTGGCCTGCACTACAGTCCCCTGCGAGGTCCATTAAGGAATCAAAGGGGGAGCCTCAAGTGCGTAGCACGCGTATAGCCGCCGCCGTGGCGGCGGGAGTTGTCATGCTGGCCGGTCTGACCGCCTGTAACAAGGGCGGCACCAACAACGGCACCGGCGGGGGCAGCAGCAGCGGCGGGGGCAGTGACGCGGCTGGTTCGAAGTCTCCGCTCGACGCCGCCCTGGCCTCGCTGAAGACGGCCTCGCAGCAGACGAGCGGCAAGAAGTCCGCGAAGATCGACGGCACGCAGAAGGTCGGTCCGTCCACGCGCACGATGAAGGGCGCGATGGACTGGTCCAACGGCATGAACATGACCGTGGACATCACCACGACCGGCGGTCCCCTGGCCGGCAAGCCCATGAAGGCGATCTACACGCCGCAGTCGATGTACATCAACATGGGCATGCCCCTGGGCGGCAAGAACTGGATCAAGTCCGACTACGACGCCATGGCCAAGAAGAGCCCGACCGGGGCGTTGATGAAGGACATGATGCAGAACAACGACCCGGTCAAGTCGGTGAACCTGCTCATCGCCTCCGGCAAGGTCCAGCAGGCCGGCAAGGAGGACGTCCGCGGCGTGCAGGCGACCCACTACACCGGCACGGTCGACGTGGCCGAGATGGTCAAGCTGCAGGGCAAGAGCCTCAGCGAGGCCGACATGAAGACGCTGCAGGCGCAGCTGCAGCAGGCCGGTGCGACGAAGGAGACCATCGACCTGTGGATCGGCCCGGACAACCTGCTCGTGAAGAAGCGTGAGCAGATGGATGGCAAGCAGGGGGCGTCGGACTCGACGGTCTTCTACTCGGACTACGGCACCAAGGTGTCGGTGACGCCGCCGCCGGCGAGCGACACCACGACGGCGCCGGGCGCCTGACGAGGGAGTCCGCGGTGGGGCGTCCGTGACGCCCCACCGCAGCCGATTTGCCTGTGCGCAGGCCCGTCCCGTACGGTGTCCCGGAAGCCAAAGACCGCTGGTTGTCTCTGCGCGTCCGGTATGGGACGTGTGGCGGCCGAAGGATCCGCTAGCTGCGGACGGCCTGCGCAGGTGAATGAGGAAGATCTCCCGGGTGTGAGCCTGGTTGAGTATCGCCCCGTGCGCCTGCGCCGGGGCGTTTGTTTTGCCCAGCCCCTTCTGCGCGGTCCTCATCACCCGGAAGGAGGCCGAGGCTCATGGCGACGTCTGACAAGAACGCAGCCGTTGAGGAGATCGCGGGGAAGCTCCGCGACTCCAACGCAGCTGTTGTGACTTCTTACATCGGACTGACTGTGGCGCAGCTCAAGGAGCTCCGCCGTTCTCTCGGCGAGAACGCTCAGTACCGTGTGGTGAAGAACACGCTGACCAAGATCGCGGCCAAGCAGGCCGGGATCGAGCTGGACGAGCACCTCAAGGGCTCGACCGCTGTCGCTTTCGTGACCGGTGACCCGGTCACGGCGGCGAAGGGTCTTCGTGACTTCGCCAAGGAGAACCCCGCTCTCGTCATCAAGGGCGGTGTCCTTGACGGCAAGGCGCTGTCCGCCGACGAGATCAAGAAGCTTGCGGACCTCGAGTCCCGCGAGGTTCTGCTCGCCAAGCTGGCGGGCGCCATGAAGGGCAAGCAGTCCCAGGCTGCCGCGCTCTTCCAGGCGCTCCCCTCGAAGTTCGTCCGCACCGCGGAGGCGCTTCGTGCCAAGCAGGCCGAGCAGGGCGGTGCCGAGTAATTCGGCTCGCACATTGACCGCCGCCTGAGGCGACGGTCGAAGCGGGCCCAACGTACGCCCGCCGACATGTACATCCGGCACCAGCCGATTTAGTGGAAGGATCGCCCATCATGGCGAAGCTCAGCCAGGAAGACCTGCTCGCGCAGTTCGAGGAGATGACCCTCATCGAGCTCTCCGAGTTCGTGAAGGCGTTCGAGGAGAAGTTCGACGTCACCGCCGCCGCCCCGGCCGCCGTTGCCGTCGCGGGTGCCCCGGGTGCCCCGGCCGCCGCCGCCGAGGAGGAGCAGGACGAGTTCGACGTCATCCTCACCGGTGCCGGCGACAAGAAGATCCAGGTCATCAAGGTCGTGCGTGAGCTGACCTCCCTGGGCCTGAAGGAGGCCAAGGACCTCGTCGACGGCACCCCGAAGGCGGTCGTGGAGAAGGTCTCCAAGGAGGCCGCGGAGAAGGCCGCCGAGGCCCTCAAGGGCGCCGGCGCCTCCGTCGAGGTCAAGTGACCCTGGTGAGTCTCTGACTCACGTCCTGAGCGCCTGAGGGCGTACACGGACACAGCGAAGGGCGATCACCCATGCGGGTGGTCGCCCTTCGTCGTGCAAGCCACGGCTGCATTGCCTCGCGCCGGAGTGCGAGTATGGTGATCTTCGTCGTCCGGACGTGCCTCCATGTGACGATCTCCCTGAGGTGGGGGGCCTTGACGAACCGGACGCGGCGCGCAATTCTCGGGACGCGACGCAGAAGCGATCCAGGGTTCGAGGCATGGATCGCCGACGAAGAGGGAAGCATCGGTGTGCGCCACTGGCGCAGGGCTTTCGGCAGGCGCAGGGCATTGGGCGTAGTGAAGAACAACGAGGGGCTCCTCCGGTGCGGAGGGCGTGACCTCCCGGAGGGAGAAGATCGGTATCACGGTGCTGTGCCGGTCTCCGGAAACTCGCTCTGGACATCAGTGTGCCAAGTGGCTACACTGACCCTTTGCGCTGCCTGTTAGCTGCTCCCTGCCCGTCACCAGGGGCATACCCGAGCCCGAGCAAAGCTGAATGAACCGCCCTGACCTGGGCTTTCCCTCAGTCTGCTCGATTCGGGACCGGTACGCGCGTAGTGAGTCCGAGCCCTCGGAAGGACCCCCTCTTGGCCGCCTCGCGCAACGCCTCGACTGCCAATACGAACAACGGCGACAGCACCGCCCCGCTGCGCATCTCTTTTGCGAAGATCAAGGAGCCCCTCGGGGTTCCGAACCTCCTTGCGCTGCAGACCGAAAGCTTCGACTGGCTGCTCGGCAATGCCGCATGGAAGGGTCGCGTCGAGGCTGCGCTGGAGAGTGGGCAGGAAGTCCCCACCAAGTCCGGTCTCGAAGAGATCTTCGAAGAGATCTCCCCGATCGAAGACTTCTCCGGGTCGATGTCGCTGACGTTCCGCGACCACCGCTTCGAGCCCCCGAAGAACTCCATCGACGAGTGCAAGGAGCGCGACTTCACGTACGCGGCTCCGCTGTTCGTCACCGCGGAGTTCACCAACAACGAGACCGGTGAGATCAAGTCCCAGACGGTCTTCATGGGCGACTTCCCGCTCATGACCCCCAAGGGCACCTTCTGCATCAACGGCACCGAGCGTGTCGTCGTCTCGCAGCTGGTCCGCTCGCCGGGCGTCTACTTCGACAGCTCGATCGACAAGACGTCCGACAAGGACATCTTCTCCGCCAAGATCATCCCGTCCCGGGGTGCCTGGCTGGAGATGGAGATCGACAAGCGCGACATGGTCGGTGTGCGTATCGACCGCAAGCGCAAGCAGTCCGTGACCGTCCTGCTCAAGGCTCTCGGTTGGACGACCGAGCAGATCCTCGAGGAGTTCGGCGAGTACGAGTCGATGCGCGCCACCCTGGAGAAGGACCACACCCAGGGCCAGGACGACGCGCTGCTCGACATCTACCGCAAGCTGCGTCCGGGCGAGCCGCCGACCCGCGAGGCCGCGCAGACGCTGCTGGAGAACCTCTACTTCAACCCCAAGCGCTACGACCTCGCGAAGGTCGGCCGCTACAAGGTCAACAAGAAGCTCGGCGGCGACGAGCCGCTGGACGCCGGCGTGCTGACCACCGATGACGTCATCGCCACGATCAAGTACCTGGTCAAGCTGCACGCCGGCGAGACCGAGACGATCGGCGAGAACGGCAACAGCATCGTTGTCGAGACCGACGACATCGACCACTTCGGCAACCGCCGTCTGCGCAACGTCGGCGAGCTGATCCAGAACCAGGTCCGTACGGGTCTCGCCCGTATGGAGCGCGTCGTGCGTGAGCGCATGACCACCCAGGACGTCGAGGCGATCACGCCGCAGACCCTGATCAACATCCGGCCGGTCGTCGCCTCCATCAAGGAGTTCTTCGGCACCAGCCAGCTGTCCCAGTTCATGGACCAGACCAACCCGCTGTCGGGTCTGACCCACAAGCGCCGTCTGTCGGCGCTGGGTCCCGGTGGTCTCTCCCGTGAGCGGGCCGGTCTGGACGTCCGTGACGTGCACCCCTCGCACTACGGCCGCATGTGCCCGATCGAGACGCCCGAAGGCCCGAACATCGGTCTGATCGGTTCGCTCGCGTCGTACGGCCGGGTCAACGTCTTCGGCTTCATCGAGACGCCGTACCGCAAGGTCGTCGACGGCCAGGTCACGGAGGAGGTGGACTACCTCACCGCTGACGAGGAGGACCGCTTCCTGATCGCCCAGGCGAACGCGAAGCTCAGCGACGACATGCGCTTCGCCGAGCAGCGTGTGCTGGTCCGCCGCCGTGGCGGCGAGGTCGACCTCGTCCCCGCCGACGAGGTGGACTTCATGGACGTCTCGCCGCGCCAGATGGTGTCGGCCGCGACCGCCATGATCCCGTTCCTGGAGCACGACGACGCCAACCGCGCGCTCATGGGATCGAACATGATGCGCCAGGCCGTTCCGCTGATCAAGGCGGAGTCGCCGCTGGTCGGCACCGGCATGGAGTACCGCTGCGCGGTCGACGCCGGCGACGTCATCAAGGCCGAGAAGGACGGTGTGGTCCAGGAGGTCTCCGCGGACTACATCACCGTCGCCAACGACGACGGCACGTACACCACGTACCGCGTCGCCAAGTTCACCCGCTCCAACCAGGGCACCTCCTTCAACCAGAAGGTCGTCGTGGACGAGGGCGCGCGGGTCGTCGAGGGCCAGGTCCTCGCCGACGGTCCGTCGACCGAAGAGGGCGAGATGGCCCTCGGCAAGAACCTGCTCGTCGCGTTCATGCCGTGGGAGGGCCACAACTACGAGGACGCGATCATCCTGTCGCAGCGCCTCGTGCAGGACGACGTCCTCTCCTCGATCCACATCGAGGAGCACGAGGTCGACGCCCGTGACACCAAGCTGGGCCCCGAGGAGATCACCCGGGACATCCCGAACGTCTCCGAGGAGGTCCTCTCCGACCTCGACGAGCGCGGCATCATCCGGATCGGTGCCGAGGTCGTCGCCGGCGACATCCTCGTCGGCAAGGTCACGCCCAAGGGCGAGACCGAGCTGACCCCCGAGGAGCGCCTGCTCCGCGCGATCTTCGGTGAGAAGGCGCGCGAGGTGCGCGACACCTCGCTGAAGGTGCCGCACGGTGAGATCGGCAAGGTCATCGGCGTCCGCGTCTTCGACCGCGAGGAGGGGGACGAGCTGCCCCCGGGCGTGAACCAGCTGGTCCGCGTCTACGTCGCGCAGAAGCGCAAGATCACCGACGGTGACAAGCTCGCCGGCCGCCACGGCAACAAGGGCGTCATCTCGAAGATCCTGCCGGTCGAGGACATGCCGTTCCTGGAGGACGGCACCCCGGTCGACATCATCCTCAACCCGCTGGGTGTCCCGTCCCGAATGAACCCGGGACAGGTCCTGGAGATCCACCTCGGCTGGCTCGCCAGCCAGGGCTGGAAGGTCGAGGGCTCCGAGGAGTGGCAGCAGCGGCTCCAGGCGATCGGCGCCGACGACGTCGCACCGCGCACCAACGTCGCGACCCCGGTCTTCGACGGTGCGCGCGAGGACGAGCTGGCGGGTCTCTTCGACTCGACGCTCCCCAACCGCGACGGCGAGCGGATGGTCAAGAGCTCCGGCAAGGCCCAGCTGTTCGACGGCCGCTCCGGCGAGCCGTTCCCGGACCCGATCTCGGTCGGGTACATGTACATCCTCAAGCTGCACCACCTGGTCGACGACAAGCTGCACGCCCGCTCGACCGGTCCGTACTCGATGATCACCCAGCAGCCGCTGGGTGGTAAGGCCCAGTTCGGTGGCCAGCGGTTCGGTGAGATGGAGGTGTGGGCGCTGGAGGCTTACGGCGCCGCGTACGCCCTCCAGGAACTGCTGACGATCAAGTCCGACGACGTCACCGGCCGCGTGAAGGTCTACGAGGCCATCGTCAAGGGCGAGAACATCCCCGAGCCCGGCATCCCCGAGTCCTTCAAGGTGCTCATCAAGGAGATGCAGTCCCTGTGCCTCAACGTGGAGGTGCTGTCCTCGGACGGCATGTCCATCGAGATGCGCGACACCGACGAGGACGTCTTCCGCGCTGCGGAAGAGCTCGGCATCGACCTGTCCCGGCGCGAGCCGAGCAGCGTCGAAGAGGTCTGACGGGTCTGGTCGGGACCGCCTCGTGCAGAGGAGGTCCCGGCCCCGCCCCGGACCCCGTACAGACCATAGAGACACGACCCTGAGAGGGATTGACGCATAGTGCTCGACGTCAACTTCTTCGACGAGCTGCGGATCGGCCTTGCCACCGCTGACGACATCCGTCAGTGGTCCCACGGTGAGGTCAAGAAGCCGGAGACCATCAACTACCGCACCCTCAAGCCCGAAAAGGACGGACTCTTCTGCGAGAAGATCTTCGGTCCGACCCGGGACTGGGAGTGCTACTGCGGTAAGTACAAGCGCGTCCGCTTCAAGGGCATCATCTGCGAGCGGTGCGGCGTCGAGGTCACTCGCGCCAAGGTGCGCCGTGAGCGGATGGGCCACATCGAGCTGGCCGCTCCCGTGACGCACATCTGGTACTTCAAGGGCGTGCCGAGCCGGCTGGGCTACCTGCTGGACCTCGCGCCCAAGGACCTCGAAAAGGTCATCTACTTCGCCGCCTACATGATCACGTGGGTGGACGAGGAGCGCCGTACGCGCGACCTGCCCTCGCTGGAGGCCCACGTCTCCGTCGAGCGCCAGCAGATCGAGCAGCGCCGCGACGCCGACCTGGAGGCCCGCGCCAAGAAGCTCGAGACCGACCTGGCCGAGCTGGAGGCCGAGGGTGCCAAGGCGGACGTGCGCCGCAAGGTGCGCGAGGGTGCCGAGCGCGAGATGAAGCAGCTGCGCGACCGTGCGCAGCGCGAGATCGACCGCCTCGACGAGGTCTGGAACCGCTTCAAGAACCTCAAGGTCCAGGACCTGGAGGGCGACGAGCTCCTCTACCGCGAGCTGCGTGACCGCTTCGGCACGTACTTCGACGGCTCCATGGGTGCCGCTGCCCTGCAGAAGCGCCTGGAGACCTTCGACCTGGAGGAGGAGGCCGAGCGCCTCCGCGAGATCATCCGGACCGGCAAGGGCCAGAAGAAGACCCGTGCGCTCAAGCGCCTCAAGGTCGTCTCCGCCTTCCTGCAGACCCGCAACAGCCCCAAGGGCATGGTGCTGGACTGCATCCCGGTGATCCCGCCGGACCTGCGTCCGATGGTGCAGCTGGACGGTGGCCGCTTCGCGACCTCCGACCTGAACGACCTGTACCGCCGTGTGATCAACCGCAACAACCGCCTGAAGCGGCTTCTCGACCTCGGCGCGCCCGAGATCATCGTGAACAACGAGAAGCGCATGCTCCAGGAGGCCGTGGACGCGCTCTTCGACAACGGCCGCCGTGGCCGCCCGGTGACGGGCCCCGGCAACCGTCCGCTGAAGTCGCTGTCCGACATGCTCAAGGGCAAGCAGGGCCGCTTCCGTCAGAACCTGCTCGGCAAGCGCGTCGACTACTCGGCCCGTTCCGTCATCGTCGTCGGCCCGCAGCTCAAGCTGCACCAGTGCGGTCTGCCGAAGGCCATGGCGCTGGAGCTCTTCAAGCCGTTCGTGATGAAGCGCCTGGTGGACCTCAACCACGCGCAGAACATCAAGAGCGCGAAGCGCATGGTCGAGCGTGGCCGCACCGTCGTGTACGACGTCCTCGAAGAGGTCATCGCCGAGCACCCGGTGCTGCTGAACCGTGCGCCCACCCTGCACCGCCTCGGTATCCAGGCGTTCGAGCCGCAGCTGGTCGAGGGCAAGGCCATCCAGATCCACCCGCTCGTCTGCACCGCGTTCAACGCGGACTTCGACGGTGACCAGATGGCCGTCCACCTCCCGCTGTCCGCGGAGGCCCAGGCCGAGGCCCGCATCCTGATGCTGTCCTCGAACAACATCCTCAAGCCGGCCGACGGCCGTCCGGTCACCATGCCGACCCAGGACATGGTGCTCGGCCTCTTCTTCCTCACCACGGACGAGGAGGAGCGCGAGGTCAAGGGCGAGGGCCGGGCCTTCGGCTCGGTCGCCGAGGCGATCATGGCCTTCGACGCCCGCGAGCTGTCGCTGCAGGCCAAGGTCGACATCCGCTTCCCGATCGGTACGGTTCCGCCCCGCGGCTGGACCCCGCCGGTCGCGGAGGAGGGCGAGCCCGAGTGGCAGCAGGGTGACAGCTTCCGGCTGCGCACCACCCTGGGCCGCGCGCTCTTCAACGAGCTGCTGCCCGAGGACTACCCGTTCGTCGACTACTCGGTGGGCAAGAAGCAGCTCTCCGCGATCGTCAACGACCTGGCGGAGCGCTACCCGAAGGTCATCGTGGCGGCGACGCTCGACAACCTGAAGGCGGCCGGCTTCCACTGGGCCACCCGTTCCGGCGTCACCGTCGCCGTCTCCGACATCGTCGTGCCGGAGGCCAAGAAGGGGATCGTCGCGGGCTACGAGGCCCAGGACGAGAAGGTCCAGAAGCAGTACGAGCGCGGTCTGATCACCAAGGACGAGCGCACGCAGGAGCTCATCAACATCTGGACCAAGGCGACCAACGAGGTTGCCGAGGCGATGAACGAGAACTTCCCGAAGACCAACCCCATCTTCATGATGGTGGACTCCGGTGCTCGCGGAAACATGATGCAGATGCGTCAGATCGCGGGTATGCGTGGTCTGGTGTCCAACGCCAAGAACGAGACCATCCCGCGGCCCATCAAGGCGTCGTTCCGTGAGGGTCTCTCCGTGCTGGAGTACTTCATCTCCACGCACGGTGCCCGTAAGGGTCTGGCGGACACCGCCCTCCGTACCGCCGACTCGGGTTACCTCACCCGTCGTCTGGTCGACGTCTCCCAGGACGTCATCATCCGCGAGGAGGACTGCGGCACCGAGCGCGGTCTCAAGCTGCGGATCGCCGCGAAGGACGCCGCCGGTGTCCTGCGCAAGGCGGACGACGTCGAGTCCAGCGTCTACGCCCGCATGCTGGCCGAGGACGTCGTCGTCGACGGCAAGGTCGTCGCCCCGGCGAACGTCGACCTCGGTGACGTGCTCATCGACGCGCTGGTCAACGCGGGTGTCGAGGAGGTCAAGACCCGTTCGGTCCTGACCTGCGAGTCCGCGGTCGGCACCTGCGCCTTCTGCTACGGCCGTTCGCTGGCCACCGGCAAGCTGGTCGACATCGGTGAGGCGGTCGGCATCATCGCCGCCCAGTCCATCGGTGAGCCCGGCACCCAGCTGACGATGCGTACCTTCCACACCGGTGGTGTGGCCGGTGACGACATCACCCTGGGTCTGCCGCGTGTCGTCGAGCTCTTCGAGGCCCGTACGCCCAAGGGTGTCGCCCCGATCTCGGAGGCGGCCGGCCGCGTCCGGATCGAGGAGACCGAGAAGACCAAGAAGGTCATCGTCACGCCGGACGACGGCTCGGACGAGATGGCTTACGGCGTCTCGAAGCGTGCCCGTCTGCTGGTGGGCGAGGGCGACCACGTCGTGGTCGGCCAGCCGCTGACCGTCGGCGCGATCAACCCGCACGACGTGCTGCGGATCCTCGGCCAGCGTGCCGTCCAGGTCCACCTGGTCGGCGAGGTCCAGAAGGTCTACAACAGCCAGGGCGTGGCGATCCACGACAAGCACATCGAGATCATCATCCGGCAGATGCTGCGCCGCGTGACGATCATCGAGTCCGGCGACGCGGAGCTGCTGCCGGGCGAGCTGGTGGAGCGCACGAAGTTCGAGGGCGAGAACCGTCGCGTGGTGGCGGAAGGCGGCCACCCGGCCTCCGGCCGTCCCCAGCTGATGGGTATCACCAAGGCTTCGCTGGCCACCGAGTCCTGGCTGTCGGCGGCGTCCTTCCAGGAGACGACCAGGGTCCTGACGGACGCGGCGATCAACGCCAAGTCCGACTCCCTGATCGGCCTCAAGGAGAACGTCATCATCGGTAAGCTCATCCCGGCCGGTACGGGCCTGTCCCGCTACCGCAACATCCGGGTCGAGCCCACCGAAGAGGCCAAGGCCGCGATGTACTCGGCCGTCGGTTACGACGACATCGACTACTCGCCCTTCGGCACCGGCTCCGGCCAGGCGGTCCCGCTGGAGGACTACGACTACGGTCCGTACAACCAGTAATCCCGCACCGCGGAACAGCAACAGGGCGGCCACCCCTCGGGGTGGCCGCCCTGCGGCGTTCGGCCGCCCGTGTGGCGGAGGGAACTCGTCCTCCCATTGCTGCGTCTGTGATGAGAAGATGAGGAGAACTGTCGAGCGGGGGGGAGGTTCGCGACATGGCGTTCCAGCCGTGGCAGGGTGGGCAGCCTGCTCAGAATCCGTATCAGGTGCCGGCCATGCGTGCCTCGCACGCCGATCGCGAGCGGGCGGTCGATGTCCTGAAGGCGGGTTTCGCGGAGGGCCGGCTCGGGCAGCCGGAGTACGAGCAGCGGATCGCGCGGGCGTATCAGGCGCAGACCCACGCCGAGCTGCAGATGCTGGTCGCGGATCTGCCCCAAGGGCCGGTGCCGCAGGCGCAGTTCGCGCCGCGGCCGGTGGCCGTGCCGACCACGTTCCTGCCGATGCAGATGCCGATGGTGCAGCCCACCAACGGCTCCGCGACGGGCGCGCTGGTGTGCGGCCTGCTGGCGCCGGTGACCTGGGGAGTGTCCTCGATTCCGGCGGTGATCCTGGGGCACAAGGCGCGGGCCGAGATCCGGCGGACCGGTGAGCGCGGGGACGGCCAGGCGGTCGCGGGGCTGGTGCTGGGCTGGCTCGGGATCGGGGCCTGGGCGCTGTTCATCCTGGTGATGGTGCTGGTCGCCGTGGTGCGGCCGTGACGGCCGTGCGCCTTCTTCCGTAGCGCGGTGGATCGCACTACGGTGGCCGCAGCGCCGGGGGAGTCCGGCGTGTCCTTCGCGTGTGCATTTGTTTTGACCGCAGCCAATGCGGTAGGTACGCTCTGACCTTGTGCCTGGGGTGTCCCTGGGCTGCCGTGCGTGCCTTCTCCCGCCATCACCGGCCGGAGAGTGCGGACAGCGCGGAAGCCGGGTTTTGACACCGCAATCTGCCGCCGCCCTCGTTCCAGCGAGGCAGGTCTGCAGTATTCGACACACCCGACCGCGTGGGTCGGGGAATGTTCCAGGTTAGCTTTACCGAGACTGGCACACAGAAACCGGAGAAACGGTGCCTACGATCCAGCAGCTGGTCCGCAAGGGCCGGCAGGACAAGGTCGAGAAGAACAAGACGCCCGCACTTGAGGGTTCCCCCCAGCGCCGCGGCGTCTGCACGCGTGTGTTCACGACCACCCCGAAGAAGCCGAACTCGGCCCTGCGTAAGGTCGCGCGTGTGCGTCTGACCAGCGGGATCGAGGTCACCGCTTACATTCCGGGTGAGGGCCACAACCTGCAGGAGCACTCGATCGTGCTCGTGCGCGGTGGCCGTGTGAAGGACCTGCCGGGTGTTCGGTACAAGATCATCCGCGGCTCCCTCGACACGCAGGGCGTCAAGAACCGCAAGCAGGCTCGCAGCCGCTACGGCGCCAAGAAGGAGAAGTAAGAATGCCTCGTAAGGGCCCCGCCCCGAAGCGTCCGGTCATCATCGACCCGGTTTACGGCTCTCCTCTGGTGACCTCCCTCATCAACAAGGTGCTGCTGAACGGCAAGCGCTCCACCGCCGAGCGCATCGTTTACGGCGCCATGGAGGGTCTGCGCGAGAAGACCGGCAACGACCCGGTCATCACGCTGAAGCGCGCGCTGGAGAACATCAAGCCGACCCTTGAGGTCAAGTCCCGCCGTGTCGGTGGCGCGACCTACCAGGTCCCGGTCGAGGTCAAGCCCGGCCGCGCCGCCACCCTCTCGCTCCGCTGGCTCGTGGGCTACTCCCGCGCCCGCCGCGAGAAGACCATGACCGAGCGCCTCATGAACGAACTGCTCGACGCCTCCAACGGCCTCGGCGCTTCGGTCAAGAAGCGTGAGGACACGCACAAGATGGCCGAGTCCAACAAGGCCTTCGCGCACTACCGCTGGTAGTCGCAACCCCCATCGAGACCGAGAGAAGATTGAGCCACTATGGCTACCACTTCGCTTGACCTGGCCAAGGTCCGCAACATCGGGATCATGGCCCACATCGACGCGGGCAAGACGACCACCACCGAGCGGATCCTGTTCTACACCGGTGTTTCGTACAAGATCGGTGAGGTCCACGACGGCGCTGCCACGATGGACTGGATGGAGCAGGAGCAGGAGCGCGGCATCACGATCACGTCTGCCGCGACGACCTGCCACTGGCCGCTGGAGAACGTCGACAACACCATCAACATCATCGACACCCCGGGTCACGTCGACTTCACGGTCGAGGTGGAGCGCTCGCTGCGCGTCCTGGACGGTGCGGTGACGGTGTTCGACGGCGTCGCCGGTGTCGAGCCGCAGTCCGAGACCGTCTGGCGTCAGGCGGACCGCTACGGCGTGCCGCGTATCTGCTTCGTCAACAAGCTCGACCGCACCGGTGCCGAGTTCCACCGCTGCGTCGACATGATCAGCGACCGCCTGGGTGCGGTGCCGATCGTCATGCAGCTGCCGATCGGTACCGAGATGGACTTCAAGGGCGTCGTCGACCTCGTGTCGATGAAGGCCCTGGTCTGGTCGGCCGAGGCCGCCAAGGGCGAGATGTACGACACCGTCGACATCCCGGCCACCCACACCGAGGCCGCCGACGAGTGGCGCGGCAAGCTGCTCGAGGTCGTCGCCGAGAACGACGAAGAGATCATGGAGCTGTACCTGGAGGGCCAGGAGCCCACCGAGGAGCAGCTGTACGCGGCGATCCGCCGTATCACGATCGCTTCCGGCAAGGCCGACGTCACCACCGTCACCCCGGTGTTCTGCGGTACCGCGTTCAAGAACAAGGGCGTGCAGCCCCTGCTCGACGCGGTCGTGCGCTACCTCCCCTCCCCGTTGGACGTCGAGGCCATCGAGGGCCACGCGGTCAACAACCCGGAGGAGGTCGTCAAGCGCAAGCCGTCCGAGGACGAGCCGCTGTCGGCCCTGGCGTTCAAGATCGCGAGCGACCCCCACCTGGGCAAGCTCACCTTCATCCGGGTGTACTCGGGCCGCCTTGAGGCCGGCACGCAGGTGCAGAACTCGGTGAAGGGCAAGAAGGAGCGCATCGGCAAGATCTACCGGATGCACGCGAACAAGCGTGAGGAGATCGAGTCGGTGGGTGCCGGCGACATCGTCGCCGTCATGGGTCTGAAGCAGACCACCACCGGTGAGACCCTCTGCGACGCGAGCGCTCCGGTGATCCTGGAGTCGATGGAGTTCCCGGCCCCGGTCATCCAGGTCGCCATCGAGCCCAAGTCCAAGGGCGACCAGGAGAAGCTGGGTGTCGCCATCCAGCGTCTCGCCGAAGAGGACCCCTCGTTCCAGGTGCACACCGACGAGGAGACCGGCCAGACCATCATCGCGGGTATGGGCGAGCTGCACCTCGACGTGCTGGTCGACCGTATGAAGCGTGAGTTCCGGGTCGAGGCCAACGTCGGCAAGCCGCAGGTCGCGTACCGCGAGACGCTGCGCAAGCCGGTCGAGCGCCTGGACTACACGCACAAGAAGCAGACCGGTGGTTCCGGTCAGTTCGCGAAGGTCCAGATCGCCCTCGAGCCGCTCGAAGGCGATGGCTACGAGTTCGAGAACAAGGTCACCGGTGGCCGCATCCCGCGGGAGTACATCCCGTCCGTGGACGCCGGCTGCCAGGAGGCCATGGAGTTCGGTGTCCTCGCCGGATACCCGCTCACGGGCGTCAAGGTCACCCTTCTCGACGGTGCCTTCCACGAGGTCGACTCGTCGGAAATGGCCTTCAAGATCGCCGGCTCGATGGCCTTCAAGGAGGCCGCCCGCAAGGCCAGCCCGGCCCTGCTGGAGCCGATGATGAAGGTCGAGGTCACCACGCCCGAGGACTACATGGGCGATGTGATCGGCGACATCAACTCCCGCCGTGGGCAGATCCAGTCCATGGAGGACCGCGCCGGCGCCAAGCTCGTCACGGGCCTGGTTCCGCTCTCGGAGATGTTCGGCTACGTCGGAGACCTCCGCAGCAAGACGTCGGGTCGCGCCAGCTACTCGATGCAGTTCGACTCCTACGCCGAGGTTCCGAAGAACGTCGCCGAGGAGATCATCGCCAAGGCCAAGGGCGAGTAAGGCCGGTCTCGCAAGAGCCGGACGCACCACGCTTTAGGCTTGACACCGTCTGATGGGGCAATCTCCCGCGAACCGTGAGAATTGCCCCGTCAGGCGGCACCCCAGCAAAGATCACCTGGCGCCGATGAGTAAGGCGTACAGAACCACTCTTCAGGAGGACCCCAGTGGCGAAGGCGAAGTTCGAGCGGACCAAGCCGCACGTCAACATTGGCACCATCGGTCACGTCGACCACGGTAAGACGACCCTTACCGCGGCGATCACCAAGGTGCTGCACGACCAGTTCCCGGACCTGAACCCGTTCACGCCGTTCGAGGACATCGACAAGGCCCCTGAGGAGCGCCAGCGCGGTATCACCATCTCGATCGCGCACGTCGAGTACCAGACCGCGTCGCGTCACTACGCCCACGTCGACTGCCCGGGTCACGCGGACTACATCAAGAACATGATCACCGGTGCGGCGCAGATGGACGGCGCCATCCTCGTGGTCGCCGCCACCGACGGCCCGATGCCGCAGACCAAGGAGCACGTGCTCCTGGCCCGCCAGTCGAACGTTCCGTACATCGTCGTCGCCCTGAACAAGGCCGACATGGTGGACGACGAGGAGATCATGGAGCTCGTCGAGCTCGAGGTGCGTGAGCTCCTCAGCGAGTACGAGTTCCCGGGCGACGACCTGCCGGTCGTCCAGGTCTCCGCGCTGAAGGCCCTTGAGGGCGACGAGAAGTGGGTCGCTTCCGTCCAGGAACTGATGAAGGCCGTGGACGAGTACGTCCCGCAGCCGGAGCGTGACGTCGACCAGCCGTTCCTGATGCCGATCGAGGACGTCTTCACGATCACCGGCCGTGGCACCGTTGTCACCGGTCGTATCGAGCGTGGTGTCCTCAAGGTCAACGAGACCGTCGACATCATCGGCATCAAGAACGAGAAGACGACGACCACCGTCACCGGCATCGAGATGTTCCGCAAGCTGCTCGACGAGGGCCAGGCCGGTGAGAACGTCGGTCTGCTGCTCCGCGGCATCAAGCGCGAGGACGTCGAGCGCGGCCAGTGCATCATCAAGCCGGGTTCGGTCACCCCGCACACCGAGTTCGAGGCCACGGCGTACATCCTCTCCAAGGACGAGGGCGGCCGCCACACCCCGTTCTTCAACAACTACCGTCCGCAGTTCTACTTCCGTACGACGGACGTGACCGGCGTCGTGACCCTCCCCGAGGGCACCGAGATGGTCATGCCGGGCGACAACGCCACGATGACCGTGTCGCTCATCCAGCCCGTCGCCATGGAGGAGAACCTCCGCTTCACCATCCGCGAGGGTGGCCGTACCGTCGGTGCCGGCCAGGTCACCAAGGTCATCAAGTAACGACGGTCTGATCTTCCTGCCTGCAGAGGCTGGGGTCGCCTGAGTGCGCAGCGGGCCCGCACATCCCTGTGATGTGCGGGCCCGCTGCGTTTTCGTGGTTAGGGGGTGCGCCTGCTGTTTGTGTCGGTGGTAGGGGTGTTCCCGGTCATCGGATCCGAGCACTCTGGCTGGGTGCGCCGGACACGGCGCGTAGCTGCACATGTGTCACCGGATAGGAATGATCGCCTTGATCTCCCGGACCGAGGATTACGACCTGTGGATGCGGCGGTTCCACCCTGCCCCGGACAGCGCCGTCACTCTGGTGTGCCTTCCGCACGCGGGGAGTTCGGCCAACTCCTGCTTCCCGCTCTCCGAGGGGCTCTCCCCCTCGGTTGAGGTGCTGGCCGTGCAGTACCCCGGTCGGCAGGACCGCTGCTGGGAGCCGCCCGCCCGCAGTGTGGCGGAGCTGGCCGCGTCCGTGGCCGAGGTGCTGCGCGGGACCCTCGACCGGCCGGTGGCGCTGTTCGGCCACAGCATGGGGGCCGCGGTCGCCTTCGAACTCGCCCGCATCCTGGAGCGGGAGCAGGGGGTCGCCCCGGTCGGCCTGTTCGCCTCGGCGCGCCGCGCCCCTTCCCGGCACCGCTACGACCCGCGTACGGAGCTGCCCTCCGGCGAGGAGGTCAAGGCGGAGCTGCAGCGGCTCAGCGGCACGGACGCCAGGATCCTGGAGGACCCGGAGCTGCTGCGCATCTTCCTCCCCGTGATCCGGGCCGACTACGCGGTGGCCGGTTCGTACCGGGGCGATCCCGACGCCCGGGTCGGCTGCCCGGTCACGGTGCTGGTGGGCGACGCCGACCCGGAGACCACCATCGAGGAGGCCCGCGCCTGGAGCGGCCACACCACGGGCGCGTGCGAGCTGCGGGTCTATCCGGGCGGCCACTTCTACATCGAGCAGCACCGGGCCTCGGTGATCAACGTGATCTCCGACGTGCTGCTGCCGGCCTGCGCCGCCCGGGGAGTTCCGTCGGGCAGGCCCTAGGCGATGTCGGCGTCGTCGAAGGCCAGGTTCGCGGGCAGTTGATGGCGGTGCTTGATGTGGAACTTCCGGTAGACCTTGGTGAGGTGCTGTTCGACGGTGCTGACCGTGATGAACAGCTTCGCGGCCACCTCCCGGTTGGTGTATCCCTGGGCGGCCAGCGCGGCAACCCGCCGCTCGGCGTCGGTGAGCGTCTCGGCCCGCATCGCGCGTTCGTCGGCGCGGGGGGCCGGGAGGCCCGGAGGCAGAGCGGGCTGCAGCGTACGCAGCAGCTGCTGTGCACCGCACTCCTGGGCGAGCCGCCAGGCGCGGCGCACCACGTGCCGGGCCTCGTTGCCCTTCCCCAACTGCTGCTGGGCCTGGCCCAGATCGGCCAGCGTCCAGGCCATGCCGTAGCGGTCGCTGCCGGCCTGGAACATCTCCAGGGCCCGGCCGAGCAGGGCCTGGCGCTGGGCCGGCGGTCGGGTGGCGGCCAGGATCCGCAGTGCGGCACCGACGGCCCTCGGCTGCCGCGGCTCGGCCTGGTCCAGCTGCTCGGTGAGCAGTCGGACGGCCCGGTCCGGCTTGTCCAGCCGCAGCCATGCCTCCGCCGCGGCGCTGCGCCAGGGCACCAGTCCGGGGGAGTCCAGCTGCCACTTCTGGAGCTGCTCGCCGCAGGCGAGGAAGCAGGTCAGCGCCGCCTGGGGCTGCTCGATGGCCAGGTGGTACCGGCCTCGCGCGTACTGGTAGTGCAGCCCGAAGCGGGTCCTGAAGGCGGCTTCGGGGAGCGGACGGCTCAGCAGCTCGGCCGCGGCCTCGTATTCGCCCGTGGCGGTGTGCGTTTCGATCAGGGTGGCCAGCGGCAGCGCGAGGCCGATGCCCCAGCCCTGGGTCGGGATCCGGGACAGGGCGTCTCCCGCCTGCTCCCGGGCCGCGGGCAGGCTGCCCCGGCGCAGCGAGACCATCGCCTTGGTCGAGAGCAGCAGGGCGTCCCAGGCGGGGGCGAACTGCTTGGCCGACTGGGCGAGCAGCTGGTCGCACCAGGAGTCCGCGAGGTTCAGCCGGTCGATGTAGATCAGGGCGTGCAGCGCCGAGAGCGGCACCTCAAGGGAGTTGCGGCCGAGGCGTACGTACTGGAGCACGTGCTCGGCCCTGGCAACGATGTCGTCGGGGTCCCCGCCGGTCAGTGCGTAGTACACGGCGCAGGCCGCGTTCAGCTGTGCCGAGACCGTCTCCGACGTGGGCAGGCACCGCTCCGGTTCGGCCGGGCCCAGCGCCCCGTGCATCCGGCTCAGCGCGCCGGGGTAGGTGGAGGCCAACCGCAGCCGGGTGGCGAGCAGATGACTGGTGAACTGCGGCTCGGGGGCGGACTCCGGCAGCCCTTCGGAGACCTTGACGGCCTCGTCCTCCAGGCCGTTCCAGAGCAGGGCGCGGAGCAGTTGCAGTCTCATGGTGGGCGGCAGCAGCCCGTCTTGTGCGGACGCGGCCAGCGCCTTGAGCTGCGGCACCGCGGCCTTGGGGTCGAGCCGCCAGGTGATGTGCGCCGCGGCCGCCTTGAAGGCGAGGGCCTCCGCCTCGTCGCCGGAGCAGCGGCTGGCCAGGTGCAGGCAGTGCGCCGCGAGCGTGCTGCGGTCGTCGGTCAGGAACTGCTCGGCGGCCGCCCGCAGCAGGGACGCTTCCCAGTCCTCGCCGAGCGGGCCGCACTCCAACAGCTGGGCGGCGACCGCGGTCTGCGGTGCGCCCTGCTCGTGGAGCAGCCGGGCGGCGCGTCCCCGCAGCGCGGTGAGCGCCTCGGCCGGGATGTCGCCGAGCACGGCGCCGCACAGCGCGGGGTGGCGGAACCGCCCGCCGCCGTCGAGCAGGCCCGCCTCCTCCAGCGCCTCGACGGCGTGGGCGGTGGCCTGCGGGCCGACCTCGACGAGGTTGCCGAGCAGGCCGGGCGGGGCGTGCCCGTCCAGCACGGCGAGGCCGCGGGCGACGCGTACGTAGTCGGGGCCGCTGCGGTGCACGCAGGCCAGCGCGGCCTGTTGGAAGCCGTCCGCGATGACGAGCCGGGCCCGCCCCGAGGAGAGGTTGCGGCGGTAGGCGGTGTCGTGGACCAGCGCGCGCAACAGCAGCGGATTGCCGCCGCTGACGTCGAGGAACTCGTCGGCGAGCCGCTCGGCGGCCTCTTCGCCCAGTTCCCCGGCGACCAGCCGGACGACCCCGTCCCGGCCGAGCGTGCCCAACTGGATCCGGCGGGCCCGTGGTTGGTACTGGAGTTCGCCCAGCAGCGCGTGGTCCGCGGTGCTGCGCGGGCTCTCGGTGACCACGAGGGCGATGCGCTCGGTCCGGAAGCGGCGGATCAGGTAGAGCAGGCACTGCAGGGAAGCGGTGTCGGCGTACTGCATGTCGTCGATGGCCAGGAGCAGCGGTGCCTGGGCGGCCAGTTCCGTGGCCGTGCGGTGTACGTGCCGCAGGACGCGGGGTGGTACGGACTCGGCGCCGGGCCGGTGGGGGAGTTCGGCGGCCGGGCCGCTCTCCTGCTCCGCCACGGCGGCCACATCGGGGAACAGCTGCTCCAGGAGTGCATACGGAAACCACTGCTCCATGGCGCTGCCGATCGCGGTCAGCACCTGGAACCCCTGCCCGGCCGCGCGCTCGCACAGTAAATGGAGCAGCTCGGTCTTGCCGGTTGCGGTGCTCCCACGGATGACAGCCAGCGTTCCTGTCCCCGAGACGCACTCCGTGAGCATCCCGGTCAGCTGGGATATCTCGACGTCGCGGTCCACGATCACTTGCCAGCCCCCGTTCCCCGTTGCGAGCAGGGCAGGGTGGGCGTCCTCGGTGTCATCCCGCTGAAGTCCGGGATTCCGGACTGTTCGGGGCTGAAGGACCGTGGTGTGGTCGTACCCGCCTTGCTCGCATGCAACCGTAGCAAGACGGATGGTAGGGGACTAGTGCCATTTTCACGGACCCAGGTGCTCCGGATCGGGGTATGCCGATCACAGCCGGACGTCGTGCGCCCGTACACCCCTTAGCGCCCCTAGTCCGGTGCGGTGAGGATAGGGGTTCCTGGCCCGGACCCCCTCTGTTCCAATGGCGCTGGAGATCGGGACGCGCGGCGGGAACGGGGGACGGGTGGGTCGATGAACGTCCTTGCCACCCCCCAAGTCGCCTGGTCCATAAGGTCAGTTGACGCTTTCTCAGAATATGCCGTAGGCGCGGAGAGCGTGCATCTTTGGGCGGTGCGGCTGCATTCCTGGGAGGACGATCCCGGGGATCTCCGCGCGGTGCTCTCGCCGGAGGAGAGGGCCAGGGCGGACTCCTTCGTCTTTCCCCGGCACCGTCGCCAGTACGTCATCAGCCACGCCTTCGTACGGCAGGTGCTGTCCTGGTACGTACCGGTCCGTCCGCGGGACCTGCGCTTCGGCACCGGCCCGCACGGAAAGCCGCGCCTGGACCGGCCGGCGGGCGCGCCGGGCCTGGAGTTCAACCTCTCCCACTGCGCGGAGCTGGCCCTGGTCGGCATCGCGCGCGAGGCGATCGGCGTCGACGTCGAGGCGGTGCGGCACGGCCACGACGCCACCGGTGTCGCGCACTACTTCCACCCCGCGGAGCGCCGGGTGCTGGACGGCCTTCCCGCGGACCGGCGCAGCGGCGCCTTCCACCGCGGCTGGACGCGCAAGGAAGCGGTGGTCAAGGCCATCGGTGCCGGGCTGACCATCCCCCTGGACGCCTTCGAGGTGGAGCTGGACACCGACGCGCCGACCGTGCCGCGGGCGCGCGGCCCGGCCTTCCCGACGGGGCGCAGCTGGCATCTCACGCACCTGGAGCCGCTGCCCGGCTACGTCGGGGCGGTCGCCGTGCCCTTTCGCCCCGCCACGATCGCGGCGGCCCTGGTGACCGGGCCCGTGCTGCCGCCCACCCGGGCTCCGGGGGCTGGAATTCCCGCAGTTCAGGACGGGTGGGCGAGCCCCTATGAGTCCCCTACCGGCAGGTGAAGTTAGGGGTTCCGGAGATCCGCGGCCCTCTGGTCGAATGCAGCCGCAGAAGGCGGAAAGCCGCGGTCCGTGCCATATCCGCAGCGTCAGTTCGCAAGGGGGATCGGTGCAACCCAGGACCATTCGCCTGGCCCTGCCGCACATGGCGGTGGGCGGCCTTTCCGAGAACTGGCTCTTCAAGGAGTGCGGCGACCTCCACTGGCAGCTGCTCGGGGAGCACTTCGGCGTCCCCGTCACCGAGCTGCGGGACGCGCGAGGAGACCGGCTGCTCCCCGTTTTCGTACGCATCGCGACGGACGCCCGGCAGCCGCTGAGTGCCTTCCGGGAGGGCGACGCCGTCACGCTGACGGGGCGCCTGACCCGTCTCGACGAGCGGACCTTCGCCGGCGACACCGAACTGCGCGCCGGGGAGCGGGTGGTGACGGCCCGGCTGATGACGGTCTTCGCCAAGCGCACGGCGGGCGGCGCGCTGGCCCCTGTCGTGCCCCGGACCGGCGGTGCCGACGGTCCATCGGCCTCCGAGGGCGTCGACGAGAGCCTCCTCGCCTTCCAGCGCGGGTTCATGGCGGCGCGGCAGGCCGACCCGGCCCGGCCGCTGGAGCCGGCGGAGGCGGGTGGCGAGCTGTTCCGCCACGTGTACGACCTCAACCCCTACTACGACCTCAACGGCGCGGGTCTGCTCTACTTCGCCTCCTACCCGCACATCAACGATCACTGCGAGCGGCTGTATTTCCACACCACCGGCCTCCCCGCCGACGGGGACGGCCGGGGCGCGGACTGGTCCGGCGCGGCCTCGACGGTGGCCCGCGATGTGCTCTACCTGGGCAACTGCGGCCCGGACGACGCCGTCGTGTACCGGCTCGACTCCTGCCGGTTCGACGGCGGCCGGGTGCACCTCGCCTCGACGCTGCTGCGCGAGAGCGACGGGGCGCCGCTGGCCCGGATCCGTACGCTCAAGGAGCTGACCGGGTGCGAGGCGCCCGAGGCGCCCGTGCGCCGTGCGGGGTCGGCGGACGGGGACCGGACCGCCGCGGCCGGCCTGGCCGCGCGGCTGCTGCCGGTCATGGCCCGCGCGCTCGATGTGCCGGCGGACCGGCTCACCGACGGCACGGACCTGCGCGAGCTGGGGCTCGACAGCTTCACCCTGTCCGCCTTCGCGCACGAGGCCACCGGCGAACTCGGCACCGAGGTCGACCCCAGCCGGCTCTTCCAGAGCTTCACCGTCGCCGACCTCGCGCGCGTGGTGGCGCGGGAGCAGGGGCTGGAGCGGGGGCACGAGCCGGGGCGGGAGGCAGCCGGGCCGGCCGAGGCGCCCCGTCCCGCACCGCGGCAGCGTGCCGCCCGGCCGCGGCGGCGCCCGCGCCGTGCCGGGTCCGACGAGATCGCCGTCGTCGGCCTGGCGGGCCGCTTCCCCGGCGCCGACACCGCCGCCGAGCTGTGGCGCGTGCTCGCCGAGGGGCGGGAGACCATCGGTGAGATCCCCGCCGACCGCTGGGAGCGGCACACCGCGGGCGGCGAGCCCGACGGACCGGGGCAGGTGGCCGGGCGCGGTGGGTTCCTGGCCGACATCCGGCGCTTCGACCACTCCTTCTTCCGGGTCTCGCCGCGCGAGGCCGAGCTGATGGACCCCCAGCAGCGGCTGTTCCTGGAGGTCGCGTGGGAAGCCTTCGAGGACGCCGGTCACGACGTCACACGGCTGCGCGGCAGCCGTACGGGCGTGTTCGTGGGCGTGTGCCACAGCGACTACGCGGCGGTGCTGCGCGAGCGCCTGCGGACGGTCGAGCCGCATCGCAGCGTCGCCACCTCGCCGTCGGTCGTCGCCAACCGGGTGTCGTTCGCCTTCGGGTTCCACGGCAGCAGCGTCGCCGTCGACACGCTGTGCTCGTCCTCGCTGGTCGCCGTGGACCAGGCGGTGCGGGCGCTGCGCGACGGCAGTTGTGAGCAGGCGTTGGTCGGCGGGGTCAACGTCATCTGCGACCCCGGCCAGCACCGGGCGTACGCCAGGACCGGGGTGCTCAGCGCGGACGGCCGGTGCCGGACCTTCGACGAGGCCGCGAACGGTTATGTGCGCGGCGAGGGCGTGTGCGCGCTGGTGCTCAAGCCGCTGCGGCAGGCCCGCGCGGACGGCGACCAGGTGTACGCCGTGATCAAGAGCGCGGCGGTCAACCACGGCGGCCAGGCCCAGTCGCTCACCGCCCCCAACGCCGACGCCCAGGCGGCGCTGCTGAAGCAGGCGTACGAGGCGGCCGGGATCGACCCCGCGACCGTGGGCTACCTGGAGGCGCACGGCACCGGCACCGTGCTCGGCGACCCGATCGAGATCGCCGGCGTCGTCGGTGCCTTCGAGCAGCTCCACCGGGACCGGGAGCAGCCCCTGCCGCCGGAGGGGCACTGCGGGATCGGCTCGCTGAAGACCAACATCGGTCATCTGGAGGCGGCCGCGGGCGTCGCCGGGATGATCAAGGTGATGCTCGCGATGCGGCACGGTGTGCTGCCCGCGACCCGCAACTTCACCCGGCTCAACCACCGGATACGCCTTGCCGGTTCGCCGTTCCGCATCCAGAGCGAGCAGACGCCCTGGCACCGCTTCACCGACGCCGACGGGCGGCCGGTGCCGCGCCGGGCCGGTGTCAGCTCGTTCGGGATGGGCGGCACCAACGCGCACGTCGTGCTGGAGGAGTTCCTGGAGCCCGCGTCGCGGGACGGCGGCGCGCCGGGCGCGGACGACGGCCCGTACGTGGTCCCCCTCTCGGCCCGGACCCCCGACGCCCTGGCCGACGCGGCCCGCAACCTGCTCGCGTTCCTCGACGGCTCGCCCGACGACGGCCCGCGCCCCCACCTGGCCGCCGTCGCCCACACCCTGCAGACGGGCCGTGCGCAGTTGCCGGAGCGGCTGGCGGCCGTGGCGTCCTCGCTCGACGAGTTGCGCCGGGTGCTGCGCGGGTGGCTTGCGGGGGAGCGCGACGCGGACGCCGCATCCGCCCCCGGTGCGCTCGCCCGGCGCTGGGAGGCGGGCGCCGAGATCGACTGGGCCGCGGAGTGGGGCGCCCGCACCCGGCCGGGGCGGGTGTCGCTGCCCACCTATCCGTTCCGCCGCGACCGGCACTGGGTCGCGGCCGTGGAACCTGCCGTGGAATCCGCCGAGGAACCTGCCGAGAAGCCGCTCGTGGCCGAGGAGTTCCTGGCGCGGAGCTGGCGGGCGGACGCCGCGCCGGCGGCCGGGGCTCCTGCCGAAGGCGCGTATCTGGTCCTGGTCGACGACGCGTCGGCGCGGGCCGCGTCCGCGCTCTTCGCCCGACAGGGCGGTGCGCACCGGGCGATCACCGTGCACGTCGCGGACCTCACCGGCCAACCCGGCTCGCTGGACGCGGTGCTGGCCGCGCACGGCGGCCTGGCCGGGGGCGAGCGGCTCGCGGGAATCGTCGACCTGGCGGACTGGCGCGAGGAGGGCGAGGAAGGCGAGGAAGGAGGGGCCGGCGGGAGCGCCGCGGTGTTCCGGAACCGGCTGGTGCTGCTGCAGGAACTCCTCGCGCACCACCGGCTGCCGTCGCTCACCTGCCTGCATGTGACCCGGGGCCCGGTGGCCACGGAGGCGGCGGGCCTGTACCGGATGCTGTCGAGCGAGTTCCGCAGCGTGGAGAGCCGGACCGTCGACGTGGAGTTCGGGCCGGACCGGCCCGAGGAGCTGGCACCCGTCGTCGCCGCCGAACTCGCGCTGCGCGACCGGCAGACACAGGTCCGCCACCGCGCGGGGCGGCGCGAGTGCGCGTCGCTGCGCTTCCTCGCCGAGGAGGAGCGGGCCGCCGCGGCCGCCGGGGCGAGCCCGCTCGACGAGGCCGCCGCGGGCACCGTGGTGATCACCGGTGGCACCGGGGAGATCGGCCTGCACCTCGCGCGCGAGCTGCACCGGCGCGGCGCCCGCCACCTGTTGCTGATCGGCCGCGGCAGGCTGCCGGCGCGCGCCAAGTGGGCCTCGCTCGCCCGCGATCCGCAGACGGACCCCAGGCTCGCGCGGCGGCTCGGGGCACTGGTGGAGCTGGCGGAGGCGGGTGCCTCGGTGGAGGTGCGCACCCACGCGCTCCGCGACGCCGCCTCGCTCCGGCGGCTCCTGGACCGGACCCGGCAGCGGCACGGGCCCGTCACCGCGGTCTTCCACGGCGCGGGTGCGATGGACGACAGCCGCTTCCTGCTGACCAAGGAGCCCAAGGACGTCCAGGGGGTCCTGGACCCGAAGGTGCGGGGCGTCCGGACGCTGTGGGCCGCTCTCGCGGACCAGCCGCCGCGGCTGCTCGCGCTGTTCTCGTCGATCTCCGCGGCGGTGCCCCGGCTCGCCGTCTCCTACGGCGACTACGCGGCCGCCAACGCCTTCCTCGACGACTTCGCGGCCGCGCACGACGGCCGTGGCGACTGCGCCGTCCGCTCCCTGCAGTGGCCGGTGTGGGAGGACACCGGCCTGGGCCGGGGCCGTGGTGGCGCCGCCGACGAACTCGGCATCCCCGCCCTGGCCGTGGGGGACGCGCTCGCTCTGCTGGACGGCGCGCTCGCCGTGCCGGGGCACCCGGTGCTGCTGCCGTGCCGGGCCGACCGGGCCCGGCTGCGCCTCGACGGTCTGCTCAGGGCGCCGGAGCGGTCGACCACCGCGCCGGCCGGCGCCGTCGGGTCCGCCGTCGTGCCGGCCGGGGCGGGTGCCCCCGCCCCCGATTCCGTCGCGGCGGCCGCCCCGGCGCGGTCGGGCGAGACGGACCCGGCGGCGGTCCTCGCCTGGCTGACCGGTGTCTTCGCGCGGACTCTGAAGGCGGACCCCGGCACCCTGCCGCCGGCCGCCTCGTTCGCCGAACTCGGCGTCGACTCCCTGCTGTTGGCCGAGCTGGTCCGCGAGCTGGAGGGTGCGCTCGGCCGGCCCGTCGACCCGACGCTGGTCCAGCAGTACCCCACGTTGACGGAGCTGGCGGCCACGCTCGCGGAGCAGGTGCCCGCGGCGGTCCGGTCCGCGGTCGGGCCCGGCGCGGCGGACGGCGCCGTCGACCGCGCCGCGCATGCGACCGGCGGCGCACCCGCGCACGGCGCCGGCGAGCACGCGACCGTCGCCCCGCGGCCCGAAGCGGCCCGTGCCGCGGGCCCCGTCGTGCCGGCCGGCCCCGTGCCGATCGCGGTCATCGGCATGGCCTGCCGCTTTCCCGGCGCCGACGCCCCGGCCACCTTCTGGCGGAACCTGGTCGAGGGCCGGAGCCATGTCGTGGAGGTCCCGCCGGAGCGGTGGGACGTGAACGCGCTGTACTCACCCGACGGCGGGCCCGGCAAGAGCATCAGCAAGTGGGGCGGGTTCATCGACGACGCCGCCGACTTCGACGCCGCGTACTTCGGCATCGACGAGCGCACCGCCGGCTACCTCGACCCGCTGGCCCGCAAGGCGCTGGAGGTCGGCGCCGAGTGCCTGCGGGACGCGGGCTACCGGGAGGACGGGCTGAAGGGGCGCCGCGTCGGCGTCTACCTCGGCACCCGGTCCGCCAACTACCGCGAGTACCTGCGGCCGTTGCCCCGCGAGGCCATCGTCGGCCTCAACCAGAACTTCATCGCCGCCCACCTCTCCCACTTCCTCGATCTCTCGGGGCCGAACCTGGTGGTGGACAGCGCCTGTTCCTCCTCGCTGGTCACCGTGCACCTGGCCTGCCAGAGCCTCGCGCTGGGCGAGACGGAGCTGGCGCTGGCGGGCGGCGTCGACCTGCTCCTGGACGAGGACCCGTACCTGCTGCTCAGCGAGGGCAAGGCGCTGTCACCGACCGGCCGGTGCCACACCTTCGACGAGGCCGCGGACGGATTCGTGCCCGGCGAGGGCGCGGGCATGGTGCTGCTCAAGCGCCTGGACCACGCGGAGCGGGACGGGGACCGGGTGCTCGCCGTGATCGAGGCCGGCGCCGTCAACAACGACGGCCGCACCATGGGCTACACCACGCCCAGTGTGCGGGCCCAGCGCGAGCTGATCCAGGAGGCGCTGGAGCGCGGTGGCATCGACCCGCGGACGATCGGCTACGTCGAGACCCACGGCACCGGCACCATGATCGGCGACCCGATCGAGCTGCAGGCCCTGACCACCGCCTACCGGCGCTACACCGCCGACACCGCGTTCTGCGGCGTGGGCAGCGTGAAGACGAACGTCGGCCACCTGCTCAGCGCGGCCGGTGTGGCCGGTCTGATCAAGGTCGTACTGGCCCTGCGGCACCAGCGGATCCCGCCGACGCTCAACTGCGTCACCCCCAACCCGCGGTTCGCCTTCCCCGAGTCGCCCTTCCACCCGGTCACCGAGGCCCGCGACTTCTCCTCGGGGCCCGCGCTGGAGCGCGCGGCGGTCAGCTCCTTCGGCTTCGGCGGTACGAACGCGCACCTGATCCTGCGGCGCGCCGCGGACGGGGCGCGGGCCACCGGGTACGCGTCCCGGCAGCCGCTGCCGCCTCCGGCCTACGACCGGAAGGCCATCTGGCCGCTCAAGAAGGAGCCGCCGTACCCGAAGGCGTCCGCGCCCCTGAACGAGAAGAAGCGGTCGGCACGCCTCGACCTGACTTTCCTGCCTACCGGTTGATCGTGGAACCAGGAAGAGACCCTGTGGAACCGCACCAGGCCATTCGCTGCCGTCTGACCCTCACCAGTGCCAACCCGCTCGTCGACGACCACCGGGTGCACGGCGTCCGCACCCTGCCCGGTGTGACGTTCCTCGACATCGTCTACCGGCTCCTCGACGAGCAGGGCTTCGCCCTGGACCGCACCGAGCTGCGGAACGTGCTCTTCGTCGAACCGGTCGTCACCACCGACGAGTTCGACCGCGAGATCGAGGTCGAGGTGGAGCCGGGGAGCGCCTGCCACCGGGTACGGGCCCGCAGCCGCAGGCTGCGGCACGGCCGGCCGTCGGACGACGGGTGGACCGCGCACATGGAGGCCGAGCTGCACCTCGGCAGCCCGTTCCCCGAGGACGTGCTGCCCGTCGGCGCGGAGCGGGGCGACGCGGCGGGCCGGCAGGAGGACGTGGAGCGGGTGTACGTCCTCGGGCGGGCCGCCGAGATCCACCACCGCCCCTTCATGAAGTGCCACGGCACCATCCGGCACCGCGCGGACGGGCTGCTCGCGGAGATCGCGCTGGGGGAGGAGGCGCGGGAGAGCCGCGCGGACTTCCTGCTCCACCCGGCACTGCTCGACGCCTCGACGATGCAGAGCTACGCCCTGGCCTTCTCCGGCGAGGAGAGCGAACCCCGGCCGCTGATCCCCTTCCACATCGCCGCGTTCCGGGCCTCCGGCCCGCTCGGCGACGCGTGCCGGGTGCGCCTGCGCGCGCACGAGGGCGTGGCCGACGACGTCCTGCACGTCGACATCGACCTGTACGGCGCCCACGGCCGGCTGGTCGCCCGTTTCGAGAGGCTCGCCCTGAAGCGGATCAGGTCCCGTGAGCTGATCACGCGGCTCACCCGGACCGACGCGCCGCAGCAGCCGGTCCCCGCCCCGGCGGCCGTCCGCGACCTGCCCCGCAACGCCGCCGCGGAGCGCCCCGCGCGGGAGCGGGATGCGGCGGATGCGGCGGGCCACCTGGAGCGGACCCGCCAGGAGGTCGTCCGGGCCGTGCACGCCCTGCTGCAGGACGACACCGCACCCGTCGACTCCGACCGCGGCTTCTACGACCTGGGCCTGGACTCGACGCAACTGCTCAGCCTGGTGAGGGCGTTGGAGGAGCGCTGGGCGATCGCGCTCTACCCCACGCTGCTCTTCGAGTACAACACGGTCGACAGCGTCGCGGCCTACCTGGCCGACCGGATTCCGGTGGACGCCGCACCCGGGCCCGAGACGGCGGCGGAGCCGGAGCCGGAGCCGGCGGCGGCGGAGGGCGCCGCGGCCGGGACGCTCTGCCTCACGGGCACCTGGGTCCCGGACGACGGCACGCTTCCCGCGGAGGGGCGGCCGCTGCGCACGGTCCTCCTCGTCGCCGGTGACACGTCCCTCGCCGCGCGCCTGCGCGAGGCCGCCCGGCAGCTGCCCGGCACGCCGGAGGTGCTGACGGCGGCCCCCGGCGGGTACGAGGACTACCGGCGGCTCCTCGACGGGCCGGCCGGCGGCGACCGGTTCCCGGACGCCGTCGTGCACCTGGGTCCCGAGTCCGCGCCCGGCGCCGCGGCCGACCTGCCGGACGCCGTCGAGCGGGCCTGCGCGTCGCTGCTCGCGCTGAGCCGGGCGGTGCTGGAATGCGACCGGCACACCGAGCTGCCGCTGCTGCATGTGGCCGCCGCCGACGGAGAGTTGGCGGCGACCGTGCCCGGCGCGCTCGCCGGGCTGGCCAAGACCGTCCGGATCGAGCAGCCGCGGCTGCGCCTCACGGTGGTGGAGCTGGGCGGGCCCGGCGGACCGGACGCCGCGCCCCTGGGCGACCTCCTACGGCGCGAGCTGGGCGCGGGCGCCGAGGCGTGGGTGCGCTACGAGGGTGCGCGGCGCCAGGTACGCCGGTACCGCGAGCTGTCGCTGACGACGGACGCGGCGCAGCCGCTGCCGCTGCGGGACCGCGGCGTCTACCTCGTCAGCGGCGGCAACGGCGGGCTCGGCCGCCTCTTCGCCGACTGGCTGGCCCGGACCGTACGGGCCCGCCTCGTGCTCTTCGGACGCTCCGAGCCGGACGCCGCCGCCCGGGCCGAACTGCGCGCGCTGGAACGGTACGGGGCCCAGGTGCACTATGTGCGCGCCGACGCCGCGGAGGCGGCGGACGTGGCACGGGTGGTGCGCGAGGCCCGCGCCCGCCACGGGGAGATCCACGGCGTCGTGCACGCCGCGGGCGTGCTGCGGGACGCGCTCGTACGGGGCAAGGCGGAGGAGGACATCCGCCGGGTGCTGGCCCCCAAGGTGCGGGGCGCGGTCCTGCTCGACGAGGCGACGAGCGGTGAACCGCTCGACTTCTTCGCGCTGTTCTCGTCGGTGACCGGCGCCGTCGGCAACGCGGGCCAGTCCGACTACGCCGTCGCCAACGCCTTCCTGAACGCCTTCGCGCGCCAGCGGCAGACCGCCCGGCGGCCCGGCCGCAGCCTGGCGTTCGGCTGGCCGCTGTGGGGCGACGGCGGTATGCGCGCCGACGAGGCGACCGAGGCGTACTTCCGCAGGCACGGGCAGGTCCCGCTGCGCGCCGACGCCGGCGTCGAGGTCTTCCGCGCGGGGCTGCACCGCGCCGAGGCCGAGCTGGTCCTCTTCCACGGCGACCGGGCGGGCATCCTGCGGTCCCTCGACGCGGCGGTGCCCGGCGCCCCGTTCGACCTGCGGACGGTGGCGGCCCCCGGCGCGGAGGTGACCGAGCGTGCGCCGGAGGGGGACGGGTCCGTGAGCGGGGCCAGGGACATCGCGATCGTCGGTCTGGCGGGCCGCTACCCGATGTCCGCGGACCTGGACGAGCTGTGGCGGAACCTCGCCGCGGGCCGCGACTGCGTCTCGGAGATCCCCGAAGAGCGCTGGTCGCAGCGGGACTTCTTCCACCCCGAACGGAACACGCCGGGCCGCTCCTCCAGTAAGTGGGGCGGCTTCCTGGCCGACGCCGACCGTTTCGACCCGTACTTCTTCCAGATCACGCCGCGCGAGGCCGAGGCCATGGACCCGCAGGAGCGGCTGTTCCTGGAGACGGTCTGGCACACCATGGAGGACGCGGGCTGCACCCGCGAGGAGTTGGCCGCCTCCCGCGTCGGCGTCTTCGCGGGCGTGATGTTCAACCAGTACCAGATGCTGGGCCTGGACGCGCCCGAGCGGCTGCCCGTGCTGCCGACCTCGTTCTCGTCGTCGGTGGCCAACCGGGTCTCGTACTTCTTCGACTTCCACGGGCCGAGCCTGGCCGTGGACACGATGTGCTCGTCGTCGCTGGTCGCGCTCCACCTGGCCTGCCAGAGCCTGCTGGCCGGGGAGTGCGACGTCGCGTTCGCCGGCGGGGTCAACGTCGCGGCGCACCCGTACAAGTACCTGTACCTCAGCCAGGCCGGGTTCGTCTCCAGCGACGGCCGCTGCCGCAGCTTCGGCGCGGGCGGCGACGGCTATGTGCCGGGCGAGGGCGTGGGCGCGGTGCTGCTCAAGCCCCTGGAGCGGGCGCTGGCCGACGGCGACCGGGTGCACGGCGTGATCAAGGGCAGCGTCGTCAACCACGGCGGCCGGTCCGGCGGGTACTTCGTGCCCAACCCGGCGGCCCAGGCGGACCTGCTGCGGGCGGCGCTGGACCGGTCCGGCGTGGACCCGGCCACGATCGGCTACCTGGAGGCGCACGGCACCGGCACCGCGCTCGGCGACCCGATCGAGATGTCCGCCCTGGAGCGGGTGTTCGGCCCTCTCGAACCCGGCGCGGAGCCGGTCCCGATCGGCTCGGTGAAGTCCACCATGGGCCACCTCGAACCGGCCGCGGGCATCGCCGGACTGACCAAGGTGCTGCTGCAGATGCGGCACCGCATGCTGGCGCCCTCGCTGCACTCGGACGAGCTCAACCCGGCCGTCGACTGGGCGGCGTCCCGGTTCCGGGTGCAGCGGAGCCTGGGCCCCTGGGAGCGGCGCGCCGCCGGCGGGGACCTGTCGCCGCGCCGGGCGGGCGTCAGCGCCTTCGGCGCGGGCGGCGCCAACGGCCATGTGATCGTGGAGGAGTTCGACGGCGTCACCGGCGCTCCCGGACCGGCCGGCCGGGCCGACCGCGAGTCGGGCGGCCCGCAGGTCGTCGTGCTGTCCGCCAAGAAGGAGGAGAACCTCCGGCAGCTGGCCGAGCGGTATCTGGCCTTCCTCGGCGAGGAGCCCGGCGCACCGTCCGGCGGGGCGCCAGGCTGGCGCCGTGCCGCGTCGGATGTGCTCGCCGAACTGGGCCGTATCGCCGCCGAGTTGTCCGGCCTGTCCGGTGCGCTGCCCGACCCGGACGCCGGGCTCGACGAGTGGGGCCTGGACGCCGCCGACCTGCGCCGCTTCGAGCAGGAGATCGCCGAGCGCTTCCCGGCCGGCGGCGGCACCGGCCCGCGCCTCGACCTCGGCACCACCCTGGCGCAGGCGGCCGGCCGGCTGGCGGCGCCGCGCGGCGAGGCGGCCGGACCGGCCGACGCCGGCACCCCGTCCCTCGCCGAGATCGCGCACACCTCCCAGACCGGCCGCGAGGCCATGGCGGAGCGGCTGGCCCTGGTCGTGTCCGACCTCGGCGAACTGCGCGCCGCACTGCGGGACTTCCTCGACCGCGGCGCCGTCGGCGACCGCGTCCACCGCGGCACCGTCAAGCGCCCCGCGGCCTCGGACGCCGAGGCCGCACGGGAGGCGCTGGCCCGCCGCGACCTCGACGCCCTGGCCCGGCTCTGGGCGACCGGCGCGCCGGTGGACTGGCGGGCCCTGTACGCCCACGGCGCGCCGCGCAAGGTCGGCCTGCCCCTCTACCCCTTCACCCGACGCCGCTGCTGGGTGGAGACCCGCGCTCTCCCGCCGCGGACGACCGGGCCCAGCACGCCGGAGGACGCGGTGCCGGAGTTCACGTACACCACCACCTGGCTGCGGACGGACCCTGCCGGGCCCGGTGCCGCCGATCCGTCCGGACCGGTGCTCGTCGTGCACACCGCGGCGGGCCGCGCTCTGGCCGACGCGCTGGCCGAGCGGCACCCGCACCAGGAGGTGGTACGGGCCGAACTGGGCACCCGGACCCGTCCGTCGGGGGAGGGCCGCTGGGAGGTGGACGCGGCCGACCCGCAGGCGCCGGGCGCGCTGCGCGACGCCCTGACGGGCCTGGGAACCGTGTACTTCCTCGGCGGTCTCCACGAAGGAGCCGACCCGGCCGGGGTGGCCGCTCTGGAGCGCGCCGAGGAGACGGGCGTACGGGCCCTGTTCCGGTGCGCCCGGCAGCTCGCCGTCCCGCTGGCCGCGACCCGCCGGCTCAGCTGGAAGGTCGTCACCGGTGACGTGTGGGCGGTGGGCGGCGAACCGGTCGGCAACCCGCTCGCCGGGGGCCTGTCCGGCCTGGCGCGGGTGCTGGAGAACGAGCACCGGCACTGGACGGTCCCCGTGGTGGACCTCGGCCTCGGCGGCACCCTGCCCGAGCCGTCCAGTCCGCTGTGGGGCGAGTTCGCGGACCGTGTCGTCGCCGAACCCGCGGTGCGCGGCGCGCGGGTGGCCCTGCGCGCCGGGGCCCGGTACGCGCAGGCCCTCCGCCCCGTGGCCCTGCCCGCGCCCGCCGCCGGGCGGATCCGCGCCGGCGGCACGTACGTCATCGTCGGCGGCGCGGGGGGCATCGGGCTGGAGACCGCCCGGTTCCTGGCCCGCGACCACGCCGCGCGGGTGGCCCTGATCGGGCGCAGCCCGCTCGACGACGAGCGTCGCCGCCGCATCGCCGACGCCGACCCCGACGGCTCCCGCCTGTACTACGTCCAGGCCGATGCCTCGGACACCGTGAGCCTGCGCGCCGGACTGGACCGCGTCCACGAGCGGTTCGGACCCGTCCACGGAGTGATCCACTCCGCGCTGGACCACGCGAGCGGCCTGGTCCGCCACCTCGACGAGGCCGACCTGCGGGCGGGCCTGGCCGCCAAGTCCCGGGTCAGCGTCGCGCTGGCCGAGGTCTTCCGTGCCGAGCCGCTGGACTTCCTGCTGCTGTTCTCCTCGGCGCAGTCCTTCCTCGGCGACCCCGGGCTCGCCCACTACGCCGCCGGATCGACCTTCCAGGACGCCTTCGCCCACGCCCTGGACCAGCGGATGCCGTTCCCGGTACGCGCCGTCGACTGGGGGTACTGGGGAACCGTCGGCGCGGTGGCGACCGAGAGCCACCGCGCGAACCTCACCCGGCAGGGTTTCCACTCCATCTCGCCGCGCGAGGGCTGGGAGACGGTGCTGCGCGTGCTGGGCGGCGAGTGGCCGCAGGTGCTCGCGCTGCCCGCCGAGGACCGGCTGCTGCGGCGGCTCGGCCTGGGCGGCGACGCCCCCCGGCCGGAGCCGGTGACGCCGCCCCCCTCGAAGACCGCCGGGGCTCCGGGCGATGACGTGCCGGCCGGTGCGCCCGCGCCCGCCCCGAGCCGGCTGGAGGACGGCCTGGTGCCGGACGCGGCAGGAGTGACGGCCATCGCGGACTTCCACGCCCTGGACGAGCGGATGGCCGAGGTCGCCCGCGGCTGGCTGCTGCGGCTGCTCGACGGCATGGGCGCCTGGCAGGGGCCCGGCGACGCCGCGGACGAGGCGACCGTGGGCCGCCGGATCGGCGTCGTACCCCGCTACGAGCGGCTGCTGGGCAAGGTCCTCGACCTCCTCCACGAGGCCGGACTGCTGCGCTCCGCCGGTGGCCGCTACGCCCCCGAGCCCGCGGCGCTGGCCGAGTGCCGCCGCGTCGGGCACGCGGCGCGGCTGGACGCGCTGGCCGCCGAGCGGGACGACCTCGCCGTGTTCGTGCGGCTGCTCTCGCTCTGCCTGAGCCGCTACCCCGAACTGCTGCGCGGCGAGCTGCTCGCCACCGACCTGCTCTTCCCCAGCTCCGGCACCTCCCTCATGGAGGGCGTCTACAAGGGCAATCCGATCAGCGACGTCTACAACGACGTCCTCAACGACTGCGTGCTCGCCTACGTGCGCGAGCGGCTGCCCGCCCTGGCCGGCGGGGAGAAGATCAGGATCCTGGAGGTGGGCTCGGGCACCGGCGGCACCTCGGCCGGGCTGCTGCGCGCCCTGGAGCCGTACGGCGACCGGCTGGAGTACACCTACACCGACCTGTCCGCCACCTTCCTGGCACACGGCAGGCGCGAGTACGGAACCCGCTACCCGTTCCTGCGCTTCAAGCGGCTGGACGCGGACCAGGAGCTCGCCCGGCAGGGCTTCGAGCCCGGCTCGTACGACCTGGTGGTCGCCGCCAACGTCATCCACGCCACCCGCGACATCCGGCGCACGCTGGGGAACGTCAAGACGGCGCTGCGCGCGGGCGGTTGGCTGCTGCTCAACGAACTCACCTCGGTCACCGTGCAGTCCACCGTCACCTACGGGCTCTTCGACGGCTGGTGGCAGCACGACGACACGGCGCTGCGGCTGCCCGGCTCGCCGCTGCTCGACGTGGCGGGCTGGCGCGCGGTGACCGAGGGGCTCGGCTACCGCGACCTCGCCGCGCTGCCCGGCACCCGCTGGACCACGCGGAACTTCCAGCACGTGCTCGTCGCCCGGAGCGACGGTGCGGCCGTCGCCGCGGTTCCGGCCACGTCCGCCGGCGAGGCCGGCGGGCGCCCGGCGGCGGCGACCGCCCCGCGGGACGACGCGGGGGAGCTGCGTGCGCGCTTCCAGCGCGACCTGCTCCGGCTGACGTCCGACGCGTCCGGGATCGCGACCGAGGACCTCGACCCGGACCAGGAGCTGGGCACCTTCGGCTTCGACTCGATCAGCTACAGCCTGCTGGCGACGCGGCTCAACGAGTCCTACGGCTTCGACGTCACCCCGACCATCTTCTACGAGACCCCCACGCTGCGCGCCCTCATCGACAAGCTCGCGGCCGACCACCCGGCGGTGCTGCACGCGAGGTACGGGGCGCCCGGCGGCGATGTCGCCGTCGGCGCCGCCGCCGCCGACGGCGCGCCGGCCGAGCGGCCCGCCCCGCAGCCGGTGCCCGCTCCCGTGCCCGTATCCGTACCCGCTCCTGTATCCGTACCCGCTCCTGTATCCGCACCCGCACCCGGCGGTGCACCCGCGGTCGCGGCCGGGCGGGCCGGACACGACGAACCGGTCGCCGTCGTCGGCATGGCCGGAAGGCTCCCGCAGTCCGACGACCTGGACGCGTTCTGGGCGCACCTGGCGGCGGGCGACGACCTGGTCACCGCCGTCCCGGCGGACCGCCCGGCGCTGCGCCCGGCCGCCCGCCAGGGCGCGTTCATCGAGGGCGTGGACCTTTTCGACCCGCTGCTCTTCGGCATCTCGCCGCGCGAGGCCGAGGGCATGGACCCGCAGCAGCGGCTCTTCCTGCAGACGGTCTGGGCCGGTCTGGAGGACGCCGGGATCGCGCCCGGCAGCCTGGCCGGTTCCGACACCGCGCTCTTCGTCGGCGTCGGTTCGAACGACTACCAGGAACTCCAGATGGCCGCGGGCGCCGAGATCGACGCCTTCGGCGCCACCGCCAACACGCACTCGATCCTGGTCAACCGCATCTCCTACCTCCTTGACCTGCACGGCCCCAGCGAGCCCGTGAACACCGGGTGCTCCAGCTCCCTGGTGGCGCTGCACCGGGCAGCCGAGGCGATCCGCAGCGGCAGCTGCGAGGTGGCCATCGCGGGCGGCGTCAACCTGCTCCTGTCGCCACGCAACTACGAACTCCTCGACCGCACCGGCATGCTGAGCCCGGACGGGCGCTGCAAGACCTTCGACAGCGCGGCGGACGGCTTCGTGCGCGGCGAGGGCATGGGACTCGTCGTGCTGACGAGCC
Organism: Streptomyces sp. GS7; assembly: GCF_009834125.1. Taxonomy (NCBI): domain Bacteria; kingdom Bacillati; phylum Actinomycetota; class Actinomycetes; order Kitasatosporales; family Streptomycetaceae; genus Streptomyces; species Streptomyces sp. GS7. The sequence goes on from NZ_CP047146.1 coordinate 537,632, forward strand.
GCGGCCGGGCGCAGGCGGCGGGGCACCGGGTCCGCGCCTGGCTGCGGGGCAGCGCGGTGAACCACGGCGGCCGGGCGCGTTCGCTGACCGCGCCCAACCCCGCGAGCCAGGCCGGGATGCTCGTCGAGGCGTATCGACGGGCGGGCGTCGACCCCGCCACCGTCACCTATGTCGAGACGCACGGCACCGGCACCCAGCTGGGCGACCCCGTCGAGATCGACGGCCTGAAGACCGCGTTCGCCCGGCTGTTCAAGGACAGTGGCAGCGCGCCGCCCAAGGGCGCCTACTGCGCGCTGGGCGCGGTGAAGACCAACATCGGCCACCTGGAGTCGGCGGCCGGGATCGCCGGAGTGCTCAAGGTCCTGCTGGCCATGGAGCACGAGACCCTGCCCCCCTCGCTCCACCTGCGGCAGCCCAACCCCTATCTGCGGCTCGACGGCAGCCCGTTCCGGCTGCTCACCGAGGCGACCCCGTGGCGGCGGCCGCGCGACGGGCGGGGGCGGGAACTCCCGCTCCGGGCCGGGGTCAGCTCCTTCGGATACGGGGGCGTCAACGCGCACGTCGTACTGGAGAAGGCCGACGAGGCCGAGCGCCACGGCGGTGAACCGCCCCTGACGGACCAGGTGTTCGTGCTCTCCGCCAGGACCCCCGCCGCGCTGCGGGCGTACGCCGCCGCGCTGGAGGCGTACGTGTCCCGGCGCCCCGAGTCCGTGCTGCGGCAGGAGTGGGCCGACATCGCCCACACCCTGCAGGTCGGCCGGGACGCCATGGAGCACCGGCTGGCGGTGGTCGCCGCCGCCCCGGCGGAACTGGCCGCCGCGCTGGCCGCCTTCGCGCGCGGCGAGCACACCGCACCGGCCGCGCGGACCGCCGTACTGGTCGGCGGCACGGCCGGGGCCGCCGATTCGCCCTACGGCCTCCTGCTCGGCGGCGACGCCGCCCCCGAGCTGCCGGCGGCGATCTGGCGGGCGCCCGACCCGAAGGTGCTGGCGCGGCTGTGGGTGGACGGCACCGACGTGGAGTGGCGGCGGCTGCACACCGGCCGCCGCGCCCGGCTGCTGCCGCTGCCGACCTACCCCTTCGAGCGGATGCGCTGCTGGTTCGAGGAGCCCTCCTCGGAGCCGGTGCAGCGGGAGACGGCGGAGCCGGAGTCGGTGGACGACCTGCTGTACGTACCCGGTTGGGTGGCCGACGCCCCGCCGGACGGGCCGCGGTCCGCCGCCTCGGGACCCGCCTGGGTGGTGCACACCGAGGACGGCACCGCCCTCGCGGACGCCCTCGCGGCCCGGCTCGCTCCCCGGCCGGTCGTACGCGTCCGTGCCGACCGCCCGGAGGAACTCCGCGCCGAGGACCGTCCCGCCCCGGCCACCGTGTACTTCCTCGCCGGGGTCCGACGGCCCGTTGCCCCGCTGCCCGGCGAGCACGTCGGTGCGCTCGCCGCCGCCGAGGAGACGGGCGTCCTGGCGCTGTTCCGGCTGGTCCGGCAGCTGCTCGGGCAGCCCGCCGCCGGTGCCGGTACCGAGCTGACCGTGGTCACCAGCGACGCCTGCCCGGCCGCGGGCGCCCGGGTGCGCAACCCCGCCGCCGCCGAACTGTGGGGGTTCACCAGGTCCCTGCGCCGCGAGTGCGCGTCCTGGCGGATCGCCACCCTGGACCTGGACTGGGACGAGACCGTGCGGGACACGGCCGCCGCGGCGGAGCGGGTGTCGGCCGTGACCGGCCGGTCCGGCGCCGAACTGGCCCTGCGCGAGGGCCGTTTCCTCCGGCCCGTGCTGGAGGCCGTACCGCGGTCGCCGGAGCGGCCCGCCCCGCCGCGGCCGGACAGGCTGCGCGCGAACGGCGTCTATGTGGTGATCGGCGGTGCCGGGGACATCGGCTCGGACGTGGCCGCGCACCTGGTGCGGGAGTACGGCGCCCGGGTGGCCCTGGTCGGCCGGAGCCCGCTGGACGACGCGCGCCGCGCCCGCCTCGCGGCGGTCGACCCGAGCGGCGAGCACGCCGTGTACGTACCCGCCGACGCGGGCGACCCGGAGCAGCTGCGGCGGGTGGCGGACACCGTCACCCGGCGGTTCGGGCCCGTCAACGGGGTGGTGCACGCGGCGAACGTGCTGCGCGACCGGGCGCTGTACGCCGCCGACGAGGCCGCCTTCCGGGAGGGGCTGGAGTCCAAGACCCGGACCACGGCCGCCGTGGTCGACGTGTTCGGCAAGGAGGCCCTGGACTTCCTGCTGGTCTTCTCCTCCGTGCAGTCCTTCCTCGGCAACCCGGGGCAGAGCGGCTACGCGGCCGCCTGCGCCTTCCAGGACGCCTACGCGCACGTCCTGGCCGCCGAACTCCCCTACCCCGTAAGGGTCGTGGACTGGGGGGCGTGGGGCACCTCGGCCCTGGCCGAGAGGTACCGGGACCGGCTGGAGGAGGCCGGTGTGACACCGATTCCGCCCGCGCGGGGGCTGCGGGCGATGACCGAGGCGCTGGGCCGGGAGGGAGTTCAGTTGACGGTGGTTTCGGGTAGCGAGGAGTTCCTCGCCGAACTCGGCGTACGCGAACGGAGGGAGAGCGCCCGCGTGGCCGCTCCCCGCACCGCGGACCCGGACGCGGACTGGGGGCCCGCGCTGCGCGCGGACATCCACCGCCTGGTGTGCGAAGCGGCCAAGGTGAGCGCGGACGTGCTGCGCCCGGACGCGGAGCTGGCCCGGTTCGGCTTCGACTCGATCGCCTACACGCGGCTGAGCCAGACCTTCAACGAGGTCTTCGGCCTGGACGTGACCCCGGCTTACTTCTTCGGCATCTCCACCACCGAGGACCTGGTCGAGAAGGCGGTGCGCAGCCACCCCGAGGAGCTGGGGCACCACTACGCGCGGCAGGCGCCGGCGGCGCGGACGGAGCCCGTGGAGCCCGTGCAGCCCGAGGAGCCCGTGCAGCCCGTCGCGCAGGCGGCCGGGTCCGCGCCCGCACCGGAGCCGGTGGGCACCCCTGCCCCTGACCCTGCCCCCGGCCCGTACGAGGACGCGGTCGCCGTGGTCGGCATGGCCGGAAGGCTGCCGCAGTCGGACGACCTGGACGAGTTCTGGGCGCACCTGGCGGCGGGCGACGACCTCATCACCGAGATCCCCGCCGACCGCTGGGACTGGCGCACCATCCACGGCGACCCGGAGCCCGGCGAGTTCAAGACCCTCGTCAAGTGGGGCGGGTTCATGCGCCGGGTGGACGAGTTCGATCCGCTCTTCTTCGGCATCTCCCCGACCGAGGCGGAGGCCATGGACCCGCAGCACCGGCTGGTCCTGGAAGCGGTCTGGGGCTGCGTCGAGGACGCGGGCATCCGCCCGTCCGCGCTCGCCAGGACCGACACCGGGGTGTTCCTCGGCGCGAGCACGTACGACTACTTCGAGGTCCAGCACGCCTTCGGCACCCCGCTCGACGGCTACAACTCCATCGGCCGGTCCCACGCGATCATGGCCAACCGGGTCTCGTACCTGCTCGACCTGCGAGGCCCCAGCGAGGCCATCGACACCGCCTGCTCCTCGTCCCTGGTGGCGCTGCACCGCGCCGTCGCGGCGATCCGGGACGGCGACTGCGAGATGGCCCTCGCGGGCGGCGTCAACGTCGTCGCCTCGCCCACCCTGCACGTCGACACCAGCCAGGCCGGGATGCTCAGCACCGCGGACGGCCGGTGCAAGACCTTCGACGCGCGGGCCGACGGCTATGTGCGGTCCGAGGGCGTGGGCATGGTCCTGCTCAAGCGGCTGTCCGCGGCGATCGCGGACGGGGACGTCATCCACGGCGTGATCCGGGGCAGCGCGGTGGGCCACGGCGGCCGCGCCAACTCGCTCACCGCCCCCAATCCCGACGCCCAGGCCGCGGTCGTGGCCAAGGCGCACCGGCAGGCCGGTACCGACCCGCGCACGGTGACCTACGTCGAGACGCACGGCACCGGCACCTCGCTCGGCGACCCGATCGAGATCGAGGGCCTGAAGTCGGCGTTCGCGACGCTCTACCGCGAGTGGGGGGTGGCCGAACGCCCCGACGCCCACTGCGCGTTGGGCGCGGTGAAGAGCAACACCGGCCACCTGGAGTCGGGTGCCGGGATCGCGGGCCTGCTCAAGGTGCTGCTGGCGCTGCGGCACGGCCTGCTGCCGAAGAACCTGCACATCCAGGAGATCAACCCGCACCTGCGGCTGGACGGCAGCCCCTTCCACGTCCTGCGCGAGAGCCGGCCCTGGCAGCGGCTGCGCGACGGGCACGGCCGCGAGCTGCCGCGCCGCGCCGGCGTCAGCTCCTTCGGCATCGGCGGGGTGAACGCCCACGTGGTCGTCGAGGAATACCGGGACCGCGGCGACGAGCCGTCGCCGTCCGCCCATGTCGCCGCCGGGCCCGGGGTCTTCGTGCTCTCGGCCAGGACCGAGGACCGGCTGCGCGCCTACGCGGCCCGCATCGCGGACTGGCTGCGCGAGCCACCGGCCGGAACCGACCTGGCCGCGCTCACCCGCACCCTGCAGACCGGCCGCGACGCGATGGACGAGCGGCTGGCCGTCGTCGCCGACGACCTGGACGGGCTGCGCGGCGGGCTGGTCCGCTGGCTGGCGGGCGAGAGGTCCGTCAAGGGCCTGGTCAGCGGCAACGTCCGTGCGCTCGGCGCGGGTTCGGAGCTGCTGCTGGAGGGCCCCGAGGGCCGGGAGTACCTGCGCATGGTCGTCGCGGGCCGCAAGTGGGAGAAGCTGGCCCGCCTGTGGGTGGGCGGGGCCCCCGTCGACTGGGACCTGCTGTGGCCGGGCGGCGCGCCGCGCCGGATTCCGGTGCCGACGTACCCCTTCGCCAGGGAGCGGTACTGGCTGCGGCCCGGTGAGCACTGCGCGCAGGGGCAGGCGTACGGGGTGACGCTCGCCGCCGCGCCCGAGGAGGAGCCCGAACCGGCCGTACGGGACGAACGGTCCGTACGGGACGAACAGCCCGTACGGGAAGAGGTCCCGGCAGCGGATCGGGCACCTGTACGGGACGAGGTCCCGGCAGCCGAGAGGGCGCCCGTACGGGAGCCGGATCGGGCCGGCGCGCCCGCCCCCGTGGTGCCGGATGCCTCCGAAACGCTGGAGCGCACCATCGCCGCCCTGCTCGGCCGGCACCTGGGCATCGACCCGGCCAGGCTGCTGCCCGACCGCTGCCTGGCCGACTACGGCGTGGACTCGCTCGGGCTGCGCCGGCTCTCCCGCGCGCTGGGCGCGCAGTACGGCGTCCGGGTGCCCGCCCGGTTCTTCTCCGCGGACGGGTCCATCCGCGACTTCGCCCGCAAGCTGGGCGAGACGTTCCCGGCGGAGCTGGGCGCCGGCCCGGTGGTCGACTCGGGTGCGGCGGCCGACGCCGGCTCGGTGGCCGATTCCGGTGCGGAGGGCGAGCTGCGCGCCCTGCTGGGCGGGCTCACCTCCGGAGAACTCGGCGTCGAGGACGCGCTCGCGCGGCTGGGAAGGGGCACGGCCCGATGAGCGGCAACCTGAACAACCGGGGTGGCGGGCACGACCGGGACGCCCTGCGAGCGGTCCTGTCGGCGATCGCGGCGGGCAGCCTCACCGAGGAGCAGGCCCTGCCGTTGCTGCGCGGCCTCACGGCTCCCGCGGCGCCGACGGACCCCGCATCCGAACAGCCCGAGCCCGTACGGGCCGACGAGTCCGTACGTGCCGACGAGCCTGTACGTGCCGACGAGCCTGTACGTGCCGACGGGTCCGTGCGCCCGACCGGGCCCGCGGAGCGCGGGTACCCGCTCAGCCGGGGGCAGGCGGCGCTGTGGGCGATCCAGCAGAGCGCGCCCGCCTCCGCCGCCTACAACCTCCCGCTGGCGCTGCGGCTCCGCCCGGACGCCGACCCCCGGCTCCTGGAGGAGGCGCTGTCGGCCGCGGTGCGGCGCCACCCGAGCCTGCGGATCAACGTCCGGCCGGGCGAGGACGGCCCCGTGCAGGTCGTCGCCGACCGCGGGATCGCGCTGGGGGAGCTGGACCTGTCCCACCTCACCGAGGCGGAGCTGCTGGAGCGCGTCCGCGAACTCATCCGGACGCCGTTCGACCTGGAGCACGACCCGCTCTACCGCGCCCACTTCGTGCGCGGGCCGCGGTCCGGGCCGCTCCTGCTGCTGGTCTTCCACCACCTGGTCACCGACGGCGTCACCAGCCACCTGCTGCTGCGGGACCTCGTGGCCGACTACGAGAGCCTCGCGGCGACCGGGGCACTCGCGCCCACGGCGGAGCAACCTGCCCCGCCGTACCGCGACTTCGTGCGCTGGCAGCGGGAGATGCTGGCCGGCCCGGACGCGGCGGAGGACCGTGCGTACTGGACCCGCCGCCTGAAGGGCGCCTCGACCTCGGCCGTCCTCGACCGGCTGGTCGACCACCGGCGCGTGGGCCCCTCGCGCTACGTGGGCGCGAGCGTGCAGCTCGAACTCGACGAACCGGCCTGGGCCGCCGTCCGCGGCGCCGCCCGGCAGCTGCGGCTGACGCCCTTCAGCGTGGTGTACGCCGCGTTCGTGTGGCTGCTGCACCGCTACAGCGGCCAGGACGACATCTGCGTGATGGTCCCCACGGACGGGCGGCCCACGCAGGACTTCGACCGGACCGTCGGCTACCTGATCAACCCGGTGGTGCTGCGCACCGCGTGCGCGCCGGGGATGACGGTCCGCGGGCTGTGTGAGTCGGTCCACGACGCGCTGTCGGACGCGGAGGACCACAGCGTCTACCCGTTCGCCGCGGTCGTCGACGACCTGCGCCGCGACGGCAACCCCGACGCCTCCTTCGACATCGGCTTCTACCTCCAGCAGGGGGTCGGCAGGGACCTGGACATGGCGGCCGGGCAGACCCTCTTCGAGGACGCCCTCGCCGTCACCCAGGAGGGCGAGTCCGACCTCGTCGTCGAGGTGGTGGTGCGGGGCGACCGCGCCCTGGTGCACGTCAAGTACGACCCCGGGCAGTTCGAGCGGCCCACCGTGGAGCGCTTCGCCGAGCACTACCGCGAACTCCTCGCCCGGATGACCGAGGACACCGGTCGCGCACTCGACGCCATCGCGCTGGCCGGCCCGCGTGAGCGCGAGCTGCTGCGCCGGGCCAACGCCACGGCCGCCGCACACCCCTGCCACCTCACCGCGGCCGAGCTGATCCTGGCCCAGGCCGGGCGGACGCCGGACGTGACGGCGGTGCTCGACGCGGACACGTCCCTGACCTACCGCGAACTCGCGCACCGCGTCGAGCTGTTGGCCGCCCTGCTGCGCGACCGCGGCGTGCGGCCCGGCGCGCTGGTCGGTGTCCTGGCCGACCGCCGCGCCGAGCTGATCGTGGCCCTGCTCGCGGTGCACCGCGCGGGCGCCGCGTACGTACCGCTCGACCCCGGATTCCCGGCCGAGCGGCTGGCGTTCATCGCCGAGGACGCGCGGCTGGCCACCGTGGTGACGGACGCCGCGTCGGCCGCCGCCCTGCCGGGCCCGGGTGCCGGGGCCGAGCCGGTGGTGCTGGACGAGATCGACTGGACGGCCCCCGCCGAGCCGCACCACGCCGCTCCCGGCGGCTCCGGCTTCAACGACGGCACCGCGTACGTCCTCTACACCTCCGGCTCCACCGGCACGCCGAAGGGTGTGGAGATCAGCCACGGCAGTCTGGTCAACTTCCTTGCCGCGATGGGGGAGCGGCCCGGCTGCGCGGCGGGCGACCGGCTGCTCGCCGTCACCACCGTCAGCTTCGACATCGCCGGTCTGGAGCTGCTGCTGCCGCTGACCCGCGGCGCCACCGTCGAGATCGCCGCCTCCGAGGTGGCACGGGACGGCTTCGCGCTCAGGGAGCAGCTGGAGCGCTCGGCGGCCACCATCGTGCAGGCCACCCCCGCCACCTGGCAGATGCTGCTGGCGGCCGGCTGGAGCGGTCGGCTGAACGGCAGGATCCTGTGCGGCGGCGAGGCCCTCACCCCGGAGCTGGCCGAACAGCTGCTGAGCCGGGCCGACGAGGTCTGGAACATGTACGGGCCGACCGAGACGACCATCTGGTCCTCCGTAGGCCGGGTGCGCCGCCACCGGCCGGTCGGCGTGGGCACGCCGATCGCCAACACCCGCTTCCACGTGCTGGACGAGTACCGCAGGCCGGTCCCGTTCGGCACACCCGGAGAGCTGTACATCGCCGGGCACGGCGTCGCCCGCGGCTACCGCGGCCGCCCCGAGCTGACCGCCGGGAAGTTCCCGGACGGCGCCTTCCTCGGCGAGCCCGGCCGGCTGTTCCGGACCGGGGACGCCGCCCGGCACCTCCCCGACGGCGGCCTCGCACTCCTCGGGCGTCTCGACCGGCAGGTCAAGCTGCGCGGCTACCGCATCGAACTCGGCGAGATCGAGGCCGCGTTGCGCCGCACCGGGCTCGTCGACGAGGCCCGGGTGCTGCTCCGCGAGGACGTCGCGGGGCATCCGGCCCTGGTGGCGTTCGTGCAGACACGGGAGGCGGCCCAGGCGCCGGAGGCGTATGCGGACCGGCTGCGCGCGCGGCTGGCGGAGTGGTTGCCGGACTACATGGTCCCCGCCCGCCTCGTCCCGCTGACGTCCTTCCCGCAGACGCCCAACGCGAAGATCGACACCGGACCGCTGCGGCGGCTGGACATCGACGAGATCGTGCGCCGGCACGGGCACCCCGTCGCCGCCGCGGCTGCCGGTCCGGCGGACGACCAGGCCGGTGACCCGGCAGACGACCCGGCAGACGACCCGGCGGGCGACCCGGAGGGCGGTCCGGTGGCGCTGCTGCGCGAGGAACTGCGCGGCTGGGCGGCCGAGATCGCGCGCGTGCCCGCGCAGGACATCTCGCCCCGGCGCCCGATCGGCGACTACGGATTCGACTCGATCCGCTTCACCCGGCTCAGCGCGGTGCTGCGCGACCGGCTGGCGGTGACGGTCCCGCCGACGGCGTTCTACGGCCACCCCACGCTGGACGCCCTCGCCGCCCACCTCCTGGCGAAGTTCCCGGAACAGCTCGGCGGCCGCTACCGCGCACCCGCCGGGGAGCCCCGGGCCGGGCGCGCGGCGACCCGCCGCGCACCGGCCGCGGTACGCGGCGACCGCACGGAACGCGCGGCGCCTTCCGGCACCGGATACCCGCCCGTGGCGATCGTCGGCATCGGCGGCCGGCTGCCGGAGTCCGACACGCTCGACGAGTTCTGGTCGCACCTGTCCGGGATGCGCGACCTGGTCCGGCCGTACCCGATGCAACGCGGCTTCTCGCGCAGCCTGTTCGGCCGCTACGCGGACGGCGACCCGATGGCCTTCCAGGGCTCCTTCGTCCGCGACGTCGAGGGCTTCGACGCGCCGCTGTTCCGTGTCTCGCCCCGGGAAGCGGCCCAGATGGACCCCCAGCACCGGCTGCTGCTGCACGCGGCCCACGAGGCCATGCAGGACGCGGGCCTGGCCCCGGAGGCGTTCGCGGGCACCAGGACCGGGGTCTTCGTGGGCATCACCGGCGCCGACTACTTCAGCCTGCTCGGCCACGAGCGCGAGACGGACGACCACTTCCTGATCGGCAACGTCGCCTCCGTCGCGGCCAACCGGATCTCCCACCTGTTCAACCTGAGCGGCCAGAGCACGATCTACGACACGGCCTGCTCCAGCTCGCTGGTCGCCGTCCACCGGGCCGTGCGCTCGCTGCAACTCGGCGACTGCGACACGGCGCTGGCGGGCGGCGCCAACCTGCTGCTGTCCCCCCACGGCTACCGCGGCCTGCGCCGCGCCGGCATGCTCAGCCCCGACGGCCGCTGCAAGACCTTCGACGCGCGCGCCGACGGCTACGGGCGGGGCGAGGGCGTCGTCCTGCTGCTGCTCAAGCGCCTCGACCGGGCGCGGGCCGACGGCGACCCCGTCCACGGAGTCATCATCGGCTCGGCGGAGAACCACGGCGGCCGTACCCACTCGCTGACCGTCCCCAACCCCAGGGCCCAGACGGATGTGACGGTCCGCGCCCACGAGGCGGCGGGCATCCCGCCCGCCTCGGTCGGCTACATCGAGACCCACGGCACCGGCACCGCGCTCGGCGACCCCATCGAGGTGGAAGGGCTGAAGGACGCCTTCGCCCACCTCCTGGACCGCTGGGGGCCGGCGGCGGGCGCGGCGCGGATCGCACTGGGCTCGGTCAAGACCAACATCGGCCACCTGGAAGCGGCCGCGGGTGTGGCGGGCGTGGTGAAGGTGCTGCTGGCCATGAAGCACCGCACGCTGCCCGGCCTGGTCCACCTGACCAGCCCCAACCCCATGCTCGACTTCGACGGCAGCCCCTTCCACCTGCAGACGCACACCACCGCCTGGGATCCGCCACGCGACGAGCGCGGGCGGGCGCAGCCCAGGCGGGCGGGCGTGAGTTCGTTCGGTATGGGCGGCAGCAACGTGCATGTCGTGCTCGAAGAGGCAGCAGAGGAACAGTAGATGGTTGAGAAGCAGAAGACCTCTTCGCAGCGGTACGTCATCGTGCTGTCCGCGTCCCGGCAGGAGCATCTCGTGCGGTACGCCGATCGCCTCGCGCGATGGACCGCACGGCGCCTCCAGGACGGCCAGGACGGCCGGGACGCGCCACCGCGCCTGCTGGCGCGCTTCGCGCACACCCTTCAGGTGGGGCGGGAGCCGCTGCGCGAGCGCCTGGCGTTCGTGGTGTCCTCGTTCGGTGAACTCGCCGAGCGGCTGGGCGCGTTCGCGGCCGACCCGGAGGGCGCTCCCGGTCTGTGGCGCGGCAGTGTGCCGGGCGACGCCCCGGGTGGGCCCCTCACCACCGACGACCCCGAGGAACTCGCCCGGCGCTGGGCCGAAGGCGCGTCCGTGGACTGGCGGCAGCGGTACGGGGACGGACCGCGCCCCGCCCGGCTGTCCCTCCCCACCCCGCCCTACGACACCCGCCCGTACTGGGTGGCCGAGCCGGACCCGGCCCCCGGCGCGGGTAACGGCTCCACCGGAGCGGCCGCCGCCCGCGGCGGGCACCCGCTGGTCGCGGTGGCGGCCGACGCGATGGGTCGGGACTTCTCGGCCACGCTCGGCGGCACCGAGTTCTTCCTGCGCGACCACGCCATCGGGGAGTTGAAGATCCTGCCCGCGGTCGCCGCGCTGGAACTGGCCGCCGCCACCGCGGGGCGCACCGGCCGCGGCCGGGTGCGGACCGTCTCCGACGTCCTGTGGGCGCGGCCGGTCATCGTCACCGACCGACCGGTGCGCGTATGGCTGCGGCTGACGCCGGGGGCGGACGACCTGTCCTGCGCGTACGAGGTCAGGCGGGGCGAGGACGCCGAGAGCGGCGAGCTGTGCTCGGCGGGCCGGATCGGCTTCGCCGAGGAGCCCGCAGCGGCGTCCGGCGCGGAGCCCGGCGCAGAGCCCGCGGCCGACGGGCGGCCCGTCCTCGACCTGGCGGAGATACGCGCGCGCTGCCCGCAGCCCGTCACGGGCGCGGAGTGCTACGCGCTCTTCGACCGGCTCGGCGGCGGATACGGGCCGAGCTTCCGGCCGCTGCGCTCCCTGGTGCGCGGCGACGCCGAGGTGCTGGCCCGGGTCGAGGTGCCCGAGGCGGCCGACCTGCCGCACGAGATGTTCACCCTGCACCCCTCGCTGCTGGACGGCATGCTCCAGGCCGCGCTGTGGACCTCGTCCGACCCGGAGGGCGCGGAGGAGCGCAGACTCCCCTTCTCGCTCGGCTCGTTGGAGATCCTGGCGCCGCTGCCGCGCCGCGGCCATGTACATGCGGTGCCCGCGGCGCCCGCCACCGGCACCGCCGGGGCCCCGGCGCGGGACACCGGCCACGACCTGACCCTCACGGACGACGACGGCCGGATCGTGCTGCGCATCCGGGGCCTGGTCACCCGCGCGGTCGGTCGGACCCACGCCCTGCGCCCCGCCGACGCCGGCCCGGCGGCGGAATCGACTGGATCGACTGGATCGAGGGGATCGGCGGAAGCGGCAGGAGCGGCAGGAGCGGCAGGAGCGGCCGCGGAGACGGTCGCCTTCGAGGAGGTGTGGCGCCCGTCGCCCGTCGCCTCCGATGTCGAGTGCCCCCCGGTCGACGGCGACGTCGTGGTCGTCGGCGCCGACCCGGCGCTCGCCGGGCTGCTGCCGGGCGCGCCCGCGCTGCGGGTACGTCCCGGAACCCGGTTCGGCGAGACGGCGGACGGCGACCGGCAGTTGAGGCCGGGCAGCGAGGAGGACTGGGGCCGGTTCTTCGCCGAGCGGGCCGGGCGCGGCCGCGGCCCCGCGGTCGTCGTCTGGGACGCGACCGCGTGCCCGGCCGCCGAAGGCCCGCTCGACCAGCCCGCGCTGCAGCTGACCGCCCTGTTCCGCGCCTGGTCGCGGGCGCGCTTCGCACAGCCGGTGCGGCTGCTGTACGTCTACGAGGCCACCGGCGCTCTCGACGACTGCCTCAGCGCCGCCCTCGACGGTCTGGCCAGGACCCTCGCCAACGAGCAGCCCGGCTTCCTGCTCTCCGTGATCGTCGTGCCGCCGGGCTCCACCGAGGAGCGCGCCCACGCGGTGACGCGGGAGATCGCGGCCGACGCGCACGAGTTCGCCGTCGGCTACCGGTCCGGTGAGCGCCGGGTGCGGAGCTGGGAGCAGGTCACCGACTTCGCGAGCGCCGGGCGCACCGGGCTGACCCTGCGCGACGGCGGCGTCTACCTGGTCACCGGCGGCCTCGGCGGCCTCGGCCGGATCGTCGTACGGCACCTGGCCGCCGCGGACCGGGCGACGCGCTTCGTGCTCTCCGGCCGCTCGGCCCACGACGGCACGGTGGAACGCGAGTTGGCGGCGCTGCGCGCGGAGGGCATCGACGTCCGATACCGGCAGGCGCGCCTGGGCGAGCCCGGCGAGGCGGCGGCGCTCGTCGAGGGCGTCCGCGCCGAGTCCGGCGCGCTGCACGGGGTGCTGCACCTGGCGGGCACGACGCGGGACGCGTATCTGCTGGGCAAGGACCCGCAGGACTGGGCCGAGGTACTGGCACCGAAGGTGCGCGGCACCATCGAGCTGGACCGGGCCACGGCCGACGAACCGCTCGACTTCTTCGTGCTGTTCTCCTCCATGTCCGGCGCCGCGGGCTCGCCCGGACAGGGCGACTACGCCTACGCCAACCGCTTCCTCGACGCCTTCGCCGAGTGGCGCGAGGCACGCCGCCGGGAAGGCGGGCGGCCGGGGCGCACGCTGTCGCTGCTGTGGTCGCTGTGGCAGGACGGCGGCATCCGCATGGCGATGGACCGGGCGGCCCAGGACCGGATGGCCGGTGCGGTGGGTCTGCAGGCGCTGCCGACCGCCGAGGCGCTGGCCGCCTTCGACGCCGCCGCCGGACACGACGGCAGCCACCTGCTGATCGCCCGGGGCCGCCCGGCGAAGCTGCGGGAGCTGCTGGCCGGCGCCGCGAGCAGGCCGCTCGCGCGCACCGCCCCGCCGGCGGCGATCGCCGCCCCCGCGGTGGCCGGGCCGGATCCGCGCGTGCGGGCCGAGGCGTATCTGAAGGAGATCCTGGCCGGTGTCTTCGACATGCCCGCCGAGGAGATCGAGCCGGAGACCGCCTTCCAGGCATACGGCATCGACTCCATCCTGATCATGGATCTGAACCGCAGGCTGGAAGAGCACTTCGGGCCGCTGCCGAAGACGCTGTTCTTCGAGTACCAGGAACTGCGCTCGCTGGCGGGCTACTTCGCCGAGCGGCACGGCGAGAAACTGGCGGCCCTGGCCCCCGCGCCGGAAGCGCAGCCGCCCGCCGCAAGCGGCGACGCGCCCGCACCCGCACCCGGCAGTGCACCCGCGGTCCCGCTCAGCGCCCCCGCCCCCGCATCCGAGTCCGCATCGGAATCCATGTCCGTGTCCGTGTCCGGACACGACGAGCCGATCGCCATCATCGGCGTCAACGCCCGCTTCGCCGAGTCCGACGACCTGGACGCCTTCTGGGAGAACCTGCGCGCCGGCCGGAACCTCGTCACCGAGATCCCCGCCGACCGCTGGGACTGGCGGGACTACGACGACGCCACCGAGGCCGACCGCTCCGTCCCGTACAGCCGCTGGGGCAGCTTCGTCCGCGGCATCGACCGGTTCGACCCGCTCTTCTTCGGCATCTCCCCGCGCGAGGCCGAGATCGTCGATCCGCAGGAGCGGCTCTTCCTCCAGACGGCCTGGCACACGCTGGAGGACGCCGGCTACACCAGGGCCGCCCTGCGGTCGTCCGGCCGGGTCGGCGTCTACGTGGGCGCGATGTACGCCCTCTACCAGCTGTACGAGGCGGACAACGGCCGTATCGCCGCCTCCTCGTACGCCTCGATCGCCAACCGCGTCTCCTACACGATGGGGTTCGGCGGTCCCAGCCTGACCGTGGACACCATGTGCTCCTCGGCGCTGAGCGCCATCCACCTCGCCATCCGGGACCTGCGGTCCGGGGAGGCGGAGGTGGCGCTCGCCGGCGGCGTGAACCTGCACGTGCACCCGTACAAGTACCGCTTCCTCGGGCAGGGCCGGTTCACGTCCAGCGACGGACTGTGCCGCAGCTTCGGCGAGGGCGGCGACGGCTATGTGCCCGGCGAGGGGGTCGGTGCCGTGCTGCTCAAGCCGCTCGGCAAGGCGCTGCGCGACGGCGACCACGTCTACGCGACCATCCTCGGCAGCGCGCTGGGCCACGGCGGCCGCACCAACGGCTTCACCGTCCCCAACCCGCTCGCCCAGGGCGAGTTGATCAGCCGTGCCATCGAGGGCGCCGGTATCGACCCCGGCGCCGTCTCCTACGTGGAGGCGCACGGCACCGGCACCGCGCTCGGCGACCCGGTGGAGATCCGCGGGCTGACCCTCGCGTTCGAGGGGGCCGGGCTGGCCCCGGGGAGCCTGCCGATCGGCTCGGTGAAGTCCAACATCGGGCACCTGGAGTCGGCGGCGGGCATGGCGGCCCTGTGCAAGGTGCTGCTCCAGATGAAGCACCGGACGCTGGTGCCCTCGCTCCACTCCGACATCCCCAACCCGCACATCGACTGGGCGGATTCGCCGTTCGCGGTGCAGCGCGAGGTGGCGCCGTGGAGTCCGTCGGACGGCGGGCCGCTGCGCGCCGGGATCAGCTCCTTCGGTGCGGGCGGCGCCAACGCCCACCTGATCGTCGAGGAGCACCGTCCGGGCCCCGCGGACGGTTCCGCGCGGCCCGCGGCACAGGGGCCGTGGGTCTTCCCGCTCTCGGCGAAGACCCCCGAGCGGCTGCGTGAACTCGCCCGCAGGTTCGCCGGGTTCCTCGCCCGGCACCCGCGGACCGACCCGGCCGCCATGGCCCACACCCTCCAGGTGGGCCGGGAGGCACTGGACGACCGGCTGGCCGTGGTGGCCCCGTCGGTCGACCGACTCGCCGCCGCGCTGACCGCGTTCGCCGAGGGCGGCCCGCTGCCCGACGGGGTGTGGCAGGGCACGGTGCGCGGAGCGTCGCGCGACAGCGGCACCCGCGTGTCGCGGGACGAGGTACGGCAGGCCGTCGAGCGGCGCGACACGGCCGCCGTGGCCGGTCTGTGGGTGCGCGGCGGGGCGCCCGAGTGGCACCTGCTGTACGACGCCGCGCCCGCGCGGGTACCGCTGCCCGGCTACCCCTTCGAGGAGATGCGCTGCTGGATCACCGACGGCGACACGCTGGCGCCCGCCCGGCGCGGTACGGCCGGCGCGTACGACGGCTCGGCGGCCGGCGGAGTGCGGCACCCGCTGCTGGACCGGGTCGACCCGGCGGAGAGCCTGGACGGGGCCCTCGCCTTCGGTACCGGTTTCGGACCGGACCACCCGCTGATCCGCGACCACCAGGTGGGCGGCGTCCGGCTGCTGCCCGGCGTGGCCGCGCTGGAGATGGCGCGTGCGGCCGCCCAGGAGACCGGTCTGGCCGAGCGGTGCGTACTGCGTGACGTGCGCTGGCTTCGTCCGCTGACCGTGGACGACCGGGAGCGCGCCGCGTGGCTCGCGCTGCGCCGGACCGGCAGCGGACTGGACTTCGAGCTGCGCGGCCGGGACGGCGACGCGCGCGTGCTGTTCGCACAGGGCGCGGTCGAGCGGCTTCCGGAGGGCATCGCGGACGAACGCGTGCCGGTCGAGTCGGTACGGGCCCGCTGCCCCGAGCGCTTCGAAGGCGCCCGGCTGTACGCGGACTTCGCGGCGGCCGGGCTGGTGTACGGCCCCGCCCTGCGCGGCGTCGAGTGGATCGAGGCCGGAGACGGCGAGGCGCTCGCCCGGCTCGCGGTCCCCGAGGCCGCGGGCGCGGCGCTCGCGTCCTGCGTGCTGCACCCGGCCCTGCTGGACAGCGCCCTGCACACCTTCGCCGCGCTGCGGGACCGCACGTCCGGGCGGGCGATGGTGCCGTACGCGGTCGGTGCGGTGGAGATCCGGCACCGGCTCGCGCAGCAGGGCTATGCGCACGTACGGGCCTGCGGACCCGACCGCTACGACATCGATCTGCTGGACGACGAGGGCCACGTGTGCGTGCGGCTGCGCGACTTCGCGCTGCGGCCCGCGCCGGCCGAGGCGGCGCCCTCCGCCGCGCCGGCCGCGTCCGGTCGGGCGCCCGCCGCCGAGGTCGTTCCGCCCGACGACGGCGGCCGGTTGGACGGACTGCTGTTCGCCCCGCGCTGGACCGGACTCGCGGTGCCCGAAGCGCCCGAGGAGCCCCTCGGCAGTGTGTGGATCGTGCACGACGAGGGATCCGAGCCGCTCGCCCGGGAGCTGTCCGACCGGGCCCCGGGCCAGCCGCTGGTGGCGCGCGCCGCGGACGTGGCGGCGCTGGGCGGGCTGCCGCTCCCCGACACCCTGTACTTCCTCTCCGGCTCCGCGCGGCCCGGCGAACGCCACGACGACGCGGCGGACTTGGAGGACAGCCAGCAGCGCGGTGTGCTGGCACTGTTCCGGCTGGTGAAGTCGCTGCTGGCGGACGGCGCCGCGGCGCGCCCCCTGCGGCTGGCGGTGGTCACCGAGGATGTCTGCGGTGTGGCGGGCGAGCCGGTGGGCAACCCGTTCGCGGGGAGCCTGCACGGCCTGGCCCAGTCGCTCGCGCAGGAGTGCCCGCGCTGGCAGGTGTCGGTACTCGACCGCGCCGGTGCGGAGAGTGCCCGTACCGTCGCCGAGTCCGTGGCACGGCTGGTGGCGCTGGGCACCGCGGCCGGTGCCCAGGGGCCGCTCGCGCTGCGCGCGGGCGCCGGGTACCGCCGCAAGCTGGTGCCGGTGGCGCCTGCCCGAAGTGAGCGGGCGCGCATCCGCCGCGGCGGGGTGTACCTGATCCTCGGCGGCGCGGGCGGCATCGGCCTGGAGGTGACCGCCTGGCTGGTGCGCGAGTTCGGGGCGAGGGTCGTCCTGGTGGGCCGCAGTGCCCTGGACGACGCGCGCCGCGAGCGGCTGCGGCAGATCGATCCGGACGGCCGGAGCGTGTCGTACGAGCGCGCCGACGCGGGCCGGGCCGACGAGCTGGAGCGGGTGGTGCGGCGGACGGTGCAGACGCACGGCGCGCTGCACGGAGTCGTCCACTCCACGATCGTGCTGAGCGACAAGAGCGTGGCCAACATGGACGAGGCCACCTTCCGGGCGGCGCTGGACGCGAAGACCCGGACCAGCGTGGCGCTGCTGGCCGCGGTCCGGTCGCTGTCGCTGGACTTCGTGCTGTTCTTCTCGTCGGCGGTGGCGCTGTCGGGGAGCGCGGGCCAGAGCAACTACGCGGCGGGCAGCACCTTCGAGGACGCGTTCGCCCACTTCCTCGACGCCCGCCTCGACGCGGCCGTCCGGGTCGTCAACTGGGGTTTCTGGGGCACGGTGGGCATCGTCGCCCAGAACCGCTACCGGGAGCGGCTGGCCCAGAGCGGAATCTTCTCGATCACGCCCGCGGAGGGAATGGCGGCGGTGGACCACGTGCTGGGACACGAAGAACGACAGACGGTGGTCACCAAGGCCAGCCGTCAGGTGCTCGAATCCGCCGGGGTGGACTTCTCGCACACCGACGGCACGGACGACGCGTTCGCCATCGTCGGCGAGCTGGCGGCACAGCCGCCGGTGCCCCGGCTGCTGACGCAGACCGTCAGCGAGCACCTCGACCGCATCATGCTGGACTGGCTGTGGCGGTGCTTCCGCGAGCACGGTGTCTTCCTCGCCGCCGCGGAGCGCTGGAGCGAGCCGCGGCTCGCCGAGCGGCTCGGGATCCGGCCCAAGCAGCGCCGCCTGTTCGCGGAGCTGCTGCGCGTACTGACCGTGCACGGCAGACTCCGTGAGGAGCGCGGCGAGTTCGCCCCGGCCGGGGTGGCGGTGCCGGGCGACCCGGAGGGCGAGCTGGTCGGGCTGTGCGAGCGGACGGAGGCGCTCAACCGCTTCGACCGGCTGCTGGGGCCCTGCATGCGCAACCTGTTCCCGGTCCTGCGCGGGGAGGTCCGCGCCACCGATGTGATGTTCCCGGGCGGCTCCACCGCGCTCGTCGAGGGCGCCTACCGCGGCAGCCCGGTGGTCGACCGCGCCAACCACCTGGTGACCTCGGCCGTCGGCCGCTCCCTGGCGGAGCGCGTGCGGACCGGGGGCGGCGCGCGGCCGCTGTCGGTCCTGGAGGTGGGCGCGGGCACCGGCGGCACGACCGCCAGTGTGCTGCCGGAGCTGGCACGGCTCGGCGCGCCCGTGCGCTACGTCTACACGGACATCTCCATGGCGTTCCTGCAGCACGGCCGGGAGCGCTTCGCGCGGCAGTACCCGTTCGTGGAGTTCCGGACGCTGGACGCGAGCCGGGACCCGCAGGACCAGGGCTTCGCACTCGCCGACTTCGACCTGGTGGTCGCCGCCAACGTGCTGCACGCCACCGACGACCTGCTGGCCACGCTGGGGCGCGTCCGGGCCCTGCTGCGGCCCGGGGGCTGGCTCGTCCTCAACGAGGCCAGCCAGAACGTCCTCACCACCACGCTCACCTTCGGCCTGCTCGACGGCTGGTGGCTGAACAAGGACGAGCACCTGCGGCTGCCCGGTTCGCCGCTGCTGTCCGGCGAGCAGTGGGAACGGGCGCTCGGCATGGCCGGGTTCGCCCGCAGCCGGGCGGTCCCGGCGGACGAGGGGCACACCCAGTGCGTGGTGGTCGCCGAGCGCGGCGCGGATCCGGTACCGGCGACGGGCACCCCGGCCACTCCCGCCACGGCAGCACCCGCCACGGCAGCACCCGCCACGGCAGCACCCGCCACGGCAGCACCCGCCACGGCAGCACCCGCCACGGCAGCACCCGCCACGGCGGCTCCCGTACCGGGCACGACCAACGGTGACGGGGCGCTGCGCCCGGCCGTCGAGGCATACGTCAAGCGGGCCTTCAGCGAGGTCCTGCAGGTGCCCGAGGACCGCCTCTTCCCTGAGGAGACGTTCGAGAACTTCGGCATCGACTCGCTGACCACACCGCGCATCGTCGATCTGCTGGCCCCCGAGGTCGGCTCGCTGCCCGCCACGCTGCTGTTCGAGTACCCGACGATCGGTCAGCTCGTCGACCACTTCCTCGAACAGCACGCGGACGCGCTGCGCACGGCGCTGCTGCCCCAGGCGGAGCCCGCCTCGGCACGTGCCGACGGCGGGCAGCCCACTGCGGGCGGGCCCGGCACGGCGCCCGAGCCCGACGGGCGGGGGAGCGGAGACGATCCCGCCGCAGGCGGCAACGTGCCGACCCCCGGCGGTGCGTTCGCCGTCCCGCGCGGTGCGGCCGCGCCCGCCGGCTGGCGCAAGATCGCGATCATCGGGGTGGCGGGCCGGTACCCCATGGCGCGCGACCTCGACGCGTTCTGGGACAACCTGCGCTCCGGCCGGGACTGCGTACGCGAGGTGCCCCAGGACCGCTGGGACTGGCGGCAGCGCACCGAGATCGACGGCACGCCGATCAGCCGGTGGGGCGGATTCCTCGACGGCGTCGACGAGTTCGACCCGCGCTTCTTCCAGATGTCGCGCAACGAGGCCGAGTTGACCGATCCGCAGGAGCGGCTGTTCCTGCAGACGGCGTGGCGGACGCTGGAGGACGCGGGCTATCCGCGGGCCCGGCTGCGCGGCGCCAAGGTCGGCGTGTACGTCGGCGTCATGTACGGCCACTACCAGCTGTACGAGACCGAGGACGGCCTGGCGGGCGGCATGGGCTACGCCTCGATCGCCAACCGGGTGTCGTACTTCTTCGACTTCCAGGGGCCCAGCCTGGCCGTCGACACCATGTGCTCCTCGTCGCTCAGCGCCATCCACCTGGCGTGCGAGGCGCTCATGCTGGGCGACGCGGACTACGCCCTGGCGGGCGGCGTCAACCTCGCGGTGCACCCGCGCAAGTACACCCAACTCGCCGCGGGCGGCTTCACCTCCACCGACGGCCGCTGCCGCAGCTTCGGCGAGGGCGGTGACGGCATGGTCCCCGGCGAGGGCGTCGGCGCCCTGCTGCTGAAGCCGCTGGAGCTGGCGGAGCGGGACGGCGACCGGATCCACGGCGTGATCCTGGGCAGCGCCCTGAACCACGGCGGCAAGACCGGCGGGTACGCCGTGCCCAATCCGGTGGCACAGGGCGAACTCGTCTCGCAGGCGCTGCGGCGTGCGGACGTCGACCCGGGCACGCTGTCGTACCTCGAAGCCCACGGCACCGGTACGGCGCTGGGCGACCCGACCGAAATGGCCGGGCTGGTGAGGGCGTTCGGGACCGGCCGACCGGCGGGCGCGCCGAAGATCGCCCTCGGCTCGCTCAAGTCGGCCGTCGGCCACTTGGAGTCGGCGGCCGGTGTCGCGGCCGTCGCCAAGGTGCTGCTGCAGATGCGCCATCGGGAACTCGTGCCGTCCCTGCACGCCGAGCGGCTCAACCCCAGGATCGACTGGGCGGACGTGCCGTTCGAGGTGCAGCGGACGCGCGCCGCCTGGCAGCCGGACGGGCTGCCGCTGCGCGCCGGGGTCAGTGCCTTCGGGGCGGGCGGGGCCAACGCCCACCTGGTCCTGGAGGAGTACCCCGAGCCCGCCGCGCCCGCGTGGCGGGCGGACGGGCCGCGGCTGTTCGCCTTCTCCGCGCGGGACGCGGAGCGGCTGCGCGAGGTGGCAGCGGAGATGCACGCCTTCCTGAGCGGCGGTGAGCACGGCGTCCGCGCCGCCACCGGGGGCGCCGATCCGGCGGACGCCCTCGCCGCCGAACTCGCCGGTCTCGCCGGCGTCTCCGGCGCCGCGCCCGACGAGACGCTTGCCGATCTCGGCCTCGACCTGATGGCGGTTCTGGACCTGGTGCGCCGGGTCGCGGAGTGGCACGCCCTCGACCCGGACCGGGTGCGCCCGGACGCCCTCCACGAGCAGCTGACGCTCCGGCAGGTGGCCGCGGCACTCGCCGGACAGGCGCCGGCGACGGCGGCCGCCCTCGACCTGGACCGGTTGGCCTGGACGCTCCAGGCGGGCCGTGAGGCGATGGGGGAGCGGCTGGCCCTGGTCGCCTCCGACGCACGGGAACTGAGCGAGGCGCTGCGCCGCTTCGCCGCAGGTGACGACCGCGTGCCGGGCGTCCACCGCGGGACCGTGCGCGGCGAGACCTGGCTGCGCCCCGCCCCCGAGCCCGTCGGTACGGACACCAGCCGTGCCGGTCTGGACCGGCTGGCCCAACGCTGGGCGGAGGGCGCCGAGTTCGACTGGTCCGCGCTGTATGCGGTGCGGCCGCGGCCGATGTCCCTGCCCGCGTACCCGTTCGCGCGCGAGCGCACCTGGATCGCCGCGCGGAACCCGGAGCGGCCGAGCGCGCCAGCGCCGTCCGCCCCCGTCACCGCGGCGGGGACGGCCCCGCGTCGTCAGCGGCAGTCCGCCGCCGCGCCGGGCGCCGAGCCGCCGCCCTGGCTCGCCGAGCGCGTACTGGAGCTGCTGTCCGGGCTCACCGGCTACCCCGGTGCGGAGCTGGACCCCGAGCTGACCTTCCACGCCCACGGCCTGGACTCTCTCGCCCTGATCAAACTGGCCGACCAGGTGAGCCAGGGCCTCGCGGTGCCGGTCACCCCGGACACGTTCCTGGAGGCGTCGACCCCGGCCGCGCTCACCGCCCTGCTGTGGCGGGAGCACGCCGCCGAGCTGGTGGACGATCAGGCGCCGCAGTCCGTGCGCGCACCCGTGGCCGAGCCCGTACCCGTGGCCGCGGCCGAGTCCGCGGCCGAGTCCGTGGCCGCGGCCGAGCCCGGACGTGCGCAGGAGCCGCGGACCGCGGCCGCGGCACGGCCGCAGCACCGTTCCGCGCCCCCCGCCGAGGACCCCGTGGTGGTCGTCGGCATGGCCGGGATCCTGCCCGGGTCGCCCGACCTGGACGCCTTCTGGGCGAACCTGGAGGGCGGCGGTGACCTCGTCTCCGAGGTGCCCGCCGACCGGTGGGACTGGCGGGCGGCGCACGGCGACCCCGCCGAGGCCGCCGACCGCACCCGCGTGCACCGCGGCGGGTTCATGCCCGGCATCGACCGCTTCGACCCGCTGTTCTTCGGGATCTCGCCCCGCGAGGCGGCGTGGATGGACCCGCGGCAGCGGCTGCTGCTGCGCACGGTGTGGACCGCGATCGAGGACGCGGGCATCGACCCGGGCGACCTGGCGGGGACCCCGACGGGCCTCTTCGTGGGCGTGGGCGCCGCCGAGTACGCGGAGCTGATCCAGCGCTCCGGGGTGACGGTGGACGCCTACGCGTCGACCGGCCTGACCCCCTCGATGCTGGCCAACCGCATCTCGTACCACCTCGACCTGCGCGGCCCGAGCGAGCCGGTCGACACCGCGTGCTCCAGCTCGCTGGTGGCGCTGCACCGCGCCGCCGAGGCGCTGGAACTCGGGCACTGCGACACGGTGATCGTGGGCGGCGTGAGCGTGCTGCTGTCGCCGGTGAGCTTCGCCTCCCTGGAACGGGCGGGCATGCTCAGCCCCGACGGCGTGGGCCGGGCGTTCGACAAGGACGCCGACGGATACGTGCGCGGCGAGGGCGTCGGCGCCGTGGTGCTCAAGCGGCTGAGCAGGGCCCTCGCGGACGGCAACCCGATCCACGCCGTGCTGCGCGGCACCGCCGTGGGCCACGGCGGCCGGGCCAACTCGCTCACCGCGCCCAACCCGGGCGCACAGGCCGACGTCATCGTCGCCGCGCACACCAGGGCCGGTGTCGACCCGCGCACCATCGGCTACATCGAGACCCACGGCACCGGCACCGTCATCGGCGACCCCGCCGAGGTCAACGGGCTGCGGCAGGCGTTCGCCACGCTCTACGGCCGCTGGGGCCACCCGGCGCCCGACGAGCCGCACTGCGCGCTCGCCGCGCTCAAGAACGCCATCGGGCACCTTGAGCCGGCCGCCGGGATCGCCGCCCTGCTGCGCGCCCTGCTCGCGCTGCGGCACCGCCGGATCCCCGGCAACCCCAAC
Organism: Streptomyces sp. GS7; assembly: GCF_009834125.1. Taxonomy (NCBI): domain Bacteria; kingdom Bacillati; phylum Actinomycetota; class Actinomycetes; order Kitasatosporales; family Streptomycetaceae; genus Streptomyces; species Streptomyces sp. GS7. Next base: position 560,955 of record NZ_CP047146.1, read on the forward strand.
GTCCGGGAGCTCAACGGCTACCTCCGGCTGGAAGGTTCGCCGTTCCACGTGCCGTTCGAGAGCCGCCCGTGGCACGGCCCGCGCGGCGCGGACGGGCGGGAGTTGCCCCGCCGCGCCGGTATCAGCTCGTTCGGCTATGGAGGAGTGAACGCACACGTGGTGCTGGAGGAGTACGCGGCGAAGGAGCCGCCCGCGGAGTCGGAGCCGGTGGTGTTCGCCCTCTCGGCCCGGGACCCGGAGCGGCTGCGCGCGTACGCGCGGGCGTTCGTGTCGGCGCCGGCCTCGGCGCCGACCCCGTCCGCGTCCGCCGCCGCGTGGCCGCGCGACCTGACCGGCACCGCCTACACCCTGCAGGTCGGCCGCCCCGCCCTGCCCGAGCGCCTCGCCCTCGTCGCCCGCGACGGGGAGGAGGCACGGGAGCGCCTGCGGGACTGGCTGGAGGGGCGCGGCGGCGGTGTGCTGACCGGCCGCGTCGAGCGCGGCGCCACCCCGCCCGAACCCGACGCGCGGGAAGGGGATTTGGGGGCCGTCGCCGCGGCGTGGGTCCGGGGCGCGGCGGTCGACTGGCGGCGGCTGTACCGGACGGTGCCCGCGCGCCGGTCCCTGCCCACGTATCCGTTCGCCGAGGACCGCTACTGGTTCCCCGCCGGGGAGCGGACGGCGGCCGCCGCTCCGGCGCCGCTGCCCGACGACGTGCTGCTGTTCGGCACCGAGTGGCGGCGGACCCCGGTCCCCGCCGCCGGGACCTTCGCCGGGACGACGCTGGCCCTGTGCGCGGACGACGCGCTCGTCGGCCGGCTGCCCGGCGCACCCGTGGCCGTGCGGCCGGGCGCGGCGTTCCGGCAACTCGGGGAGCACTCCTACGAACTCGACCCGGGCCGCCCCGAGGACTACGTCCGGCTGCTGCGGAGCCTGCGCGAGCGCGGCATCCGGGTCGGCCGGATCGCCCACCTGTGGCCGCTGGCCGCGGGCACCGCCGAGCAGCGCACCGCCTACGGCCCCGAGTCGCTCGCCCTGCTGCTGAAGGCCGTCGTGGCGGTCGGCGCGGCCGTGGACCGGGTCCAGGTCGCCACCGGCGAACAGGGGGACGCCGCGCTCGCCGAGGCGTGGGGCGGTTTCGCGGGGGCGCTCCGGGCGATCTCCCCCGGCACCGCCTTCTCGGTGATCCGCTTCACCGGCCCGTACGAGGAGCGGAGCCTGCTGGCCGAACTCGCCGCCGAACGGCTGGACGCGGCGGTGGTGCGCCACGACGGCGCCGAACGCCGCACCCAGCACCAGCGGGAGCTGCCCGCCGCCGAACTCGGCGCGGCCGCCGCCGGACCTGCCGGCTCCGCCTTCCGGGACCGGGGCGTGTACCTGATCACCGGCGGTACGGGCGGGCTGGGGCGGCTGCTCGCCCGCACCCTCGCCACCCGCCACCGGGCCCGGCTGGCCCTGCTCGGCCGCTCGCCCCTCGACGCGGCGAAGCGGGCGCACCTGGCCGAGCTGCGCGAACTGGGCGCCGAGGCCGACTACTTCCAGGGCGACGTCGCCGACGCCGCCCGCATGGCCGAGGTGGTCGCCGGGATCACCGCCCGGTGGGGCGGTCTCGACGGCGTCTTCCACCTGGCCGGAACCGTCAGCGGACGGCCGCTGCCCGACAAGGACCTGACGGAGCTGCGCGCACAGCTGCGGCCCCGCATCGACGGCACCCGGGCGCTCGACGAGGCCACCCGCGACCAGGACCTGGACCTGTTCGTGCTGTACTCCTCGACCTCCGGCCACCTCGGTGACTTCGGACTGGTCGACTACGGTGTCGGCGCCCGCTACCTCGACGGCTTCGCGGCCGAACGGGAGGCGCTGCGCGCGGCCGGGGCGCGGCGCGGCAGGACCGTCGCCGTCGACTGGCCCATGTGGCGCGACGGTGGCATGCACGTCGAAGCGGCGGACGAGGAGCGCTACTTCGCCACCACCGGCTTCCGCTACCTGGAGACCGGCGAGGGCGAGCGGGTGCTCGACCTCGCGCTCGCCGGAGGTCCGGCCCGGCTGATGGCCGTCCCGGGCGACCGGGACCGGGTGCGCGCGCACGTCCGGGCCGCCGAGGGCGCCGAGCCGGAGCGGCCCACGGCGCGGCCTCCTGCCGTGGCGGACCCCGGCACGCAGGCGTCGGCCGCCGCCGGGGCGGCCCCCGCCGCCGTGCCGGGCACGACGCTGAGGGCCACGGCCGTACAGGAGCTGCGCCGGATTCTCTCGGGCGTGCTCGGCATGCCCGCCGACGCGCTGGAGGCGGACGCGGGGTTCGGCGAGTACGGGCTCGACTCGTTCGGCCTCAAGACGCTCTCCCACGAACTGAGCGAGCGCTACGACATCGACGTGCCGACCACCGCGCTCTTCTCGGCCAACACGATCGCGAAGCTCGGCGACTACCTGGTGGCGGAGTACGCCGCCGACCTGGGCCGGGTGCACGCCCCGGCACCGCCGGTGGCGGACCCGCCCGCCGCCCGGGAGGCCGCCGCGTCGGCGCCGCCCGCGGCAGCGGCGCCCGCGCTCCTCGCCCGGCAGGGCGATACCGCACCCGCCGCCCGCGAGGGCGCCCGCACCCGCGCCCTCACCTCCGACGAGCCGATCGCCGTCATCGGCATGAGCGGGCGGTTCCCCGGCTCGCCCGATCCCGACGCCTTCTGGGACAACCTGGTGCGGGGCCGCGACCTGATCGGTGAGGCTCCGGCCGGGCGCTGGGACTGGCGGGAGCTGGCCGAGCGGTTCCCGGGAACCCCGCGGTGGGGCGGGTTCCTGGAGGACGTGGACCGGTTCGACCCGCTGTTCTTCAAGATCTCGCCGCTTGAGGCGGAGGTGATGGACCCCCAGCACCGGCTCTTCCTGGAGGAGGCGTGGAAGGCGCTGGAGGACGCCGGCCGCCGCCCCGACTCCCTCGCCGGGCGCCCGGTGTGCGTCTTCGTCGGCACGCAGTTCACCGACTACGAGTCGATGGTGCTGGGCGGCGGTGAGCCCAACGCCTACGCGGGGGCCGGGCTGGCCCGCACCATGCTGGCCAACCGCATCTCCTACCTGCTCGACCTGCGCGGCCCGAGCGAGAGCATCGACACCGCCTGCTCCAGCTCGCTGGTGGCACTCCACCGGGCCGTGCGCTCGCTGCGGTCCGGCGAGAGCGAGCTGGCCATCGCGGGCGGCGTGAGCCTGGTCCTGTCGCCGCAGACCGTCGTCAGCGCGCACCAGCTCGGGGTGCTCGCGCCCGACGGCCGCTGCAAGGCCATGGACAGCCGCGCCGACGGCTACGTCAAGGGCGAGGGCGTCGCCGCGCTCATCCTCAAGCCGCTGTCCCGCGCCCTCGCCGACGGCGACCGGGTGCACGGGGTGATCCGCGGCAGCGCCGTGAACCACGGCGGCCACGCCACCTCCCTCACCGCGCCCAATCCCGATGCCCAGGCGGACCTGCTGGTGGCCGCCTACCGCGACGCGGCGGTGCCGGTCGGGACGGTGTCGTACGTGGAGATGCACGGCACCGGCACCGAACTCGGCGACCCGGTCGAGGTGGACGCCATCCAGCAGGCGTGGCGCCGGTTGGCCGAGGACGCCTCGCGGGACGTGCCGCAGGGCACGTCCGGGTCCGCGACCGAGGTGGGCCTCGGCACCGTCAAGAGCAACATCGGCCACCTGGAGCCCGCTGCCGGTGTCGCCGGGGTCGTCAAGGTGCTGCTGGCGATGCGCAACGGACGACTGCCCGCGACCCTGCACGTGGAGCGGCTCAACCCGCTCATCCGCGTCGACGCCACCCCGTTCGCCCCGGTCCTCGAAGCCCGGGACTGGCGGCCTGCCGATGCCGCGGGCAACCCGCTGCCGCGCCGCGCCGGCGTCAGCTCCTTCGGCTTCGGCGGCGTCAACGCGCACATCGTGCTGGAGGAGGCGCCCGCGGCGCCGCCGCACAACGGCGACGAGGCGAACGAGGCCGACGGGGCCGACGGGACCCGGCTGTTCGTGCTCTCCGCCAAGAACCCCGACCGGCTGCGTGCCTACGCCGCCGAGACGGCCGCGTTCCTCGACCGCGACACCACCGCGACCCTCGCCGAACTCGCCCACACCTCGCAGGTCGGGCGGGTGCCGATGACGGCCCGCCTGGCGGCCGTGGTGAGTGGCCGTGCCGAACTGCGCGACGCGCTCGCCCGGTTCGCCGAGAGCGGCGACGCCGCGGGCGTACCGGCGCTGACCGTCGGCACCGCGCGGTCCGCGGACGGCGGGCGGCACGCGTGGCTGGCCGAGCCCGAGGGACAGGCCTACCTGCGCAGGATGCTGCGCGACCGGCACCTGGCCCCGGTGGCCGAACTCTGGGTCGGCGGAGCGGAGATCGACTGGTCGGCCCTGCGCTCCGGCGCGCCCGAGCGGCTGGTCACGCTGCCGACCTATCCGTTCGCCCGGGAGCGGCACTGGCTGACTGGGCAGGGGCAGGGGCAGGGGCAGGGGCAGGGGTCTCGGCCGGTGCCGGCCGCGGCCCCGCAGGCGTCCGGCGCCCCGGCATCCGGCGAGCTGGTGCTCGCCAAGGACTGGCGCGTCGATGGGCGCGTCGCCGGCGCCGACGCGCCCGCGGCCCCGGCCGGCGGGCCAGTCCTGGTGCTGGCCGGCCCCGCCACCGAGCCGCTGGCCAGGGAGGCGTTCGGCGCGGACGCCCTCGTCGTCACGGTGAGCGCCGACGAGGACGCCGACCCCGAGGCGGGGACCCGCATCGCCCGCCGGGTGCTGGACGGCGGTGCCCGGATCGGCACGGTCGTCGACCTGGTCGACGTCGCGGACGAGCCGTGCGACCGGGTGCGGGAGAGCTGGGCGCGGGTGGTCCTTGCGCAGGAACTGGTCGCCCGGTTCCGCACCACGGGCCTGTGCTACCTGCACTTCACCCGCGGGCTGACCGCCTTCCGGGCCGAGCGGCCCAGCCTGCGCGGCGCCGCGTTCGCCGGTCTGGTGCGGGTGCTGCCGGCCGAGTACCGGGGGGTGCGGGCCCGGACGGTGGACGTGGACGCGTATGCGCTGACCGCGGAGCGGCTGCGGGCGGTCGTCACCCGCGAACTCGCCGCCGACGGCGGCGACGTCGAGGCATGCTTCCGCGAGGGCGTCCGCCATCTGCCGGTGCTTGAGGCGGTGGAGGCCGACCCGGCGGCCGCGGACTGGCGGGACGGCCTGCGCGGCCGGCCGGTGCTCATCACCGGCGGTACCGGTGCCCTCGGCCGCACGATCGCCGCCGACCTGATCGAGCGGGGCGCCGACCGCCTTGTACTGATGGGCCGTCAGCAGCTGCCGGAGCGGGAGCACTGGGACGCGCTGTGCGCCGCCACGGACACCGATCCGGCGCTGGCCGCACGGCTGGGTGCGCTGCGGGACCTGGAGCGGCCGGGCGTGCGGGTCACCGTCGTCGGCGGCCGGCTCGACGACCGCGAGTGGCTGCGGTCCACGCTCGCGTCCGTGCGCGCCGAGTACGGGCCCGTCGCCGGGGTCGTGCACTGCGCCGGACTCGGCCTGACCGCCAACCCGGCCTTCGTCGGCAAGGGGGTCGCCGAGATGCGGACGGTACTGGAGCCCAAGGTCGCCGGGCTGCAGGAGCTGAGCGCCGCGCTGGCCGACGACCCGCTGCGCTTCTTCGTGCTGTGCTCGTCGGTGTCCGGGCAGGTTCCGGCCCTCGGCGCGGGCATCAGCGACTACGCCCTCGCCAACTCCTTCCTCGACCGCTTCGCCGAGTACCAGGCGGCGGTCGGCCGCGACTGCTTCCGCTCGCTGCAGTGGCCGAGCTGGCAGTCGATGGGGATGCCCGAGGTGACCACCCCGGCCTATCGGGACCTGGGTCTGCGCACCCTGCCGACGCGGGCGGGCCTCGGTCTGCTGCACCGCGCCCTGGCGGTGTCCGGGCGGCCGGTGCTGATGCCGGTCGCGGTGGATCCGGGAGTCTTCGACCGGGACCTGCTGCTGAGGCTGCCCGCCCGGGTCGTGGCGGACCGGGCACCGGCACCGGCCGAACGGGCCGAGCCCGTACCGGCCGTATCGGTCGAACCGGCCGTGTCGTCCGCATCGGCCCAGGGTGCGCAGGACGCGCTGCTGTCCCGCCTGACCGGCGTCTTCTCCCGGCAACTGCGCCTGGATGACAGCAGGTTGGACGCGGACGTCAACTTCGCCGACCTCGGCGTGGACTCGATCATGATCGCGCAGCTGCTGGTCGAGGTGGAACGGGAGGCGGGGATCTCCGTGGAGCCCTCCGCCTTCCTGGAACATCCCACGCTGCGGCGGTTGTCGGCGCACCTGCAGGCGGAGGGCGCCACGGTGCCCGAGCCCGCGGCGGTGCCCGAGCCCGCGGCGGCGCCCGAGCGTGCCACGGTGCCCGAGGCCACGACGGTGCCCGACGCCGCGGCTCCGGTGCCCGGTGCCGGAAAGATCGCCGTGATCGGTCTCGCCTGCCACTTCCCCGGCGCCCCCGACCAGGAAGCGTTCTGGCGGAACCTGGCTTCGGGTACCAGCTCCGTCACCGAGGTCCCGCGCTCCCGCTGGGACGTGGACCGCTACTACTCCGAGCGCCACGAACCGGGCAGGAGCATCAGCAAGTGGGGCGGCTACCTGGAGGGAATCGAGGACTTCGATCCGGCCTTCTTCCGGATCGACGAGGCGGCGGCTCCCCGGCTCGACCCCCTGGTCCGGCAGTTCCTGGAAGTCGGCGTCGAGTGCCTGCGCGACGCCGGGATCGAGCAGGCGGAGGTCGAGGGGCGCCGGGTCGGCGTGTTCGCCGGTTCCCGTACCTCCAACTTCGGCGCGTACCACGCCGGTCCGGGCGGCGGCAGCATCAGCGGGATGGCGCAGAACTTCATCGCCGCGCACGTCTCCCACTTCCTGAACGTCCGCGGCCCCAACATGGTCGTCGACTCGGCGTGCTCGTCCTCGCTGGTCAGCGTGCACCTGGCGGCTCAGAGCCTGCGGCTCGGCGAGTGCGAGATGGCGCTCGCGGGCGGCGTGGAGATCCTGCTCGACCAGATCCCGTTCGTGGGGATGAGCGAGGGCCGCGCGCTGTCCCCGACGGGGCGCTGCCACACCTTCGACGAGAAGGCCGACGGCATCGTGCTGGGCGAGGGCGCGGGCGTACTGCTGCTCAAGCGCCTGGAGGACGCGCTGCGCGACGGGGACCGCATCCACGCGGTGCTCGACGGCAGCGCGGTCAACAACGACGGCCGCACGATGGGCATCACCACACCCAACCCCGAAGCACAGCGCGAGGTGATCGCGGACGCGCTGCGCGCCGCCGGGGTGGGCGCGGACGAGGTCTCGTACGTCGAGGCGCACGGCACCGGCACCATGATCGGCGATCCGATGGAACTCAAGGCGCTGACCGCGGTGTTCCGCGAGACCACCGGTGAGACCGGGTTCTGCGGCGTGGGCAGTGTGAAGACCAACGTCGGCCATCTGCTGAGCGCGGCCGGTATCGCCGGGCTGATCAAGGTGATCCTGTCGATCCGGCACGGCCAGCTGCCGCCCACCCTGAACTGCGAGCGGGCCAACCCCCGCTTCCGGTTCGCCGACTCGCCGTTCTTCCCGGTCCGGCGGCTCACCGAGTGGCAGGGGCGCGGCGGCGTCCGTCGGGCGGGCGTCAGCTCCTTCGGCTTCGGCGGCACCAACGCCCATGTGATCGTGAGCCAGCCGGATCCGGAGCTGCTCGCCCGGCACCCGCGGCGGAGGGCCCCGCTGGAGCCTCCCCGGTACCGGCGCGGCCGCTACTGGTTCCCGGAGCCCGAGGCCGCCCCGGCCCCCGTCGAAGCCCCCACCGAAGCACCCGCCCAGGCACCCACCGGGCAGACCACCCCATTCCTTGAGCTGCGCTTCTAGAGGACGAGTCTTGAGCAACACACCGCATGCCCGGCTGGACGGGCTGAAGTGCACCGTGACGGTCCGCGCCACCGACCCGTTGATGCGGGACCACACGGTGCACGGCACGAGCATCCTCCCCGGGGTCTCGTTCCTCGACCTGATCTACCGGATCCTGCGGTCCAAGGGCGTGGACACCGAGACCGCCGAACTGCGGCGGATCCTCTTCCAGCAGGCGGTGGCCGCGAGCGAGCGGTTCGACACCGAGCTGGAGTTCCGGTTCACGGGCCGGGCGGACCGGCGGCGCGTCACCGTGCGCGGCGTTCCGCTGCTGCGCGACGGCGGCCGCGGTGAGCCGTCCGACGTCCTGGAGTGCGAACTCCACCTCGGCGAGCCGTTTCCGCACCATCGCGTCGACCTCGCCGAGCTGCGGGACCGCGGCGCCCGCACGGTCGACATGGCGGAGCTGTACCGGGCCGTGCGGGCGGCCGGAATCGTGCACGGCGACTTCATGCGCGGCCGCGGCACCCTCCATGTCGCGGCCGGCGAGCTGCTCGCGGAGCTGTCCGTCAGCCCGTCCGCGGCCGCCTACCTCGACTACTTCCATCTCCATCCGGCCTGCCTGGACTCCGCGACGCTGCTGCCCTCGCAGTTCGCCGAGGCGTTCACCGAGCGCTTCGGCGAGGTCGCGCCGCAGGACCGCAAGCCCTACATCCCCATCTACATCGAGTCGTTCCGCGCCCGTCGGGCCCTGGGCGGCGACAACCGCGTCCACGCCCGGCCGCCCCGCTACGCGGGACACGACGCCGACCTCAACGTCTGCGACCTGGACTTCTACGACGCGGACGGCGTGCGGCAGATGTGGCTGCACGGGCTGACGTCCAAGCGGGTACGGCAGGCCGGTTCGATCACCCAGCTGACGCGGGTGGCGGCAGGCCCGGCCGAGGCGGCCGCGGCGGCCGAGGCGACGGCCACGGCGTCCGATGCCACCGGCGCGCCGGTGGCCGCGCCGGCCGCGGGCGTCGGGACCCTGCGCGATCTGATCAGCGCCCTGCTGGCCGAACGGCTCGGCACCACCGCCGACCGGATCGACCCGGAGCGCGGCTTCTACGAACTGGGACTGGAGTCCACGGCGCTGCTCGCGGTCGTACGGGAACTGGAGACCGCCCTGTCGACGGAGCTGTATCCGACGCTCCTGTTCGAGCACAACACCGTCCAGGGCCTCGCCGGCCATCTGCACGAGACGCTCGGGGACGTGGCGCCCGCGCCCGAGCCCCCCCAGGCGCACGGGGAGCGCGAACCCGAGAAGCGCGAAGTCGAGACGCGCGAAGCCGAGGGGGACGCGGCGCCGGCCGCCGCGCCGGACGTGCTGTACCTGGAGGGAGTCTGGGAGGACGCGCCGCCGCCGGTCGTGCCCGCCGGGGCCCCGGCAGGCACGCGGCTGCTGGTCGACCCGGCCGGACGCCTCGCCGCCCACCCGGGCCGGCACCGGGCGACCCGCGTCGGCTTCGGTGCCGCGTTCGCCGAAGAGGGCGACGGCTTCCGGCTCGACCCGGCGGTGGCGGAGCACTGGCAGCGCCTGTTCGCGCGGCTCGCCGCACGGGACGCGCTGCCCACCGAGGTCATCTGGGTCCCGGCGGAGACCGGCGCGGACCAGCGGGTACTGGAGCGCGAGTTCACCGCCCTGCTGCACTTCGCCGCCGCCCTGATGCGGCTGCCGGGCAAGCACGAGGTGCGACTCGTCTACTGCCTGACGCCGTCGGCGGCGGGCGGGGGCGGCTTCACGCCGCTGCGAGCCCTCGGCGGGATGTTCAAGAGCCTCCGGCTCGAACACCCCGGCATCCGCGCCACGTTGCTCGAAATCGACGTGCCGGCCGCGCAGCTGGCCGAGCGGGCCGAGGCCGAGCTGTCCGACGACGCGCACATGGACGTACGGATCCTCGGCGGGCGGCGCACCGTGCGCCGCTACCGCCGGACCGCCGCCGTGGACTCCGCGAGCCCCACCGCCGAGCCGCGCGAGGGCGGCGTCTACCTCATCACGGGCGGCCTCGGCGGCGTGGGCCTGGTGTTCGCGCGCCATCTGGCCGAGCGCCACCGGGCCCGGCTGGTGCTGTGCGGCCGCTCCCCGCTCGGCGCCGAGGAGCGGCGCCGTATCGACGAACTGACCGCGCTGGGCGCCGAGGTGCTGCACCAGGTCGCCGACGTCTCGCGCACCGAGGACGTGGCCGCGCTGGTCACGGCCGCCCGGCGGCGGTTCGGCGCCCTGCACGGTGTCATCCATGCCGCGGGCGTGCTGCGTGACGGCATGGTGGCGGGCAAGACCGCAGCGGACGCCGAGGCCGTCCTGGCGGCCAAGGTCGCCGGGACCGTGCACCTGGACCGCGCCACCGGCGCGGAGCCGCTGGACTTCTTCGTACTCTGCTCCTCCACGGCCGCGTCCTGGGGCAACGCCGGCCAGACCGACTACGCGTGCGCCAACGCCTTCCTGGACGCCTTCGCCGCCGAACGGGCGCGCCTGGCGGCCGCGGGCGAACGGCACGGCCGTACGGTCTCGATCGGCTGGCCCGCCTGGCGCAGCGGCGGGATGGGGCTGAGCGAGGACGCGGCGGCCGGGCTGCGGTCCATGGGCATGGAACCGCTCGACGACGCGACCGGTACCGGCATCCTGCTGACCGCGCTGGCCGGCACCGCGAGCCATGTCATCGCGATCGCGGGCCACCAGGAGCGGATGATCGAGTCGATCGGCCGCCATGCGCACCCCTTCCAGCAACTGGCGCTGGGAGAGCCGCCGGTCCAAGGCCGCGTCCGCGGCGCTGCCGTCCGGGCCACCGATGCCGCCGACGCCGTCGAGGACGACGCCATCGCCATCGTCGGTATCAGCGGCCGCTACCCGATGGCCGAGGACCTCGACCGCTTCTGGGAGAACCTGCGCGACGGCAGGGACTGCATCACCGAGGTCCCCGCGAGCCGCTGGGACCACGACGCGATCCACGCCCCCGAGCCGGGCACCCCGGGCCGCACCTACGGCCGCTGGGGCGGATTCCTCGACGGCATCGAGGAGTTCGACCCGCTCTTCTTCCACGTCTCGCCCAATGAGGCCGCGATCATCGACCCGCAGGAGCGGCTGTTCCTGCAGACCGTCTGGCACACCTTCGAGGACGCCGGGCACGCCCCGGCGAGCTGGAAGGGCCGCCCGGTCGGGGTGTACGTGGGCGTGATGTACAACCAGTACCAGCTGTTCGGCGTGCGCGGCCCGGACGAGCCCGCCGGGCTGGTCCCCTCCTCGTTCAACGCCGCCATCGCCAACCGCGCCTCGTACTTCTTCGACCTGCGCGGGCCGAGCATCGCCCTGGACACCATGTGCTCGTCCTCGCTCACCGCGATCCACCAGGCGTGCGAGAGCATCCTGCGCGGCGAGTGCGAGGCGGCCGTGGCGGGTGGCGTCAACCTCGCCGTCCACCCCAACAAGTACCTGTTGCTCGGCCAGGCATCCTTCCTGTCCACGGACGGCCGCTGCCGCGCCTTCGGCGCTTCCGGCGACGGCTACGTCCCCGGCGAGGGCGTGGGCGCCGTGCTGCTGCGGCCGCTGCGCGACGCCCTCCGGGACGGCGACCACGTGTACGCGGTCGTCCGCGGCCGGTCCCTCAACCACGGCGGGCGGACCGGCGGCTTCTCGGTGCCCAACCCGCAGGCGCAGGCCGAGCTGATGGCCGACGCCTTCCGGCGCTCCGGCACCGACCCCGCGACCCTCGGCTACATCGAGGCGCACGGCACCGGTACGTCGCTCGGCGACCCGATCGAAGTGGCGGGCCTGGAGAAGGCGTTCGCGCGGTCCGGGACGGGCGAGGCGGGTATCCCGATCGGGTCGGTGAAGTCCAACGTCGGCCACCTGGAGTCGGCGGCCGGCATCGCCGCGGTCACCAAGGTGGTGCTCCAGCTGCGCCACCGCGAGCTGGTCCCCTCGCTCCACGCCGAGCGGCTCAACACCACCATCGACTGGGACCGTTCGCCGTTCTACGTGCAGCGCGTGCGCACCCCCTGGCGGCCCGGTCCGGGCGGGGCGCCACTGCGCGCGGGCATCAGCTCCTTCGGGGCGGGGGGCGCCAACGCGCATCTGATCCTTGAGGAGTACCCGGAGCACGCCGAGCACGGCGCGGGCCCGGAGGCCGGAGGCGCGGGGGACCGCCTGTATGTGTTCTCGGCCAAGAACGAGGGCCGCCTGCACGACCTGCTGCGCCGCGTCACGGACTTCCTGGCCCGGCACTCCGGCGGACCGGACCCGGACGGCTGCGAACGCCGCCTCGCGCGGATCCTGGGCGAGCTGCCCGGCGCCGCCGCGGCCGGCTCGACGCCGAACGAGTCGCTGGCCGAACTCGGCCTGGACTACCCGGAGCTGGCCATGTTCGCACGGCGTATCGAGGAGGAGCTGGGAGTCGAACTGCCGCCCTCCTTCGTGGACGGCGAGGCCACGCTCCGCTCGCTGGCGGCACGGCTGTCCGGGCGGCTCGCGCCGCACGGTCCGCACGCGCCGGGTGCCGCGCCGGAAGGCGCCGTCGACCCCGACGACCTCGCCTTCACCCTCCAGTCGGGCCGGGACGCCATGGACGCCCGGCTCGCCGTCATCGCGTCCGGCCCCGCCCAGCTCGCCGAGCGGCTCTCCGCGCACCTCGCCGACGGGGCCCTCCCGCCCGGCACCCACCGCGGGCGGCGCGACCGCTCGGCCGCCCAGCCCGCCGCGGCCCGGCTCACCGCGGCCGCCGAGGCCGGCGACCTGGACGCGCTGGCGCGCGCCTGGGTCACCGGAGCCGAGGTCGACTTCGGCCCCCTGCACCGCGGGCGGCGGCCGCGGCGGCTGTCGCTGCCGGGCTACCCCTTCGAGCGCACCCGTTGCTGGATCACCCCGGCCTCGGCCGGGCCCCTGGCCCCCGCTCCGGCCCGTACGGGCGCTGTCGGCGCTCCGGGCGGTGCCGGTGCCCTGGGCGGTGTCGACGCCGTCGACCATCCGCTGCTCGGCGCATCCGCCGAACTGCCCGACGGCGCAAGCCTCTTCACCGCCCGGCTGTCGTTGACCGACCACCCGTGGCTCGCCGACCACCTGGTCGCGGGCTCTGCGCTGCTGCCGGGCACCGCGTTCGTCGAGCTGGTGGCGCACGTCGGCGCCCAGGTCGGCTGCCCGGTGATCGAGGACCTGACGCTGGCGGCGCCCCTGGCGCTGCCCGAGCGCGGCGCCATCCGGCTGACCGTCCAGGCAGCGGCCCCGGACGCCGAAGGACGGCGCCGGACCACCGTCCACGCACGGCCGGAGGAGGCGGCGGACGGCATCCCCTGGACCCGGCACGCGACCGGAACGCTCGCGCCCGGCGCACCGCCGGCGCCGTCGGGCCTCGGCCAGTGGCCGCCGAGCGGCGCCGAACCCGTGGCGATCGACGGGCTGTACGAGGGGCTGGCCGCCGCCGGACTCGGGTACGGCCCGGCGTTCCGCGGGCTGCGCGCGGTGTGGCGCCGGGGCCGCGACCTCTACGCCGAGGTCGCCCCACCGGAGGACGCACGTCAGGACACCGCCGGGTATGGCGTCCATCCGGCGCTCCTGGACGCGGCGCTGCACGCCATCGCCTACGGCTCCTTCCTCTCCGTACCGGACCAGCCGCATCTGCCGTTCGTCTGGAGCGGGGTCGCGCTGCACCCCGGTACGGGCGGTGGCGGCGGGCTGCGGGTGCGGATCAGCCCCGCGGGCCCGGACGCCGTGGCCCTTGAGGCCGCGAACGCCTCGGGCGCACCCGTGGCCACCGTCGAGTCGCTGGCCCTGCGTCCGGTGTCCCGGCGCGCCGGCTCCGCGGCATCCGACGCGCTGTTCCGCGTCGACTGGACCGCGCTGCCCCCCGCCGCCGGAACCGCTCCGGGGCGCTGCGCGGTGCTCGGGCCGGACGCGCTCGGCCTGGCCGCCGGGCTGGCGGCGGCCGGTGTGACCGCCGAGCCGTACGCCGGGGTGGCCGAACTCGCCGCCGCCGGCACGCTCCCCGAGCTGGTGTTCGTGCCCTGTGTGCCCCAGGCGGGTGGTGGGGCGGCGGCGGTTCGGGTGGCGGTGGGCCGGGTGCTGGGTCTGGTGCGGTCGTGGGTGGCGGAGGAGCGGTTCGCGGGCTCGCGGTTGGTGTTCGTGACGTGTGGTGGGGTGGCTGTCGGGTCCGGGGAGGACGTCGGTGACCTGGGCCAGGCGGCGGTATGGGGTCTGGTGCGGTCCGCGCAGTCCGAGCATCCCGGCCGGTTCGTCCTGCTTGATGTGCCCGAGGGCGAGCTGGACGCGGCGTGGGTGCGTGGGCTGCCTGAGGTGCTGGCCACCGCGGAACCGCAACTGGCCGTGCGTGCGGGGACGTTGTTTGTTCCGCGGTTGGGGCGTGCGGTGTCGTCGTCCCAGGGTTCCGTGTCCCAGGGTTCCGTTGTGCCGGCTGCGGCCGGGGGGGTGTGGCCTGCCGGTGGCACGGTGTTGATCACTGGTGCGTCGGGGGCGCTGGGGGGTTTGGTGGCTCGGCATCTTGTGGCGCGGCATGGGGTGCGTCGGCTGTTGTTGGTGAGTCGTCGTGGTGCTGCGGCGCCGGGTGCGGGGGTGTTGGAGGCGGAGTTGGTGGGTCGGGGTGCGGAGGTGAGGTGGGCTGCGTGTGATGTGGCGGATCGTGGTGCGTTGGGTGCGTTGCTGGCCACTGTTCCTGCCGAGCATCCGTTGACCGGTGTCGTGCATGCCGCTGGTGTGCTTGATGACGGGCTGGTGGCTGATCTGACGCCGGAGCGTTTTGAGACGGTCTTGCGGCCGAAGGTCGATGCGGCGGTCGCCTTGCACGAGCTGACGCGTGACTGTGATCTGTCTGCCTTCGTGTTGTTCTCCTCGGCGGCCGGTGTGCTGGGCGGTCCGGGGCAGGCCAACTACGCTGCGGCGAATGCCTGCTTGGACGCGTTGGCGCAGCATCGGAGGGTTCAGGGGTTGCCCGCGGTCTCCCTCGCCTGGGGCCTGTGGGAAGGCAGCGGAGGCACCGCGGGCATGGGCGGCTCGCTGGACGCGGCGGACCGGCGCCGTATGGGACGTACGGGCATCCAGGCGCTGTCCGCCGAGGACGGCCTGGAGCTGCTGGACCTGGCGGTGGGTTCGGACGCTCCCCAACTGATGCCGATCCGGCTGGACATGGCCGCGCTCACGGGCCGGGACGCCGCCGTGCCGCCGCTGCTGCGGGGCCTGGTGCGCGCACCGGGCAAGGGCGGCGGCACGGGCTTCGGCCGGGACGGCGCGGCGGACGCGCTGCGGCGGCGCCTGGCCGGGCTGCCGGACGCCGAACAGGGCGCCGAGCTGTCGCTTCTGGTGCGCGGTCAGGTGGCCGAGGTGCTCGGCTACGCGGGGACGGACGCCGTCGAAGCGGACCGCCCGTTCACCGAGCTCGGCTTCGACTCGTTGAGCGCCGTCGAGTTCCGCAACCGGATGGACGGCGCCACCGGGCTGCGGCTCCCGGCCACCCTGACATTCGACTACCCGACCCCGGCAGCACTCGTCGCCCACCTGCGGCAGGAGCTGGGCGGCGGCGGGGGCGGCGCGGCGGGAGTCCTGCGGGCCTTCGCCGAGCTGGACCGGCTGGAGAGCGAACTCGCCCGGTACGCCGAGGCCGACGAGACCATCGGCGGCCGGGTCGCCCAGCGTCTGAGGGACGCCGCGGCGCGGCTGGCTGCCGCACACAACGGCGCCTCCGGCGACGGCGAGGGCGGCGAAGACGGCGAACCGGACGGGACCACGGCCCTGGACCGGCTCGACTCGGCCACCGACGACGAGTTCTTCGCCTACCTCGACAGCCAGCTCGGCGGCTCCTGAGCAGCCGGTTCCCCTCCATCCGCCTCATCCGTTCGACGCCTGAGGAGCGACGACACCCCATGCACAACGAGGACCGGCTCCGCGACTATCTCAAGCGGCTCACCGCCGAGCTGCAACGCACCCGTAAGCAGCTCACCGAGGCCGAGGAACGGCACCGGGAGCCCATCGCGATCGTCGGCATGGGCTGCCGCTACCCCGGCGGTGTCGTGTCGCCGGAGGGACTGTGGGAGCTGGTGGCCACCGGCACCGACGCGGTCACCGAGTTCCCGGCCGACCGGGGCTGGGACCGCGACGGCCTGTACTGCCCGGACCCCGACCACCCGGGCACCGCCACCACCCGGGAGGGCGGCTTCCTGCACGACGCCGCCGGGTTCGACGCCGCGTTCTTCGCCATGTCCCCACGCGAGGCGCTGGTGACCGACCCGCAGCAGCGGCTGTTCCTGGAGACCGCCTGGGAGGCGGTGGAGCGCGCGGGCATCGACCCCCGCTCGCTGCGCGGCAGCCGCACCGGCGTCTTCGCGGGCCTGATGTACCACGACTACGCGGGCAGCAGCGCCGCGGGCAGCGTGGTGCCCGGCCGCGTCGCCTACGCGCTCGGCCTGGAGGGGCCCGCGGTCACCGTGGACACGGCCTGCTCGTCCTCGCTGGTGGCGCTGCACCAGGCGGTGCACGCGCTGCGCCGGGGCGAGTGCTCGCTGGCGCTGGCCGGCGGGGTCACCGTGATGGCCACACCGGAGACGTTCGTCGAGTTCAGCAGGCAGCGTGGGCTGGCGCCCGACGGCCGCTGCAAGTCGTTCGCGGGCGCGGCGGACGGCACCGGGTGGGCGGAGGGTGTCGGTGTCCTCGTGGTGGAGCGGCTGAGCGACGCACGCCGCAACGGGCACCCGGTGCTGGCCGTGGTGCGCGGCAGCGCGGTCAACCAGGACGGCGCCAGCAACGGGCTCACCGCGCCCAGCGGCCCCGCCCAGCAGCGCGTCATCCGCGACGCCCTGTTCGACGCCGGGCTGTCCACCGCGCAGGTCGACGCGGTGGAGGCACACGGCACCGGCACCCGGCTCGGCGACCCCATCGAGGCCCAGGCGCTGCTGGCCACCTATGGCCGGGACCGGGCGCCGGGGCGGCCGCTGTGGCTGGGCTCGGTGAAGTCCAACTTCGGCCACAGCCAGGCGGCCGCGGGCGTGGCCGGGGTCATCAAGATGGTCATGGCGATGCGGCACGGCACGCTGCCCGGGACGCTGCACGTGGACGAACCCACGCCGCACGTGGACTGGTCGGCGGGCGACGTGCGGCTGCTGACAGAGAGCGTGAGCTGGCCCGCGGCGGGCGAGCCGCGGCGGGCGGCCGTCTCCGCTTTCGGCGTCAGCGGCACCAACGCGCACGTCATCATCGAGCAGTCCGAGCAGTCCGAGCAGTCCGAGCAGTCCGAGCAGTCCGAGCAGTCCGCCGGGGCGCCGCCCGCGTCCGGGCCGCTGCCATGGGTGATCTCGGGCAGAACGCCGCAGGCCCTGCGTGCACAGGCCGCCCGGCTGCGCGACTGGGTCGCCGAGCGGCCCGGCCTGCGCCCCGTGGACGTGGCGTACTCGCTGGCCACCACGCGTACGGCCTTCGAGCACCGCGCGGTCGTGCTCGGCGCCGACCGGGACGAACTGCTCGCCGCCCTGGCCGCCGGACCGCAGGTCACGGGGACGGCGTCCGGCGGCGGCAGGGCGGCTTTCGTCCTCCCCGCCCTGTCCGGATCCGTAGCGGGGTCCGGGGAGGGCGGCGAGGCCGGGCAGGCCGCGCGGTGGGCCTGTACGGCCCGCGAACTGCTCGACTCCGCACCGGCGTTCACGGCGCACGTCGGCGCGTGCGAACGCGCGCTGGCACCCCTGGTGGACTGGTCGCTCACCGCCGTGCTGAGGGGTGAGCCGGGTGCCCCGCAGCACGGCCGCGCCGATGTCGCCGGGCTCGTACGGTTCACGATCGGCACCGCGCTGGCCGCGCTGTGGCGGGCGCACGGCGTGGAGCCGGCCGCCGTCGTCGCACAGGACGCGTCGGCAGCGGCCGCCGCGGCCTGTGTCGCGGGCGCGGTGTCCCTGGAGGACGCGCTCCACGCCGTGGTGACGGACCGTCAGGACCTGCTGCCGCACGCCGCCGCCACCCCCGTGCCCGTATACGCCACGCTCGACGCCGCGCGTCCGCTGTTCGACCAGGACGTCGGCGTCCTGATCGCCCTGGGACCGGACGAGCGGCTCACCGAACGCCTTCGGGAGCTACCGGGCGGCGGTGAGACCGCGGTCGTGGGCATCGCACCGGGCGGCGAGAGCGCGCCGCGCGCCTTCCTGGCCGCATTCGCCCAGGCGTACGCGCACGGCTGCGCGCCCGACTGGCAGGCGTACTTCGCGGACACCGGTGCCCGTCACGTGGACCTGCCCACCTACGCCTTCCAGCGCGAGCGGTACTGGCGCGACAGCGCCGCGGCCCCGGTCGACCCCGGCCGTCTCGGTCTGCGCACCGCCGGACACCCGATGCTGGGCGCCGCCGTATCCCTCGCGGACGCCGAGGGCCTGTTGTTCACCGGCCGCCTCTCGGTCGGTACGCATGCGTGGCTGGCCGACCACGCCGTCGGGGACGCCGTACTGCTGCCCGGCACCGCCTTCGCCGAACTGGCGCTGCGCGCCGGGGAGGAGGCGGGCTGCGACCTGCTCGAAGAGCTGACGCTCGAAGCCCCGCTGGTGCTGCCCGAGAGCGGCGGGGTGTGGCTCCAGGTCACCGTCGGCGCACCCGACGAGCATGGTCGCCGCACGGTGGCCCTGTACTCCCGCCCCGACGGCGCAGCGGATGCGGATGCGGACGCGGATGCGCCGGGCGGGCCGGGCGGGACGGAGCCGTGGACCCGGCACGCCACCGGCCTGCTGGCCACCGGCACCCGGCCCGGAACCCCCGCCGGGTGGTCCTGGCCGCCGGAGGGCGCCGACGCGCTGCGCCCCGACGACATCTACGACCGGATGGCCGCGGCCGGTCTCCGGTACGGCCCCGCCTTCCGCGCCGTACGGGCGGTATGGCGGCGCGGTGACGAGCTGTTCGCCGAGGTGGCGCTGGACGAGGCCACGGCGGCGGGCGAGTTCGGGCTGCACCCGGCACTGCTGGACGCCGCGCTGCACCCGCTCGCCCTCGGCCTGCCCGGCTTCGGCGACGAGGGGAACGGAAGCGGCGAGCCGGAGTCCGGGCGGCCCCGGCTGCCGTTCGCCTGGCGAGGGGTCGCGCTGCATGCCGCGGGCGCCTCGGCGCTGCGGGTGCGGCTGACCGCACATGACGACACGGTGCGTGTGGAGGCGTTCGACGCCACCGGTGCGCCCGTGGCCCGGGTCGACTCGCTCGTCGTACGTACCGTGCCGGAGGGCGCGCTCTCCGGCGTCACGCCCCAGGGCCCGCCGCTCTACCGCGTCGAGTGGACGCCGGTGCAGCTGCCGCCGGAGGGGTCGGACGGGCCCGTGCGGTGGGCCGTGCTCGGCCCGGACGAATCGGGGCTGGCCGCCGGGCTACGCGACCGGGGGATGCAGGTCCAGACGTACGAGGCAGGCGACGGCCTCACGTCGCTGAGCGGCGATCCGCAGGTGGTGTTCGTGCCCTGTGTGCCCCAGGCGGGTGGTGGGGCGGCGGCGGTTCGGGTGGCGGTGGGCCGGGTGCTGGGTCTGGTGCGGTCGTGGGTGGCGGAGGAGAGGTTCGCGGGCTCGCGGTTGGTGTTCGTGACGTGTGGTGGGGTGGCTGTCGGGTCCGGGGAGGACGTCGGTGACCTGGGCCAGGCGGCGGTGTGGGGTCTGGTGCGGTCCGCGCAGTCCGAGCATCCCGGCCGGTTCGTTCTGCTTGATGTGCCCGAGGGCGAGCTGGACGCGGCGTGGGTGCGTGGGCTGCCTGAGGTGCTGGCCACCGCGGAACCGCAACTGGCCGTGCGTGCGGGGACGTTGTTTGTTCCGCGGTTGGCGCGTGCGGTGTCGTTGTCGCAGGGTTCCGTGTCCCAGGGTTCCGTTGTGCCGGCTGCGGCCGGGGGGGTGTGGCCTGCCTGCGGCACGGTGTTGATCACTGGTGCGTCGGGGGCGCTGGGGGGTTTGGTGGCTCGGCATCTTGTGGCGCGGCATGGGGTGCGGCGGCTGTTGTTGGTGAGTCGTCGTGGTGCTGCGGCGCCGGGTGCGGGGGTGTTGGAGGCGGAGTTGGTGGGTCGGGGTGCGGAGGTGAGGTGGGCTGCGTGTGATGTGGCGGATCGTGGTGCGTTGGGTGCGTTGCTGGCCACTGTTCCTGCCGAGCATCCGTTGACTGGCGTGGTGCATGCGGCCGGTGTGCTTGATGACGGGCTGGTGGCCGATCTGACCCCGGAGCGGTTCGAGACCGTCTTGCGGCCGAAGGTCGATGCGGCGGTCGCCTTGCACGAGCTGACGCGTGACTGTGATCTGTCTGCCTTCGTGCTGTTTTCTTCCGTGGCTGGTGTGCTGGGCGGTCCGGGGCAGGCCAACTACGCCGCCGCGAATGCCTGCTTGGACGCGTTGGCGCAGCACCGCAGGGTTCAGGGGCTGCCCGCGGTCTCCCTCGCCTGGGGCCTGTGGGAGCCGAGCAGCGGGATGACGGGTGGTCTGGACGAGGCGGTGCGGGACCGCATGGCCCGCACCGGTTTCCCTCCGCTGTCCGCCGAGGACGGCCTGGAGCTGCTGGACCTGGCGCTCGACACGGTGCTCGACACGGCGCCCGATACGGCCGGAGCGGCCGGCGGTGCCGCGCTCGTGCCCGTACGGCTCGACCTGGGCGCGCTGCGCGCCCAGGCGGCCGCCGGCGGTGTGCCCGCGCTGCTGCGCGGCCTGGTCGACGTGCCGGTGCGCCGGGTTGCCCGTACCCGGACGGCCGCCGCCGGGGACAACGGCACCGCACCGGCGCACCGGCTGGCCGCGCTGCCCGCAGGCGAGCGGGAGGAGGCGCTGCTGGAGCTGGTGCGCACGGCCACCGCCGCGGTGCTGGGCTTCGACGCGGCGGGCGCGGTCGACCCGCGCCGTACGTTCCAGGACCTGGGCATCGGGTCGCTGAGTTCGGTGGAGCTGCGCAACCGGCTGGCCGCGGACACCGGACTGCACCTGCCGGGCACCCTGGTCTTCGACCACCCGACGCCCGTCGAGGCGGGCCGGTACCTGCTCACCCTGCTGCCTGATCCGGAGCCCGGCGCGGGCACCGCCGCCGTCACGGCGCCCGCCACCGCCACCGACGACGATCCCGTCGTGGTCGTCGCGATGGGTTGCCGCCTGCCGGGCGACGTGGCCGGTCCCGAGGACCTGTGGCACCTGCTCGCCTCGGGCGAGGAGGCGGTCTCGCCGGTCCCGGGCGACCGCGACTGGGCCGCGTCCGGCGGGTCCGGTGCGGACAACGGCGGGTTCGTGGACGGTGCGTTCGACCCGGACGTCTTCGGTATGGCGCCGGACGAGGCGGCGGCCGCGGACCCGCAGTGCCGACTGCTGCTCCAGGTCGCCTGGGAGGCGTTCGAGCGCGCCCGGATCGTCTCCGGTTCCCTGTCCGGCAGCCGGACCGGGGTGTTCGTGGGCCTGACGCACCAGGAGGGCGGCGCGGTCGGCGAGGAGATCTCCGGTTCGGTGGCCGCTGCCTTCGGGCTGGCGGGCCCGGCCGTCACGGTGAACACCGCGTGCTCCTCGTCGCTGGTGGCGCTGCACCTGGCGGCCCAGGCGCTGCGGCAGGGGGAGTGCACGCTGGCGCTGGCCGCGGGTGTCACGGTGTACGGGACCGAGGCCGTCTTCGCCGCCTACCGGCAGCGGCAGCGCGGCGGCCTCGCGGCGGACGGCCGGTGCAGGGCGTTCGCCGCGGCGGCCGACGGTACCCGGCTCGCCGAGGGCGCCGGAGTGCTCGTACTGGAGCGGTTGTCGGACGCGCGGCGCGCCGGGCACCCCGTGCTCGCCGTCGTACGGGGGAGCGCGGTCGGCCGCGGCGGCACGGGGGCGGCCGACGCCGCCGCCCAGCGGCAGGTGATCTCCCAGGCGCTGGAGCGGGCCGGGCTGGCCGCCCACGAGGTGGAC
The DNA here is from genome assembly GCF_009834125.1 of Streptomyces sp. GS7. Lineage (NCBI taxonomy): Bacteria > Bacillati > Actinomycetota > Actinomycetes > Kitasatosporales > Streptomycetaceae > Streptomyces > Streptomyces sp. GS7. The sequence continues at coordinate 582,672 of NZ_CP047146.1, forward strand.
GCGGTCGAGGCGCACGGCTTCGGCACGGTGGACGGCGACGCGGCCGAAGTGCGCGCGCTCCAGGAGGCGTACGGTCCGGACCGGCCCGCCGACCGGCCGCTGCGCCTGGGCACGGTCAAGGCGAACATCGGGCACACCCAGGCCGCGGCCGGGGTCGCGGGGGTGATCAAGTCGGTGCTCGCGCTGCGGCACGGCGTCCTGCCGCGCACCCCGCACGCCGACGAGCCCTCGCCGCACCTCGACCGGTCCTCGGGCGCCGTGCGGCTGCTGGGCGAGGCGGCGCCGTGGCCGCGGGCGGACGCACCGCGCCGGATCGGCGTCTCGGCGTTCGGCACGAGCGGCACCAACGCGCATGTGATCATCGAGCAGGCCCCGCCCGCCACCGGCGACGACGCGGCGGCCGCCGCCGTCGTGCGGCCCTCCCCGCCGCCCGTGCCGTGCGTGCTGTCGGCGGCGTCCCCGCAGGCGCTGCGGGACCAGGCGCGGCGGCTGCTCGGCCATGTGGAAGCCCGGCCCGAGGCGGAACCCGCGGACCTCGCCCGCTCGCTGGCCACCACGCGTACGGCCTTCGCGCACCGCGCGGTCGCGCTCGGCGCCGACCGGGACGAACTGCTCGCCGCCCTGGGCGCGTTGGCGCGCGGCGACGAGGAGGCGCACGGCGTGCTGCGGGGCACCGCCGCCGACGGCCGGATCGGCTTCCACTTCACCGCGCACGGCGGCCGCCGGCCGACCGTGGGGCGGGCGCTGTACCGCGCCCACCGGGTGTACGCCGAGGCGCTCGACGGCGTCGCCGCGCGCCTGGACGTCCATCTCGGCCGCCCGCTGCGCGATGTCGTCTGGTACGAGCCGGAGTTGCTGGAGCAGGCGGAGTACGGGCATCCCGCGCTCTTCGCCGTGCAGGTGGCGATGTTCCGGCTGCTGGAGCACTGGGGGCTGCGGCCGGACCGGCTGTCCGGCTCCTCGGTCGGCGCGCTGGCCGCCGCCCATGTCGCAGGGGTGCTCGACCTGGACGACGCGGCCGCGCTGGCGGTGGCACACGGCCGTCTCGCGGGCGGTGAACGGACCGGGGGCGCGACCCGTGGTCCGGTCGAGGGCCTGCCCGGGGATCTGCCGGAGGAGTTCCGGCGGGTGGCCGAGAAGGCGACCTACTGTGCACCGCGCGTCCCGCTCGTGTCCGCCGCCGACGGGCGGGCGGTCGCCGACGCGGAACTCGCCTCGCCCGAGTACTGGCTGCGGCACGCACGGGAAGTGGAGTCCCCCGCCCCGCGGGGTGCGGTGCTCGAACTCGGGCCGCACGGAGCGCACTTCGCGGGGCACGAGGCGCCCGGGGGTGCCTCGGCGTCCCGTGCGCTGGCCGAGACCCTGGGCCGGGCCCACGTACGGGGCGTGGCGGTGGATTGGGACGCCGTGTTCGGCGGCCTGTCCGCACGCGTGGTGGACCTGCCGACGTACGCGTTCCAGGGGCGGCGGGAGGCCGGGTGGACGCCGCTGGCGGAGGCGGGCACGCCTCGGCTGTCCGGGACCTGGCTCGTCGTGCTGCCCTCCGGCGGCACGGGCGGCCCCGGCGATCTCGGCGACCCGCTCCTGGGCGCGCTGCTGCGGCACGGCGCCCAGGTCGTGGCCCTCCCGGCGGCCCCCGCCGACAGCCGCGACGCCCTCGCCCGCCGGCTGCGCCAACTCCTCGACGGCCGCGGCCCGGTGGCCGGCGTCCTGTCCTGCCTGGCCACCGCGGCCACCCCGGACGCCGAACCTGCCGACAGCGCGCGGACGCTGCTCGGTGCGCTCGGCGAGGCCGCCGTGCACGCCCCGCTGTGGTGCGTGACGCAGGGCGCGGTGGCGGTGGCCGCCGCCGAGCGGCCCGCTCGCGGGCGGCAGGTCGGGCTGTGGAGCCTGGGCCCTGCGGCGGCCCGTGAACACCCGGGCCGCTGGGGCGGGTTGGTGGACCTGCCGCCGGTCCTCGACGAGCGGGCGCGGACCCGGTTGTGCGGCCTGTTGGCCGCCGGGCCGGCGGACGGCGACGCGGCCGTACGGGAGACGGGCGTGTTCACCCGCCCGTACGCCGGCTGAAACGACGGGCGAAACCCCCTGTGCGGATCCGCACAGGGGGTTCGTCGTACCGGGTCCGTACCGTGTCCGTGTCCTCAGGAAGCGAGGCCGGTCAGCGTGGCCCGGACGGAGTCGCAGGCGTCGCGCAGCTGCTCGGGGGTGAAGCAGTCGGTGCTGTGGGGGAACTCGATGCCGAGCCGGCCGTGCACGGTGAGCACGGCCGCCCCCAACGGCCCCCGCCCGGCCTGCGGGAACGACGCGTTCCCGAGCGCGAAGCACCGCATGTCGGTGATCTCCAGGCCGCTCGGCAGGCCGGGCACCGGCATGCTGCCGAGGTTGGTCGTCACCAGGCTGGCCCGCATCAGCGACGGGTCCCGGAGCACCTGCGGGGCCGCGAGGATCTCCCGCGCGAGGTCGCCGCGCTCCATCGCGGCGCGCAGGTTGTCGACGACCCGGCGGCCCAGCGCCACCGGGTCGGCGTCGTCCGGCACGTCGAGTACGTCGAAGAAGAAGGACGCGGCGGGCACCAGGACCTCCCCGTCCAGCGGCGGGGACAGCCGGCTGCGCAGGTCCACCGGCGTCATGGAGCCGAGCCGACGGTCCGCGGGCTGTCCCCCCAGCTGCTGCCGGATGGCGATGAGCAGCGCCGCCACGACCAGGCCGTGGACCGACACCCCGCCCGCCTTGGCGGCCCCGACCAGGCGGGCGGTCTCCTCCACGGTGAGCCGGACGCGCGCCACGTCCATCAGCGGGCCCTGCCCGGTACGTTCCCGCCCCGCGGCCGCGTACGGCAGGAACCCCATGGACACCCCGTGGACCTGTGCGCCGCGGGCGGCGACGTACGCGGCGAGGTCCTCCTGCGGGTAGGGCGTGAGCCGGGCCGACAGCGGGGCGGGCAGGTCCTGCCCCGCGGCCTCCGGGGCGGTGAACGTGCCGTCGGCGAGGGCGGCGTAGGCCCGCCACAGCGAGTGGTTCAGGGCGAGGGCACTCTGGCCGTCGGTGATGGTGTGGTCCACGCTCAGGACGAAGGTGTCCCCGTCCTCGCCGTCCCCGCCGACCTCGCCGTCCTCGCCGCGCAGCAGGACGGCGCGGACCAGCGCGCCGCCCGGCGGGAGCGCGGTGTTGATCTCCTCGGCGAGTGCCGACGGCCCGCCGGGGCGCACCTGGAGCTCCGGCAGACCGCTCTCCAGCGGCTGGAAGGAGTACGCCACCGGCCCGTCCTGCCGGATCCGGCTGCGCAGCGACGGGTGCCGCCCGACCGCGGTCGCGAACGCCTGCGCCAGCAGCTTCTCGTCGACCCCGCCGGCCTCGCCGCGGACGGTGCAGACGACCGTGACGCGGCTTCTGGTGGCCTCCGGGACGTGCACCATCTCCTCAAGAGACAGTTTCCGTGGCGTCGGGGAAATCCAGGACATCGGTTACGCACCTTTCCCGTGGGAGCGCGCCGGTCGGCGCTCGGCGGGGCCGCACACGGACTGCAGGCAGGCGACGAGCGTGCGGGCCTCCACGTTGACGTAGTGGCTGTGCTGCATCAGCCCGACGAGTTCGTCCATCGGGATCCAGCGGTGGCCGGGGGAGCCGGGCGGGCCGCCGTCGCCTCTGTGGCCCCCGTCGGCCCCGTCGCCCACGTTTGCGTCTTCCTCGACGATCAGGTAGCGGCTGCGGGCGTGGTGGAGCCGACCGCCCTCCTCGGAGAGCACCGTGTCGAACAGCACCCGCTCCGCGGGGGCGCCCAGCACCTCGTCCAGCAGCGGCGGCAGGGCTCCGGCGGGCAGCCGCGCGTAGTTCTCCGGCGTGTACTGCACGGTGGGGCCGAGCTCCAGCACATCGGCACAGCCCGCCTCCACGCGGACGCTCGCGAGCACGTGCCGGACGCCGCCGACGCGCTTGGTGACGAAGGCCGACACGCCCTGGCCGCGCGGCCGGAGCAGGGGCTGGGTCCAGCCGCCGACCTCCCGGCCGCCGGTGGTGACGTCGACCGCCACGATGTCGAAGAAGGCGCCGTCCTCGTGGGAGATGCGGTCCGGACGGCGCCGCCAGCCGGGCAGCCCGGCCAGCGGTACCCGCTCGGCGAGCACCCGCTCCATGCTGCGCGCTTCGGTCAGCCAGCTCAGCAGCTCCGTACCCGGCTCCCGGCGCCCCTCGCCGGTCACCCCTTCGAAGGGGAACGGCAGACAGGCCAGGATGCTGCGCGCGTCCATGTTGACCAGGTCGTCGACGGCCAGCAGCCGGTGCAGCTGGCCCAGGGTCACCCAGCGGAAGCCGGGGCGGACCTCGACGTCCTCGGTGACCTCGACCACCATGTTGCGGTTGCGCTTGCGGTGGAACCAACTGCCCTGTTCGGACTGGCGGACGTCGACGAGGACGCGGTGCCGGTCCCGGCTGAGGAAGTGGTCGATGTAGGGGACGGAGCCGCCCTTGTGGACCCGGGTGTAGTTGCTCAGGGTGGCCTGGACGGTGGGGGAGAGCTGCAGGCCGTTGCAGTTCCCCGGCTCCATCTTCGCCTGCATCAGAAAGTGCAGGACGCCGCCGAACTCCTTGGCGAGGATGCCGAGGACGCCGACCTCCGGCTGGTTGAGGATCGGCTGCGACCAGTGCGGTACGGGCCCTTCGGGCCGGTGCACCCGCAGGCCCTCGACGCTGAAGAACCGCCCGGTGTCATGGACGAGGTTGCCGGTGCCGGGCGCGAAGCTCCAGGAGCGCATCGCCTCGAAGGGGATCAGCTCCACCCGGGAGTCGTCCGCCTCGCGGACCTCCTGCCACCACTGGTGGAGTGCGGCGAGCGGGGCGGTGGGGGTGTCGGTCGCCGCGGTCGAGCGGGCGATGCGGGCGAGAAGCGGGTGCGTCGTGGTCGTCACGCCGGTCACGCTCCCTGCGTCGCGCGCCGGGCGTTCGTCCGCAGCGGCTCCCACCAGTCCCGGTGGTCCGCGTACCAGCGGACGGTGTCCGCCAGGCCCTCCTCGAAGCGGACGCGGGGCGCGTAGCCGAGTTCGGCGGCTATCTTGCCGTAGGCCAGCGCGTAGCGGCGGTCGTGGCCCTTGCGGTCGGGGACCCGCTCCACCAACGACGCGTCCGCGCCCAGCAGTTCCAGCAGCCGGGCCACCAGGTCGCGGTTGGTCAGCTCGGTTCCGCCGCCGATGTTGTAGACCTCGCCGGGGGAGCCCTTCTGCGCGACCAGGGCGAGGGCGTGGCAGTGGTCGTCGACGTGCAGCCAGTCCCGCACGTTGCCGCCGTCCCCGTACAGCGGCACCTTCCTGCCGTCGAGGAGGTTGGTGACGAACAGCGGGACGGCCTTCTCGGGGAACTGGTACGGGCCGTAGTTGTTGGAGCAGCGGGTGACGCACACCGGAAGGCCGTGCGTGCGGTGGAACGCCAGGGCCAGCAGGTCCGAGGACGCCTTGGAGGCGGCATAGGGGGAGTTGGGCCGCAGCGGCTCGTCCTCGTCCCACGCGCCGTCGTCGATGGAGCCGTAGACCTCGTCCGTGGAGACATGGACGAACCTGCCCACCCCGGCGGCGGACGCGGCCTCCAGCAGTGTCTGGGTACCCAGCACGTTGGTGCGGACGAACTCGGCCGCGCCGGCGATCGACCGGTCGACATGGGACTCCGCCGCGAAGTGCACCACCAGGTCGGTGCCGCGCATGACGTCGGCCACCAGCGGCCCGTCGCAGATGTCGCCGCGTACGACGCGGAGCGCGGGGCGGTCGGCGACCGGCGCCAGATTCGCCTCGTTGCCCGCGTAGGTGAACCTGTCGAGAACGGTCACCTCGGCCCCCGCGAAGGCCGGGTGGGCGTCGCTCGCCAACTGCCGTACGAAATGCGAGCCGATAAAGCCCGCTCCGCCTGTCACCAGCACTCGCACGTTGTCCGCCTCATCACTTTCTATGTCTCTCTGGTCGCAATGCCTCTCAGATACTCGCCGTAGTCTGAGGAGCCGAACTCGACCCCGAGCCGGTAACAGGCGTCGGCGTCGATGAATCCCATGCGGAATGCGATCTCCTCAAGGCAGGCGATGCGCACCCCCTGGCGCTGTTCCAGAACCTGCACGTACTGGCCGGCCTGGAGCAGCGAGTCGTGGGTTCCGGTGTCCAGCCAGGCGAATCCGCGCCCCAGGTCCACCAGTTGGGCCTTGCCGCGTTCCAGGTAGACCCGGTTGACGTCGGTGATCTCCAGCTCGCCGCGGGCCGACGGACGCAGGCCGCCGGCGATGTCCACGACGTCGTTGTCGTACAGGTACAGGCCGGTGATCGCCAGGTTGGACCGCGGGTGGGCGGGCTTCTCCGCGATGTCCACCAGCTTTCCCGAGGCGTCCACCTCGCCGACGCCGTAGCGCTCGGGGTCCTTCACGCCGTAGCCGAACAGCACACAGCCGTCGATGTGGCGGGCGTGCCGGCGCAGCAGCGTGGGGAAGTTGGGCCCGTGGAAGATGTTGTCGCCCAGCACCAGCGCCACCCGGTCGTCCCCGATGTGCTTGGCGCCGATGAGGAAAGCCTCGGCAATGCCGTTCGGCTCGGGCTGTTCGGCGTATTCGATGCTGATGCCGAGCTTTTCCCCGTCGCCGAGCAGCGCCCGGAACAGTTCCGTCTGGTCCGGTGCCGTAATCACCAGAATGTCTCTGATACCCGCCAGCATGAGCACGGAGAGCGGGTAATAGACCATTGGCTTGTTGTAGACGGGAAGCAGCTGCTTGGACACGGCATGGGTCAGCGGATGCAGCCGTGTGCCATGGCCCCCGGCGAGCAGTATCCCTTTCATCGCGGCGAAGCTACCAACGCCTGCCGCCCGAAAGACAGATGTGCCCGGCAGCCCTAGGGGGCGGGGGCGGAAATTAGGGGTAGGGGCGGGTGCGTCGATTAGGGGTTGATGGGCGGGTCGTCAGCCCTTTGAATTCTCGCGTACGCGCGGCTTGTTCCCCGACCGACGGTGGGACCTGAGGCCGACGTGCGGCCGAGGGCAGAGGGGGACGAGGAGTTTCGATGCGCGTTCTGATCGTGACCTATGCCGAGAAGACGCACTACCTCCACATGGTGTCCATGGCGTGGGCGCTGGCCGCCGCCGGGCACGAGGTCCGCGTCGCCAGCCAGCCCGCGCTGGCCGACACGATCACGGCCTCCGGACTGACGGCCGTGCCGGTCGGCGAGGACCACCAGCTCCTGGAGATGGCCCAGGCGATCGCCCGCGAGAACCCGCAGGCGTTCAACATGGGCCCCTCCTTCGGCGGCCTGGAGCGTCCCCGGACCACCTGGGAGCGGGAGCGGGGGGTGTACGAGGCGCTCGTCCCCTACTACTTGAAGATCGCCAACAACCCCTCCTTCGTCGACGGACTGGTCGACTTCGCCCGCCACTGGCGCCCCGACCTCGTCCTCTGGGAGCAGATGAGCTACGCGGGCGCGGTGGCCGCCCGCGCCGTCGGCGCCGCGCACGCACGGGTGCTGTGGAGCCCGGACTTCCTGGGCCGCCAGCGCGAGATGTTCCTGGAGCTGAGGGAGGAGCAGCCCGAGGACCAGCGGGTGGACCCGCTCGGCGAGTGGCTGGCCGGCGAACTGGAGCGGCACGGCCTGGACTTCGACGAGCAGGTGGTGACCGGCCAGTTCACCATCGACCCGACGCCGGCCGGGGCGCGGCTGCCCCTGAAGCTGCACACGGTGCCGGTGCGGTACGTGCCCTACAACGGCGTGGCGGTGGTCCCGGACTGGCTGCGCGAGCCGCCGGCCCGCCCCCGGGTGTGCGTCACGATGGGCCTGTCCCGGCGGCGGTACACCGGGCACGACGGCTTCCCGGTCTCCGGCCTCAAGGCATTCGCCGACCTGGACATCGAAGTCGTCACGACCCTCATCCCGATCCCCGGCGAGGAGACGGCGGAGGTCCCGGCCAACACCCGCGTCGTCGACTTCGTGCCGATGCACGCGCTGCTGCCCACCTGCGACGCGGTCGTCCACTACGGCGGCAGCGGCACCTGGATGGCGGCGATGCTCCACGGGGTGCCCCAGCTGCTCGTACCGCAGTCGGGCGACACCTTCATCAAGGCCGAGCACATGGAGCGGTACGGCTCGGGCCTCGTCGTGCCCGCCGACGAGGCCGACGACGAGACCCTGCGCGCGGCCCTCGTACGGCTGCTTGAGGAGCCGTCGTTCCGGCAGTCCGCGGCCCGGCTGCGCGAGGAGGTGCTGGCCGTGCCGTCCCCCGGTGAGCTGGTGCCCACGCTGGAGAAGCTGACCGCCGAGTACCGCACGAGCACGGAGACGTCTTGAGTACCGAGATCTGGCAGTTGAGCGCCGCGGAGCTGGCGGCGGCTCTCGCCCGCGGCGAGGTCGGCGCGGCCGAGGCGGTGGACCGCCACCTGGAGCGGATCGCCGCGGTCAATCCCGAGGTGAACGCCGTCACCACGGTCATGGCGGACCGCGCCCGCGCCGCCGCGAAGGACGTCGACGCCCGGCGCGCGGCGGGCGAGGAGCTGGGCCCGCTGGCCGGGGTGCCGTTCACGGTCAAGGACAACATCCACGTCGAGGGCATGGCGACCACCCAGGGGATGCCCGAACTGCGGGTCCTCGTCGCCGAGCAGGACGCGCCCCCCGTGCGGCGGCTGTGCGCGGCCGGGGCGATCCCCGTGGCCCGCACCAACATGCCCGACATGGGCATGCGCGGTATGCACACCCGCAGCGGCACCCACGGCGACACCGTCAACCTGTGGGACCCGGCCCGGACGCCCGGCGGCACCAGCGGCGGTGACGCGGTCGCGGTCGCCTCCGGTATGGCCCCGCTGGCCCTCGCCAACGACTGGGAGGGCTCGATCCGGATCCCCGCGGTCTTCAGCGGCATCACCGGCCTGCGGCCGAGCTGCGGGCGGTACGCGTCCGACAACCGCCTCATGGGCCGCGAACCCGCCCTGGGCACCCAGCTGTTCCCCGTCGACGGCCCGATGGCGCGGACGGTGGAGGACCTGCGGATCCTGCACGGCCTGCTGTCCGGCGCCGACCCCCGCGACCCGCGCGCGGTTCCGGCACCGGCGGCCGGACCGCCGCTGCCCGGCCCGATCCGGGTCGGTGTCGCGGCCGACCCCGGCGGGCTCGGCGTCGACCCGCGGGTACGGGCCGCCGTCGCGGCGGCGGCCGACGCGCTGGAGGACGCCGGCTACCGGGTCGAGGAGGTGGAGGTGCCCCGGCTCGGGGACGCGCTGCGGGCGTACGCGCGGCTGATGATGACCGAGTACAGCCTCGGCTGGGACGCGCTCAGGCCGCTGATGCCCGAGGACGGCCGCCGCTTCCTGGAGATGTCCATGGAGCGCACCCCGCCCGTCGGCCTCGCGGAGTACGTGCAGCTCACCGGGGAGCGGATGGGGATCCAGCGCGCCTGGGCCGAGTTCCTCGACCGCTACCCGCTGCTGCTGGGGCCGGTCTTCACCGAGCAGCCCGTCGAGCCCGGCCTGGAGTCCCGCGACCCGGAGGGGCTGGAGCGGGTGATGACGGCGATGCGGCTGTGCTCGGTGTCCACCTTCGCCGGGCTGCCCGCCGTGGCCGTGCCGACCGGGATCGCGGACGGCCTGCCGCAGGGCGTGCAGCTCATCGGCCGGCCCTTCCGCGAGGACGTGTGCCTCGACGCCGCCGCCGCGGTCGAGCAACGGCTGGGCACCTTCACGCCCGTCAACCCGCTGAATCCGCAGCGGAACCACGACAACTGAGTAGGGGTGCGCTGTGAAACCGACGCTCACTCGCCTGAGTCCGAGCGCCTCCGTGGACGAGGTCTGCGAGGTGCTGGAGCGCGACGGCGGTCTGATCATCGAGAACCTGGTCGACGAGGCGACGCTGAAGGGCCTGTGGGAGGACCTCGGCCCGGCCCTGGACGACTGGGACTACGGTGACAACGACTTCGCCGGGCACCGCACCAAGCGGCTCTCGTCGCTGTTCGCCCGGACGCGGCACGCCGCGACGATCGCGCTGCTGCCGCAGTTCCTCGGCGCCGCGCGGCGCCTGATCCAGCGGCCGGTCCCGGTGTGGATGGGCGGGCAGCGCGTCGAGCTGGCCCCGAACGTCCAGATCAGCGCGACCCAGGTGATCCAGATCTGGCCCGACGAGGGCGCGCAGTGGCTGCACCGCGACGACATGTCGCATCTGCGCACCTACCCCTCGCCCATCAGCCGCGTCCAACTGATGCTGGCCATGAGCGACTTCACCACCGAGAACGGCGCCACGCTGGTCGTCCCCGGCAGCCACACCCTCGGCGACGAGGAGCCGCCCGCCAAGGACCAGGCCGTCCCCGCCGAGATGACCGCCGGTTCCTGCCTGATCTGGCTGGGCGGCACCTACCACGGCGGCGGCCCGAACCGGTCGGACGGGCCGCGCACCGGCCTGACCATCTCCATGATCGCGGGCAATATGCGGCAGGAGGAGAACCAGTTCCTCGCCGTGCCCGTGGAGAAGGTCCGCGCGTACCCCGAGGAGGTCCAGCGGCTGCTCGGCTACGACACCTGCCCCCCGTTCCTGGGCTGGTACGAGTCCGCCGACCCGCACCTGGTGCTCCAGGACAAGCCCGCGGCGGCCGGCGACGTGACCGGGGGAGAGCGGTGACCGAGACGCTGCCCGTCCCCGGGGCCCAGCCGCGCGGCTGCCCCTTCGACCCGCCGGACGACTACCGCCGGGTGCAGCAGGACGGCGACCCGGTCGTCGTCACGCTGCAACACGGCCGCCAGGGCAGGCTGCTGACCCGGTACAAGGACGTCAGGAAGGCGCTGAAGGACGGCCACTTCAGCTCGTCGCTGCACGTCCTGCCGCCGGTCATCGACGGGCAGAGCCCGCCCGGCTGGATCTTCGGCATGGACCCGCCGGAGCACACCCGCTATCGCCGTCTGCTGGCCGACATGTTCTCCGTACGTAGAATGCGGCGGTTCGAGCCCAGAGTCGAGCGGATCGTCGGCGAGCGCCTGGAGGAGATACGGGGGCGCGGCGGGCCCGCCGACCTCATGAAGGACTTCGCGTGGCCGATCTCCGCCCGCGTCTCCTGCGACCTGCTCGGCACCACCCTGGACGACCAGGAGCGGTTCGAGCGGCAGGTGGGGCGCCTGGTCGGGGCCGACGTCACCCCCGAGGTGTTCGTCGCGACGTACCAGGAGATGTGGTTCCACATGCTCGACCTGGTCCGCGCCAAGCGGACGCAGCCGGGCGACGACGTGCTCAGCGAACTGCTCGCCGCCGAGGACGAGCGGGGACCGCTCAGCGACGAGGAGGCGGCCTCGATCGGGCTCCAGCTGCGCATCGCGGGAAAGGACCTGGTCGCGCACGCCATCGGCCTGGGCATCTTCGTCCTGCTGCGCACCCCGGACCAGCTCGACCTGCTGCGCAAGGACCCCGAGCTGGTCGACAACGCCGTCGACGAGCTGCTGCGCTATCTGCCGATCAACAACATGGGTTCGGTCCGCAAGGCCACCGAGGATGCCGCGGCCGGCGACCAGCAGATCGCCGGCGGTGAGGTGATCGTCGCCTCCCTGACCGCCGCCAACCGCGACGAGCGGACCTTCCCCGACGCCGACCGGCTCGATCTGACCAGGCGGAACGCGGTGCAGCACGTCGCCTTCGGGCACGGCGCGCACCGCTGCCTGGGGCAGCACCAGGCGCGGCTGATGATCGCGGTCTCGCTGCGGGAGCTGCTGCGCCACTTCCCCGAACTGCGCCTGGCCGTGGCGGCAGAACAGGTGCCACCGTACGAGGACATGGCGTTCTACGGTGTCGCGGAGCTGCCCGTCACCTGGTGACGACGGAGACGAAGACGGAGACGGAGACTAAGGAGCACCGGCAGTGAAGATCCGTGAGTTGGCGGTCCCCGGTGCCTACCGGATCACCCCCGACGTCTTCCGCGACACACGCGGAGCGTTCGTCGCGCTCTACGTGGAGTCGGCGTTCGCCCAAGCCACCGGGCGGGCACTGCACTTGGGGCAGAGCCACCACAGCATGTCCCGGCGGGGCGCCGTCCGCGGGGTGCACTACGCGGACGTACCGCCGGGACAGGCCAAGGTCGTCTGCTGCGTCGGGGGCGCGATGCTGGACGTCGTGGTCGACCTGCGGGTGGGCTCGCCCACCTTCGGCCAGTGGGACAGCATCCACCTGGACGCCGCCTCCGGTGAGGCGGTGTACGTGGAGGAGGGGCTCGGGCACGCCTTCATCGCGCTGCAGGACGACACCGTCACGCACTACCTGAACTCGGTGGAGTACGACCCGGCGGCCGAGCACGAGATCGACCCGTTCGACCCGGCGCTGGGCCTGCCCTGGCCCACGGGCATGGAGTACGTCCTCTCCGAGCGCGACCGGAACGCGCCGTCCCTGGCCGAGGCCGGGCGCCTCGGCAGGCTGCCGACCTACCAGGCATGCCTCGACCTGCCCTGGCGGCGCCGGTGAACGACGGCCGGTACGACGGCTCGCACGACGCCTCGTACGACGCCGGGCGCGGGGACGGCGCGCCCGGCGGGCCGGAGCGCACGGTCGTGGTCCTGGGCGGCGCCGGCTTCCTGGGGCGGCACATCTGCCGGGCCTTCGGGCAGCTCCCCGGCCACCGGGTGCTGGCGGTGACCCGCGGTCCCCGGGAGCCGGTCCCCGGGGCGGAGCTGGTGCCGCTGGACGTGCTGACGGGCCCGGCCGAGGCGCTGCACGCCCTGGTGGCCCGCGCCGATGCCGTGGTCAACGCGGTGACGGACACCTGGGAGGGCACCGAGGCGCAGATGACGGCCTCGCACATCCCGCTGCTGGAGCGGCTGGTACGGGCCGTCGCCGCGGCCCCGGCCCGGCCGCGGCTGGTGCAGCTGGGCTCGGTGTACGAGTACGGGCAGGTCCCGGTCGGCACGGTCATCGGCGAGGGACATCCGGCCGACCCCGTCAGCCCGTACGCCAGGACGAAACTGGCCGGCACGCGCATGGTCCTGGACGCGACGGCCGAGGGCCGTGTCGACGGCTGCGTGCTGCGCATCTCCAACGTCTGCGGGTCCGGCTCGCCCCGCCGCAGCTTCCTCGGCGGCCTGGCCGAGCGGCTGCGGCGGGCCATGGCCGACGGGACGCCGGTGAGCCTCGACGTGACCGAGGACCGGCGGGACTTCATCGACGTCGAGGACGTCGCCGCCGCCGTCGTGTCGGCGGCCACGGCTCCGGTGTCCGGCCGGGTCGTCAACATCGGGCGGGGGACCGCGATCAGCGTGCGCGAGCTGGCCTGGCTGCTGGTGGCCGCGTCGGGACTGCCCCCGCACCTGGTCGACGAACGGCCCGCCCCCGCGGGCGCCACGCCCGCGGGCGGCAACAGCAGCAGTTGGACCCAGGTGGACATCCGCACCGCGCGCGAACTCCTCGGCTGGTCACCCCGGGTGCCGCTGGAGGACTCCCTCCACAGGCAGTGGACGGCTCTCCTCGAAGGCCGACGAGAACAGCGAGAACAGCGAGACCAACGAGAACGACGAGGCCAACGAGCGCAACAAGGCCAACAAGGACACGAGGACATCGATGCAGTACACCTATCTCGGCCGCACCGCCCTGCAGGTCAGCAGGATCTGCCTGGGTACGCTGAACCTCGGCGTCAGAGCCGGTGACGAGGAGAGCCATGCCATCCTGGACACCGCGCTCGACCACGGCATCAACTTCGTCGACACCGCCAACCAGTACGGCTGGCAGAAGCACAAGGGCTACACCGAGGAGTTCCTCGGCGGCTGGTTCGCGCAGGGCGGCGGCCGCCGCGAGAAGGTCGTCCTGGGCACCAAGGTCTTCAACCCCATGAGCGACTGGCCCAACGACTCGGGCCTGTCCGCCCGGCACATCATCGCCTCCTGCGAGGACTCGCTGCGTCGGCTGCGGACCGACTGGATCGACGTGTTCCAGATGCACCACGTCGACCGGCACGCCCCCTGGGACGAGGTGTGGCAGGCGATGGAGACCCTCACCCGGCAGGGCAAGGTCCGCTATGTCGGCTCCTCGAACTTCGCCGGCTGGCACATCGCGGAGGCCCAGGAGGCCGCGGCCCGCCGCCACTTCCTCGGCATCGTCTCCGAGCAGAGCGTGTACAACCTCGTGACCCGCCACATCGAGCTGGAGGTCGTCCCGGCGTGTCAGCGGTACGGGGTCGCCGTGCTGCCGTGGTCGCCGCTGCACGGCGGGCTGCTGAGCGGGGTGCTGCGGAAGCTGGAGGAGGGCACGGCGATGAAGAGTTCCCAGGGCCGCGCGGTCGAGGCGCTGCGCACGCACCGGGACGCCATCGCCGGGTACGAGAAGCTCTGCGACCGCCTGGGCGCCGACCCGGCGGAGATCGGCATGGCCTGGGTGCTGTCCCGCCCCGGCGTGACGGCCCCGGTGATCGGCCCGCGCAGCGTGGCCCAACTCGAAGGCGCCCTGCGGGCCATGGAGCGGGAGCTGCCCGAGGAGGTGCTGGGCGAGCTGGACACGCTCTTCCCGCCGATCGGCAACGGCGGCCCGGGCCCGGAGGCTTGGGCATGGTGAACCGCTGACCAGCCGCAGCGCCGCACAGTCGCAGCGCTGAACAACCGAACGGCCACGTGAGACGGTCCGCCCGGGTTCGGGCGGACCGTCTCACGTCATGGGCGGGTCAGCTCGCGCCCCACTCCAGGTAGACGACCGGGTTCTCGCGCGTGGTCAGCTGGCGCAGCTTCGCGTTGCCCAGCTCCATGAACTCGCGCAGCGCCGTGGTCTCTCCCGGCCACTTGGGGTGGGTCAGCTCGTCGAAGGCGAGAATGCTGCCCTTGACCAGGTGGGGCCGGACGACCTCCAGGAGCTCGCGTGTGGGCTCGTACAGATCGAGGTCGAAGTAGGCCAGCGAGACGATGGTCTCCGGGTTCTCCTGCAGGTACTCCGGGACCGTCTTGCGGACGTCCCCCTGCACCACGAAGCTGCGCTGGGTGTGGCCCCAGGGCTCGTTCGCCTCGTGTGCGCGCAGCACCTCGCGCAGGTGGTCCACCTCGTTCTCGGGCACCGCGAACCGGCCGGGGTGGGCGCTGGGCGTGGCGCGGTCGATCTCGGCGATGTCGCTGGGGAAGCCGGTGAAGGTGTCGAAGCCGATGATGCGGCGCAGCGAGTTGTAGGGCTCGTAGATGCTGCGCAGGGCGGTGAAGGTGGCGAGGTGGCGGCCGTGGAGGACGCCGAACTCCATGATGACGCCCGGGACATCGGTGATCATCCGGTACAGGGCGTCCATGGCCAGCAGGTCGGCGAGCTGGTTGCGGCGCAGGTAGACGGGGAGGTTGTCGATCAGGTACTCGGGCGGGATCGGCGTTTCGGCCAGGAGCTCGGTCAGGCGCAGCCGGGAGTCGCGCTCCTGCTCCGACTCGTGCGGCACGGTCTGCGGTTGCCGGTACGAGTTGTCGGTCATGTCGTCTCTCTTCGTCGGTGTGTGGGTCGGGTGGCGTACGGCACCTGTGTTCAGGCCAGGCGCACCGGCAGCCGCTGCATGCCGATCAGGAACCGTGGAGCGATCTGCTCGGCGGGTACCGCCAGCCGCAGGCCGGGGAACCGTCCGAACAGTGCGGACAGCGCGATCTCCGCCTGCGTCAGGGCCAGCGAGGCCCCCGGGCAGAAGTGCGGCCCGTGGCTGAAGCCCAGGTGCGGATTGGGGGTACGGGTCACATCGAGCCGGCCCGCTTCCGCGAACTGGTCCGCGTCGTGGTTGGCGGCGGCCAGCACCACCAGGACGCCCTCGCCGGCCTGCACGGTGTGCCCCTCGACCTCGACCGGCTCGGTGGCGAACCGGCGGAAGGCGTGCTTGACGGGGGTGGCGTGGCGCATGATCTCCGGGAGCGCGGTGCGCCACCGGGACGGGTCGGCCAGCACCAGTTCCAGCTGGTCGGGGTGGGCGAGGAGCGTGCACACGCTCTGCGCGAGGAACTGGCGGACCGAGTCGTGCCCGGCCTGGATCACCAGCATGGCCAGCGCCAGCAGTTCGGTGTCGGTCAGCCGTGCGCCGTCCGCGTCGTGCGTCTGCACCAGCTCGGAGACCAGGTCGTCCCCGGGCCGTGCGCGCCGCTTGTCGATCAGTTCGCCCAGTACCGTGACCATGCCGCGCAGCGCGGGACCGACCTGGTCGGGGGTGGCCGGGCTGCTGCCGGTGAAGGTCTCGGCCGAGGCCAGCCACTGGGCCCGGTCCGCCGCGTCCACGCCGAGCAGTTCACCGATGACCGCGAGCGGCAGCGGGTCGGCCAGCCCGCCGAGGAGATCGACCTCCACTCCGGGGTCCATCGCGTCCAGCAGCCCGGTCACCAGCTCCTCGATCCGCGGGCGCAGCGAGCGCACCCGCTTCGCGGAGAAGGCCAGGGTCACCAGCGGGCGCACCCGGTTGTGGTCGGCGGTGTCCATCGACAGCAGCGTCGACGACATCAGCGGCGCCAGGTCCTCGGGGACGCCCTGACCGAGCAGCCCGCGGATGTGCGAGTCGCCGGGCGGGCGGCTGGTGAAACGCGGGTCGGACAGCACCTCCCGGGCGGTCTCGTAACGGGTGACCACCAGCACCGGGGAGCCGTCCAGGGACCGGCCGGGGCACGCCGGGCGCGGCGCACTCAGCCACCGCTCGGCTGCCGCGGGGTCGGTGATGAACGCCGGGTCGGACAGGTCGTACTCAACGTCGGTCATACGTTCTTGCCTTTCCGATGGGGGGTCAGCCGGTGATCCGTGCGGCCCCGTCGAGGATCCGGCGGCCGATCTCGTCGACGTGCCGCTGCCGCCAGGCGTCGAGGCCGGTGCCGCGGAGCCACTGGTTGCACGCGCCCAGGGCGGGGCCGCAGAAGACCTGGAAGTCCGTCTCGCGGCCCGCCTCACCCGCCACCGCCAGGCGCAGCGCGCGGTCGCAGTACCAGCGGAAGACGAGCGCCATGCGCCGCTTGGGGTCCGGCTCCTCGCCCATGCCCGGCACGTCCCGCGCGTCCTGCGCGGACGCCGCCCTGGCCTGGGCGTAGACGCTCTCGAAGGAGTCCTGGAAGTACCGCTCCTCGATGCGGGCGCGGACCTCGGGGGCGATGCCGTGCCAGTCGTCGTGCGTGCGCCACAGGTCGTAGAGCTTGTTGGCGCGGGCGTGGAAGAGCACCCCCTTCTTCATCACCCGGGCCCGCCCGCCCAGTTCGAAGAGGTCGCCGAAGGGCGCGTACGTGGTGTCGTGCACGTCCAGGGCGCACAGCATGTCCTTGACCCGGGCGCTGAGGCCGCTCTCGGCCGTGCAGATGTTGACCGACCCGGTCAGCACGAAGTCGGCGCCGAGGACGAAGGCCGCGGCCGCCGCCTCGGGGGTGCCGATGCCGCCGCCCGCGCCCACCCGGACG